>NZ_CP107904.1:2400000-3000000 GCF_036013975.1 Kitasatospora sp. NBC_00458
CGCGTGGTCCTGCTCTCCTCCCGCCCCGGCCGGGTCGCCCGCGAGTGGCGGATCGACCTGCCGCAGCCCCGCCGGATCGAGTCCTCCGGCGTCGCCGACCTGTCCATCGAGATCACCGAAGAACTGCGTGGGGAGATCCGCCGCCATGGCCAGCACTGACACCACGCCGATCCTGGACAAGGCCCCGGGCGGCGACACCGCCGACGTGGGCGCCGGCCTCGACGCGCTCGACGCCGTCAGCACCCAGCGCAACTCCCTCGCGGACACCCTGCGGCAGAAGGCGCTGCCGCCCCTGCTCGGCGTGCTCCTGGTACTCGCCCTCTGGCAGGGCGCCTACAGCCTCGAACTGACCAGCTCCTACAAGCTGCCCAGCCCCGCCGACGTCGCACGGGCCGCCCAGGACCTGTGGTCCGCCGGCACGCTGTTCTCGATCATCTGGACCAGCGTCTGGCGCGGCCTCTCCGGCTTCGTCGTCGCCGTCGCCATCGGCACCCCGATCGGCCTGGTCGTCGCCCGGGTCAAGCCCGTCCGGGCCGCCCTCGGACCGGTCCTCTCCGGCCTCCAGTCGCTGCCCTCCGTCGCCTGGGTCCCGGCCGCCGTCATCTGGCTCGGCATCAACGACTCGATGATGTACGCCGTCATCCTGCTCGGTGCCGTCCCCTCCATAGCCAACGGCCTGGTGGCCGGCATCGACCAGGTGCCGCCGCTGTTCCTGCGGGCCGGCCGCACCCTCGGTGCCACCGGCCTCAACGGCGCCCGCCACATCCTGCTCCCCGCCGCGCTGCCCGGCTACCTGGCCGGCCTCAAGCAGGGCTGGGCGTTCTCCTGGCGCTCGCTGATGGCCGCCGAGCTCGTCGCCTCCTCCCCCGACCTGGGCCTCGGCCTCGGCCGGTACCTGGAGAACCAGCGCGAGTTCTCCGACATGGCCGGCGTCCTGCTCGGCATCATCCTCATCCTGTTCGTCGGCATCGCCATCGAACTGCTCGTCTTCACCCCGGTCGAGCGCCGGGTCCTGCGCAACCGCGGCCTGCTGGCCGCCGTCAAGTAAGGCCGCTCCGCATGGACGAAGGCCGGCTGTCCGCCGCCCCCGCCACCCCGGTGGCGGCGGGCAGCCCCGCCCTGCTGCTGATCGCCCACGGCAGCCGCGACGCCCGGCACGCCGCCACCGTCGCCGACCTGGTCGCCCGGGTCCGCGCGCTGCGCCCCGGCCTCGACGTCGCCACCGCGTACCTCGACCACTGCGCGCCGCGGATCCCGCAGGTGGTCTCCCGGCTGGGCTCCGCCGCGGTGGCCGTGCCGCTGCTCCTCAACCGGGCCTTCCACGCCAAGAACGACATCCCCGCCGCCCTGCGCGCGGCCGGCGCCACGCTGCCGACGGCCGATGTCCTCGGCCCGTCCCCGCTGCTGCTGGCCGCCCTCGACCGCCGCCTCGCGGAGGCCGGTCCCGAGCTCGCCTCCGCGGCCGTCCGGGCCCGCACGGGTGTCGTCCTGGCCGCCGCCGGCTCCTCCGACCCGGCCGCCGACGCCGCGACGCGAGCCGTCGCCGCGCAATGGCGCCGCACCCGCGGCTGGGCCGCCGTCGAGGTCGCCTACGCCTCGGCCGAGGGCCCCCGCGTCCCCGACGCCCTCGCCGCGCTGCGCCGCGCCGGCGTCCGGCGGACCGCCGTCGCCCCCTACCTGCTCGCCCCCGGCCGGCTCCCCGACCGCATCGCCGGGGCCGCCGCCGACGCCGGAGCCGACCTCCTCGCCGAGGTCCTCGGCGCCGCCCCCGAGATCGCCCGCCTCCTGCTCACCCGCTACGACGCGGCCCTGACGGAACTCCGCACCGCCCCGGCCCTGACCGCCTGATTGCGGAGCCCCCGGCCTCGCCGGGGGCTCCGCAATCAGGAGTGGTCCAGGTTGCTGTGCTCGCCGAGCTCCGGAGCGTACCCGGCCACGGTCCGGTAGTCGGCGTCGTCGTGCAGAACGGTGAGCCCGTGGTGCGCCGCCGTCGCCGCGATCACGAGGTCGACGGCCGAGGCGCTGCGATGCCGACCGCCGAGGGCCGTCCGCCGCCGCACGGTGTCGATCCAGCACCCGGCATTCTTGGCGCCTCCGTCGTATCGATGGTGGTTCTGTACATTCGACTACACGCCACCAACATCGCACCGGGGGCGGGACCTGTCGCGCCGGGCCCCCGTGAACCCGGCGCGACGGGTCAGTCGGCGGTCCCGAGGTGGACGGTGACCAGGCCCGCGGTGATCAGGGCGAGACCGGCGAGGGCCACCGGGGACGGCGTCTCGTGGCGCAGCACCACTCCGGTCAGAACGGCGCCGACGGTGCCGATGCCGGTGAACACGGCGTACGAGGTGCCGACCGGGAGGTCCTGGAGGGCGCGCGAGAGCAGGTAGACCGCGCCGCACATCAGGACGAGGCAGAGCAGGGTCTGCGGGAGCCGGGTGAACCCGTCGGTGGGCTTGATGGACTGCGCCCAGGCGATCTCCACCGCTCCCGCCAGCAGCAGCCAGATCCACGGCACGGCGTCAGCCCTCCCTCGGGATGCGGTGGCCGACCAGCTCGGCGCCGCGCTCCCGGGCCCGGCGGAGGGCGTCGGCGGCCGACTCCCGGTGCTGGGCGGTCCGGCCGGCCAGGGCGGGGTCGACCAGCGAGTTGACCAGTTCGGCGGCGATGACCTCGCCGTCCTCGACCGCGTAGTGGCCGCGGACGAAGTCGAGCAGGTAGCGGCCGTTGTGGTCGTAGGGCTCGCGGGGGGTGCCGGGCCCGTAGGCGCCACCGCGGGCGGCGACGACCACGAACCTGCGGGGCGCGAGGACCATCTTGGGGAAGGTCACCTGGTCGATCCAGGCCTTGAGCGCGGCGGGTATGCCGAAGTTGTACATCGGCGCGCCGATCAGCACCGCGTCCGCCGCGACGAGTTCGTCGAGCAGCGGCCGGACGACCGCCCAGGCCTCCCGTTCCCGCTCGGTGCGGACGGCTTCGGAGTAGTCGTCGATCTCGGTGATGCCCTCGCGCAGCAGGGTGTCGCAGATCCGGGTCCAGCCCTCGCGGATCGGCGGCGGCGGGTCGGCGGCGAGGTCGCGGTGGACGACCTCGCCGCCGCCCGCCCGCCAGGAGTCCGCGAAGGCTTCGCCGAGGCGGCGGGTGAAGGAGTCGGAGCGCGCGCTGCTGTCGAGGTGCAGGAGTCGGGACATGGTGAACCCCCAGGCGGAGACGGGTGCGGCGAGGACGGGACATCAGGCGGGAGATCAAGTGGACACACTGTCCGCTTAGCCCGGGACCCACCGTAGAACGAAGTGGACCAGCTGTCCACTTCGTTCTACGGTGAGGCCATGACGGAACTCCCGATGGCCGACGGCCCCCCGCCCCGCGAGCGGGCCGACGCCGCCCGCAACCGGGCCAAGGTCCTCGCCGCCGCCGAGCGGCTCTTCGCGGCGGACGACCCGGCCGCCGTCACCATGGACGACATCGCCAGGGCCGCCGGCATCGGCCGCGGCACCCTCTACCGCCGCTACCCGGACCGCGCGTCGATCGCCCGCGCCCTCCTCGACGAGCACGAACGGGCCCTCCAGGAACAGGTGCTGCGCGGCGCCCCGCCGCTCGGCCCGGGCGACGCGGCGGGCGGCGGGACGGGCGGGGCACCGCCGGCCCCGGCCGAACGACTGGCCGCCTTCTACGGGGCGATGGTCGGGCTGCTGGAGACCCACGTCCACCTGGTCCTCGGCGCGGAGACCGGCCTCGCCCGCTACCGGACCGGCGCCTACGCGTTCTGGCGGCTGCACGTCGCCCACCTCGCCCGGCAGGCGGGCCTGGCGGACCCGGAGACCCTCGCCGACCAGCTCCTCGCACCGCTCGCCCCCGAGCTCTTCCGCCACCAGCGCGACGGCGGGCTCACCCCGGACCGGATCACCGCCGGCCTCGCCGCCCTCGCCCACGGCGTCCTCGGCGGGTCCGGCGGACCCGCCGGACGCCCGGGACCCTAGGATCCGGCTTCGGGACGGCCCCGGACACGCGAAGGGGCGGCGCGGGCGCCTCCGGTCGGAGGTGCCCGCGCCGCCCCGGTGCCGGCGGGTGCGGTGCGGATCAGGCGGGGACGTGCCAGACCTGGTTCTCGGCGCCGTTGCAGTCCCAGATGCCGAGCTGGTTGCCGTTGGTGGCGACGAAGCCGAGGTTGTCCAGGCAGCGGCCGGACGCCGGGTTGAGGATCGAGCCGTCGGCCCGGACCTGCCACTGCTGGGCACCGGTGCCGTTGCAGGTGTACAGCTGGACCTTGGTGCCGTTGGCGGTGCCGGCGCCGGTGACGTCCATGCACTTGTTGAACGCCCGGATGGTGCCGTCCACCGCGACCTTCCACTGCTGGGCGTTGGTGCCGTTGCAGTCGTAGATCTGCACCGGGGTGCGGTCGTTGCTGCTGGCGCCCTTCACGTCCACGCACTTGCCCAGGTAGCCGGTGATCGGGCCGACCGGGCCGGCGGGCTGGGGCGGGAGCTTGCCGCCGAAGGCGACCTGCGGGAAGAGGACGGTGTCGTTGACGCTGCAGGAGGCGACCGCGACGCCGTCGCCGACGACCACGCCGCCGACGGCGGGCCGGGAGAACCGCGCGGTGTGGTCGGCGTTCCACCACTCACAGGTGGCGCTGACCCACCAGGTCTGCAGCGGGTCGATGCCGGAACACTGGCCGTAGGCGTTCCAGCCCGCGACGTAGGCGGAACAGCCCCCGGCGGCCTGGGCGGCGGAGGCCGGTGAGGCGAGCGAGGCGGCCGCGCCGAGGAGGGCGGCGCTGGACAGCAGGGCGGCGGTACGACGCATCGGAAGGTCCTTCCGGAGACGGGTGGGCCGGATCGACACTCCTGCCGCAGCGGTGTTCTGACGGTGCGGCAGTTGTGCGGGTTGCGTGAAAGCCTCAGCCGGGTCACGGCGGCCGTCAATGGCCGCCGTCCGGTATCCGCCAACCCTCCGTCCACGGAGCGGCACCGGCCCCGGGGTGGACGGACCACCCGGGACCAGCGGCCGCGCCGGGGCCGGGCCGCAGCCGGACCGGGCCCGGCGGCCCGGGCGATCCGTCCGGAAAGCGCTCCCCCGGAGCCCCTTCCGTCCGCCAGGCGGGGACGTGCCGGTTCCGGTCCTCCGGGCCGTTGCGGTTCCGGCCGTTCGTGCCGTCGCGCGCGAGGGCCCGGACGGGCGTGCGGTCCGCGCCCGCCCCTCCCTGCACGTCGACGCGTTTGCCCGCGTCACCGGACATCGGACCGAGCGGACCGGTCGGACCAAGCGGACCGAGCGGACCGGCCGGGACGCGGGATCCGCGCACCCGTCAGGAGGGCAGGGACCAGAGCTGGTTGGCTCCGCCCGTGCAGTCCCAGAGCACCAGCTGGTTGCCGTTGGTCGGGTCGGCCCCCGGGACGGTCAGGCACCGGTTGGACTGCGGGTTGACGAACTGGCCGTCCGGCTGCCGGTACCACACCTGGGCGGCGGTGCCGTTGCAGAGGAGGAGCTGCACCTTGGTGCCGTTGGCCGTACCGCCGCCGGCCGCGTCCATGCACTTGCCCAGCGCCTTGACGGTTCCGCCGACGGGCAGCCGCCAGATCTGGCCGGCCGCGCCGGTGCAGTCGCCGATCTGCACCTTCGTCCCGTCCTCGGGGCTGCCGTTCCGGAGTTCCATGCACTTGCCCGCGAGTCCGGTGATCCGGCCCGGCGGGAGGACCGGACCGGCCTGCTCCGGCGGCAGGAGGTAGCCGAGGAGGATCCGCACGTCGACGAAGTGGCCCGGACTGCACTCCACGGAGGTGGCGGTGTTGCCGACGATCACCGAGCTGTTGACGTAGAACTCGTAGACCCGGCCGTTGAGGGTCCACGCGCAGCGGGCCTGGAGTGTCCAGGTCTGGAGCGGGTCGATCCCGGTGCACTCCCCGAACTGCCTCGGTTCGCCGATGACGGCATAGGTGCGGCAGCCGGCGGGCGCGGAGGCCGGGGAGGCCGCGGGGGCCTCCGGAGCGGAGGCGGCCGCCGCAGGCGCTCCGGGAGCGGAGGCGAGGGCGGCCGAAGGCGCGGCGAGGGCGGCCGAAGGCGCGGCGAGGGCGGCGGCCACCGCCAGGAGGAGAGCCGCGAGCAGGGTCGGGGCACGACGCATCGAAGGATCCCTTCCGGGCCGCGGGAACTTCCAACTCGACACCTTGTCGGTCGAGTTGACTGGTCGACAGATTCTCCGGGGCCGCCGGCCAGCCTGGGGGATCGACCGCCCGGCGTCAACGTGTCCTCGCGGACTTCCTCCCCCCCCGGGGGGAACGCCGAACGGCCCGGCTCCCCCGCGGAGGGGAGCCGGGCCGTTCGTGACCGGGCGTCGTGCCCGGGCCGTTCGCGACCGGGTCGGTCAGTCGGCCTGGCGGCGCTGCCGGCCGGTGCCGTAGTTGGAGCCGGACTTGGCGCCGCTGCCGGGCTTGGCCCGGCCGGAGGAGCGGCCGATGAAGCCGGCCGCCTGGCGGGAGCCGCCGCCGCCCTGGCCGCCCTGGCCGCCACCGGAGCCGGAGGCGCCGGCGCCGAGGCGCTGCTTCGGCCGGGGGCGGCGCGGGTTGCCGTTCATGTCGACGTCGGCGGGCAGCGCGGAACGCTTGCCGGGACGGCGGCGCGGGGCGGCGGAGGACTTGCCCTCGGCCGCGGGCGCGGCCGCCGGGACGGGCACGGCCAGGGTGACCGGGACGCCGCTGGGAGTGCGGGCGCCGGTGATCCGGGTCAGCTCGGCGTCGCCGGGGCGGATCCTGGTGGTGGTCGGGCGGATGCCGGCCACCGTCATCAGCCGGTTGACCTCGCGGCGCTGGTCCGGCAGGACCAGGGTGACCACGGTGCCGGACTCGCCGGCCCGGGCGGTGCGGCCGCCGCGGTGCAGGTAGTCCTTGTGGTCGATCGGCGGGTCGACGTTGACGACCAGGTCGAGGCCGTCGATGTGGATGCCGCGGGCGGCGACGTTGGTGGCGATCAGCGCGGTGACGAGGCCGTCGCGGAACTGGTCGAGCACCCGGTTGCGCTGCGGCTGGGACTTGCCGCCGTGCAGGGCGGCGGCCTTCACACCGGTGGCGAGCAGCTGCTTGGCGAGGCGGTCCGCACCGTGCTTGGTGTGCACGAACATGATCACGCGCCCCTCGCGGGAGGCGATGTGGGCGGCGGCGGAGGCCTTGTCGGCCTGCTCCAGCTGGAGCAGGTGGTGGTCCATGGTGGTCACGGCGCCGGCCGAGGGGTCCACCGAGTGGGTCACCGGGTCGGTCAGGAAGCGCTTGACCAGGCGGTCGACGTTGCGGTCCAGGGTGGCGGAGAACAGCATCCGCTGCCCGCCCTCGGCGACCTGCTCCAGCAGCTTGGTGACCTGCGGCAGGAAGCCCATGTCGGCCATCTGGTCGGCCTCGTCCAGCACGGTGATCGCGACGTCGGAGAGGTTGACGTCACCTCGGCCGATCAGGTCGTCCAGCCGGCCGGGGGTGGCGACCAGGACCTCGGCGCCGCGCCGGACGGCGTTGGCCTGCCGGGTGATCGACATGCCGCCGACGACGGTGGCGATCCGCAGGTTGACCGCGGTGGCGTACGGCGTGAGCGCCTCGGTCACCTGCTGGGCCAGCTCGCGGGTCGGCGTCAGGACGAGCGCCAGCGGGTGGCGGGCATCGGCGCGCTTGCCGGCGGTGCGGGCGAGCACCGGAAGGCCGAAGGCGAGGGTCTTGCCGGAGCCGGTGCGGCCGCGACCGAGCACGTCGCGGCCGGCGATCGAGTCGGGCAGGGTGGCCGCCTGGATCGGGAACGGCTCGGTGACGCCCTCGCGGGTGAGCGCGCTCAGGATGCCCTTGGGCAGCTCCAGCTCGGCGAAGCTCGCCGCCGGGGGCCGGGCCGGGGTGCCCTCGACGACGGTGAAGTCGGCGGCCTCGGCGACCCGGGGCGCGTTGCGGCGCGGGGTGCGGGGGGCGCCGCCGCCGCGGGGTCCGCCGGAGCGGGCGCCCTCGGTGCGGGGCGCGCCGGTGCGCGGGGCGCCGCCGGAGCGGCTGCTGCCGCCGGCGTTGCGGGGCTTGCGGGTGCGACCGCCGTCGCGGGGCGGCTGGGCAGGGGTGGTCACGGGTTCTCCGTCCGTCGGTCAACAGCCCCTTTCAGGGGGCTGCCCGGCCGTCGGGAAAGGAGTGCGCCGCCCCGGCCGTTCGGCGGCATGGACGAGGGCCCGCACCGTGCGGTACGGGCCCTCGCTACGCGAGATCGCGAGTCAGCTCGGAAGCCGGACTCAGATGACGCGGATGTTCTCGGCCTGCGGGCCCTTCTGGCCCTGGGTCACGTCGAACTCGACCTTCTGACCCTCGACCAGCTCGCGGAAGCCCTGGGCGACGATGTTCGAGTAGTGGGCGAACACGTCCGGGCCGCCGGTCTCCTGCTCGATGAAGCCGAAGCCCTTTTCGCTGTTGAACCACTTCACGGTGCCGGTAGCCATAACCGTCTCCTCTAACTGGGGCATCGGAGCCCACACCTCGTGGACCCCGTGTAGCCGCGATCCCCATCCGGAGACTGAAACACCGGACAAAACAAATGCGCCTGTTGGTTGGGACCAGCAGGCGCACACAAGCGTTCATGGGAACCAAAACTGCAACTGGGTCGACTGTAGCACGGGCGCACCCCGATTGACCGGGGATTTTCTGCCCGACAGATCACGTTTGCAGCCCCTGGGAAAGGGGCAGCCGGCCGTCAACGCCGCACGCGGCGCCCGCCTGAGCGGACGCCGCGTGCGTCGTGCGTGGTGCCCGTGCGCGCACGCCGTGCGTGCTGCGCCGTGCGCACCGGGTGACCGTCCGGTCAGCGCCGTCCGGCCGTCTCCGGCAGGCCGTGCGCACCGTGCGGACCGCCCACCGGGGCGTGGCCGTCGTGGCCGGCGCCCGGGTCGCCGCCGTGGCCGGGCCACCAGGCCGCCCGGCCGACCAGCGCGGTGAGCGCCGGGGTGAAGAACATCGCCATCACGAAGGCGGCCAGGATGATGCCGAAGGCCATCGCGAAGCCGAACTCCAGCATGAAGATGTTGCCCGCGAGCATGAACGTCCCGAACGACGCCGCCAGGATGAAGCCGGCCGCCGCGACGGTCGGACCGCCGTGGCGCAGCGCCTCCCGGGCCGCCTCGCGCGGGGAGCGGCCCTCGCGGGCCTCCTCGCGGAGTCGGGCGATGATCAGGATGTTGTAGTCGGTCCCGATCGCCACCACGAAGAGGTAGATCAGGATCGGCAGCATGAACATGATGCCGTGCTCGCCCTTGATGTTCTGGAACAGCAGGGTGGACGAGCCGAGGGTGGCGGTGAAGCCGAGGCCGACCGAGGCCATCAGGTACCAGGGGGCGACCACGCTGCGCAGCTGGAGTCCGAGGATCAGCAGGATCAGCAGACCCGCGATCGGGAACACCAGCTTGTAGTCGTGGCTCATCGCCAGGTTGATGTCCTTGTAGACGGCGGTCAGGCCGCCGACCTTGGCCTCGGTGCCGCTCGGCACCTGTGCGTGGGCGACGTCGCGCAGCTCGGTGAGGGTCTCGATCGCCTCGTTGCTGGACGGCTCGTTCTTGAGCAGGACGGTGAAGTCCGCCGTCGTGCCGTCCTCGCTGACCTGGGGCTTCGGCGCGGCGCTGGCCACCCCGGGGACCGCGCCGAGCTTGGCGGCGTAGCCGTCGAACGCGGCCGGGTCGAGCTTGCCGCCGCTCTTGCTGGTCAGGTAGACGTGGCTCGGGTCGGCGGCGCCGGCCGAGAAGCCGTTGACCAGCTTGTCCTGGACGACCATCGACTCCTTGTCCTTGGGCATGGAGCTGCCCGCGAGGTCGAAGGTGCCGTTGTAGCCGAGGGCGCCGGCCGAGAGGGCCAGCAGCACGCCGCCGGAGGCCACCGCGACCAGGGCGGGGCGCTTCTGCACCATGCGGCCGAGGGCGAGGAAGCGGGCGTCCTTCGGCTCGTTCATCCACTTCTTGCCGGGCCAGAAGACGGCGCGCGCCGGGATGACGGCGAGCAGGGCCGGGGCCAGGGTGAGCGAGGCGAAGGCGGTGACGACGACGGCGATGGCCAGGGCCGGGCCGAGCGCCTTGAACATGCCGAGGCTGGAGAGGATCAGCACCGCGAAGGCGACGGTGACCGCGCCGGCCGCGGAGGCGATGGCCTCGCCGACCCGGCCGACCGCGTTGGCGACGGCCTCCTTGCGGTCGTCGCCGGCTCGCAGCCGCTCCCGGTAGCGGAACGCCAGGAAGAGGAAGTAGTCGGTGCCGACGCCGAGCACGACGACGATCAGGATCGCCGACAGGACCGGTGTGCTCTCCAGGTTGAACGCCTTGGTGGCGTAGGCGATCAGGCCGTTGGCCGCCGGCATGGCGATGATCAGCGAGACCACGATCGGCAGCAGCCCGGCGAGGACGCTGCGGAAGATGATCCCGACGATGATCACGACCAGGACCAGGGTGGCCAGCGCGATCACGGCGTCGGCCGCGCCGGAGGACTCCTTCTGGTCGAGCGCCTGCGCGGCGGCGCCGCCCAGCTGGAACTTGACGTTGGTCCCGGAGGCGAGCGCCTTGCCCTCGTCACGGAGCTTCTTGGCGGTCTCGCCGAACTCGTCGGACTGCTGGGTGGCCTTGTCGATGGCGATCGGGGCCAGCGCGTACTTGCCGTCCTTGGACGTCGACTGCTCGCCGGCCGGGATGATCTTCTCGACGTGCTCGATCTTCTTGTCGGTGAGCCCCTGGACGATCTTGGCCATGGCGTCCTTGTCGGACGCGTCCATCGGGGCACCGTCGTTGCGCTCGAAGAGCGCGAGCGCGGACGGCGTGAAGCTGGCCGGGAACGCCTTCTCCTGGAGCACCGAGGCCTGGATGGACTCGTAGTGCTTGGGGAGGAACGAGGCCTCGTCGGTCTGGGCGGTGATCTTCGGGGCCGACGCGGCGATGGCGATCATCGCGACGACCCAGGCCGCGATCACCCACCAGGCGCGACGGACGACGAAATGTCCTAGTCGGTGGAACATGCTCGTAATGCCTCCTGGGCATGGTTCACCGCAGCCCTTGGGGGACGGGACGCCGGGCGACGGATCGAGACCGGCCCGGGGCCGTGCGGGGGCACAGCACCTAGCCGGTCGGCAGGTAAGTAGTCAGAGGGCATCATCCTACGACCGCTTGCTTGCCGACCGGCAAGCAACCCCCGTAACCCTGTAGCCGATTCCCCCTGAGGCCGCCGAACGACGACCCTGGCCTATTTTCGCGCGCGCACGATGCCTATTCCCTCGTGCTCGGGGTGGAGACCGCTCCCCCTCAGGGTGGACTTTTTACCTACCCGCAGGGAGGAGAACTCAGGGTTCCCTGGTAGGGAAAACCCCACCCCTCCCCCGAGGAAGACCACAGGGAAGACTCCCCCGCCAGCCGGATACTCCGTCAACCCCGGCTTCCCTACTGTCGATTGCGACGCCGGATCCGCAGCCGGCGCCCGAATCCGGCGGCGGACCACCGCCGCACACCCGGCCGCACCCCTCGTCAGGGCACCGGCCGCTCTCCCAGGGGGACCCCGTGAAGACCAAGCTCGGCATGGCCGCCGCGATGGGCGCCTGGAGCGCCCGGCACAGAAGGACGGCCGTCTTCGGCTGGCTGCTCTTCGTCGTCGCCACCGCGTTCCTCGGCGGCCTGCACGGAAGCACCGAGATCAAGGAGTCCGAGGCGATGCCCGGCCAGGTCTCCCGGGCCGCGAAGATCCTCGACGACGCCGGCCTCAAGTCCCCCGCCAGCGAGACCGTGCTGATCCAGAGCGCCTCCCTGACGTCCGACGCCCCCGCCTTCAAGGCCACCGTCGAGCAGGTGATCAAGGACGTCGGCGGCACCGGCAAGGCCTCCGACATCCGCTCCCCGTACGACACGAAGGCGATCTCCGCCGACGGCCGCTCCGTCCTCGTCCAGCTCACCGTCAAGGGCGACCACGACGAGGCCGCCGAGAACGTCACCGCGGTGATGGCCGCCGTCGACGCCGTACAGAAGCAGCACCCCGACCTCACCGTGGTCGAACTCGGCGACGCCAGCTCCGGCAAGTGGATCGACGAACAGTTCAGCGACGACTTCGCCCGCGCCGAGTGGACGGCCGTCCCGCTCGCCCTCGGCATCCTGCTGATCGCCTTCGGCGCACTGGTCGCCGCCGTCCTGCCGGTCGTCCTCGCCATCACCGCCTTCATCGCGGCCGGCGGACTGGTCGCCCTCAGCAGCGGACTCCTGCACACCAGCAACAACGCCAGCTCGGTGATGCTGCTGGTCGGCCTCGCCGTCGGCGTCGACTACTGCCTCTTCTACCTGCGCCGCGAGCGCGAGGAGCGGGCCGCCGGGCGCGACCTGGACACCGCCCTGAAGGTCGCCGCCGCCACCAGCGGCCGGGCCGTGCTGGTCTCCGGCGTCACCGTGGTGGTCGCCATGGCCGGCATGTTCCTCACCGGCATCGCCGAGTTCCAGGCCATGGCCTACGCCACCATCGTGGTCGTGGTCACCGCCGTGCTCGGCTCGCTCACCGTGCTGCCCGCCCTGCTGTCCATGCTCGGCGACAAGGTCGACAGGGGCCGCGTCCCCCTCCTCCGCAAGCTCCGCAGCGCCGACGCCGCCACCACCGGCGGCCGGTTCTGGAACGCCGTCCTCACCCCCGTGCTGCGCCGCCCGCTGGCCGCCACCGTGCTCGCCGGCGCCGTCCTGCTCGGCCTGTCCGCGCCGCTGCTGACCATGCACACCGCCAACCTCACCTTCCAGCAGCAGCTGCCCGAGGGCAACCGGCTGGTCTCCGTCTCGCAGAAGATCGAGGCCGCCTTCCCCGGCAGCCCCGCCCCCGCCTCGGTCGTCATCAAGTCCGACGACATCGACTCCCCCGCGATGACCGCCGCGATCGCCGACCTCAAGGCGAAGGCCCTGGCCAGCGGGAGGATGCACGGCCCGGTGGACGTCACCGTCCACGCCCGGCAGAACGTCGCCACCGTCGACATCCCGCTCAACGGCACCGGCAACGACGACGTCAGCAACGGCGCGCTCAAGACCCTCCGCGAGGAACTGGTGCCCGCCACCGTCCTCAAGGTGCCCGGCACCGAGGCGCCCGTCACCGGCCGCACCGCCGGCTCCTACGACTTCAACGCCAAGATGACCGGCTCGATGCCCCTGGTCTTCGGCTTCGTGGTCGCCTTCGCCTTCGCCCTGATGCTCACCTCGTTCCGCTCGCTGGCCGTCGCCGGCACCGCCGTGGTGCTCAACCTGCTCTCGGTCGGCGCCGCGTACGGCGTGCTCACCCTGGTCTTCCAGCACGGCGTCGGCGCCTCGCTGCTCGGCACGGCCGGGGTCGGCGCGGTCGAGTCCTGGGTGCCGCTCTTCCTCTTCGTGATCCTCTTCGGCCTCTCGATGGACTACCACGTCTTCGTGGTCTCCCGGATCAAGGAGGGCCACGACCGGGGCATGCCGACCCGCGCCGCCATCGCCCACGGCATCCGCTCCACGGCCGGGGTCGTCACCAGCGCCGCGGTGATCATGGTGGCGGTGTTCGCGGTCTTCGGCACCCTCTCCATGCAGGCGATGAAGCAGATGGGCGTCGGCCTCGCGGTCGCCGTGCTGATCGACGCCACGATCATCCGCGCCGTACTGCTGCCCGCGGTGATGACCCTGCTCGGCGACCACAACTGGTACCTGCCCCGCTGGCTCGGCTGGCTGCCGAACCTCTCGCACGGCGAGACCTTCCCGCCGGTCGGCGCCCCCGACGCGGTGACCGGCCCGCCGGCCCCCGAGCCGGCCGCCCAGGCCCGGCACCGCCGGGTCGGGGTCTGACCTTCCCCTCGGACCCCACGACCCGCCGGGCCCCGCGACACGCGGGGCCCGGCACCCGTTTGCCAGAATGATCGCCGTCTCCCCCCACCACGGAACGGACCCCCCATGCTCCCCTTCGACGAGGGCCGGGCCCGGCTGATCCTCACCGACGCCTGCCGGTCCGCCGGCCTGCCCGCGCCCGACGGCGCCCGGCTGCTCGCGCTCGGCGAGAACGCCGTCTTCGACCTCGGCGACCCGGCCGTGGTCGCCAAGGTCGGCCGCGGCCCCGAACTCTCCGAGCGCACGCAGCGCGAACTCGCCGTCGCCGACTGGCTCGCCGGCCGGGGCATCCCGGTGGTCCGCCCGTACGACGCACTGCCCGCCGAACCCCGGTTCACCCACGGGCACCCCGTCACCTTCTGGCACCGGCTCCCGCCCGCCGTACGGCCCGCCCGGCCGGTCGACCTCGCGCCGCTGCTGGACGCCCTGCACCGGCTGCCCGACCCGCCCTTCCCGCTCCCCCGGCGCGACCTGCTCACCCCCGTCGAACGCTGGCTCGACTCCGCCGACGGGCACGTCGACCCGGCCGACGCCGCCTTCCTGCGGCAGCGCCGGGACTCCTTCGCCGCCGCCCTGCCCGACCTCGTCCCGCACCTGCCGACCGGGGTGATCCACGGCGACGCGCTCCCGCGCAACGTCCACGTCGGCCCGGACGGACCCGTCCTGCTCGACCTGGAGACCCTCTCCCGCGACCTGCGCGAGCACGACCTGGTGGTCCTGGCGCTCAGCCACGACCGGTACGGCGTCCCCGGCGAGGAGTACCGGGCGTTCACCGACGCGTACGGCTGGGACGTGCGCGAGTGGTCCGGCTTCGCGGTGCTGCGCGGGGCGCGCGAGACGGCCAGCGCCTCCTGGGTCGCCCAGCAGGTGCCGGGCAACCCGGCCGCGCTCGCCGAGTTCCGCCGCCGGGTGGACTCGCTGCGCGCGGGAGCGACGGAGGTGCGCTGGTACCCGTTCTGACGCGGCGGCGGGCGGGGCGCAGGCGCCCCGGGCCGTGGCGCTGAACGGCGGGCGGGCGGCGGGCGGTGCAACCCGGCCGGGGCCGCGGGCGTCTTACCGGACAGTCATCCTGACCGAGGATCGGCATCCGCCTCTGCACCTCAGGAGCCGCCGCCATGCCGGAGCACACCGCCCCGCCGCGCCCCTCGTCCCCCGCCCGGCACCGCCGACGACTCGTCGCAGGCTGCGCCGCGCTCGCCGCCTCACTGGCCCTGGCCGCCTGCGGCACCGCCAGCGGCGCGCTCCAGCCCCAGCCGAGCACGACCACCGCCGCGTCCCCGCCGGCCCCGTCGGCCTCCTCCCCGGTCTCCCCGTCGGGTACGCCGTCGCCCGGTACGCCGTCCTCCGGTACGCCGTCGTCGGGTTCGCCGTCCTCCGCGGCCCCGGTGCCCGGCACACCGTCGGCCACCCTGCCGCCGACCGGGCCCACCACGCCGAGCGCGCCGAGCACGCCGCCCGCACCGAAGCCCACCCCGCCGAAGCCCGGCACCGCCGGACCCTCGACGCCCGGCCCCGGCAAGTCCACCACCGCCACGCCCAGGCCACCGGCGCCCCCGGCCCCCTCCACCGGGGTCCCCACCTCGGTCGTCCGCTCCACCGCGTCCGGCGGCCGGACGGTCGCGCTCACCTTCGACGACGGCCCCGGCCCGGCCACCGGCCAGGTCCTGGACCTGCTCGCCCAGTACCACGCCAAGGCGACGTTCTGCCTGGTCGGCAAGCAGGCCGCCGCCGGCCCGGCCACCGTCCGGCGGATCGTCGCGGCCGGACACCGGCTCTGCGACCACAGTGTCGACCACCCCCAGCCCTTCGCCGCGCTCTCCCACGAGCAGGCCGTCCACCAGATCGTCGACGCCGAGACGGCGATCGTCCGGGCGGGCGGGCCGGGCACCGCGGTCGGCTGGTTCCGCGCCCCCGGCGGCGCGTTCACCGAGGACAACCAGCGGATAGCCGCCGACAACGGCCTCCGCCCGCTCGGCTGGTCGGTCGACCCCCGCGACTGGTCCCGCCCCGGGACGGCCGCGATCGTCTCCGCCGTCCAGTCGCAGCTCAAGCCCGGCGGCGTCGTCCTGCTCCACGACGGCGGCGGCGACCGCGGCCAGACCGTGGCCGCCCTCCGGCAACTGCTGCCCTGGCTGGCCGCCCAGGGCTACCGCTTCGACTTCCCGGCGAGCTGATCCGGCCACCTCCGCACCACCCGCCCCTTCACCCGGAAGGCCTAGACTCCGGGCCATGGCCAACGATCAACTCGTGCCCCTCGGGCCGCGCCTGAGCAACGGTCGGCTCCTCGGACTGGTCGTGCTCGCCATCGGCACCGCGTCGGCCGGCTGGATCACCGGCACCGGGTTCGTCCGGGCCTTCGGCGAGGACGCCTGCGGACCCGAGCAGTCCTGCGGCGGCATCGGCGTCGCCGTCCACCTCGCCGGTGGCATCCTGGGCTGGCTGGCGGCCCTGGTCGGCACCGCCACCACCGCGCACGGCGACGGCCCGCTGGACGGCGACTCGGCCACCTCCGACCGCGGCGTGCTGCTCGGCTGCCTCGCCCTCGGACTGGCCGGCGCCTCCTTCGCGAACAACACCTTCCACCCGTGGCCGCTCGCCCCGGTCGCCCCGCTCGCCCTGGCCACGGCCGGGCTCGACCGGTTCGCCGCCCGGCGGTGGCGCACCGCACGGCTGGAACAGCACCGCAAGGCCGAACAGGAGCACCGACTGGCCGAGTTCGGCGTCACCGTCCCCGGTGTGGTGGTCGCCGTCGGCGGCGACGGCAGCCTCCAGGACGGGGATCCGGTGCTGCTCCTGACCGTCGAGTTCACCGCCGCCGGCACCGTCCACACCACCACCGTGACCGGCACCTTCCCCGGGCCCGGTGCCGGCGCCCCGCTCCGCGGCAGCCCCGCCGAGGTCCGTTACGACCCGGCCGATCCGGCGGTGGCCAGGGCCACCGTCACCGGCCCCGCCCCCGCCCCCGCCGACGCCGTCCCCGCGCCCGCCCCGGCCGCCGGAGCCGCCCCCGAGATCGTCGACGGCCTGGAGCGCCTCACCGCCCTGCACCGCCAAGGCGCCCTGGACGCAGCCGAATTCGCCCTCGCCAAGGCCCAGTTGCTCGGACGCGCCCCGGTGGACGAGCACCGTTGACCGCCGGCCCCGCGGGCCGCCACTCGCACGACACCCCCGCGCCACGGCTGCTTTCCCCCGCAGAAAGGAACCGTCCACCTGGCCGACGCCCAAGCCGAACTAGCCTTCACGGATGACGATCGAACGCCGGATCACCGGCCCACGTCTGCTCGCCGTCATCCTCATGTGCTGCTTCGCCGCGGGGGCCGGCTGGCTCGGCACGACCGGACTGCTGCGGGTGCTCGCCTCGGACCCGTGCGGTCACGAGACGGGCTGCAACCCCGACACCATGGCGCTGCAGCTCGTCGGCGGCCTGATGCTCTGGCTGGCCGCCATGCTGTGCGTGGCTGGCCTGGTCAACAGCGCCGACGAGAACGACCGCTGCCGTCGCATGTCGGCCGGCCTGACCTTCCCGCTCTGGTTCCTGCTGACCCTGGCCGGCGCCTACCCCGCCGACGGGACCACGCACCCCTGGCTGCTGATCCCGATCACCGTGCTGGCCCTGTTCGCCCTCCTCGTGGGCGTCCCCGCGGAACGGCGGGTGGCGCGCGAGACCGCGGTGCACCGCCGGGCCCGTCTCCTCAACCGGCGGCTGGTCGAGCACGGCGCGACCGTCCCCGGCACCGTCACCGCGCTCGCGGGAACGCCCGCCACCGCCGCCCACCGGACCGGCCTGCGGCTCACCGTGCGGTACCGGACCCTCAAGGGCGAGGACCACGAGGCCACCCGGGCGGGCGAGTTCCCCTCCTACGCCCTGCCGCAGGTCGGCGACCGGGTGACCGTCCGCTACGACCCGCTGGCCCCGGGCGACGCCGAGTTCGCCGTCCGCCCGCCCGACGAGCAGCCCCGGGACGCCGCGTCCGTCCTCGCCCGGGAGCTGGAGCGCCTCGCCGTGCTGCACCGCGAAGGCTCCCTGAGCAGCGAGGAGTTCGCCCTCGCCAAGGCCCGGCTGCTCACGTCCGTCCCGGAGGACGGCTACTCCACCGCGAGCCGGTAGACCTGCCGGGAGCCGCCCTCCGGGCCGGGCCCGGCCGGCTCGCCCGGCAGGAAGCCGAGCCGCTCGTAGAAGACCCGGGCACCACTGGCCACCGCACCCGGGTGGTCGGCGCCGAAGGTGACCACCTCCACCACGGCCGGCCCGCGGACGTACCGGCGCAGCGCCTCGTCCAGCAGTGCCCGCCCGACGCCCGTCCCCCGTGCCCGGGCCGCCACCACCAGCCAGTGCAGGTGGTGGTGGCCCTCCCCGCCGCGGCCGAACAGCAGCCCGCCGAGCGGGCCGTCGGTGTCAGTGCCGGTGTCGGTGTCACTTTCGGCGATCAGCGCGAGGCCGCCCTCGGCGCTTCTCGTCACCGCCCGGTGGAAGCCGGGCTCGGCCACCATCGGCCCGAACCACTCCTCCACCTCCCCCGCGAGTCCGAGGAAGGCGGGAAGGTCGACGTGCTCAGCCAGCCTGATGATCATCCCGGCAGTCTGCCAGGGACTGCGCGCCGGTGGTGCCGTTCCTCTCCGGCGGGCAGCCGTGACCGGCCCGGGCAGGCGCTCCGGGGCACGCCCGACGCACCGGCCCCACCGTCCGCCCTCAACGGCCGCACCCTCAGCCGCACCGGCGGCACGGGGACGGGCGCCGCGAGCGCGGGCCGTTCCCCCGGCCCCTGCCCGTACCGGGGCGGTGATGCCGCTCCCCTCCGGCGGGCCGGACGCGGGGCTCCCGGCGGGCAGCCGCGACCGGCCCCGACAAGCACTCCGGGGCACGCCCGACACACCGGCCCCAACCGTCCGCCCTCGACAGCCGCACCCTCAGCCGCACCGGTGGCCGCGGGTGCGGTGCGGGGGACGGGCGCCGCAGGCGCGGGTCGGTCCCCCGGCCCCTGCCCGTACCCCCGCCGGTGGTGCCGCTCCCCTCCGGCGGGCCGGACGCACGGCCCCGCCGTCCGCCCTCGACGGCCGCACCCGCGACACGAGGACAGGCGGCCACGGGCGCGGGCCAGTCCCCCGGCCCCTGCCCGTACCGGGGCGGCACAGCGGCCCCGGCGCCGGATTCACAGCGCAGGGGCCTCCGCGCGGGTGCCGTCAGCGCAGGGGCCTCAGCGCAGCGGCCAGCGGGGGTCGATGACGGCCTGCGGATCCTTGCCGCGGCGCAGCCAGGCCTGGAGGTCCTCGGCCCAGGCGCGGTGCCAGGCGATCTGCCGGGTGTGGAGTTCGGCGGGCGGGACGCTGCCGGCCTCGGCGGGGTAGCGCTCGCCGATGGCGACGGCCACCAGGACGGCGGCGAGCGCGTCGCTGCCCGCCTCGTGGGCGTCGGTCAGCTCGACGCCGTACACCTCGCAGACCCGCTGGAGCGTCCGGGAGCCCTTGCGGTACTTGTCCACGGCCCGGTCGATGACCAGGGCGTCGAGGACCGGTCCGACCGGCCCGCCCAGGCGCTCGGCGAGCGGCGGCAGGCCGTGCCGGTGCAGCTCGGCGTCGAGCAGCGAGAGGTCGAAGGGAGCGTTGAAGGCGACCACCGGCCGGCCGGCGGCGAGCCGCTCGCAGAGGGCGGTGGCTATCTCGTCCACCGCCTCCTTGGCCGGGCGGCCCTTCGCGCGGGCGAGGTCGTCGCCGATGCCGTGGATCGCCTCGGCCTCGGCGGGGATCGGGATGCCCGGGTCGAGCAGCCATCCGGTGGCGCTCAGCCGGCGGGCCCCGACGGTGTCCACGAGGGCGGCCGTGACGATGCGGTCCACGGCCGGGTCGGTGCCCGTGGTCTCCAGGTCGAAGCCGACCAGTGGCTGCTGCCACCAGCTCATAGGGGTGTGTCCTTCCGTCCTGCTGGTCGAAACAGCCCCTATCATCGCCCGCCCCTCCGACAATCCGGCCGGTGGGGCGGGCGGGAGCGGCGGTCAGGCCGCTCCGAGCAGGGTCCGGCCGAGCCAGTCGGAGGCGTCCCGGACGCCGGGCAGGACGTAGAAGTAGCCGCCTCCGGTGGGGCGGAGGAAGCGGGCCAGGGGCTCGTCGGCGAGCCGGTTCTGGACCGCCTCGAACTGGCGGACCACGTCCTGCTGGTAGCAGCAGAACACCAGGCCGAGCTCGGGCACGCCGTCCGCGTCGAGGCCGCGGTCGTAGTTGAAGGCGCGGCGCAGGATGCGGCTGTCGCGGCTCGCGGCGGTGCGCGGGTTGGCGAGCCGGATGTGCGCGTCGAGGGCGGTCACGTCGCCCTTCGGGTCCTGGCCGTAGTCCGGCTTGTCGCTCTCCTTGGTCCGGCCGAGCGGGGCGCCGTCGGACTTGCGGCGGCCGATCATCCGCTCCTGGTCCTTCAGCGGCACCTCGTCCCAGGGCCCGGTCAGGGTGCGGACGGCCCGGACCACCTGGTAGCTGCCGCCGACCGCCCAGGCCGGCTCGCCGGTGTCCGCGCCGACCCAGACCAGCCCGTCCATGTCCTGGGCCGACCCGGTGTCGGGGTTCTCGATGCCGTCCTTGAAGCCGAGCGAGTTGCGGGCGGCGCCGGTGGGGCGGGCGCGGTTCTGGAAGCCGTCCAGCTGCCAGCGCGGCCGGAGCGCGCCACGGCCCGCACGGAGCAGGTCCCGCACGGCGTGCTCGACGGTGTCCCGGCTGGTGGCGCAGACCTGGAGGGAGACGTCGCCGTGGCACTCGGCGGGGCGCAGCGCGTCGTTGGGGAAGGTCCGCATCGCGGTGAGCTTCCGGGGGCGGGCACCGGCGAGGCCGTAGCGGGCGTCGAAGAGGGAGGCGCCGACGGCGACGGTGACGGTGAGGTCGTCGGTGGGCAGGGCGGCGGGCCCGAGGGTGCCGCTGTCGGCGGGCGGGGCGTCGGCGCCGGTGTCGGGCGGGGTGCCCCCGTCGGTGAGGAAGCGGATCCGGTCGGTGAGGGTGCGCAGCAGCGCCTCCAGGGCCCTGCGGTCGGCGACGTTCACGTCGAAGGCGAGGAAGGTGCCGTAGCCGGGCGGCGGGTTGAGGATGCCCGCCTGGTGGTCGCCGTGGAACGGGATCCGGCCGGTGGCCGCCCTCGGCCCGGTGTCGGCGGTCGGGGCACCGGCCGCGGGGCCGGTGGCCGACCGGGCGGGGGCGGCCGCCCCGAGGGTGAGCGCCCCGGCGGCGCCGGCGCCGAGGGCGGTGCGGACGAAGCTGCGGCGGGAGGCGGCGGGGGCGCCCGGGTCGGTCGTGGGCTGACTGGTCAACGGCGGGCCTTCCGGATCGTCGGCAGGAGGCTGCGGGCACGCCGAAGGGGCCTCGCGGCTGCCGGGGGGGAACGTGCGGCAGGCCCGGAACCGGCCTGCTGATCATGGAATCGACGCTAGCAAGCCCCGGCCCGGCCCGCCCCCGCTCGTGCACCCCGGCTGACCGTCCATCGGCCGATTACCGGCCGGTCGCCATCCGTCCGGCCTAGGAAGCCGTCCGGACGGGCTTCCTCGGCGGACGGGCACCCGGGTCGGCCGCGCCCCGCCGACCCGCGCCCCCGTCGACCCGCACCCCGCCGACCCGAGCCGCGCCCACCGGCACCCACCGGTGCCCAGGATGTCTTTGCAAAGTCGTCCTGGACTTTGCAAAGACGCCCCGGGACGTGCCTCGTGGATCAGCCCGGGTCCGCGACGCGCCCCGTCCTCCGCCGTGTGGGGCACGCACCCGGGCGTCGCGGCCGGCCTGGTCCACGGGGTTCCTCGGCGGCCGGGCCGGTCGTGGCCCGGTTCCCCCACGATCCCGCCCGGCCCGACCCCGGACGTCCACCGCGGGGAGGGACCGCCTCCCCCGCCCGGCGGAGCGCGTCAGGAGACCGGCCGGGAGTCCGCCCAGATGCCCTCGAACTCCTCGCGGTAGACCTCCAGCAGCCCGGCGTCCGTGCCGCCCGGCTGCTGCCCCGCGCCGCCGCGCAGCACCAGCGCGGGCGACTCCATGCCGCGGGCGCGCCGCAGGTAGGGCTGGACCACGCCGAGGTCCCGGCTCTGGCGGCGGCCGCCGGCGCCGAGCCGGCCGTCCCCCGCCGAGCCCTCGACCAGGTAGGCGGTGAACCGGGGGGTCTCGTCGAAGACCCGGATCTCGAACCCGCCCTGGTCGCGCAGCCGGGCGCGGACCCGGCGGACGTGCAGGATGTTCATCTGGATCGAGCGGGCGAGTTCGCCCCGTCCGAGGCCGAGTTCGCGTTCGCGGCGGCGGACGGCGCTGCTGGCCGGGTTGAGGAAGAGCAGTCGCACCCGGCAGCCGTCGGTAGCGAGCCGGACAAGCCGCTTGCCGGTGTAGTTCTGGCAGAGCATGCCGAGGCCGATGCCGAGCGCGTCGAGCCGCCGGGCGCCGTCGAGCAGGTCCTCGACGGGCAGGTCGCGCTGGAGCCGGACCCGGTCAGGGTGGACGGCGACGACGTCCGCGTACCGGCCGGCGACCAGGGACTCGACGACGTCGGCGGGGACGCCGCCGGACCCGCCGTCGAGCAGGGCGAGCAGCCGGGCGGCGGCGCGCTCGGTCTGGGCGAGGACGGTGCCGGTGAGGACCCGGTTGCGGGAGACGACGTGCCGGGCGACCTCCAGTTCGTCCAGGGCCAGCTCTATCTCCCGGCGGTCCGCCAGGTAGGGCTCGAAGCACGGCCAGTGCTGGACCATCAGCTCGCGCAGCTGCGGCAGGGTGAGGAAGACCAGCGGGTCGTCGTCGGCCGGGTCGAGCAGGTAGCCCTTGCGGCGGCTGACCTCGCGGACGGCGCCGGCCCGGTGCGCCCACTCCTCGCCGGCCGGTCCGGCGGCGGCGGTGACCCAGTCCTCGCCGTGGGCGGGCGCGTAGATCGGGTGGAGCACCTCGTCGACGAGCGAGCGGAGCCGCTGCTCGACCAGGTTGAGCCAGACGTAGGCGCGGCCGGAGAGCCGGACCCGCTGGTAGGCGTCGTCCCACTCGGCACCGGACCACGCGAGCGCGGGGACCTCGACCGGCCCGCCCTGGGCGGGCACGACCGCCCGGCCGGTCAGGGCGGGGCGCATGACGACCGTCGGCGCCTCGCTGCGGGCGCCGCCCCGGTCGGGGCCGCCGGGCCCACCGCCACGTCCGCCGGCGGGGAACACCATGCGCCACCTCACCTGGTTCCTGCTCGGAGCCGCCCGGCCCGCCGTACGGGTTGCCGTACGCCGGCCGGCTGTGCTGCTGTCTGGATGCTGTCCGTGTGCCGTCCGCCCGTCTCGTCCGGAACGGCTCACCGCCGGGCCTTCTGATGCTTCGCCACGTGTGCGGGGCGGCCGGACGATCAAGGGTACTGCCCGCCGCGAACCGCCCGCAGCCGGTTCCGCCACGGCGGCCACCGGCCCCCTCCCGCCCCAACCGTCTCACCTGCCCCGCCCGCCCGGAAGCCCCCGGGCGCCGCCGGGACGGCCCGCGGACGACACCGCGACGACACCGCGACGGCGCCGCGGGGATCCGGCCGCGACCACGGCGGCCCCGCGGTGCCCCCGCGACGAGCCCGGGGAGGCACCCGGGGGCGTGCCGGGGAAGCGCCGAAGGGGCCCCGGGCACCCGGGCGGACACCCGTTCGGGCGAATCCGGCACAAATGGCCCCGCCCGCGGGGGACGCGTCGGGGAGTATGCGGACTGTGCCGTACGTCACGGCACGCGACCGTCGCACATGCCCGGCCGCCCGGCCGGGAAGAGAGCGTCGGGGTCCGGCCCGACCATCGGACTGACTGTCAGTTCTCCTTCTATGCAAGGAAGTTGAGGAGCCATGCAGGTCTGGCCAGGGAAGCCATACCCCCTCGGTGCCACCTACGACGGGGCCGGCACCAACTTCGCGGTCTTCTCGGAGAGCGCCGACCGGATCGAGCTCTGCCTGCTCGGCGAGGACGGTTCGGAGACCTCCGTCGAACTGCGCGAGACCGACGCCTTCGTCCGGCACGCCTACCTCCCGGGCGTCCAGCCCGGCCAGCGGTACGGCTTCCGCGTCCACGGCCCGTACAACCCCGGCCTCGGCCAGCGGCACAACAGCGCGAAACTGCTGCTGGACCCGTACGCCAAGGCGATGAGCGGGCACATCGACTGGGACGAGTCCGTCTACGGCTACCACTTCGGCGCCCCCGAGCGCCGCAACGACCTCGACTCGGCCCCGCACACCATGCACTCCGTGGTGATCAACCCGTACTTCGACTGGGGCACCGACCGGCCGCCGCGCACCGACTACCACCGCACCGTCCTGTACGAGGCCCACGTGAAGGGCCTCACCCGGCTCCACCCCGGCATCCCGGAGGAGATCCGCGGCACCTACGCGGGCGTCGCCCACCCGGCGGTGATCGAGCACCTGGCCAAGCTCGGCGTCACCGCGATCGAGCTGATGCCGGTGCACCAGTTCGTCCGCGACCACCGGCTGCGCGACCTCGGCCTCGCCAACTACTGGGGCTACAACACGATCGGCTTCTTCGCGCCGCACTCCTCCTACTCCTCCACCGGCGACCGCGGCCAGCAGGTGCAGGAGTTCAAGTCGATGGTGAAGGCCCTGCACGCGGCCGGCATCGAGGTCATCCTCGACGTGGTCTACAACCACACCGCCGAGGGCAACCACCTCGGCCCGACGCTGTCGATGCGCGGCCTGGACAACGCCTCCTACTACCGGCTGGCACAGGACCAGCGGTTCTACGAGGACACCACCGGCACCGGCAACAGCCTGCTGATGCGCAGCCCGCACGTGCTCCAGCTGATCATGGACTCGCTGCGCTACTGGGTCACCGAGATGCACGTCGACGGCTTCCGCTTCGACCTCGCCGCCACCCTGGCCCGGCAGTTCCACGAGGTCGACCGGCTCTCCTCGTTCTTCGACCTCGTCCAGCAGGACCCGGTGGTCTCCCAGGCCAAGCTGATCGCCGAGCCCTGGGACCTCGGCGAGGGCGGCTACCAGGTCGGCAACTTCCCCCCGCTGTGGACCGAGTGGAACGGCATGTACCGGGACACCGTGCGCGACCTGTGGCGCGGCGAGAACGCCACCCTCGCCGAGTTCGGCTCCCGGCTCACCGGCTCCTCCGACCTCTACCAGGACGACGGCCGCCGCCCGATCGCCTCGATCAACTTCGTCACCTGCCACGACGGCTTCACCCTGCGCGACCTGGTCTCCTACAACGAGAAGCGCAACGACGCCAACGGCGAGGGCAACCGGGACGGCGAGTCCTTCAACCGCTCCTGGAACTGCGGCACCGAGGGTCCCACCGACGACCCGGCGGTCGAGGAGCTGCGGGCCCGCCAGCAGCGCAACTTCCTCGCCACCCTGATGCTCTCCCAGGGCGTGCCGATGCTCTCGCACGGCGACGAGTTCGGCCGCACCCAGCTGGGCAACAACAACACCTACTGCCAGGACAACGAACTGTCCTGGGTGCACTGGCCGGAGGGGGACGGGCCGAACGCCCGGCTGCTGGAGTTCACCCAGGGCATGGTCTGGCTCCGCCGCGACCACCCGGTCTTCCGGCGGCGCCGCTTCTTCCACGGCCGGCCCGTCTCCGGCCCCGCGGTCTCCGGCCGCACCACCGGGGACGGCGCCGGGGGCTACGAGGACCTCACCGACATCGCCTGGTTCACGCCCAGCGGGGAGGAGATGACCAAGCGCAACTGGGGCGCCAGCTACGCCAAGTCGCTCACCGTGTTCCTCAACGGCTACGCCATCTCGGAGCCGGACCGGCGCGGCGGGCGGATCGTCGACGACTCCTTCCTGCTGCTGTTCAACGCGCACTTCGAACCGCTGGAGTTCACCGTGCCGGCCGGGCACGGGCAGGCGTGGCAGGTGGTGGTGGACACCGCGCAGCCCCGGCTGCCCGCGCCGGGGGCCGGGTCCCGGGTCAAGGCCGGGGACACCCTCTGGCTCACCGACCGCTCGCTGATGGTGCTGCAGCGGCCCGCCTGAGACTCCCGGAGGCCTCGCGCCCGCCGGGGCCCGTGGGGCTCCGGCGGGTCCCGGCGTGGCCGCTGGGGCTGGTGGGGCTGGTGGGGCCTCCCGCCCCACCGGTCCCACCGCCCCCGCCGACGACCGCCTCACCGCCCGCATCACCGCCCTCGTCGCCCCCCGCCACGGCCCCGCGCAGCGCGGCGCACCACCGCCCCGCTCACCTGTTCGGGTCAGCAACGGGTCTTGCACCCCCGCCGGGCCGGGTAGGCATGGACACATGACCAACGCCGCCGAGCCCGCGCAGCCCCGCCCGGCCGTCGTCCCGTCGCCGCCCGAACCGGCACCCGCACCGCCGCCGGTGCCCACCGCCAGCTACCGCCTCCAGCTCCAGCCCGGCTTCACCCTGCACGACGCCACCGCCGCCGTCCCCTACCTGGCCGCCCTCGGCGTCTCCCACCTGCACCTGTCCCCGCTGCTGGAGGCCGTGCCCGGCTCCACCCACGGCTACGACACCGTCGACCACGGCCGGATCAGCGAGCAGCTCGGCGGCGAGGACGCGCTCCGCGCGCTGGCCGCCGAGGCACACCGGCACGGCCTGCGGCTGATCGCCGACGTGGTGCCCAACCACATGGCCGTCCCCACCCCCGAGCAGCTCAACCGGCCGCTCTGGCACGTCCTGCGGGACGGCCCCGACTCGCCGTACGCGCGCTGGTTCGACATCGACTGGACCGCCCAGCCGGGCCCGCCGGACGCACCCGGACGCGGACGGGTGCTGCTGCCGCTGCTCGGCGACCGGCTCGGCGCCGTCCTCGACCGGCTGACCGTCGACGGCGACACCCTCCGCTACCACGACCACGCCCTCCCGCTGCGCCCCGGCACCGCCCACCTGCCGCTGCCCGAGCTGCTCGCCCGGCAGTGGTACCGGCTCGCGTGGTGGCGGCTGGCCCGCACCGAGCTCAACTACCGGCGGTTCTTCACCGTCAACGAGCTGATCGCCGTCCGGGTCGAGGAGCCCGAGGTGTTCGAGGCGACGCACGCCGTGCTGCTGCGGCTGCACCGGGAGGGGGTCCTGGACGGCTTCCGGATCGACCACCCGGACGGCCTCGCCGACCCGCGCGGCTACCTGGAGCGGCTGGCCGCGGCCACCGGCGGGGCGTACACGGTGGTGGAGAAGATCCTCACCGGGGACGAGCGGCTGCCCGACGACTGGCCGTGCGCCGGCACCACCGGGTACGACGCGCTGCGCCGGATCGACGGCGTGCTCACCGACCACGCGGGCGCCTGCCGGCTGGCCGGGGCGTACGAGGCGTTCCTCCGCGGTGCCGAACCGGCCGGCGAGCCGTGCGCCGACCCGCACCCGGCGCTCGCCGCCGCGCGGCGCGGCCGCTCCGACATGACCGGGCCGCAGGGCGAGCTGGCCGCCGAGGTCGAGCGGCTGGTCCGGCTCGCCGTCCGGCTCGGCGCCGCCGACCCCGCGTACGCCGACCACCCGCCCTGGCGGCTGCGGGCCGCACTGCAGCGGCTGCTCACCGGCTTCCCCGCCTACCGCCCGTACGTCCGCCCCGGCGAGCCGCTGCCCGCCGTGTCGGCGGAACAGCTGGACGAGGCGCTCGACGGCTCGGCGGACCCCACCGACCGGCTGGTCGCCGACCTCGCGGCGGGCCGGCTGGGGCGCGGCCCCGAGCAGGACGAGTTCGCCGTCCGGTTCGCGCAGACCGCCGCCGCCGTGGCCGCCAAGGGCGTCGAGGACACCGCCTTCTACCGGTGGAACGCGCTGCTCGGCCTCAACGAGGTCGGCGGCGAGCCGTCCCGGCCGGGCCTGCGGCCGGAGGACTTCCACGCCTGGTGCCACTACGTCGAACGGCACTGGCCGCACACCATGACCGTGCTCTCCACGCACGACACCAAGCGCAGCGCCGACGCCCGCGCCCGGCTCGCCGTCCTCGCCGAACAGCCGGAGGCCTGGGCGGCCGAGGCCGACGCCTGGTCCACGGCGGCCGGCCCCGGCGGCGACCGGGACGGCGACTGGCTGCTCTGGCAGACCCTCGTCGCCGCCTGGCCGGTCACCCCGGACCGGCTGGTCACCGCCGTGCTCAAGGCCGCCCGGGAGGCCAAGGTCCGCACCTCCTGGACCGCGCCCGACGACCGCTTCGAGCGCGACCTCGCCGACCGCGCCCGCGCCGTCTTCGGCAACGCCGGACTGCTGCCCCGGATCGAGGGCCAGGTGCGCGCCCTCGCCCCGTACGCGCGGTCCAACACGCTCGCCGCCGCGCTGCTGCACCTCACCGTGCCCGGCGTGCCCGACCTCTACCAGGGCAGCGAGGAGCCGCTGTACACGCTGGTCGACCCGGACAACCGGGGCGTCGTCGACCTCGGCCGGCTCGCCGTCCGGCTCACCGACTCGCCCGCCGCCCGGCCCGGCGACCTGGCCCGGGAGAAGCTGCACCTCACCACCACCGCCCTGCACCTGCGGAGGACCAGGACGCTCGGCGCCCACCGGCCGCTGACGGCGGTCGGCCCCGCCGCCGGTCACCTGCTCGCCTTCGCGCGCGGCGCGGACGTGGTCAGCGTGGTCACCCGGCTGCCGTACGGGCTCGACCGGGCGGGCGGCTGGGGCACCACCGAGCTGCACCTGCCCGGACCGCCCGGCCTGCCGGACGGCGGCGGGCGCGCGGACGACGGGCACGCGGACGGCGGGCGCGCGGACGGCGGGCGCGCGGACGGCGGCCGGTGGACGGACGAGCTCACCGAGCGCCACTTCCCGCCCGGCCCCGTCCCGGTGGCCGACCTGCTGGCGGCGTACCCGGTGGCCCTGCTGACCAGGAGGAACACCGCATGAGGCCGGACGCCCCCAGCACGACCGGCTCCCGGGAGGCGCCGTGACCGGCTCCGGAGCGGTGCACCGCGCCCCGGCCCACTACGAGGTCTGGGCCCCGGCCGCCACCGAACGGGTCGAGGTGGCGGTCGACGGCGGCCGCCACCCGCTGGCCCGCGACGCCGCCCGCCCCGGCTGGTGGCACGGCGAAGCACCCGCCGGGGACTACGCGTTCGTCCTCGACGGCGGCCGCCCGCTGCCCGACCCGCGCTCGCCCCACCAGCCGCACGGCCCGGACGGCCCCAGCCGGGCCGTCGACCACGCCGGGTTCCGCTGGTCGCAGACCGACGGGCACGGCCGCCCGCTGCCCGGCGCGGTGCTGTACGAGCTGCACGTCGGCACCTTCACCGCCGCCGGCACCTTCGACGCCGCCGCACGACACCTCGACCACCTGGTCGAACTGGGCGTCGACTTCGTGGAGCTGATGCCGGTCTGCCCGTTCCCCGGCAAGCACGGCTGGGGGTACGACGGCGTCTCGCTCTGGGCCGTGCACGAGCCCTACGGCGGCCCCGAGGGCCTGAAGCGGTTCGTCGACGCCGCCCACCGCAAGGGCCTCGGCGTCATCCTCGACGTGGTGCACAACCACCTCGGCCCGTCCGGCAACTACCTTCCGGCGTACGGCCCGTACTTCACCGACCGGCACCACACCCCGTGGGGCGCGGCGGTCAACCTGGACGCGCCCGGATCCGACGAGGTGCGCGCCTACCTGATCGGCAGCGCGCTCTCCTGGCTGCGCGACTACCGGATCGACGGCCTGCGGCTGGACGCCGTGCACGCCCTCGCCGACGACCGGGCCGTCCACTTCCTGGAGGAACTCGCCACCGAGGTCGACAGGTTGGCGGTGGCCGGCAACCGGCCGCTGTTCCTGATCGCCGAGTCCGACCTCAACGACCCGCGCACGACCGCCCCGCGCGAGGCCGGCGGCCTGGGCCTCGCCGCCCAGTGGAGCGACGACTTCCACCACGCCCTGCACTGCGCCCTGACCGGCGAATCCCAGGGCTACTACGGCGACTTCGCGGCCGCCCCGCTGGCTGCGGTCGCCCGGACCCTCACCCGCGGCTACTTCCACGACGGCACCTGGTCCTCGTTCCGCGGCCGCCACCACGGCCGGCCGTTCCCGCCCGCCCACGGACACCGCCTGCTCGGCTACCTCCAGACCCACGACCAGGTCGGCAACCGGGCGCTCGGCGACCGGCTCTCCGCCGCCCTCTCCCCCGGCCGGCTCGCCTGCGGCGCCGCGCTGGTGCTCACCTCGCCGTTCACCCCGATGCTGTTCATGGGCGAGGAGTGGGGCGCCACCACCCCGTGGCAGTACTTCACCGACCACACCGACCCGAACCTCGCCGAGGCCGTCCGCCGGGGCCGGCGAAGGGAGTTCGCCGAGCACGGCTGGGCGGCGGACGCCGTGCCGGACCCGCAGGAGCCGGCGACCGTGCTGCGCTCCGTCCTCGACTGGACCGAGCCGCGCCGCGCGCCGCACGCCGGACTGCTCGCCTGGTACCGGACCCTGATCCGGCTGCGCCGGGAGCGGCCGGAGCTGTCCGATCCCGATCTGGCGGCCGTCCGCGCCGAGTTCGACGGGGCGGCGGGGTGGCTGGTGGTGCACCGGGGGCCGTACCGGACGGCGGTCAACCTCGGCACGGCGCCCGTCACGGTGCCGCTCGGCCCCGGCGAGGGGACGGACGGCGCGGGGACGGCGGGCACGGGGACGGACGGCGCGGGGACTGTAGGCGGTGCCGGAGCGGCGACCGCGGCCGAGGTGGTGGCCGGCTTCGGCGGGTACCTGCTGACGGACGGCGAACTGACCCTGGAACCCGACTCGGTGGCGATCGTCCGCACCTGACCCCGCCGCGGCGGCCCGCCACCGGCCCGAGCCCCGTCCGTCGACGGCCCTTGCGATCGCGGGCCGGGGCATGTGGACTGCCCACGTGACGACACCCCGGACGCTGTACCTGGTCGCCTGCGCGGCCCCGCCCGCCCGCCAGCTGAAGACCCCGGTCCGGGAGGCCCTGCGGATCGGCTGGCAGGTGTGCGTGATCCTCACCCCGACCGCACACCGCTGGGCGCTCGCGGACCTCGGCGCCCCGTCCGGACTCCCCCTGCTGGAACGGATGACCGGGTACCCGGTCCGGTGGGAGTACGGGCTCCCCGGCGCGCCGGACGTGCTGCCGCCGCCGGACGCCCTCCTGGTCGCCCCGCTGACCTGCAACACGCTGAACAAGTGGGCCGCCGGGATCGGCGACACCCTCGCGCTCGGCCTGATCACCGAGGCCCTCGGCCTGGAGATCCCGATCGTGGCACTGCCGCACTTCAACGCGGCCCAGGCCGCCCACCCCGCCGTACCCCGCAGCGTGCGGACCCTGCGCGAGGCCGGGGTCACCCTGCTCCTCGGCGAGGGCGGATTCACCCCGCGGCCGCCGGGCGGCTCCCACCTGCACGCCTTCCCGTGGCAGGCCGCCCTGGACGCCCTCCCGCCCGCCCGCTGACTCCGTCGGCGGCCGGCCCCGGTGGTGCGGGCGCCACCGGGCGGGGGCGGTGCGCCCCGGCGGCGGGTCACCAGAGGAAGGTGCCGATCCGGTCCCGCAGCGAGGCCGCGTCCAGGCCGTAGGCCGCCAGGTGCTCGGGGATCGAACCGTACTGCCGGTGCTCCTCGCGCGGCACGCCGAGGGCCAGCACCCGGTGCGGGCGGTCGGCGAGCGCGTCGTGCGCCGCGTTGGCCGAGGTCCCGGCCAGGTAGGGCTCGACCAGCACCACGTCCGCGCTCCGGTCGGTGGCGGCCCGCAGCCCGGCCGCGTCGAACGGCCGCACGGTCGCCGCGTACAGCACGGTGACGTCCATGCCGGAGGTGGCCGCCAGCACCGCGTCCAGCATCGGGCCGACCGCGACCACCACGCCCTTGGCGCCCCGGCGCACGGTGGTGAAGCGGCCCGGCTCGATCCGCAGCGCGTGCTCGTTGCGGTGCTCCGACAGCCGGACGTAGACGTTGCGGTCGCCGTCCGACACCGCGTGGCGCAGCAGCTGCTCCGCCTCGTCCGGGTGGCCGGGCACGTGGACCGTCCAGTCCGGCAGGGTGTCCAGCAGGGCGACGTCGCCCGGCGACATGTGGGTCCGCCCGCCGGCCGGCCAGTCGTACGAGCCGGCCGCGCTCACCAGGACGGCGCCGACCCCCTGGTGCACCAGGTCCAGCTTCACCTGCTCGAAGGGGCGCTCCACCAGGAAGCTGGCGAAGGTGTGGGCGATCGGCCGCATCCCGGCGAGCGCCAGGCCGCCGGCCGCGCCGATCAGCAGCTGCTCCCGGATGCCGACGTTGATCACCCGGTCGGGGTGGCGCTCGGCGGCGCGGGTGAAGCCGGCGGCGCTGATGTCGGCCAGTACGACGGCCAGCCGCGGGTCGTCCTCCAGCAGGCGGGTGGTGAGGTCGATGAAGCGCTCGCGCATGGTGTCCATCGGTGGGGGTTCCTTACGGTTCGGGGCGGTCGGGGCGGTGGGTGGTGCGGGCGCTGCGGTGGCGCGGGCGCTGCGGTGGTGCGGGCGCTGCGGTGGTGTGGGCGCTGCGGCGGGTCAGGAGTTCTTCGGCTCCACCCGGGCCACCACGACCCGCGGCCGGCCCGGGTGTGCGGCGGTGAACGCCGCGTGCAGCGCCTCGTGGTCGCGGCCGTCCACCGTCTCGGCCGACCAGCCCTCGGCGGCGAACCGGGCCGCGATGCCGCCCTGCCAGCCGTGGGTGGCCGAGGAGTTGTCGATCACCAGGACGTGCAGCCGGTCCAGTCCGTAGGCGCCGGCGAAGGCCACCGCCTCGTGGTTGGAGCCCTCGTCGAACTCGGCGTCCCCGATCAGCACCCAGACCGCCGGGTCGGCGAGTCCCTGGGCGCGCAGCCCGAGGGCCGTGCCGACCCCCAGCGGCAGCCCGTGGCCGAGCGACCCGGAGCTGATCTCCACCCCGGGGATCAGCATCCGGTCCGGGTGGTGGCCGAGCGGCGAGTCGTACGCGCCGAAGCTCGACAGCAGCTCCGGGGCGATGAACCCCTTGGCGGCGAGCACCGCGTAGTACGCCATCGGGCCGTGGCCCTTGGAGAGCAGGAACCGGTCCCGGTCCTGGTCCTCGGCGGTGGCCGGGGAGACCCTCAGCACCCGGTCGTAGAGCACCCAGAGGGCGTCCAGCGTGGAGGTGGCGGCCGGTCCGTGCTTCTCGTCGCCGGTCATCAGGGCCATCAGGCCCGACAGGTCCGCGAACCCGGCGGTGGCGGCGGGGGTGCTCGCGGCGTCCGTCGCGACCACCGTGTTCGTCGTGCTCGTCGTGCTCGTGGCGCTCTTCGTGCTCGTCGTCATGTCCACGATGCTGCAACTTGAAGTCGACTTGAAGTCAAGCCGCTACAGTAACGCCCATGACCGCGACCCCCCCGAGCCGCCACGACCTCCTCACCATCGGCCAGCTCGCCGAACGCAGCGGCCTCGCCACCTCCGCCCTGCGCTACTACGAGCGGATGGGGCTCATCCACGCCACCCGGACCACCGGCAACCAGCGCCGCTACGCCCGCGGCACCCTGCGCCGGGTCGCCTTCGTCCGCGCCGCCCAACGGGTCGGCCTCTCCCTCGACGAGGCCAAGGTCGCCCTCGACCGCCTCCCCGAGCGCCGCGCCCCCAGCGGCGCCGAGTGGGACGGCGTCGCCCAGTCCTGGCAGAGCCGGATCGACGAGCAGATCGCCGAACTCGAACGCCTGAAGGCCAAGCTCACCGGCTGCATCGGCTGCGGCTGCCTCTCGCTCACCCGCTGCTCCCTCTACAACGCCGGCGACCGCGCGGCCGCCGCCGGCCCGGGCGCCCGCTACCTCCTCACCCGCGACCCCGCCACCGGCCCGGAGCCGGCCGACCGGGACTTCGTCGACTGAGAGCCGCCCGGGAAGCGCCCCGCACGCCCAGACGGTCCGACCCGCCTCCGACCCGCCTACCGCCCCGCCCACACGTGAGGAAGCCGCCCATGCCCGCCCCCGACGAGCCCACCACCCTCTTCCTCGCCGACGGCCTCGACCCGGCCGTCACGGCCGCCGTGCACCGCGAGGCCCTGCGCGCCCTGCGGTCGGCCGTCGACCGGGCCTGGGTGGACGCGTACAGCGACGACCCGTGGCCGGACGAGGTGCTGCCCGCGTACGGGCAGGCCCTCGCCCTGGCCCGCGCCGCACTCGCCGGCGGCACCCGGACCCGGCGCTCCGACCCGGGCATGGGCATCGAGATCGACCTCCGCGACGACGCGCAGTTCGCGGTGCTGCTGGCGCTCGCCCCGCACACGATCGGGGCGGAGGCGTGGCGGGGCGGTGTGCTCGTCTACGGTGCGGGTGACACCGGCCGGGCGTTCCACGTGACCGTCACGCCCGGGCAGGAGGCCGCGCTGCGCGCCCGCCTCGCGGCGGCGGGGCTGCCCGCGGAGGCGCTGCGGGACCAGCCCGCCCGACGGTCCACCCGTTCGGGTGACGGCGGTGCAATTCGCCGCCTCCTCGGGGCAGTCGGGGCCAGGATGAACCCGCGCCGCCCCGCGCGGTCCGCGGACTCCGCACCGCCCGCGTAGTCCGTCCCGCTCCTGCTTCCCGGAGGCATCATGAGCGACACCACCGGACAGACCCTGCGCATCCGCTCGCGCGGCTCGTTCGTGGGCGTGATCGGGGGCACGCTCTTCGCGCTCCCCGCCCCGACCCACCCGGCCGCCCGGTTCAGCGTCGAGCCGGCCGGCGACGGCAGGGTCCGGGTGGTCGAGCGGGAGTCCGGGCTGGCCCTCGCGGCCGGTCCCGAGGGCGAGCGCCTCACCCACGCCGTCCTCGCGCCCGCCGACGCCCCCGACTCCCGCTGGACGCTGCTCCGGATCGGCGAGGACGGCGATCCGGTCTCCGTCGACGGCGTCGACGGTCCGGGCCACCACCTGCTCCAACTCCCCGGCACCGGCCGCTTCGTCGGCCGTGCCCCGTTCGAGCCGCTCGCCCTGCGGCCCAAGCCGATCACGGTCGGCGGGGAGGGCCGGCTGGAACCGCTGTACTTCCAGCTCTCCTGACGCCGCCCGGGTCTCCAGAGGCTGCCCGTGGCCACCCGGGCCGCACCTGACCGTCAGCCGGGGCCGGAGCGGGCGACCCGGAACCCGACGTCGTCGAGCCGCAGCGTCGGGTGGCTGCGGCGCCGCACCGAGGCCCGGCAGCTCCAGTGCTCGTCGAACCATCCCCCGCCGCGCAGCACCCGGTAACTGCCGTAGACGGCCGGGTCGTACTGGTCCCAGCACCACTCCCACACGTTGCCGAGCAGGTCGTGGAACCCCCACGGATTGGGCCGCCGGCCGCCCACCTCGTGGGCCCGCTCCCCCGAGTTGCCCCGGTGCCAGGCGATCTCGTCCAGCAGCCCGTACCTCGGCCCGGTCGTGCCGGCGCGGCAGGCGTGCTCCCACTCGGCCTCGGTCGGCAGCCGGTACCCGTCGGCGGCGGTGTCCCAGCCGATCGCCGGCCCGCGGCCGTCCGCCCCGCCGTCGCCGTCGCCGCCACCCCCGCCGCCGTCGCAGTCCTCCGCCGGGCCGCCGCCGATCCGGTACGCGGGCGCCAGCCCCTCCAGCGCCGACCGCGCGTTGCAGTACCGGACGGCGTCCCACCAGGACACCTCGACCGCGGGCAGGAGGCCCCCGTCGGCCTCCCGGCCCCCGCCCGCCGCGCCGGCCACCCGCGCGTACTCGGCCCTGGTGACCGGCACCGCCGCCAGCCGGTACGGCGCGATGCGCACCGGCCAACTGCGCAGCGTCCTGCGGTCCGACAGGACCACCTCCCCCGCCGGGACGGTGATCAGCGCGGTCCCCCCGTGTGCGTCCATGGGCACAGGAGCCTAGCGGCGCGGCGCGGTGCCGGGCGGCGAAAACCGGGCGGCGTTCCGGGACCGCGGCGTCCATGATGGGCCGGTGACCCACGTACTCGAAGCCGCCCGCGCCGACGACGCCGCAACGATCGGTCCCCTGCAGTTGACGGTATGGCTGCAGACGTACCCGGACGAGGGGGCGGGGGTGGACGAGGCCTGGATCCGCGAGCACCGCGGCTCCTCCGCCACCGCCGAGGGGATCGCGCAGTGGCGCGAGTTCATCGAGGAGGCGGTGCGGCGGCCGGACCGGCTCTTCTGCCGGGTCGTCCGCTCCACGGAGAGGGCCGGGGCGGACCCGGCGGCGGGGGCGGGGACCGACGCCGGGGCCGGGATCGTCGGCTTCCTCTGCGGCCGCCGCGACGAGGTGGTCACCCTGGGGCCGATGTACCTGCTGGACGAGGCGCAGGGGCGGGGACTCGGCGACCGGATGATGGACGAGTTCCTCGGGTGGGCCGGGGACTCGCCCGTGCACCTGTGGGTGACCGACTACAACCGGCGCGCGATCCGCTTCTACCGGCGCCACGGGTTCCGGACCACCGGGGAGCGGGAGCTCTGGCGGGGGCGGCTGCCGAACGTGCGGATGGCCCGTGACGCCGCACTGCCGGGCGGCGGCCCGAGCCCGGCCGTCGTACCCGTCTCCTAAGGTCGGACGTACGGCCGCCGAGCTTCCGACGGCGGCCGCGCACCGCCAGGAGGCCCTCGTGATCGTCGACCGGATACGCGTCCACCCGCAGCTGATCAGCGCGGACGACCAGGACGAGTGGCCGTGGACGGTCCCGTGCGTCCGCGCCCTCGTCGGATCGGGGATCGCCCTGCCGGCACCGGTGACGTTCCTGGTCGGCGAGAACGGCAGCGGCAAGTCGACCGTCGTCGAGGCGGTGGCCGAGGCCTTCGGCCTGGACTCGTACGGCGGGCGCGGCGGCTCCCGGTACGCCTCGCCGCGCGGGAGGAGCGACCTCGGCGAGCGGCTGCGCCTGGAGTACACGCCGCGCGGCCTCGCCATGGCCTCCGGCCCTCGGGCCGGGCGGCGCGGCTTCTTCCTGCGGGCCGAGTCGGCGATGCGGATGATGGCCGAGAAGCAGGGCCGGCCCGGCTACTGGGAGGAGCGCACCGACCTGATGAGCCACGGCGAGGGGTTCCTCACCGTGTTCGAGTCGATGTTCCGCGGGCCCGGCCTCTACGTGCTGGACGAGCCGGAGGCCGCGCTCTCGTTCACCTCCAGCCTGCGGCTGGTCGCCCTGCTCCAGGAGCTGGGCCGGTCCGGCGCGCAGGTCGTCTGCGCGACCCACTCCCCGATCCTGGCCGCCACCCCGGACGCCGCGATCCTGGAGGTCGGCGAGCACGGCATCCGGCCCACCCGCTGGCAGGACCTCGCCATCGTCGACCACTGGCGCCGCTACCTCGAACGCCCGGAGGCGTACCTGCGGCACCTCGCCTGACGCCCCGCTCCCTCCGCCGCTCCCCCGCTCCGCCGCGCTTTCGACCCCTGGCGCCGTCGGCCCGGGCGGGCCCGCCCGGCCGCCCGGCCGCCCGGCCGCCCGGCCGCCCGGCCGCAGCCTGCCCGCACCGGCCCCGCCGCCGCGGACCGGCCGCCGCAACCCCGCCGGTCAGGCCCGCAGCTCGGCCAGGTCCTCCGCGCCGAGCACGAGGTCGCCCGCCGCGACGTTCTCCTCCAGGTGGCGGAGCGATCCGGTGCCCGGGATCGCCAGCACCGACGGCGAGGCCGCCAGCAGCGCGGCGAGCACGACCTGCGTCACGGTCGCCCCCAGCCGCGCCGCGACCCGCTCGTGCCGTTCGAGGTCGAGCGGGACCCAGCCCCCGCCGATCGGGAAGTACGGCACGTACGCGATGCCCGCCGCCTCGCACACGGCCAGCAGGTCGGCGGCGCGCTCGTGCGAGTTCTGCACCGCCGCGACGGGCGCGACCGCCCGGGCCTCGTCGAGCTGGGCGGCGTCCACGTTGCTGACGCCCAGGTGCCGGATCAGCCCCTGCCCGCGGAGCTCGGCGAGCACCGCGAACCGTTCGGCGATCGACTCGCCGCCCGGCCCGGTCAACCCGCCCACCCGCAGGTAGACCAGGTCCAGCCGGTCCAGCCCGAGGGCCCGCAGCTCCGCCTCCACCAGGCCGCGCAGCTGCCCGGGCCCCGCCTGGCCGGTCGGCACGCCGTCGGGGCCGGGCAGCGGACCGACCTTCGTCGCGATCACCAGGTCGTCCCGGTAGGGGGTCAGTGCCGTGCGGATCAGTTCGTCGGCGCGCACCGCTCCGCGGTTGTAGAAGCCGGCCGTGTCGATGTGGTTCACACCCAGCTCCACGGCGCGCCGGAGCACCGCGACGCCGGTCCGGGGGTCGCGCGGCGGGCCGTCGAAGGTGCTCGCGGCCAGGCGCATCGCGCCGAAGCCGAGCCGGTTGACGGTGAGGTCGCCGCCGAGCGGGAAGGTCTTGGTCGTCATGGGCCCCATGCTGTCCACCGCCGCGAACTCCCACGAGGTCGTGGCCAGTTGCTGCCAGACTGGGCGGATGCGCAACGAGCGGGTGTTCTCGGTCCACGGCGACGCGGAGCTGACCGCGCGCGCCGGCCATCTCTTCGGGTCCGCGCGGACCGAGTTCCTGTGCGCGGCACGGGACCTCCGCACCTGGTCCGGGCCGGAGGCGAAGGCCGCGATCGGCGGCCGGGTGCGGGCGGCGGCGGCCGCGCCCGGCTTCACCGCCCGCAAGCTGCTCAGCCCGGTCGCGCTCGCCGACGAGGAGGCCCGCGCGCACCTGCGGGCGGTGCAGGGCGCGGGCGCCCTCGTCCGGATCAGCGGCTCGCCGCTGCCGCACGAGACCATCCTGATCGACCGGCGGGTGATGATCCTGGCCGGCCGGGAGGCGCCCGCCGGCCGCGAGTACACCGTGACCACCTCGCAGACCCTGATCGACGGCGTGCACTCGCTGTTCGAGGCGCTCTGGGACAGCTCCGCCGACCTCGACGCCTACCTGTCCGCCGACGTCCCGCACCTCGACGCCGACGGCCGCACGATCCTCCGGTCCCTCGGCTCGGGGCTCACCGACCAGGCGGCGGCCCAACGGCTCGGCGTCTCGCTGCGCACCTACCGGCGGCGGGTGGCCGAGCTGATGACCCGGCTGGAGGCCGACTCGCGCTTCCAGGCCGGGCTGCGCGCGGGCGAGTTGGGGCTGCGCCGGGCGTAGTCGACGGCCCTCCGGGCGCCCCGGGGCGTGCCCGCCCCCTCGGCCGTCCGTGCACGGCGGGTGTCCGGGTACGGTGATCATGCGGGCGCGCGGCCGTCCGCGTCGATCACCCGACCCGCCGCCGGGGGCTGCCGATGCTGATGACCGTCTGGAAGCGACACGGGCTGCTCTTCGGTGCCAGTGCGGTCTGCGTCCTGGCGAACGGCTCCGGCACCGGCCCGCTGTGGATCGCGGGCGTCGCGCTGCTGGCGCTCGGCGGGCTGCTGCACTGGCTGCTGATCCGCCGCCAGCACCCCGTCCCGGGGCGGGCACCGGTGCCGGTGGCCGTGCCGGTGACCGGCCGCTGGACGGCGCTGAACGGGCCCGCGACGAAGGTGCCCAGCCACACGCACAGCCACGCGCAGACCTACGCCATCGACCTCGTGTACGCGCCGGGCGGCGGCGAGGCCCAGGGGCCGCCGTTCGCCACGGCCTGGCCGTTCGGGCGGCGCCCGGAGCAGTTCCCGACCTTCGGCCGCCCGGTGCTGGCGCCCGCCGACGGGGTGGTGGTCGCAGTGGAGGGCCGGATGCGCGACCACTGGTCGCGGACCTCGCTGCCCGGCTACGGGTTCCTCTACCTGGAGGGCTTCCTCCGGGGGCTGGGCTGGCCGCGCCACCTGTGGGGCAACCACGTGCTGCTGGAGCTGGGGGACGGTGTGGTGGCCGGGTTCGCCCACCTGCGGCGCGGGTCGCCCGCGGTCGCCGTCGGGGACCGGGTGCGGGCGGGGCAGCGGCTCGGCGAGTGCGGGAACTCGGGCAACTCCTCCGAACCGCACCTGCACTTCCAACTGATGGACGGCCCGGACCCGGTGACCGCGCGCGGAGTCCCGTTCCGCTGGTCGTACCGCGACGAGGCCTCCGGCACCGAGCGCTCGGGGGTGCCGGAGGACGCGGCGGTGTTCAGCGGCGTCGGCGCCTGAAGCCCCCTGGGGGAGGCATCAGCCGAGGACGGCGTCGACCTCCACCTCGACGAGCCACTCGGGGTTGATGAAACGCGAGACCTCGACGAAGGTGCACACCGGGCGGACCGAGGCGAACCGCTCGCCGTGCGCGCGGGCCGCCTCCTCCCAGCGGGTCACGTCCGTGAGCATGACGCGGGTCCGCACGACGTCGTCCAGCGAGGCACCCGCCGCTTCCAGCGCTGCCTCGGCGATGTCCAGGCAGCGGACGGTCTGCGCGTGGACGTCGCCGGGGCCGACGGTCGCCCCGTCGTCCCCGATCGGGGCGGTACCGGCGACGGCGACGTACGCGCCCTTGCGGACCGCCCGGGAGAAGCCGATGCGGGGTTCGAGCGGGGAGCCGGAACTGACGTTCTGCCGTGGGCTGTTGATCTCCATCGGCCCATGATCCCAGGACGGGGGCGCCCGGGGAGCGGGGCGGCGCCCGCCCGATCCCCCCGATCGCCCGCGATCGCCCGCCGGAGCACCGCGGCCGGGCCGGCGCAGACGCAGGTGGTGCACGCCGTCCGGGAGCCGGGGCGGGAGCGCCAACGGGGCGATGGTGATGGGGTGTTCAGCGAGGACGGCTCCAGCCACCCTCTCGGAGAACCGCCGAGCGGTCAGAAGCGGAGCACGGCAGGGGCCTCGGGAAGGGGGCGGACGGTGATCCCGGCCGCCACCGAGCGGCCGTCCGTCACGCGGCACGCTCCCCGGGGCCGGGGATGGGGGTGGAGCCGGGGATGGGGCCGGGGGCGGAGTCGACACCGGGATCGGCGGGCACGGGGGCGACCTCGGCCCAGACGATCTTCCCGACGCCGTCGCGCGGGCAGCAACCCCACTGCCGGGCCAGCAACTTGACCAACAGGATGCCGCGCCCCGACTCGTCCTCACCGCTGGCGGCCCGGAAGACGGGACCGCGCTCCCCGCGCGCGTCGTGCACCTCGATCCGGAGCCGCCACCGGTCGACGTGGAGCACCAGGCGGATGCGGCGGCCGATCGGCGTGCCGTGGAGGACGGCGTTGGTCACGAGTTCGGTGACCAACAGCCGCCCGGTGTCCAGGAAGCGCTCACCGCCGGGGGTGTCGGCGAGCAGCCTTTCGAGGACCCGGCGCGCTTCGCCGGGGGAACGCCGACTGCGCGGCAGCCAGGAGGAGGAAGGGGTGGAGGGAGAGGCCGAGGGGTTTTCGGACATGGCGGATTCACCGTCCAGGTAAAGGGAGTTGAAGGCGAGGTACAGCCACAGGGGCGGCCGCCGGGAGGCATGGGAATGCCCGGCGACCAGCCGCCTTGATCACTCAGACGAACCGTCGAGTTACTGCCTGTAGAGTGCCCCCATCGACGAGCGTCATGCAAGTACACGATCGTGGAATTGCATGAGCTGGTAAGACTCTTGAGATCACGAGAGGAGGTGGCAGACTGTGACCCGACGTCAACCGAGAGGGAGAAGCGAGAGTGGACAGCCCGACCGTGCTCCGACGTAGGCTCGGTTCCGAGTTGCGTCGACTGCGCGAGCAAGCCGGGCTCCAGGCGAAGTCGGTCGCCGACGCACTCGGGTTCAGTGCGGCCAAGGTCTCGCGCATCGAGTCAGGCCAGACGACGCTGAAGGAAACGGACGTCCGCGCGCTACTCGAACTGTACGGCGTAGCCGACGAAGCAGAACTGCACCAGTTCATCTCGCTGACCCGGCGCAGCACCCAGCGCGGCTGGTGGCACGACTACGGCGATGCCCTGCCGGACTGGTTCCAGACCTATGTCGGCCTGGAGTCGGACGCAGCCAGGATCCGGACTTACGAGACCGAGTTGATCCCGGGACTTCTCCAGACGCCGGACTACGCCCGCGCAGTGTTCCGTTCCTCGCTGGCAGGGCGCAACGACGGCATCGATGAGATCGTCGACCGCCGGGCCAAGCTGCGAATGCAGCGCCAGGAAATCATTCACCGGCCCAACCCCACGGCCATATGGGCAGTTCTATCCGAGGCTGTCCTCCGTCGCCCGGTCGGCGGCGCGGAGGTTATGACTCACCAGCTGGGACACCTCCTGAGGATGTCCCAGCTGCCCAACGTCACTCTCCAGGTGCTCCCGTTCAACGCCGGCGCGCATCCAGCGATGAGTATGGCTTTTCGAATTCTCTCCTATTCCGACGTTCCAGGCGACATCGTCTACATCGAGGCCCTGACCAGTGGTCTCTATCTGGAAAAGGAAGCGGACATCGCGCGGCATGAAGCCGTCTTCGAGAAGCTGACCGCTGCGGCGATGACCCCCGAGGACTCTGTGTCCTGGATGCACAAACTCTCTACGAAGGGCTACGGAGATGGCGACTGACCTGAGGTGGCGCAAGAGCAGCTACAGCGGCGGCGAGGGCGGCGATTGCATCGAGGTCGCCGACGGCCTGACCGACACCGTCCCCGTCCGCGACAGCAAGGACCCCGACGGGCCCACCCTCGCCTTCACCACCACCGCCTGGCAGGCCTTCATCACCGCCATCCACACCGGCGAACTCCCCACCCACCCCTGACCGACCCAGCAGGCCCGGCGCCCCATCCGGCGCCGGGCCCGCACAGCGGGCCCCGCCGTTCCCCACCACTCCCCGCTACCCGCCGCCGACCGCTTCCGGCCGCCGGGTGAAGTGCATCTTCCCCTGACAGCTCCTGTCAGTGGATGCCGTACGTTTGCGGCCATGCGCGCCGGCCGCCTCCTCTCCCTCCTGCTCCTGCTCCAGAACCGGGGACGGCTGACCGCCGCCGAGCTCGCCGCCGAGCTGGAGGTGTCGGTGCGCACGGTCTACCGCGACGTCGAGGCGTTGAGCGCCGCGGGCGTCCCGGTGTACGGGGAGGCCGGGCACGACGGCGGCTACGCCCTGGTGGACGGCTACCGCACCCGGCTGACCGGCCTCACCGGCCCCGAGGCGGAGGCCCTCTTCCTCGCGGGCCTGCCGGGTCCGGCCGCCGAACTGGGGCTGGGCTCGGTGCTCGCCGCCGCCGAACTGAAGATCCAGGCGGCCCTCCCCGCCGAGCTCCAGGAGCAGAGCCGGCGGGTCCGCGAGCGCTTCCACCTGGACGCCCCCGGCTGGTACCGGAAGGCGGACGAGGCGCCGCACCTGCCGGCGGTGGCCGCCGCGGTGTGGCAGCGGCGGGCCGTGCTGGTGCGCTACCGCCGCTGGTACGCCCCGGAGATCGTGGAGCGGCGGCTGGAGCCGTACGGCGTCGTGCTGAAGGCCGGCCGCTGGTACACCGTCGCGGGCGTCGACGGCGGCGCCGGGCCGCGCACCTACCGGATCGGCCAGATCCTCGACCTGGAGCCGCTGGACGAACCGTTCACACCGCCCGCCGGCTTCGACCTGGTCCGGCACTGGCAGGCCCACACCGAGCGGCTGCAGGAGCGGCTGTGGCAGGGCGAGGCCGAGCTCCTCGTCTCCCCGGCCGGTGTCGCCCGGTTCCGGGACTTCGCGGTGCAGGCCGTCCTCGACGCGCTGGACCGGGGCGTTCCGCAGCCGGACGGCCGGGTCCGGGCGGTCGTCCCGATCGAGAGCCTCGCCCACGCGGAGTCCGAACTGCTGCGCCTCGGAGGGGAGGTGGAGGTGCTCGCACCGCCGGAGCTGCGGGAGCGGATCGCCGCGACCGCGCGGGCCCTGGCGGCGCGCTACGCCTGATCGCGCCCGGTCGGCCCGGCCGGCTCGGCGACGTCAACCGCGTCAGCCGCGTCAGCCGCGTCGACCGTGTCAGCCGGATCGGCCACCGTCGGCAAGCCCAGCAGCCGGGCCGCCCTCGCCGCGGCGCCGGGGCCGTCCGCGTGCACGGTGGCGATGCCCAACTCCTCTGCCGGGACGAGGTTCGCGGGGTAGTCGTCGACGAAGACGCAGTCCTCCCCCGCCAGGCCCATCCGCTCCAGCGTGAGCCGGAAGATCGCCGGGTCGGGCTTGGCCAGGCCCACTTCGCCGCTGATCACCCGCACGTCGAAGAGGTCCCACACGCCGGTCGCCACATAGGGGTTGTACGGATCCACCCCGTACGAGTTCGACAGCAGCGCCACCGCCAGACCCGCCCGGCGGGCCTCCTCCACCAGCGCCACCATCTCCGGCACGGCCCGCACCTCGGCGTGGGCCCGGCCCATCAGGTCCTCGTGCTCGATGCCGCCGAGCAGCTCCGCCGTCCGCCGGTTCCACTCCGCCTGGGAGATCCGGCCCAGCTCCAGCTCCCCGTACAGCGCCCGCCCGGCCGGGTCCTCGACGAGCGCGCGGCGCCACGCGTCGGCCGCCAGCCCCTGCCGCTCGCACCACGCGCGCACGGACAGCCCGAGCGGGGTGCTCAGCACGCCCGCGAAGTCGACGATCAAGCCGCGGTAGGCCAACACGCTCTCCCTGGTGAGTCGTTCCCCGGTTCCCGATACCCGGTACCCCGTCACCGCTCCGGGTACCCGCCGGGGGCGCCCGGCTATGCGACGGCGGACGCCCGGACCGCGTCCGCCACCTCCGCGGCCGACCGGCCGCCGCCCGTGTCGATGCACTCCAGGCCCAGCGCGCAGGCCTCGGCCACCATCAGCTCCTGGAAGCGCACCGCCCGCGCCAGGAACTTGTCCACCAGGTACCGGCCGTCCGCGGTGGCCTCGGCGTAGCGGCAGGCCGCGTGCATCCGGTCGCGGAGCACATCCTCGTCCGCGGTGAGCCACACCGCCGCCGTGCGCGGGGCGGCGAGCCGCGCGACGGCGGCCGGGCGCAGCGCCGACCCCTCCAGCACGAGGCCCGTTCCACCGTCCTGCGCCGCCCGAGCTGTGACCAGCTCCTCGATCCGGGGCCACAGCCGCCCGTGGTGGTCGAGGACGGAGGCGATCAACTCCTCCACCGTGAGCGAGCGGTAGTGCTCGGCGACGTGCACCGGCACCTCCCACGTCGGCGTCGGCCAGGGCCGCCCCGGGTGCCGCGCCAGCTCGTCCGTCGACCGACACTCGAACCCGAGCCGGTCCGCCACCAGCCGGGCGACGGTCGACTTCCCGGTGTTCGACGTCCCCCCGATCAGCACCACGCGCACGCTCTCCACACGCCCGACCCTACTGACCACCACCCGCCGCCCGGGGCCCTGCACGAAAAGTCGGACCCGCCGACCTTCTGCGCAGGCCCCGCCCTCCCACGCCCCCGAGCCGTACGACGGGCGCCGCCGCAGGCTCGTCCGACCCGCCCCACGAGCCCACCCTGCCCTGCACGAAAAGTCGGACGCGCCGACTTCCTGCGCAGGCCCCGCCCCACCCGGCACGCATCCACCCGAGCCGTACGACGGGCGCCGCCACAACCCCCTCCGACCCGCCCCACGAGGCGCGCCTCAGGGGTTGATCCGGCCGAGGCGGCGGGCCATCTGCTCGACGGTGTCGGTGGGGGGCCAGGGGAAGCCGGGGAGGTCGGCCCGGAGGGTGACCTGGCCGTGGAGGGCCGTCCAGAGCGCCACGGCGTCGCCGAAGGGGTCGGTGCTGGACGAGCGCCCGGCCCGCACGCAGGCGTCGACGCTGTCGACGAGCATCTGGAAGGCGTCGAGCCCCTGGCGGCCGGAGGCGTCGTCGGCGGGCGCTTCGGGCTTGGGGCGGGCCCAGCCGAAGAGGACGCGGTAGCGGGCGGGTTCGCGGACGCCGAAGTCGACGTAGGCGGCGCAGCCCGCGAGCAGCGCTTCGACCGGGTCGTCGTGCGCTGCGACGGCGGCGCCGATCGTCTGCTGGAGCTGCGTGATCGCCTCGACGACGACCGCTTCGACGATGGCGTCCCGGTCGGGGAAGTGCGCGTAGATCGAGGGTGCGGCGATGCCGACCTCGCGGGCCACGGACCGCAGGGTGACCGCCTGGTCCGAGCCGGTGCGCACGATGAGGGCGGTCGCCGCGCGGATGATCTCCTCGCGCAGCAGCAGGCCCTGGCCGCGCCGGTTCCGGGGCCGGGCGGAGGCCTCCTCGCGCTGGTCGGCGGGGTGGTCGGCAGCGGTGGGGGCCTTGTTCATGCGCTCGACTTTACAGCTGTTAGCCGATCGCGGTACCGTCCCGAATCGAAAGCTCACAGTTGTAAGCTTACGATCGTAAGGACACCATGGGCACCGAGGCCGCACCCGTCCCGGAGTCAGGTCACCCGCGCCGCAAACCCGCACTGGCGGCGCTCTGCCTGGCACTGGTCGTCACCACCATCGACAACACCGTGCTCAACACCGCCCTGCCCGCACTCGCCGGGGCGCTGTCGGCCTCCACCGCCGACCTCCAGTGGATCAACAACGCCTACACCCTGGTCTTCGCCGCGGCGCTCATCACCGCGGGCAGCCTCGGCGCCCGGTTCGGGCACCGCCGCGCCCTGGTCGGCGGTCTGACGGTGCTCGCCGCGGCGTCGGCGGCGGCCGCGCTGTCCGACTCGACCGGGCAACTCGTCGCGTTCCGCGCGGTGATGGGGCTGGGAGCGGCCTTCGTCATGCCGGCCACCCTCTCCGTCATCGTGGCGCTGTTCGGCCCCCGCGAACGCGGCCGGGCCATCGCCGTCTGGTCCGCGACCGCCGGCATCGGCATCGTCGCCGGTCCGGTCACCGGCGGGCTGCTGCTCGACCACTTCGCCTGGGGCAGCGTCTTCTGGATCAACGTGCCGCTGGCCGCCGTCGCACTCACCGCCGTCCTGCTCCTCGTCCCCGCCCTGCCGGGCCGCCGCACCGGACGCCTCGACGTCCCCGGCCTGCTGTTCTCCGCCACCGGCCTGGCGGCCCTCGTCGACGTGATCGTCCAGGGCCCCGAACGCGGCTGGCTGACGGCCACCACCGCGGTCGAGGCCGCCGGGGCAGCCCTGCTGCTCACCGCGTTCACCCTCTGGGAACTGCGCACCGCCCACCCGATGGTCGACGTGCGACTGTTCGCCGACCGGACGTTCAGCGTCGCCGGCGGCATCCTCGGGATCACCTTCTTCGCCCTGTTCGGCCTGCTCTTCGGCTACACCCAGTACCTGCAACTCGTCCACGGGTTCAGCCCGTTCGAGGCCGGACTCGGAGCCCTGCCGTTCGCGCTGTCGATGGCGGCCACCGCCGGCACCAGCGACCGCACCGCCACCCGGTTCGGCCCCCGGAACACCGTCGCCGCCGGACTCGCCGTCATGGCCGCCGGACTCGGCGGCCTCTCCCTCATCACCGTCACCACGCCGTTCGCCGTGCTCGCGCTCACCATGGGAGCCGTCGGTGCGGGCATGGGCCTCGTCATGGCGCCCGCCAGCACCGCGACCGTGGCCGCCGTGCCCCGCGAGAAGTCACCGATGGCGAGCGCGGTGAACAGCGTGGTCCGCGAACTGGGCGGCGCCCTGGGCATCGCGGTCATCGGCACCGTCGTCTCCGCCTCCTACCGGTCGCAACTCGCCACCGCCCTGCCGGACGCGCCCGCACCGGCCGCCGAGGACCTGACGTCCGCCCACCTGACCGCCGCCGGGCTGCCCCCCGACGCGAGCGGCCGACTGCTCGACGCCGCGGACCAGGCGTTCACCACCGCGATGAACCACGGGACGCAACTCTGCGCCCTGGTCGCCCTGCTCGGCGCCGCCGCGGCCCTCGCCCGGCTGCGCCCGCGACCGGTCGCCGGGCAGCCACCGGCCGCCCGGCCCGAGCACGACCCCGACCTGGCCGAACACCGCTGAGGCTTGCTCCGGGTCCGGGCACGGGGGATTCCCCGGGTAGGGGTGGGTGCTTCGGACCGAGCCGGCGAACTACGGGTCCTCGTCGACGGCGCCACCCGCCCCGCGGTCGCCGGCGCCCGGCCCGTACCGGGAAGCGCCCGGCCGACGCGTGCGCGCCCGCGTCGAGCACACCGTCGCCCGCACGAAGCGGTGCAGGATCCTCCGCGCCTGCCGACAGGTGGGCGGCGGCAGCCCGCACGGGCCGCCGCCCACCGGCCTTGCCTGCACCCGATCCTCTGCCACACGCTTCCGGTACCTCGCCGAGGTTGTCGGGCCGCCGCACCACGCCCCTCCCGCCGCCGCGGAGACGTGCTCGTCGCAGGCGTGAGGCTCGGAGCGCGGGCGTGGAGGCGGTTCGGAGGCCGGGTCGACTCGGGCCGCACCCTCAGCCGGTGGAACCGGCCGGTTCCGCCGGCGGGGCGTCGCGGTCTCGTCGGGCCCGACGACTCATGCCCCGACTCTCGTGAAGTCTCCGTGCCGCAGGTCAGGGCCGGTCAGGACCGACCGGGACCGGAGGTGTGCAGCGTGGTCCGGACCGCCACCGCCACCCGCCCGCGCCCGTACGGCCCTGCTGCTCGGGGCCCGCTCCGGGTTCGCCCGCCGCCCGGATCGACGTGGCTCGGCGGACCGTACGAACGGCAGCGGACCGCGTCCGTGGGGAGCGGGCACGGCGGCACGCGGCCCTGCGCAGGAAGTCGGCCGGTCCGACTTCCTGCGCAGGGCTCCACGGGGCTTCGCCGGACCCACCAGCGGGCGTCCGCCTGCACGCCGGTGGGCGTCCCGCGCTCTGCCCGGCTGGAGAACGCCCCGCTGCACTCCGCGGGCACCCGTCCGGCGACGCGACGCGCGGCCGCCACCCGGCCCGGCCGCCGCGGCCCTCAGCGACCGTACGGGCGCGGGGCCCGCGGCGTGCGGCGGACCGCGGCGCCACCGGCGTCCGCCCGGGCACGGGCCCGCAACGCGGCCGCGGCGACCGCGACGGCGACCATGGCGAGGCCCGTGCCCACCAGGACCGGGCGCGGGCCGAGGGCTGCGGTCAGCGGGCCGCCCAGCGCGGTGCCCGTCGGACCCGCCGTCAGCAGGACGGAGGAGCGCAGGGCGAGGACGGCGGTCAGCGCGGCCGGCGGAGTGCGGTCCTGGAACAGGCTGAGCGCCAGCGCGCTGTACGGGCCGTAGACCACCCCGGCCAGGGCGAAGCCGGCGATCGACGGCCAGCCCGGCCCGTGCAGGGCGAAGGGCAGCATGGCCAGGCCGTGACCGGCGACGATGCCCAGCAGGACCGGCCACACCGGCAGCCGCCGCAGCGCGCCGACGGCCACGGTGCCGAGGGCCGCGCCGAGGCCGAAGGCCATCCAGTACAGGCCGAGGACTCCCGGACCGGCGTGCAGGTCCTGGCCGACGAACAGCGGCAGGGCGACCTCGACCGGGCCGTAGAACAGGTTGAACAGCCAGGTCACCGCCAGCAGCGCGAGCAGGTCCGGCCGGGCCCGCAGGGCGCGCAGGCCCTCGCCGGAGCGGCGGGGTCCGGCGCCCGGCGCCGACCGCGGGGCGCCGTCCGGCCCTGCCTCCGCGCCCGCACACGGACCTGCCCCCGGCACCGCGTCCGAGGGGCCACCCGGCCGGGCGGCCGCGCCCGTGCGCACGCCGGATCCCGACCCGGCGTCCGAGGAACCACCCGACACGGCAACCCCGCCCGTGTCCGCGTCCGCACCGACGCCCGACGCGACAACCGGAGAACCCCCGAACCCGACGGCCGCGCCCGCACCCGGGTCAGGGCCCGACACGGCAACCGCGCGGACGCCGGACGAGCCACCCGACCCGACATCCCCGCCCCCGGCCACACCGGGCCCAGACCCGGCGCCTGACGAGTCGACCGACCCGACATCCCCGCCCCCACCCGGGCCGGAACCGACCAACCCGACAGCCCCACAGGCCTCGCACGGACCACCCGGCCGGGCACCGGCGCCCACGTCCGACGAGCCGCCCGACGCCGCGACCCCGCCCCCGCCCCCGCGCGGATGGCCCGCGCGGACGGCGAGGACGGCGAAGGAGAGCGCGTCCAGCCCGATCAGCCAGGCCGGGGCGACGGCCGCCGCCAGGGCGCCGGCGAGCGCCGGTCCGGCGATGGTGGCGACCCAGGTGCTCGTGCTCAGCAGCGCGTTCGCCGCCAGCCGCTGCCCGGCCGGTACCGCCTCCGCCACCAGCGCGTACTTGGCGCTGCTGCCCCAGGCGTGCAGCAGGGAGGAGCCGGCCAGCAGCGCCAGGTAGAGCACCGGACCGAGCAGGCCGAGCACCCACGCGACCGGCACGCAGCCGAGGAGGACGGCGCGGGTCCAGGCGTCGGCGCGGATCAGCCGCCGCGCGGGCAGGCCGCGCAGCCACCGGCCCAGCAGCAGCCCGCCGACGGCGCCCGGCAGGACGTAGGCGGCGACGGCGGCGACGACCAGCAGTCCGGGCGCGCCGGGCGGGGCCAGCTGCAGCGCGAGCCACGCCACCGCGACCACGCTCATCCCGTCACCGAGGTCGGACACCGCGAAGGCGGGCAGCAGGCGACGGAACGGACCGTGTGCGAACAGCGGCCGGTACTCCCGGGGCAGCCGGGAGAGCAGTCGGGCGGATGAGATCATGCGGGCCAGGCAAGCGGTTCACGTGCGCTTGAAGTCAACCACGGGGAAGTCCGGGCACGGGGGGATGCGGTGCGCTACGTCGGCATCGGGGAGTTGGCGCGCCAGGCGGGCCTGCGGCCGTCCGCCCTGCGCTACTACGAGAGCCTCGGGCTGCTGCCCGCCGCCCGCCGCGAGGGCGGTCGCCGGGTCTGGCCGGCCGCCACGCTGCGGCGCATCGCCCTGATCCGGATGTCCCAGCGCGCGGGGTTCAAGCTCGCCGAGATCCGCCGGCTGCTGGACGACTCCCCCGACGGGGCCGCCACCCGGCACTGGCGCGAACTGGCCGAACGCAAGCTGCCCGAACTCGACCGGGTGGTCCGCGAGACCCTGCACCTGCGGGCGGCCGTCGCCGCCTGCCTCGCCTGCGGCTGCATGAACTTCGCCGACTGCGAACTCCTGTCCGCCGCACCCGTTTCCGACGAATCCACCGTCGACGCACCCACCGCCGTCGGCGCAACCGCCGACGACGACGCACCCCCCGTCGGCGCACCCGCTCCACCGGCGGAGCCCGCCCGGTCCGCCGTTTCCTCCGCTTCCGCCGTGTCCGCCACATCAGCCGCGGAGCCCGATTAGGGTCCTGCCCCATGAGCACCGAAACCGAGGTCGTCCGCGAGGCGGACCACGAGCTGGTGCAGGCGCTGGCCGCCCTGCTCCCCCAACTGTCCTCCACGGCCGCACCGCTGGACCACGACGCGGTCGCCCGGCTGGTGGCCTGTGAGTCGAACAGACTGCTGGTCGCCCGGCTCGACGGCGTGGTGGTCGGCATGCTGACGCTGGTCCTGTTCCCGCTCCCGTCCGGGCTGCGGGCGCGGGTCGAGGATGTCGTCGTGGGCGCCGCCGCGCGCGGGCACGGGGTGGGCGCGGCCCTGATCGACGAGGCCGTCCGGCTGGCGGAGGACGCCGGTGCCCGGACGGTCGACCTGACCTCGCGTCCCTCCCGGGAGGCGGCGAACCGCCTCTACGAGCGGGCCGGGTTCCGCGCCCGGGAGTCGACGGTCTACCGGTACGCGATCGCCGACTGAACCCGCCTGCCGAACCCGCCTGCGACCGGGTCGGACACCCCGGCCGAACGGTGCCCGACCCGGCGCCGTCCGGCCTCGAAAACGAGACCGAACGTTTATCCGGGCACCCGGATCCCGCCCCCCGACCGCGCCCCGGGAAGGCCTCCTCCCGGCCTTCGGCACCGGCCCGGACGACCCGCCGCCCCCACCCGCGGACCCGCCGCCGACCGGCCCGCCGGCCCTCCCGGAGGGTGCCTCACAAGCCCTCCCGGGAAGCCGGTCCGAGGGTGATCGGACGCCCTCGAACTCCTAGGATCGACCTCCGGGAATCCCCTCCGAGAGGCAGCCTTTGAACCGCGACATCCGCACCGCAGAAGACGTCCTCGCCCTCCTCGACCGGCTCTTCCTCCCGGAGGCCGACCGCTGGACCGACGAAGCCTCGGGGTGGTGGGACGACTTCTACGCCGACCGGTCCTCCGGCCGCCCGTTCTTCGTCCCCAAGCCCGACGAGAACCTCGTCTCCTACCTGGACCGGGGCCTCTTCGCGCCCGGCGGCCGGGCGCTCGATCTCGGGTGCGGAGCCGGGCGGAACGCGATCCACCTGGCGTCGCGGGGCTTCGAGGTGGACGCCGTCGACCTCTCGGCGACCGCCGTCGCCTGGGCGCGGGAGCGGGCGGACGAGGCGGGCGCTGCGGCCGGTTCCGTCGGTGCCGTCGGTGCCGTCCGGTTCCACTGCGGCAACATCTTCGACCCCGAACTCCCGCTCGCCCGCTACGACGTGGTGTACGACTCCGGCTGCCTGCACCACCTCCCGCCGCACCGCCGGGTCAGCTACCTCGCGCTCCTCGACCGGGTCCTCGCGCCCGGCGGGTACTTCGCCGTCAACTGCTTCGCGGCCGGGGCGATGGGGTCCGAGCTGCCCGACGCCGAGCTGTACCGCAACGGCCGACTGGACGGCGGGCTCGCCTTCACGGCGGACGAACTGCGCTGGATCTTCTCGGACTTCACCGAGGTCGAGATCCGCCCCATGGTCCCGCAGGACCCCGGATCGGAACTCTTCGGCCTCCCCGTCCTGCTGACCGCCCTCTTCCGCCGCCCGGAACGGGCGTGAACCCGCCGCCGGGGTGACCCGCCCCGGGATGGCCCCGCGCCGCCGGGATGGCCCGGCCCAGGGTCCCCCGGCACGCGCGGGCGGGGCGTACGGGCAGGGCGTGCGCGCGACGACGGCGCACGCCCTGCCCGGCCGACCGGATCCGCCCTACGCTGGAGCCGGTCGGCGAAAGGGGGACGTGATGCCCGCCGACGAATCGCCCTGGGATGCGTCCGTCCGACGCGGCCTCGGCTTCCTCCACCGGGCCCTCGGACCCGACGGCCTCCCCTCCACCGTCCTTTCCGTGGAACGCGATCTGCGCACCCCGCTGACCGGCATCGAGGCCCGCCGGTACCTGCTCGCCGCCCACGGCACCGACCTCGGATTCGAACCGGTCCACGAAGGCCTCTCCGCCATGTGGGGCCTGGCGCTGCTGGCACCGGACGGCGACCGGCCCGAGGAGCGCGAACTGGTCGCCGCCCTCGCCCGGCAGGTCGAGCGGTACCGCGCCGGACACCGGTACGGCTGCTTCCCCCAGGGCACACCGTTCCCCGCCGACACCGACAGCACCGCCGTCGCCCTCGACGGGCTGGTCCGGCACGGGCTGGCCGGCCCCGGCCGGGCCGCGGAGACCGCCCGGGAACTGCTGGGCGCCGGCGCGCGGGACGGCTTCGGCCCCGTACCGCTCCCCGTCCCCGTGCCCGTCTACTGGAGCGACGGGGCCGTACCGCCGCAGGGGCGCCGGAACGACGCCGTCGCCGCGGCCAACGTCCTCCACGCGCTCCGCCTCCCGGGCGCGCGCGACGCGTTGCCGCACCCGGCCGCCGAGGCGACACTCCGGTACGTCCGCGTGGAGGTTCGCAACGCCGCCGCTCGCCACCACCCCTCCCCCGAGGCCCTGTTGCACTCCGCCGCCCGCGCGGCCGCCGTGCACACCGCCCTGCTGGACCCGGTCCGCCAGGCGGTGGCCGAACGCTCCCGGCCGTTCCCCGCCTCGCCTCTCGGCCTGGCACTGCTGACGATCGCCGCCGAGTACACGGAGGTCCCCGACGACCAGGCCGCACGCCGCCGCCTGCTGGTCGCGGCGCAGCGCGCGGACGGCTCGTGGCCCGCCTGCGCGTACTACCGGGCCGGGGGGCTGCCGCTGTACTCCGGTTCGCCGCACCTCACCACGCTGTTCGCGCTGCGCGCCCTGCGCCCGGAACGGGGCGCGCAGCGGTGACTCGGGGCGCCCCCGCGCCCCGCCCAGGCCCTCTCTCTCGAATCCTGTCGGACGGAACGCGCGGGGCCTCGGCCTGCGTGCATCCGCGGCACGGAGGGCGGGGGCACCTCCCGGCCGGACGCCGGGCAAGCGCGTGCTCCGGCAGCGTCGGCCGGTACGGCGGCAGCGGGCGCCCGGCAGGATCCGCGGGGGAGCGCCCGACCGGCCCGACGGCCGCGGACGCCGCGCGCCCGCGGAGCGCTGCCCGACGCGCGGCCCCGGCGCGGCGTGCTCGACGGGCCACCGGCCCGGCGCGGCGTGCTCGACGGGCCACCGGCCCGGCGCGGGTACGGGCGGGGGCCGGTCACCGGCCGCCCGGTCACCACACTCCCCGCCACCACACTCCCTGCCACCGCGCCCACGGCCACCACGCTCACGGCCACCACGTCACCGTCACCGCTTTCACGGCCCCGGCGAGGCCGCTCCGCCGTCGCAGAGGCGGCGGAGCAGGCCGTCCAGGTCGAGGTGGGTGGGTTCCCGACCGGACGGGACGAGGCTCTCCGTCCGGGCGAGGAACGTCCTGACCCGCTCGGCCTGGGCGCGCAGGACGACGCTGCTGCCCTCGCCGGTGAGGGTGATGAAGACGGTGCCGGAGCGCCTGCCCGCGCCGGGGTGGACGGAGACGCTGCCGATGCCGGCCCGGCCGTACAGGCCGGCGGCGAGCAGTTCGCGGGCGAAGACCCAGGTGATCGGCGCGTCCAGGTCGGTGTGGTTGTCCAGGAAGACGGCGTACGGGTCGGCGGTGCGGTAGCGCAGCCGGGCGGGCACGGAGACGGTCAGGCCGGGGCAGACGACCACCCGGAGGTCGAGGGCCATCGCGCAGCCCTCCCCGGCGGCGCTCTGCGCGGGGACGCGCGGGGTCTCGTACGTCATGACCGCCCCCGGAGGAGGTGCCGGGGGCCGGCAGGACGAGCGCCTACGGTAGACCGGGCGCGCAGAATCGTTCCTTCACGGAAGCCGCCACGGGCGGAGGTGTCAGGGCTCACGGCAGGAACAACGAGCCACCGCGGCTTCGGCAACCCATCGTGCACCACCCCGAACGGTGGATCGCCCCGCCGCCCGGCGGGCGGCCCCCCGGCCCCGTCCCTAGGCTGACGCCACGGCCCGGGCGCCCCCCGGTCCGGCCGCGTCCGAGGAACGGAAGCCCCATGCACTCTGTCGTACGCGGCGCAGGCGCCCTGGGCCTGGCCGCGGCGCTGCTCACCACGGCGGTCTCCTGCGCGAGCGGCTCTTCGGACTCCGGCTCCTCCCCGTCCCCCTCCTCCCCCACGACGGCCACGGCGGACGCGACGGCCACGACCAGCACGACAGCCACGACCGGCACCACCGGCACGGCGTCCGCCCCGGCCACCGTCCCGCCCCTGCCCGCCGCGCTCACCGGCCAGCGGCTCGCCTGGCAGACCTGCCCGGCCCCGTCCGCCGCCCAGGGCGGCGGCGCCGCCCCGGGTGCGCCCTGGGAGTGCGCCACCCTCAAGGCGCCGCTGGACTACGCCGCACCGGACGGCCGGACCGTCGACCTCGCGCTGATCCGCTCCAAGGCCACCGGCCCGCAGCCCCGGATCGGCTCCCTGGTCTACAACTTCGGCGGCCCCGGCGGTTCGGGCGTCACCACGCTGCCCGGCTTCGCCAAGGACTACGCCGACCTCAACACCCGCTACGACCTGGTGAGTTTCGACCCGCGCGGGGTGGGTGACAGCGCCGGTGTGCGGTGCCTCGACGACCGGGCCACGGACGCCTCCGCCGCCGTCGACGGCACCCCCGACACCGACGCCGAGGTCACGGCCCTGGACGCGGCCAACGCCCGGTACACCGCCGCCTGCGAGCAGAACTCCGGGCCCGTCCTGCCGTTCGTCGACACCGTCTCCGCCGCCCGTGACCTGGACCTGATGCGCCAGGTCCTCGGCGACCCGAAGCTGCACTACTTCGGCCTCAGCTACGGCACCGAACTGGGCGGCGTCTACGCCCACCTGTACCCGCAGAACGTCGGCCACCTGGTGATGGACGCCGTGGTCGACCCGACCAAGGACCCGGTCCAGTCCTCGCTGGGCCAGACCAAGGGCTTCCAACTCGCCCTGGAGAACTTCATGAAGGCCTGCGCCGCCGAGGCCGGCACGTCCTGCCCGACCGGCCCGGGCGGCGCCGAGGGCACGGAGCGGATCGCCGCGCTCCTGCGGGACCTCGACGCCCGGCCGCTGCCCACCGACAGCGGCCGGCAGCTCACCCAGGACCTCGCCGTCACCGGCATCGCCGCCTCCCTCTACAGCCGGCAGACCTGGAACGCCCTCGCCGTCGGGCTCCAGGAGGCGATGCGGGCGGGCACCGGCACCACGCTCCTCGCACTGGCCGACGCCTACCTCGGCCGCGACCAGCAGGGCCGCTACAACAACTCCGCCCCCGCCAACCGGGCCATCACCTGCGTCGACGACCGGCAGCGCTACACCGACGCCGACGTCCGCTCGCAGCTCCCGACGTACCGTCAGGCCTCGCCGGTGTTCGGCGAGTTCACCGCCTGGGGCCTGACCGGCTGCACCGGCTGGCCGGTGCCCGGCCGGAGCGACCACCCCGAGGTGTCCGCCCCGGGATCGGCGCCGATCCTCGTCGTCGGCAACACCGGCGACCCGGCCACCCCGTACGAGGGCGCGCAGGCGATGGCCCGGCAGCTCGGCGAGGGCGTCGGCGTCGGCATCACCCTGGAGGGCCAGGGCCACGGCGGCTACGACACCGGCAACCCCTGCCTGAAGGAGGCGGTCGACGGGTACCTGCTCGCCGACCGGGTCCCGGCCGCGGGCACCGTCTGCCGGTGACCCCGCCGCACGGCCCCCTCCCACGGCGCCCCGCCGACCGGCGTTCCACCCCCGGGTGCCCCGAACGCCCCGAACACCCCGGAGTCTCCAGACACCCCGCCAGGACACCCCGCCCCGCGAGCCCCCCACCCCGGTGGCCGGCCCCGGCCCGGCACGTCCTACCGTGGGCCGAGGAAAGGGGATCTCCATGAGCGCCAACTCGCAGCCACCGCAAGGAAATCTGACCCTCCTCGACCCTTCTCGCCCGTTCGCCGACCGGGTGGCGGGGCTGGTCCGGGCCTGGGAGGACGACGGCCGGGCGGCCTACCGCCTGGTGGACGGGCGGGCCCTGCTCGCCCTGTACTGCTGGCACCTGGACGCCGCCCGCCACGGCGGCGGAGCGGACGCGCCGGACGGCCCGGCCACCGACGCGTACGTCACCGCCGCGTTCGCGGCCAACGGCGGCACCGCCGGGTGGGACGCGCTGCTCCGCGAGCGGACCACCTGCTCCTGCCACGGCCGGAGTTGGCGACTGGAGAACATCTCCGTCTGCCTCGGCTGCCTGGGGTACGTCTGCTACGAGACCGCCGGTCCCTGCTGCCCGGGGGCCGCCGTCGTCGGGTGAGGCTGCGGGATCCACTGCATCACCCCGCCGCGGCCTTCCCCGCCGCCACCCCCGCCGCCCCTCCGTCCCGCCGCGCCGCTCCGCCGAGCAGCCGGGCCAGTTCCGCCGCCGGGCCGTCCGGCAGGCTGCCGTGGAGCAGCTCGGTCCGGTGCACCAGCCGCGGCGCCCGGACGGGGACGGCCACCACGCCGGGGGCGCCGTCCAGGGCGGGGGCGGGGAGGACGGCGAGGCCGTGGCCGGAGGCGACCAGGGCCAACAGGCCGCGGACGTCGGTGCCGAGGTAGCGGGCGGCCGGGCGGAAGCCGTCGACGGCGGTGGCGGCCCGCAGCCGGGCGGCGGTCGGCGCCAGGCCGGGGGCGTCCAGCCAGCGGGCGGCGGACAGGTCGGCCAGCGCGAGGCCGGGCCGGCCGGCCAGCGGGTGGCCGGCCGGCAGGGCGACGGCGAGCGGCTGCTCGGCGACGGCGACGGTGCCGAGCGGGCCGACGTCCGGCAGCGGGAGCGGATCGCTGGGCGCGGCGAGGCCGTCGACCAGGGCGAGGTCCACGGCGCCGGTGGCGACCTCGGCGGGCAGCTCGTCCTGGGCGACCACCCGGACGGTCAGGTCCGTCCGCGGGTACGCCCGGCGCACCTCCGCGAGCGCGCTCCCCAGGACCGCCCCGACCGCCAGCGGAGTGGCACCGACGACCAGGCGGGCGCTCGGGGCACCGACCAGGCGCGCGACGTCGGCGCGCGCTGCATCGAGTCGCAGCAGCAGGGGGGCGGCGTGCTCCAGCAGCCGCGCGCCCGCCTCGGTCGGGCCGACCGGGCGGCGGCCGAGCACGGCGGTCCCGAGGTCCGCCTCCAGCGCGGCGATCTGCTGGGAGACGGCGGACTGCGTGTAGCCGAGTTCACGGGCGGCCTCGGAGAAGGAGCCCAGTCGGACCACCGTGACGAAGGTGCGCAGCTGCTGCGGATCCACTGGGCATCAGACTCTCTGATCGGAAGGTAAGAAATCATCGTTGGCGCTGATGTCGCAACGGGGTCAGGATAGCTCCATGACCTATCGGACCCCGCGTCTCGCCCTGGTCGGCGACCGCTCGCCCGCCGTCCGCTCACACGCCCGCGTCCCCGGCCTGCTCGACGTGCTCGCCACCCGTGAACAGCTCGTCCTGGACGCCTACTGGATCCCCACCGAGGACGCCGACGGCCCCGGTGCCCTCGACGGCTTCGACGCGATCTGGCTGCTGCCCGGCAGTCCGTACCGGAGCGAGGCGGGCGCGGTGGCCGCCGTCCGCACCGCCCGCGAGCAGCGCATCCCCTTCCTCGGCACCTGCGCCGGCTTCCAGCACGCCGTGCTGGAGTACGCGCGCGCCGTCTGCGGCATCGGCGCCGCCGCGCACGGCGAGAGCCACCCCGACGAGGAGGAGCGGGTGATCGTGCCGCTCACCTGCTCCCTGGTCGGGCACGAGGGCACGGTGCACATCACCCCCGGCTCGCTCGCCGAGCGAGTCCTCGGCACCACGCGCACCCTGGAGCGGTACCACTGCGCGTACGGGCTGAACGACGCCTACCTGGAGCGGCTGCGCGCGCACGGCCTGCGGTTCAGCGGCGTGGACGACTCCGGCGAGCTGCGGATCCTCGAACTCCCGGGCCACCCGTTCTTCCTCGCCTCGCTGTTCCAGCCCGAGCTGGCCGGGGACGGCACCCAGGTCCACCCGATGATCAGGGCCCTGGCGGCCGCCGCCGTCGGACACACCACCACCCCCCGCACCGAAACCGAAGGAGCGACCGCATGACCGCCGACCGCACGGGCACCACGGGCACCACGGGCAGCACGGGCAGCACCACCGGCGCCACCGGTCCCGCCACCGGTCCCGCCACCGCCACCGCCACCGGCCCGACCAAGATCGCCGGGGTGGCCGTCCCGGACAGCAGGCTCGCCGCCGAGGCCACCGAGCTGGTCCGGGACACCTCCACCGAGCTGCTGTACCACCACTCGCGCCGGGTCTACCTGTTCGGCGCCCTCCAGGGGCAGCGCCGCGGACTCGTCTTCGACCCCGAGCTGCTCTACCTCTCCGCGATGTTCCACGACGTCGGCCTCGCTCCCGGGCACCGCTCCTCCGGCCGCCGGTTCGAGGTCGACGGCGCCGAGGCGGCCGCCGCGTTCCTCCGCGCGCACCAGGTGCCGGAGCAACGGATCCGCCTGGTCTGGGAGGCGATCGCCCTGCACACCACCCCCGGCATCCCCGAGTACCTGGAGCCGGAGATCGCCCTCACCACGGCGGGCGTGGAGCTGGACGTGCTCGGCATCGGCTACCACGACCTGCCCGTCGGCGCCCGGGACGCGGTGGTGGCCGCCCACCCCCGGCCGGACTTCAAGCGCGGCATCCTCCGCGCGTTCCACGAGGGCATCGCGCCCAAGCCGGAGACCGCGTTCGGGAACGTCAAGGCCGACGTCCTGGCCCGGTTCAGCCCGGGGTTCGAGCGGACGGACTTCGTCGACGTGATCGAGGGCTCCGACTGGCCGGAGTGAGCCGCCGGACCGAGTGAGCCGCCGGGGCGGAGCGCGCCGCCGAACCGAGTGAGCCGCCGGGCCGGGCGGAGCCTGCCGCCCGCCCCGCCCGGCCCGCCCGGCCCGCTACATCGGCAGCGAGCGCAGCCGGACCGGCCCCTCCGGCCACTGCGCGCCCGCGCCCAGCGGCGTCCACATGGTGCGCAGCGGCATGAGGACGACCCGCCCCTCCGGCTGCTCCACGTGGACGTCCTCCAGCAGTTCCCGCCAGCCGAGCCGCCGGTAGAGCGGGGCCAGCGGCGGCCGGCAGAACAGCAGCGCGTGGCGGAGCCCCAGCGTCCGGGCGTGGTCCAGGGCCGCCCCGAGCACCGCGCGCGCCAGGCCCCGCCCGCGCTGCTCGGCGGCGACGGCGACGCCGCCGACGCCCATCACGTCCAGATCGACGCCGCCCACCGTGAGCGGCAGCCGCAGGAGTCCGGTGTGGGCGACCAGGCGGCCGTCCTCCGCCGCCCGGGCGCCGAAGTGGATCTCCTTGGAGAGCCAGGTCAGCCCGACGTCCGCGACCCCGTACGGGTCGGGGCCGTCACCGAGGATCTCGGCCTGCTCGGCCGGGCCGTACTGGTCGAGGGGGACGATCGCCGGAGCTATGTGATCAGCCATTACTCCATGATCTCCGCCGCATCGACGGTCTGAACAGATCGAATTCGATCAGATTCGGTCAGATCTGGCCCGAAGTCAGACTTGACGTGCCTTCAGTTCCGACCAGACCTCAGCGACCCGGGGAGCCAGCGCCTCCAGCGGGCCGCCGTTGTCGATCACGACGTCGGCGATCGCCAGCCGGTCGGCCCTGCTCGCCTGGGCCGCCATCCGGGCCCGCGCCTCCGCCTCCGCCATCCCGCGCACCCGCACCAGCCGGTCGATCCGGACCTCGTCCGCCGCGTCCACCACGATCACCAGGTCGTAGAGCGGCGCGAGGCCGTTCTCCGCGAGCAGCGGGACGTCGTGCACCACCACCGCGTCCGGGGCGGCCGCCGCCTCCAGCTCCGCGGAGCGGGCCCGCACCAGCGGATGGACGATCGCGTTCAGCGCCTGCAGCCGCGCCGGGTCGGCGAAGACGACCGCACCGAGCGCCGGCCGGTCCAGCGCACCGTCCGCCGTCAGCACGCCCTCCCCGAACTCGGCCACCACGGCCTTCAGCCCGTCCGTCCCGGGCGCGACCACCTCACGGGCGATCACGTCGGAGTCCACGATCACCGCGCCGTGGGCGGCGAGCAGCCGCGAGACCTCGCTCTTGCCGGCGCCGATGCCACCCGTCAGTCCGATCTTCAGCATGGCGCCAGGCTACCGGCGCGTACGTGCCACCTGACAAGTGCGGGCCGGGGGTGCGTGTCAGCCGACACGCACCCCCGGCCCCGCCCCGCGGCTCAGCCCTCAGTCCAGGTCCAGGCTCTCGCCGTCGCCCAGCGTCCGCAGCTCCGCGCCCGTCCCCGGGCCGCCCGACCCCAGCAGCCGGGTGTGCACCGCCAGCCCCACCGGGCTGAGCAGCGCGTCGTGCACCGGCACCGCCCGCGGCGCCCCCGTCTCCCGGACGTAGTCGACCAGCTCGCCGACCTTGGTCCACGGCGCGGCGAACGGCAGCAGCAGCGTCTCCACCGGGTGCGGCGGCACGGTCAGCGCGTCCCCCGGGTGGAACAGCCGGCCGTCGAACAGGAACCCGATGTTCCCGATCCGGGGGATCTCCGGGTGGATCACCGCGTGCCACTCCCCGTGCACGCTCACCCCGATCCCGCCGACCTCGAAGGCGTCCCCCTCCCCCACCACGGAGACCCTGGACGCCACCCCGTCCAGCTGCGCGGCCACCGCGGCGTTGGTCCAGACCCGCAGCCCCGGATCCGCCTCCAGCGCCGCACGCAGCCGGGCCTCCTCGAAGTGGTCCACGTGCTCGTGGGTGATCAGCACCGCGTCCGCCCCGGCCAGCGCGGCCGGATCGCTGAACGACCCCGGGTCGACGACGACGGTCGCCCCCTCGTGCTCCAGACGTACACAGGCATGCCCGAACTTGGTCAGTCGCATGGGCAGAACAGTACGACCTGCGCGGCCTGGTCGCCGAGGGCGTCACCGCGCTGCTCACCGCCCGCCCCCCCCCCGACGAGGCGGACCGGCTCGCCGACGAGATCGCCGTCATCGGCGGGACCCCTCCCGACCACCGCCGGGGCCGGCCGTACGGGCCAGGGCCCCGGGCGACCGCCGCGACGACGACGGATCCGGTCATTCGGGCCGGGAGCCCCCGGGGGCGACGCCCGCCAGGTCGGCCCCGGTCCTGCCGCGCGGCGCCGGGAGGACGGCCGGCTCGATGGTCGGCAGGTCGACGTGCTCGCTCAGCCCGAACCGGTCGTGCAGGCGGCGCAGCGGGGCCGGCGCCCACCAGTTGAACTCGCCGAAGAAGCTCATCGTGGCGGGGACGAGCAGGCAGCGGACCAGGGTGGCGTCCACCGCCACGGCGACGGCCAGCGCGATGCCCATCTGCTTGACCATCAGCATGTCGCCGAGGGCGAACCCGGCGAAGACGATCACCATCAGCAGGGCCGCCGAGGTGATGATCCGACCGCTGCGCTGGACGCCGAGCTCCACCGCCCGGGTGCAGCTGTGGCCCTTGTCACGCAGTTCCTTGATCCGGGCCAGCAGGAAGACCTCGTAGTCCATCGAGAGTCCGAAGGCGAACGCGAAGACCAGCACCGGGATGAAGGTCTCCAGGCCCCCGGTGGGGCTGAAGCCGAGCAGTCCGCTGAACCAGCCGTCCTGGAAGACCAGGGTGAGCGCGCCGAGCGAGGCGCCCAGCGAGAGCAGGTTCATCAGCAGGGCCTTGACCGGCATCACCACCGAGCCGGTCATCAGGAAGAGCAGGATCAGCGTGCCCAGCGCGACCAGGCCGAGGGCGATCGGGCCCCGGGTGAGCAGTTCGTGCTGGAAGTCGACCACCGAGGCCGCGCCGCCGGTGACGTGGGTGGTGAGCCCGCCGCGGTCGGCGCGCAGCTCCTCGACCACGTGTCTGGCCTGGTCGCCCTGGGGGTCGCCGTGCACCAGCACGTCGATGGTGGAGACCTCGTCGCTCACCGGGTTCACCGCCCGGACGCCGCTGACGCCGGGGACCTTGGCCACCACGTCGTCCGCGTAGGCCTGGGCGACCGGTGCGCCGCCCTCGACGACGACGGTGACCGGGGCGGCCGAGGCCTGCGGGAAGCGCTGGTCGACGGTCTCGGCGACCTGGCGGCCGGCGGAGGAGGCCGGCAGCACGGCGGCGCCGGAGTTGCGCATCTCGGCGTGCAGGAAGGGGGCTCCGGCGGCCATCAGCAGGGCGGTGCAGGCGAGGGCGACGGGCACCGCCCGCTTGCGGACCCGGCGGACGGTGCGGCTGAAGAAGCCCTCGTCGGGGACGGGCGCGGTGGGTGTCCTGATCCGGCCGCCGGCGAAGCCGAGCAGGGCGGGGATCAGGGTGAGGGCGGCGGCGACGGCGATCACCACCACGCTCACCCCGGCGGCGGCGACGGCGCCGAGCACCGGGCTGGTGAAGACGAAGAGGCCGGCGAGGGCGACGGCGACGGTGAGGCCGGAGAAGGCGACGGTCCGGCCGGCGGTGGCGGCGGTCCGTTCGACGGCCGCGGCGATCGACGCTCCGTGGCCGCGTTCCTCGCGGAAACGATTCACCATGAGCAGCGCGTAGTCGATGGAGAGGCCGAGGCCCAGCACGGTGGCGATCGGCAGCACGCTGGTGTCGATGTCCATGATCTTGCTGAAGCCGAACATGGCCAGCAGGGCGCCGCCCACCGAGGCGACCGCGCCGATCACCGGGAGGCTGGCGGCCGCCAGCCCGCCGAAGACCAGCACCATCACGACCAGGGTGACGGGCAGGGTGACGATCTCGCCGAAGCGGGTGTCCTTCTCGGTCTGCTTCTTGACCTCGTCCTGGAGCACGAGGTCCCCGCCGACGGTCACCGCGGCGCCGTCGGCCCGGATGTCCGCGAGGCGCTGGGTGACGGCGGTGGTCTGCGCGGCGGTGCTGGAGTCGGCCATCCGCACCGAGACCAGGCTCGCCGTGCCGTCGGCCGAGCGCAGGGCGGCGGCGCCCGGGCCGGAGCCGTAGGCGTCGACGGCCGAGGAGACGCCGGGGAGGGCCGCGATCTCGGCGGTGGCACGGGTGACGGCGTCCCGGACGGCCGGGTCGTCCACGGGTTTCCCGTCCACCACGGCGGTGACGGTGCCCCTGGCCGGGTCGGCGGCGGTGACCACCGCACCGCCCCGGTCGGCCTCCGAGGCGGCCGAGGAGGCGCCGGCCACCGAGCCCTCGAAGACCCGCCCGCCGATCAGCACGCCTATGACCAGGACCACCGCCCAGAAACCGAGCACCCAGCGCCGCTGCCGGTAGCAGAACCGGCCGAGGGCGGCGAGGCGTCCTTCGACCTTGCGGTCGGCCGACGGCCGGGGGGCGGGGAAGGCGGGTGTCACTGCGGTGCTTCGGCGCATGTGCAGGGGTGCCTAGCGTGCGGGGCCGGGTGAGCGGCCCATCGGGCAACTCACCCCAAGGTAGGCCCTTGGTCCCGAATCACCCATAGCGTTCCGATGAGCCCCTAATCACAAAATTCCTTCACATAAGGAACAAATAAACCCAGGGGAAGAACGATGGACCCCACCCGGAAACCGGGTGGGGTCCATCGGTGACGCTATGCGCTAACGAGCACCAGCGGCAGGGTCAGAGCTTCAGCTCTGGCCGCCCGCCAGCTTCTCGCGCAGGGCGGCCAGGGCCTCGTCCGAGGCCAGGGCGCCGGAGCCCTCGTCGCTGCTGGACGAGTAGGAGCCACCGGCCGCGGCGGCGACGGCGTCGCCACCCTCGGCAGCGGCCTCCGCGTCGGCCTCGCGGCTCTTGATGACCTGGGCCTGGTGCTGCTCGAAGCGGGTCTGGGCCTCGGCGTACTGCCGCTCCCACTCCTCGCGCTGCTTCTCGAAGCCGGGCAGCCAGTCGTTCGCCTCGGGGTCGAAGCCCTCCGGGTAGATGTAGTTGCCCTGGTCGTCGTACGAGGCGGCCATGCCGTACAGGGTCGGGTCGAACTCGACCTCGGCCGGGTTGGCACCCAGCGCCTCGTTGGCCTGCTTCAGCGACAGGCTGATGCGGCGACGCTCAAGGTCGATGTCGATGACCTTGACGAAGATCTCGTCGCCGACCTGGACGACCTGCTCCGGGATCTCGACGTGGCGCTCGGCCAGCTCGGAGATGTGGACCAGACCCTCGATGCCCTCGTCCACGCGGACGAACGCGCCGAACGGAACCAGCTTGGTGACCTTACCCGGAACGACCTGGCCGATCTGGTGGGTACGGGCGAACTGCTGCCACGGGTCCTCCTGGGTCGCCTTCAGCGACAGGGAGACGCGCTCGCGGTCCATGTCGACGTCGAGGACCTCGACGGTGACCTCCTGGCCGACCTCGACGACCTCGGAGGGGTGGTCGATGTGCTTCCAGGACAGCTCGGACACGTGGACCAGGCCGTCGACGCCACCCAGGTCCACGAAGGCACCGAAGTTGACGATCGAGGAGACGACGCCGGAGCGCACCTGACCCTTCTGCAGGGTGGTGAGGAAGGTCTGGCGGACCTCGCTCTGGGTCTGCTCCAGCCAGGCACGGCGGGACAGGACCACGTTGTTGCGGTTCTTGTCCAGCTCGATGATCTTGGCCTCGAGCTCCTTGCCCACGTAGGGCTGGAGGTCGCGGACGCGGCGCATCTCGACGAGCGAGGCGGGGAGGAAGCCGCGGAGGCCGATGTCGAGGATGAGACCACCCTTGACGACCTCGATGACGGTACCGGTGACGATGCCGTCCTCTTCCTTGATCTTCTCGATCGTGCCCCAGGCACGCTCGTACTGAGCGCGCTTCTTGGACAGGATGAGACGACCCTCCTTGTCCTCCTTCTGGAGAACCAGGGCCTCGATGTTGTCGCCGACGGCGACGACCTCGTGCGGGTCGACGTCGTGCTTGATCGACAGCTCGCGGGACGGGATGACGCCCTCGGTCTTGTAACCGATGTCGAGGAGGACCTCGTCACGGTCGACCTTCACGATGACGCCCTCGACGATGTCGCCATCGTTGAAGTACTTGATGGTCTCGTCGATCGCGGCCAGGAACGCCTCGGCGTCGCCGATGTCGTTGAGCGCGACCTGCGGGGTGGTGCTGAGGGAGGAGTCGGTGGGGCTCGTCATTAGGAAAAGGGCTCCGGTGCGGACATGAAAGTCGTAGGTAATGCCACGCGGAGGGCCCGTATCGCTCCCACCGAAAGCCGGACAGCCAAGAACACGGCGCACCGGAAAACCCGAGAACGGGAGATCGGCGTCCGTCTTGCGACCGTGGGGTCTTCGACAGATGCGAGCGCGACCTGCTCCGTCTGAGGCGCGCAGGCCCGCAGCGCAACTTGTAGCATACGGGGACGGCCGGGCACGGTCAACGCCAAGGGCGGCAAGACGGTGGAGCCCGGCATGGAACAGGCCATATCCTCCGATTGCGCACCTCATGGGTGGCGGCCGCAGGGAGTCCTTCCCCGGATGCCACCGCCGGGACCCGGGCCCTTTCGGGCCGACTCGCGGCAGCGGCGCTTCCGCAGAACCACACCCTACGCGATGGGCCTTGTCACCGTGACCGCCACCCCCCGCCACTCCGGCCCCGACCAGCCCGGCGACGCCGACGGCCCCGAGGACGACCTCGGCACCGCCCCCGGGAACGATCTTGCCGACGGTTCCGCCGGGCCCGACGGTCCCGACGACGACGATGGCGACGGCGACGACGCGGTGCGCCGCTCCGCCGGCACCGGCGAGAGCAGCCGGGCCAGCCGGCACTGGTGGGACCGCAACGCCGACGAGTACCAGGACGAGCACGGCGAGTTCCTCGGCGACGACCGCTTCACCTGGTGCCCCGAGGGCCTGGACGAGGCGGACGCCCGCCTGCTCGGCGACGTCGCCGGCCGCACCGTCCTGGAGCTCGGCGCGGGCGCCGCCCAGTGCTCGCGCTGGCTGGCCGGCCGCGGCGCCCGCCCCGTCGCCCTCGACATCTCGTACCGCCAGCTCCAGCACTCGCTGCGGATCGACCTCTCCCGCGGCGCCGCGCCCGTCCCCGTCGTCCAGGCCGACGCCGCCGTGCTGCCGTTCGCCGACGGCTCCTTCGACCTCGCCTGCTCCGCCTACGGCGCCGTCCCGTTCAGCGCCGACACCGCCGCACTGATGCGCGAGGTCCACCGGGTGCTCCGGCCCGGCGGCCGCTGGGTGTTCTCGGTGACCCACCCCATCCGCTGGGCCTTCCCCGACGAGCCCGGCGTCGAGGGCCTCACCGCCGTCTCCCCGTACTTCGACCGCACGCCGTACGTCGAGGAGGACGAGCAGGGCCGCGCCACCTACGTCGAACACCACCGCACGATCGGCGACCGGGTCCGCGAACTGGTCGCCGCCGGCTTCCGGCTCGTCGACCTGGTCGAGCCGGAGTGGCCGGACGGGCACGAGCAGGAGTGGGGCGGCTGGTCCCCGCTGCGCGGGCGGCTCATCCCCGGGACCGCGATCTTCGTCGCCGAGCGGGGCTGACGCCTTGACCCCGCCGAACCCGGCCTGGCGCGACCTGCCCGTCCGCACCGCGCTGCCCGCGCTGCACGAGGCGCTGGACGGGCCCGGCACCGCCGTCCTCGCCGCGCCGCCCGGCACCGGCAAGACCACCCTGGTGCCGCTCGCCCTGGCCGGGCTGCTCGCCGACGGCCGGCCCGTCCGGCGGGTCCTGGTCGCCGAACCGCGCCGGCTGGCCGTCCGCGCCGCCGCCCGCCGGATGGCCTGGCTGCTCGACTCCCCCGTCGGCGAGCAGGTCGGCTACACCGTGCGCGGCGACCGCCGGGTCGGCCCCCGGACGGTGGTCGAGGTGGTCACCACCGGCGTCCTGCTCCAGCGGCTCCAGCGCGACCAGGAACTGCCCGGCGTCGACGTCGTCGTCCTCGACGAGTGCCACGAGCGCCACCTCGACGCCGACACCGCGCTCGCCTTCCTGCTCGACGTCCGCGCCGCCCTCCGCCCCGACCTGCGGATCGTCTGCGCCTCCGCGACCTCCGACACCGAGGCCTGGGCCCGCCTCCTCGACGACGCGCCCGTCGTCGAGGCGCACGGCGTCTCGCACCCGGTCGAGGTGGTGTGGGCGCCACCGCCGCGCGCCGTCCGCCCCGCCCACGGCACCCGGGTCGACTTCGCCCTGCTCGACCACGTCGCCGCCACCGTCCGCCGGGCGCTCGCCGAACGGGACGGCGACGTGCTCTGCTTCCTGCCCGGCACCGGCGAGATCGCCCGGGTCGCCGGGCAGTTGGGCGGGGTCCCGGCCGAGGTGCTGCAGTTGCACGGGCGCGCGCCGCAGGCCGTCCAGGACGCGGCGCTCACCCCGTCCTCCTCGCGGCGGGTGGTCCTCGCCACCGCCGTCGCCGAATCCTCCCTCACCGTGCCCGGCGTGCGGGTCGTGGTGGACGCCGGACTCGCCCGCGAACCGCGCACCGACCACGCCCGCGGCCTCGCCGCCCTGGTCACCGTCCGCGCCTCGCTGGCCGCCGCCCGCCAGCGCGCCGGCCGGGCGGGCCGCGAGGCCCCCGGCACCGTCTACCGCTGCTGGCACGAGGCCGAGGACGCCCGCGCCGCCCGCTTCCCGACCCCTGAGATCGCGCTCGCCGACCTCACCCCGTTCGCCCTCCAGGTGGCCTGCTGGGGCGACCCGGACGCCACCGGGCTCGCCCTGCCCGACGCCCCGCCCGCCGGGGCGATGGCCGCCGCCCGGCAGACGCTGCAGGCCCTCGGGGCGGTCTCCTCGGACGGCCGGGCGACCGAACGCGGGGTGCGGCTCGCCCGCACCGGGCTGCACCCGCGACTGGGACGGGCGCTGGTCGACGGCGCGCCGCTGATCGGAGGCGAGCGCGCCGCCGAGGTGGTCGCCCTGCTCTCCGAGGAGCCACCGCGCGCCCTCGGCGACGACCTCGCCGCGGTCTGGCGGACCGTCCGCTCCTCCCGCGACCCCTACGCGGGGCGCTGGCGCGAGGAGGTCCGCCGACTGCGGCGCGGTGGCGGCTCCGAACCCGCCACCGCCTTGCCCGACACCACCGCCGTCGGCCTCGTCGTCGCCCTCGCCTTCCCCGAACGCATCGCCCGGGCCCGGGTCGAGCGGCCCGCCCCGGGGGAGCGCAGCCCGTACCTGATGGCCTCGGGAACGGCGGCCGAACTCGCCCCGGGCACGGCGCTGGGCGCACTGCCGTGGCTCGCCGTCGCGGCGGCCGACCGCCCGGCGGGGGCGCACTCGGCGCGGGTGCTGCACGCTGCGGCACTCGACGAGGACACCGCCCGGCGGGCCGGCGCGCCACTGCTCACCAAGCGCGCCGAAGTCCACTGGGACACCCGGCGGGGCGAGGTCGTCTCCCGGCAGGTGGAATCCCTCGGTGCCATCGAACTCGCCGAGAAGCCGCTCGGCCGCCCCGACCCGTCCCTCGTCCGCGCCGCCATCCTCGAAGGCCTCACCCGCGAAGGCGTCGGCGCCCTCCTGACCTTCCCGTCCAACCTGCGCGAACGCCTCGCCTTCCTCCATGCCGCCATCGGCGACCCCTGGCCCGATGTCAGCGACGACGCGCTGCTCGAACGCGCCGAGGAGTGGCTGGAACCCGAGCTGTCCCGCGCCCGCCGCCGCACCGACCTCGCCCGGATCGACACCACGTCCGCCCTGCAGCGCCTGCTCCCCTGGTCAAGCGGACAGGCCGGCCGCCTCGACGAGCTGGCCCCCGAACGCGTCGCCGTGCCGTCCGGCTCGAAGATACGGGTCGACTACAGCACCGAACGCCCGGTACTGGCCGTCAAGTTGCAGGAACTCTTCGGCTGGAGGGCCGCCCCGGCACTGGCCGGCGGACGAGTACCGCTCACCGTGCAACTGCTCTCCCCCGCCGGTCGGCCCGCCGCCATCACCGGCGACCTGGAGGGCTTCTGGAAGAACGGCTACCACGCCGTGAGAGCGGATCTCAGGGGCCGCTACCCCCGCCACCCCTGGCCCGAGGACCCGACCACGGCCGAGCCGACGAAGCGCACCAACGCCAGGAAGTGACAGGAAGTCGATCGGCGGACGGCGGCTAGCGCACCACGGGGATCGCCCCCGAGCGCCAGTCGGCCAGCCTTCGGCGGATGTTCGACACCATCGGCAGCCCGTCCGTCTCGGCCGGGGTGAACCACGCCACCTCGTGGGACTCGTCGGACGCCCGCAACTCCCCGCCGAGCGGGCGCCCGAGGAGGCAGATCGAGAACTCCTGCCGGACCTCGCCGTCGTCGTAGGCGAAGACGTGGCGGGGGTCGGTGTAGGTGCCGACGATCCCGGTGATCTCGACATCGATGCCGGTCTCCTCGCGCGTCTCGCGGACAGCGCACCCGGCGAGCGACTCACCGAGGTCCATCCTGCCACCGGGCAGGGCCCACATCCCGTTGTCGGTACGCCGCTGTAGGAGAACCCGGCCCGCGTCGTCGACCACGACGACGGAAGCGGCCGGGACGAGGGAGTTGGCCTCGGGGGCGTTCGGGTCGTCCTCGTAGTCACGCCTGGGCATGATGCACCGCCTCCGTCACCGGGATCGGTCAGACCTCACCGAACTCGCCGGAGCGAACGGCCTGCACGAACGACTGCCACGCCTCCGCCGGGAGGACGAGTGCGGGGCCGTGAGGGTCCTTGGAGTCGCGCACCGCTCCGGGGCGCGAGTCATCGACCTCGATACATCCGCCCTGCCCGTTGCTGTAGGAGCTCTTTCGCCACGCGGCGCGGGCCGGTTGGTCACTGTGAATGCCGTTCATAATCCCTCCGTGCCTCCCGGATCATGGTCACGCTGTCCAGCCGCGTGAGGGCGTCGACCTGAAGGCGATCGTACTGTCCGGCCCACCCGGCCACGACCTCGGAGTCCCGCTCCAGAAGGCCCCGCCCCAGCGTCTCGGAAAGCGCCCCCGATGCACCCCCGTTCGGCAGCCCTCGCCCACTGCCGCACCCGAGCCGCCGCCCGCACCACCTGAACACCCGCGCGCAGGAAGTCGACCCATCCGACTTCCTGCGCAGCACACCCCGCAGGCCCTCGGCCTGGAGGCGCCGCGCTACGTGCCCCCGCCCCCGGCACGACCGGGCAGCAGCAGCGCACACCGTGGACAGCAGGCGCCCCACACTCCGACCGCCGGCACCCCCGACGGGTAGTGGGCACGGCGGCCGACCACGACGCCTGACCACGCCGGTGCCCGCGCGGCCAGGCCGCGCACGGGAAGTCGGACCCGCCGACTTCCCGTGCGAGGCCCCGTGGCTCAGGAGGAGGCCCACCAGGTCGAGGGGGCCGCGACCGTGTACCCCAGCGACTCGTACAGCGGCCTGCCCTGCTTCGAGGCGGTGAGGGTGGTCGGGAGGTCGGCCAGGTGGGCGAGGGCGCCGAGCATGACGGCCCGGCCCACGCCGCGCGAGCGGAAGGCCGAGGAGGCGGCGATCCAGTAGTGGCTGCCGACGCCGTCGGCCACGACGCTCACGCCGGCGCCCGCGGCCACGCCGTCGACCGAGACGACGAACACGTCCACGCCGGGCTGTTCGATCAGCGTCATCGGGAAGAGCTCGCCGGGGCGGTAGGGCTCGAATCCGTCCAGCTCGAAGCCCTCGATCACGACCCGCTCGGCCGCCCGGAGATCCTCGGGCCGCCGTACCCGGGTCACGTCCAGTGCCGGGTCGGCGACGGGGCCGGGCAGGCGCAGCATGATCGGCATCTGCCAGGTGCGCAGGCCCAGGTGGACCAGGTCCGTCGAGCTGAACGGGTCCTCGACGGTCACCGCGCCCGCCGCCCGGCGGGTCAGGTCGCTCAACTCGGCCGCTTCGCCCGGGTCGAGGTCGGGCTCCTGCACCAGGATCCGCAGGCCCGCGCGCTCGTCGCCGTCGACGGCGACGAATCCGCGGCGCCGGATCACCTCGTGCCCCCGGGATCGGCCGGTCGCGACCCAGAAGGCGGCGGAGTTGCGGGCCTGGAGCGTCGGCGCCTCGGCGTGGGGGACGGGCCGGGCGGTCCTTGCGTGATCCGTTGTCATCGGGCCCACGGTAGTACGGACTCGCCTCGTCACACGGGTTGATCACCTGCGGGCCGGGTCGGCGGAGCGCGGCGACGCGCGGCGCCGACCCGGCCCTGAGGGGACGGTCAGAGCTGGCTGACCCAGTACGGCTCGACGGTCATCCAGCCGTTGCCGCGCGCCCCGTTGAGGCGGCCCGAGCTGGTCCGGGCCAGGGTGTACCAGGACTCCACGTAGTCCGGGTCGTCGGTCCACCAGGACGCGGGCAGCGCCGCCAGGACGGCGTTGACCAGCGGGATGTAGGCCCCCTGGTCCGCGATGGTGAGCAGGACGGCGGCCACCGCCTGGGCGAGGGCCAGGTAGTTGGTGTCGCCGTCGTCCTCCATCAGCACGACGTCGGCCAGGTTGTACTTGTAGTTCGACCAGTTCACCAGGATCTGGTTCGGGTAGTACACCGTGCCGTCGTACTGGAGGTACGGCATGGCGACCGAGTCGACGCGGACCTTGCCGTCCTGGCCGAAGCCGCTCACCAGGCTGAACATCTCGGCGGCGCCCTTGAACCAGGGCTCCTCGTCGTCGGACACCTCGACGCTGCTGATCTTGGTGCCCCACCAGCCGCCGGCGGCGGCCTGCGCGGCCTGTCCGGTCGGCGCGGCTGCCGGACCCGCGGCGTCGAGGCCGCGCGCGGCGAACTCCCGCTGCAGGACGGCGATCCCGGCGGCCAGGGTCTTGGCCGTGTCGATGTCCACCAGGTAGACGGGCCGCCCGGGCACCGTCGCCGCGTCGAGGGCGTGGGCCCGGCCGGCGGTGTCGTAGGCACGGACGGTGCGGGCGTGGTCGTCGGCGACGGCGGTCGCCACCAGCGGCGCCGCGCCCGCGTCCAGCGCGGCCCGCATCGACGGGTCGGCCAACTGGACGCGCAGCAGCGGGCCGAGGTCGGCGCCGAGGCCCTTGGCGGCGGCGATCCTGCGGTCCGCCTGCGCGGCGGTGTCGGCGAGCCCGCGGGCGGCGGGACTCTGGGCGGCGGCGGCCAGCGGACCGAGGTCGGCGGCGCCGCCCGGAGCGGCGGCGGTCGCGGACCGCAGCCGCTCGCGCAGCGCGGGGTCGGCGAGGGAGGCGGCCAGGGAGCGGGCGACCTCGTCCTCGATGGCGGACACCCGGGCGGTGGACGCCGGGGCGGCGGTGGCGGGAGCGGGAGGCGCGGCGGGGGCGGCCACGGCCTGGCCCGCGCCGAGCGCGAGCAGGGGCAGGGCCGCGAACGCCACGGTGGCGCGCCGCAGGCGGGACTGGGACATGAGGGGATCTCCAGACTCGTCGGGTGAGGCGTCGGAGCAGCGGAGCGGTGGAGCGATGGAGCGGTGGAGCAGCGGAACCATGAGGCGGTGGAGCGGCACCGGACCGCGATCAAGCGCGTCGGCGCCATGACAAGTGAAGAGGCTCCCTGACCCGGTATCAACCCCCCGGAGCCACAGCGATGGACCGGCGGATCCCGGTGGTTCCCCACAGCCCCTCGGGCGCACGCACGTCGTCGCGCCGGTCCGCACCCCGCCGTCCGCACCGGGGGTCCACCGCCCCGCCGGCGAGGCCGAGGACGGAGCGGAGCGCGAGGGCGGAGCCCAGCGCGAACACGGAACCCGGGCCGAAAGCGGAGCCGAGCGCGAGCGCGGAACCCAGCGCGAGCGTGCTCCCGGGACCGGCCCCGGGAGCGACCGCGCGCCGCGCCCGGCGCAGCGCCTCACGGCACCGCCCGAGGTCCACCGGACCCGCCCCGAGCCCGAGCCCGTCCCCGGTGCTGCCCGCCGTCCGCCCGGCCCAGCAGTGCCACGGCCTCCGCCAGGAGTTCGAACTGCGGCCGCCACGCGGGGTCGACGACGCTGAACACGATCCGGTCCGCTCCGGCGGCCTCGAACTCCGCGATCCGCCCGGCCACCGCCTCCGGCGTTCCACCGATCGTGACGGCGGCGCCCCGCTCGGCGGTGAGGCCGTAGAGCTCGGTCAGGGCGGCGGTGGAGACCGGACCGGCCGGGGCCGGCGCACCGGGGCGGGCGAGGGCGACCGGCTGCGCCACCGTGACGCCCGGCATCGCCCGCCCTTCGGCCTCCGCCAGTTCGGCGAGCCGGGCGCGCCCCTCGGCGAGCCACGCGGGCGAGGCGAGGGCGGGGAACCAGTGGTCGCCGTAGCGGGCGGCGCGCCGCAGGGCGGTCGGGGACTCGCCACCGACCAGCAGCGGCGGGACGCCCGCCGGGATACCGAGGGTGACCTCGGGCTGGACCGGGTCCAATCGGCCCGGCTCGCCGCGCAGCAGCGCGGGGAAGGCTTCGAGTGCCGCGTCGAGCCGGGCGTCCGCCTCCTCCCGGGGGATGCCGAGCATCCGCCAGGCCGCGCCGTCACGCAGGCCGCCGCGCCAGCGCGCCCAAGGACTGTCCCCGGCGTCGACGCCCAGCAGCAGGCGGTCCGCACTCAGGTACTGGAGGGTCGCGAGCTGCTGGGCGAGCAGCGGCAGCGGGTACAGGCCGGGCACCAGGGCGGCGGTGCCGACCGCGAGTTCGGTGGTGGCGGCCGCGGCGACGGTGAGCAGCTGCAGCGGGTCGGGCATGGCGCAGCGGCCGGTCAGGTGACCGCTCACCCAGAGCGACTCGAAACCGAGCTGTTCGGCGAACCGGGCGACCTCGGCGGTCTCCCCGGGCGGGGCCACGGGGTCGAAGGTGAGGGCGGGCGCGAAGACGCCGATCTTGATCTGAGGCATGATCAGGACGCTATGCGGGAGCCGGTTTCGGGGGATCCGCCTGCCGGAGCACCCGCACTCGGCCGGTGGGCCGAGGACCGGAGACCGAGGGCCGGTGGCGGAGGCCGCCGACGCCGGAGGCGGGCGGGTGGGGCCGGGCGGTGGAGGCGGGCGGTGGAGGCGGGCGGTGGGGTCGGGCGGTGGGGTCGGGGGCGGAGACCGGTCGGTGCTCAGAACCGCTGTTCCGGCGGGGCGTCGGCAGGTCGGGCATCGGCGGGCGCGGCATCGGCGGGCGGGGCCTCGGAGCGCCGGGTGCCGACGGGCCGGGCGTCGGCGGGCGGGTGGGCCGCTGCCGCGGGGATGTGCCGCGGCGCTCGCCGGACGGTGGTGAACTCCACCGGAACTCCCGCGGGTTCCAGCACCCGGGCGAGCTCCTCCGCCACGGCCCGGGGGTCGCCGTCGCCGGCGCAGTACGCCGACCCGGGGCCGCACACCCGCACCGACACCTCCCACCCGTCGCCCTCCGGCACCGGCCGGCCGTCCGCCCGCACGGTGACCAGGTGCAGGATCTGGACGCCTTGGAGGTCCGCCGCCGGTCGCCACCGGCCGCCCGGCGCGGCCCCGACGATCCGGAACCGGTCGGGGGCGCCGGGCGGGCCGAACTCCAGCCGGTGGAACCGCCGCAGTGGGTCCCGCATCTCCCGGATCCCCTGCCGGAGGGAGCACAGGAGGTAGGTGCCGGCGGCGACCGCCAGATTGGTGCGGGGGCTGAGCTCCACCACGTAGCGGAGCACGAGGATCAGCGGGATGTACGCGGGGAACCAGACGAAGTGCAGGCCGATCCCCAGGGCCGCGCGGGACAGCACGATCCACCCGGCGAGGACCCACCGTCCGCCGCCCGGGCGGACCGTCAGCACCGTGGAGTGCCCGGTGCTGCGCAGGTTCGGTACCGGCTCCTCCGCCACGCTCACCACCACCGCCTAAGCGCCATGACGGCCTAAGCGTAGGAGCGGGCGGGCCGTCCGGGAAGCCCGCCGGCACGGCCGGAGCGGCCCGGGCCGTGGGCCCGTCACCGAACGCGCGCCGGTCACCCAGGCCCGACCGCGTCCTCCGGACCCTCTCCCGGCGCGGGCCCCGGCACCTCGTCGACGGGCGGCGGCCCGGTGTCCGGGTGTGCCGGGCGGTTCGGAGGGCGACCGGCAGACCGGCGGGTGCCGGCAGTTCCCCGAGCTGTTCGACGAGCCGTCGCGGGTCCCCGAGGACGTCGTAGGCCGACAGCGGCGCCCTTCGGCAGTCCGCGGACACCGTGAAGGCCTCGGCGGGCGGCCTCGGATCCCCGTCCACGGGCTCGGTGAGGCGGTGGACGACCTGCACCCCGCCGAGCTCCGCCACCGGGCGCCACCGCCCCGGCAGTCCCAGCCTCACGGCGAGAACTCCGGGCGACCGGTCCGGGTGAGGGTGCTCCAGCCGGACATGACGCCGCAGGCCAGTACCTCCAGCACCGTCGCCGCGCCGACCAGCCCGACCGCCGCCCCGGTGCCGAGCCCGAAGGCGACGTGGGCGAACGTCCCGGCCGGCATGCCCAGCGGCAGCAGGACCACCTCCCGGCCCAGGACCCGGCGGCCTCGCACACCCGGTCACGACCGGTGCCGAGGACCAGCACCACCGACTCCGGCCCCACCCGCACGGTCACCCGCTCCGTCACGGCCCCGGCGAGGGCCGCGACGCCGGGCGCAGAAGGCCTCCGGAGCCCCGCAGGTGCGCCTACGGAGCCCGCCCCGGCCGCGTCTCCTTCCTGCCCGGGCGCGCGCTCCCGGAGCGTCCACCGGCCGGGGGCTGGTCACGCCGGCGCGTCGTCCGGCTCCACCCCGGGCGTCCGGTCGGCCGGCCGCTCCGGCCCGGCGTCGGCCGGTACGGCGTCGGCCACGGGCGGAGCGCCCTCCGGCGGTACGGCCTCCGGCGGTACGGCCTCCGGCGGTACGGCCTCCGGCGGGGCGAGCCGGTAGGAGGGGATCCTGCCGGGCGCCCACACGAACCGCTCGGTGTCGAGCTCGACCGCCAGCCCGACCGGTCCGAGCAGCGCCCTGAGGTCCTCGACGAGCTGCCGCGGATCGCCCCGCACCTCTCTCGCCGACAGCGGCACGGCCGAGAAGCCCGGAGCCTCGTTGCGGACGGAGTAGGTTTCGAGCCGGGGCCGCGGGTCCCCGTCCACGGGCTCGTAGACCCAGTGCGCCACCTTCAGCCCGCGCAGGCCGGTCACCGGGTACCACCGGCTCGGCCTGCCCAGCAGGACCTGGCGCCAGTGCGTCGGCTCGTGCGGCGGCGAGAACTCCAGGCGGCCCGGTCGGGTGAGGGTCTCCCAGTCGTAGTGGAGGGTTCCGACCACGATCTCCACGGCGGAGACCGCCGCCACCGCCCAGATCACCGCGGCGCCGTCGAGGTGCAGCATGAGGTGGGCGAAGACGCCGACCGCCGAGCCCAGTTGGAGCAGCAGCACCTGCCAGCCCAGCGCCGACAGCAGTCCTTCCCCGAGGATCCCGGCCGTCTCGCGCAGCCGGTCGCGGCCGGTGCCGAGCACCAGCACCGCCGACTCCGGCCCCACCCGCACGGTCACCCGCTCCGTCACGGCCCCAGCGTAGGGCCCCGGCGCCGGACGCATAAGCCCTCCGGGCGGCGGCGGTGTGCCGTCGCCCGGAGGGCTTCCGGGTGCGCGGTGCGCGGCGTCACTGCACGCCGTCAGTGCACGCCGTCAGTGCGCGGCGCCAGTTCACGCCATCACTGCGCGCCGTCAGTGCACGCCGTCGGTGCACGCCGTCAGTGCGCGGCGGCCTCCCAGTCGGCGCCGACGCCGACGGAGACGTCGAGCGGCGCGCGCAACGGGTAGGCGCCGGCCATCTGCTCGCGGACGACCGCCTCGACCTGCTCGCGCTCGCCGGGGGCGAGTTCGAGCACGATCTCGTCGTGCACCTGGAGCAGCATCCGGGAGTTCAGCGCGGCGGCGGTCAGTGCCTCGTCGACCCGCAGCATGGCGATCTTGACGATGTCGGCGGCCGAGCCCTGGATCGGGGCGTTGAGGGCCATCCGCTCGGCCATCTCGCGGCGCTGGCGGTTGTCGCTGTTGAGGTCCGGCAGGTAGCGGCGGCGGCCGAGCAGGGTCTCGGTGTAGCCGGTGGCGCGGGCCTCGTCGACGACCCGGCGCAGGTAGTCGCGGACGCCGCCGAACCGCTCGAAGTAGGTGTCCATCAGGCCCTGCGCCTCGGCGGGCTTGATGCCGAGCTGCTGGGAGAGCCCGTACGCGGAGAGTCCGTAGGCGAGGCCGTAGGACATCGCCTTGATCTTCCGGCGCATCTCGGCGTCGACGGCGGCGCCCGGCACCTCGAAGACCTGGGAGGCGACGGTGGTGTGCAGGTCCTCGCCGGTGGCGAAGGCCTCCAGCAGCGCCTCGTCCTCGGAGAGATGGGCCATGATCCGCAGTTCGATCTGCGAGTAGTCGGCGGTGAGCAGCGACTCGTAGCCCTCGCCGACGACGAAGGCGCGGCGGATCATCCGGCCCTCCTCGGTGCGGACCGGGATGTTCTGCAGGTTCGGGTCCTGCGAGGAGAGCCGGCCGGTGGCGGCGACCATCTGGTTGAAGGTGGTGTGGATGCGGCCGGCCGGGGAGACGGTCTTGAGCAGGCCCTCGACGGTGGTGCGCAGCTTGGCCTGGTCGCGGTGGCGGAGCAGGATGACCGGCAGCTCGTTGTCGGTCTGGGTGGCGAGCCAGGTGAGGGCGTCGGCGTCGGTGGTGTAGCCGGTCTTGATCTTCTTGGTCTTGGGCAGGGCGAGTTCGCCGAAGAGGATCTCCTGGAGCTGCTTGGGCGAGCCGAGGTTGAACTCGTGGCCGGCGGCGGCGTGCGCCTCCTCGACGACGCGCTGGATCTCGGCGGCGAACTGCGACTCCAGGCCGGTGAGCCAGGTGCGGTCGGCGGCGATGCCGGTGCGCTCCATGCGGGCGAGCAGGGCGGCGATCGGCAGCTCCATGTCGCGCAGCAGCCCGGTGGCGCCGACCTCGGCGAGCCGGGTGTCGAAGAGCGCGGCGAGGTCGAGCACGGCGCGGGCCTGGAGCATCAGCGCCTGGGCGCCCGCGGTCGGGTCCTCCTCGGGGGCGTCGAAGGCGAGCTGGCCGGACTCGGCGGCGGGGGCCGGGGCGAGCGAGCGGGCCAGGTACTCCTCGGCGAGCACGTCGAGGGTGAAGGTGCGGCGGCCGGGCTTCTCCAGGTAGGCGGCGAGGGCGGTGTCGGCGACGACGCCGCCGATCTGCCAGCCGCGCTCGGCGAAGGCGCGCATGACCTGCTTGGCGATGTGCAGGGCCTTGGGGGCGGCCGGGTCGGCCAGCCAGGCGGCGAGGGCGCGCTCGTCCTCCTCGGCGAGCAGGGCCGGGTCGAACCAGGCCGCGGTCTCGCCGGCGGCGAGCGCGATCTCGGTGACCTCGCCGCTGCCGAGCGCCCACCGGTAGACGGCGGCGAGCGCGACCGGCGCCTTGCCCGCGGCGTGCTGCCCGAGCCAGGCGGCGAGCGTGCCGGGGTCGGTGAGCAGTTCGCCGTCGACCTCGATGCCGGGGGCGAGCTCGGTCTCGGCCTCCGCCTCGGCGCCGGACGGGTCGATGCCGAGGACGCGGTCGCGGAAGTTGGCGTTGCGGAACTCCAGCGACTCCATCAGCGTGGTGACGGCCGCCTTGTCGAAGGCCGACCGCTCCAGGTCGGTGACGCCGAGCGGGAGTTCGACGTCGCGGACCAGCTCGGTGAGGACCCGGTTGCGCTTGACCGAGTCGAGGTGCTCGCGCAGCTTCTCGCCGATCTTGCCCTTCACCTCGTCGGCGCGGGAGACCAGTTCGTCGAAGGAGCCGAACTGGTTGACCCACTTGGCCGCGGTCTTCTCGCCCACGCCGGGGATGCCGGGGAGGTTGTCGGACGGGTCGCCGCGCAGGGCGGCGAGGTCCGGGTACTGGCGGGGGGTGACGCCGTACTTCTCGGCGACCTTCTCCGGGGTGTAGCGGGTGAGTTCGGAGACGCCCTTGGTCGGGTAGAGGACGGTGACGTGCTCGGTGACCAGCTGGAGGGAGTCCCGGTCGCCGGTGACGATGTCGACGTCGAAGCCGGCCGCCTCGGCGGCGGTGGCCAGGGTGGCGATGATGTCGTCGGCCTCGAAGCCCTCGACGGTCATCCGCGGGACGTTCATGGCGTCGAGGAGTTCGCCGATCAGGCCGATCTGGCTGCGGAACTCGTCCGGCGTCTTGGCGCGGTTGGCCTTGTAGTCGGGGAACTCGGCCGAACGGAAGGTCTGGCGGGAGAGGTCGAAGGCCACCGCGAGGTGGGTCGGCCGCTCGTCGCGCACGGTGTTGGCGAGCATCGAGGCGAAGCCGTACACCGCGTTGGTGGGCTGGCCCGTAGAGGTGTTGAAGTTCTCCACGGGCAGCGCGTAGAACGCCCGGTAGGCCATGGAGTGCCCGTCGAGCAGCATGAGGCGGGGCCGCGACCCGGCTCCGCCGCCACCCGCCGCGCCCTTGTCCGTACTCTGCGTAGCCACGTCAACGTCCGTTCCTGCCGATTCCACTACCGGCCACCGATCCTATGGCCCGGCACCGACAAAAAGGGCACGCCCGCGACGGAGGCCCCCCGGTCCCGCCCGCCACGCCCGTCTCCCCCGCCACCGCCACTACCACCGAGTAGGACGGTCGTACGATCACAGGCAGCACGACGACGCGACCCCCGAGCGGCAGGAGCTCCCCCATGACCGACCCGGCCCCCGAAGCGGCCACCGACGCGGCCACCGTCCTCGACATCCCGCAGGAGATGCTCGACCACTTCGCCAAGCTCGGCGTCGACCCGGCCACCTTCTCCGGCGGCAGCCTCGGCGAGAAGCTGGGCATCCGGATCGTCGAGGCCTCGGGCGACCGGGTGGTCGGCACCATGCCGGTCGACGGCAACCAGCAGCCGTACGGGCTGCTGCACGGCGGCGCCTCGGCGGCGCTGGCCGAGACCCTCGGCTCGGTCGGCGCGATGCTGCACGCCGGCCCGGGCCGGTACGCGGTGGGCGTCGACCTCAACGCCACCCACCACCGCTCGGCCACCTCCGGGCTGGTCACCGGAGTGGCGACGGCGGTCTTCAAGGGCCGCACCGCGGCGACCTACGAGATCGCGATCACCGACGACACCGGCAAGCGGGTCACCAGCTGCCGCCTGACCTGCATGCTCCGCGACCTCTGACGCGCACCCGCCGCGCCGACCCCTTCGACAAGGGGCCGGCGCAGCGGACTGATCATCAAATCCCTTGCCCGCCCCCTTGTTTGACCTTCGACAGCCCTGGGAAGTCGTTGGTCCAGACAAGGGGGCGGTGGCATGTCCACGGACTTTTTCACAGACTTCCAGAGATGTAACACTGCGTAACAGCTAGGAAATCCGACTATCCGGCGGACCGCGGGGGGCGAGCCCATCCGGAAATTCCCCGCCGAACGGCCGCGCGTCCGATATTCGGACGTGCACGCCCGACCCCAACACCGCGGACACCCATGTCCGATTATCGGAGAGTCCAGGAGTCACCTGCACTTCTGCGCCTTACACAGGGCCAGTTGAGGCCAGGACCCCCGGCGGGGCCGGGCCGGTCGAACCGAAACGACCACATGCTGAGACGGCTTCTCCGTGTGCTCATAACAAGAGAATCACAGCCTCGCCGCACCACTGCCCGAGCCGCCCAACGGCATCTAGAGTCACGGCCAGTCACCGCGCCACCGGATTGGGCCAGGCCCATCGCGCATCCAGGCTCCCGCCACTCAGGCGCGGCGCCCTCCTGAACCGAAGGGGACCCCCGTGCGTCATCGTTCAGCAGTTGTCGTGAGCATTGCCGTGATCGGCGCCCTGAGCCTCACCGCGTGCGGCTCCCGCGACGACAAGAAGTCCGGCGACAGCGGCAACGCCGGGGGCGGCACCACCGTCACCATCGGCGTCGACGCCCCGCTCACCGGCGACCTCTCCGCCCTCGGCCTCGGCATCCGCAACTCCGTCGAGCTCGCCGTCAAGCAGGCCAACGAGAAGAACGAGGTCCCCGGCGTCAAGTTCCAGATCAAGGCCCTGGACGACACCGCCAAGCCCGCCCCCGGCCAGCAGAACGCCACCCAGCTGGTCGCCGACAAGGACGTCCTCGGCGTCGTCGGCCCGCTCAACTCCAGCGTCGCCCAGTCCATGCAGCAGATCTTCAACGACGCCAACCTCGTCCAGATCTCGCCCGCCAACACCGGCGTCGCCCTCAGCCAGGGCGAGAAGTGGGCCAGCGGCGTCAAGGCCCGCCCCTTCAAGTCCTACTTCCGCACCGCCACCACCGACGCGGTCCAGGGCCCCTTCGCCGCCGACTTCCTCGCCAAGGACGCCAAGAAGACCAAGGTCTTCCTCATCGACGACCAGAAGACCTACGGCGCCGGCCTCGCCGCCACCTTCAAGGCCCAGTTCATCAAGAACGGCGGCACCATCGTCAACGAGGAGCACGTCAACCCCGACGACCGCGACTTCGCCGCCGTCGTCACCAAGGTCAAGTCCTCCGGCGCCGAAGCCGTCTACTACGGCGGCGAGTACCCCGCCGCCGGCCCGCTCTCCCTCCAGCTCAAGGACGCCGGCGTCAACATCCCCCTGATGGGCGGCGACGGCATCCAGAGCGGCGACTTCATCAAGCTCAACCCCAAGAGCCAGGGCGACTACGCCACCGCCGTCGGCCTCCCCGTCGAGTCGCTCCCCACCGCCGCCAAGTTCATCGCCGACTACAAGACCGCCGGCTACAAGGACGCCTACGAGACCTACGGCGGCTACTCCTACGACAGCGCCTGGGCCATCATCCAGGGCGTCAAGGCCGTCGCCGCCGCCAACGGCGGCAAGCTCCCCGACGGCGCCCGCGCCAAGGTCGTCGAAGCCGTCCAGAAGGTCTCCTTCGAAGGCGTCACCGGCAAGGTCTCCTTCGACGAGTACGGCGACACCACCAACAAGCAGCTCACCGTCTACACCGTCAAGGACGGCAAGTGGGCCGTGGAGAAGTCCGGCACCTTCAACGGCTGAACCGCCCGGCTGACCTGACGTCAGCAGCACCACAGCACGTCGGAGTTACCCCGCGCGGGGGCGCCACCAGTGCCCCCGCGCGCACCCACATCCACCACCCACGCGGACACCCCACACGCACAACGGAGGCCCAGCGGTGCACGACCTACCGCAGCAGCTGGCCAACGGCCTGATCCTCGGAGCCCTCTACGGACTCGTCGCGATCGGCTACACGATGGTCTACGGCATCGTCCAGCTCATCAACTTCGCCCACGGCGAGATCGTCATGGTCGGCGGCTTCGGCGCCCTGACCGCCTACCTCGCCCTCCCCGGCGGCACCACCCTGTGGCTGGCCCTACCGCTGATGCTGATCGCCGGCATCCTGGTCTCCACCCTCACCGCCGTCGCCGCCGAACGCTTCGCCTACCGGCCGCTGCGCTCCGCACCCAGACTCGCCCCGCTCATCACGGCGATCGGCCTCTCGATCCTCCTCCAGCAGCTCGTCTTCTCCTTCTACCCCGACGCCAAGAAGGCCCGCGTCTTCCCCAAGATCCCCGGCGACCCGTTCGAGATCGGCTCCGTCGCCATCCAGCGCAGCGACCTCTTCCTGATCATCGCCGCACCCCTCTGCATGATCGCCCTCGGCTGGTTCGTCACCCGCACCCGCTCCGGCCGCGCCATGCAGGCCACCAGCCAGGACCCCGACACCGCGAAGCTCATGGGCATCGACACCGACCGGATCATCGTCCTCGCCTTCGCCATCGGCGCCGCCTTCGCCGCCGTCGCCGCCGTCGCCTACGGCCTGCGCAGCGGCCAGGTCGACTTCCGGATGGGCTTCATCCTCGGCCTCAAGGCCTTCACCGCAGCCGTCCTCGGCGGCATCGGCAACATCTACGGCGCCATGCTCGGCGGCGTCGCCCTCGGCCTCGCCGAAGCCCTCGCCACCGGCTACATCCAGCACCTGCCCGGCATGGACCTCTTCGGAGGCGGCGCCTGGAAGGACGTCTGGGCCTTCGTACTCCTCATCGTCGTCCTGCTCGTGCGGCCCCAGGGCCTGCTCGGCCAGCGCGTCGCGGACAGGGCGTGAGCACCATGACCACCACCGAGACCACCCCGGTCATCAACCTCCCCGGCCGCGCCGCCACCCTGCTCACCGGCATCGGCGCCACCGCCACCGTCGCCTCCGCCCTGATGTCCTGGACCTGGACCTCCGACTTCCCCGGCGACCTCACCTACTACGGCTCCCCCGCCGGCCTCCAGTGGCTCGCCCTCATCGCCGGCCTGCTCACCCTCGCCCTGCTGCTCGCCACCCAAGGCACCCCCGGCCTGCGCTGGGCCGCCCCCAGCCGCAGCAACAACGCCGTCCTCCTCGCCGCCACCGGCGCCGTCGCCGTCAGCTGGTTCTCGGTCATCGCGATCGCCACCGACCTCGGCGGCCTCGCCAACCTCGAACCCGGCGGCTGGACCGCGGCCCTCGGCTCCCTGCTCGCCCTCGCCGGCAGCCTCGCCCTGCCCCTCGACCGGCGCACCGCCGTCCCGCTGCGCTTCCTCGACCAGCGGCTCTTCCTGCTCGTCCCGATCGCCCCGGTGCTCTGGTTCGCCACCCACGCCGTGCCCGAGGACAAGCCCGTCGCCCCGGTCCTCACCGCCGTCGCGGGCGCCGTCGTCATCGCCACCGGCGCCGTCCTCCTCGTCCAGCTCGGCCACCTCGCCAACTCCTGGCTGCGGATCGGCACCGTCCACCGCCCGCTCCCCGCCGCCCGCACCCTGCCCTCCTGGGCCGAGGTCGCGCTCATCGTCGCCGCCTTCGCCATCGGCCTGTTCGCCATCACCTTCGGCATCGACACCGAGTACGGCGAACTCTTCACCGCCTACCTGCTGCTCGCGGCCTCCGTCGCCGCCGCACTCGGCAAGGCCGGGCTGCTGATCCGCGTACGCGCCCTCACCGTGAAGTACCGGACCGTCACCACCGGCGCCGCCTTCGCCGCCGCCGCCAGCTTCCCGTTCACCCAGACGAGCGACCAGTACACCTCCGTCGCCACCAACATCCTGATCTTCGCCACCGTCGCCCTCGGCCTCAACATCGTCGTCGGCCTCGCCGGCCTGCTCGACCTCGGGTACGTCGCCTTCCTCGGTGTCGGCGCCTACGCCGCCGCCCTGGTCTCCGGCTCCCCCGCCTCGCCGATCCACGTCCAGTTCCCGTTCTGGGCCGCGATGCTCACCGGCGCCGTCGTCTCCATGGTCTTCGGCGTCATCATCGGCGCCCCGACCCTGCGGCTGCGCGGCGACTACCTCGCCATCGTCACCCTCGGCTTCGGCGAGATCTTCCGCATCACCATGCTCAACCTGAACGGCACCACCGGCCCCAAGGTCACCAACGGCTCCAACGGCATCCCCCGGATCCCCGACCTGGAGATCCTCGGCTGGAACCTCGGCAAGCCCACCACCGTCTTCGGCGTCGAGCTCGGCCGGTTCTCCAACTACTACCTGCTGATGCTCCTCGTCACCGCCGTCGTCGTCCTCGTCTTCGCCCGGGTCGGCAACTCCCGCATCGGACGCGCCTGGGTCGCCATCCGCGAGGACGAGACCGCCGCCGAAGCCATGGGCATCAACGGCTTCCGCCTCAAGCTCCTCGCCTTCGCCCTAGGCGCCTGCCTCGCCGGCCTCGCCGGCACCGTCCAGGCCCACGTCAGCTACACGGTCACCCCCGACCAGTACACCTTCGCCGAGGCCCTCCCCCCCAACTCCGCGTTCCTGCTCGCCGCCGTCATCCTCGGCGGCATGGGCACCATCAGCGGACCCCTCGCCGGCGCCACCCTCCTCTTCCTGATCCCCAAGAAGCTCGAATTCCTCGCCGACTACCAGCTCCTCGCCTTCGGCATCGCCCTCATCGTCCTGATGCGCGTCCGCCCCGAAGGCCTCATCCCCAACCGGCGCCGCCAGCTGGAGTTCCACGAGGCCGCCATCCCCGCGCAGCCCACCGGCGACAGCGTCGCCCTCACCAAGGCAGGGGCGTGACCCCCAGATGACCACCACCGACGCCCCCGCACCGGCCGGCACCGCACCCGCCCCGGCCCGGCCCCTGCTCGAAGTCACCGGCGTCACCATGCGCTTCGGCGGCCTCACCGCCGTCAACGACGTCTCCCTCACCGTCGGCCGCGGCGAGATCATCGGACTCATCGGCCCCAACGGCGCCGGCAAGACCACCTTCTTCAACTGCCTCACCGGCCTCTACGTCCCCACCGAGGGACGCGTCGCCTACCAGGGCACCGTCCTGCCGCCCAAGCCCCACCTCGTCACCCAGGCCGGCATCGCCCGCACGTTCCAGAACATCCGGCTCTTCGCCAACATGACCGTCCTGGAGAACGTCCAGGTCGGCCGGCACAGCCGCATGCACCAGGGCCTCTTCTCCGCCATCCTGCGCGGCCCCGGCTACCGGCGCTCCGAAGCCGAGAGCCGCGACAAGGCCATGGAACTCCTGGCGTTCACCGGCCTCGCCGACAAGGCCGACCACCTCGCCCGCAACCTCCCCTACGGCGAGCAGCGGAAGCTGGAGATCGCCCGCGCCCTCGCCTCCGACCCCGGCCTCCTGCTCCTCGACGAACCCACCGCCGGCATGAACCCCCAGGAGACCCGCGCCGCCGAGGAACTCGTCTTCGCCATCCGCGACCGAGGCGTCTCCGTCCTCGTCATCGAGCACGACATGCGCTTCATCTTCAACCTCTGCGACCGCACCGCCGTGCTCGTCCAGGGCCAGAAGATCGTCGAGGGCGACCGCGAAACCGTCCAGAACGACGAGCGCGTCATCACCGCCTACCTCGGCGCCCCGCTCGAAGGCACCGCCCCCGTTACGGAGACCGACCAGTGACCGCACTCCTCGACGTCAGGGACCTCCGCGTCGCCTACGGCAAGATCGAAGCCGTCAAGGGCATCAGCTTCACCGTCAACCAGGGCGAGGTCACCACCCTCATCGGCACCAACGGCGCCGGCAAGACCACCACCCTGCGCACCCTCTCCGGCCTCCTCAAGCCCGCCTCCGGAACCATCACCTTCGACGGGCAGGCCCTCGACACCGTCCCCGCCCACAAGATCGTCGCCCTCGGCCTCGCCCACTCCCCCGAAGGCCGGCACATCTTCCCCCGCATGACCATCGAGGAGAACCTCCTCCTCGGCGCGTTCCTGCGCAACGACACCGACGGCATCACCAAGGACGTCGAACGGGCCTACGGCCTCTTCCCCATCCTCGGCGAACGCCGCAAGCAGGCCGCCGGCACCCTGTCCGGCGGCGAACAGCAGATGCTCGCCATGGGCCGCGCCCTGATGTCCCGGCCCAAGCTGCTCATGCTCGACGAGCCCTCCATGGGCCTCTCGCCGCTGATGATGCAGAAGATCATGGCCACCATCGTCGAACTCAAGGCCGACGGCACCACCATCCTGCTCGTCGAGCAGAACGCCCAGGCCGCGCTCTCCCTCTCCGACCGCGGCTACGTCATGGAGACCGGCCGCATCGTCCTCCAGGGCACCGGCGCCGACCTCCTGCACGACGAGTCCGTGCGGAAGGCCTACCTCGGCGAGGACTGACCCCCGCCCCGCGAACGACCGAGCGCACCACGGGGCGCCACAGGGCGCACGACGGAGGGCCCGGCAGCGATGCCGGGCCCTCCGTCGTACCTCACGCCCGCCGGGCCTACTCGGCCTTCGCCTCGTCGGCCTTCTTCTTGTCCTGGGCCTCGCCCTCTTCGATCACGGCCTCCGCGACCGCCGCCATCGTCATCCGACGGTCCATCGAGGTCTTCTGGATCCACCGGAACGCCGCCGGCTCGTTCAGCCCGAACTTCGTCTGCAGGACGCTCTTCGCCCGGTCCACCAGCTTGCGGGTCTCCAGCCGCTGGGTGAGATCCGCGATCTCCTCCTCCAGCGTCCGCATCTCCGTGTACCGGGACACCGCCATCTCGATCGCCGGCACCAGGTCGCTCTTGGAGAACGGCTTCACGATGTATGCCATCGCACCCGCGTCCCGCGCCCGGTCCACCAGCTCGCGCTGCGAGAACGCCGTCAGCATCAGCACCGGCGCCAGGTGCGCCTCGTGGATCTGCTCCGCCGCGGACAGCCCGTCCAGCACCGGCATCTTCACGTCGAGGATCGCCAGGTCCGGCTTCAGCTCCTGGACCAGCCGGACGGCCGTCTCCCCGTCCCCGGCTTCGCCGACGACGGTGTACCCCTCCTCTTCCAGCATCTCCTTGAGGTCGAGGCGGATCAGCGCCTCGTCCTCGGCGATCACAATGCGGGTGATCTGGGGCGAATCGGTCTCAAGCGGCTCTGCCTGCTCGTCGGCGGTGCTCACGGGGCTCCTCGTTCCGGCGGGGTACTGCATGCACGAGGGTACCTAGCTGCGCCGAGCAACGTGCGCAGGGTATCCTTCACGGGCGCGAACTTGCCGGGTTGGTGGAAGGGCAGACACGATCGCCTCAAAAGCGATTGCTCGAAAGGGCGTGTGGGTTCGAATCCCACACTCGGCACCAGAATTTCCCTCGAATTCCCAGGCCATGGGAAGTTCATCACATCGAGTGGCCCCCAAGAGAAGGCCACGCCGGGCCGTCGGCCGCGGCAGATGCTGTCGCACATGACGAACGCCTCCGTGCGCGAACAAGCCGTCCACCTCCTGCGCCGCGGCACCCGCAACACCGAGGTCGGCCGCCGCCTCGGCGTCCCGTCCGGCACGGTCTCCTGGTGGAAGCACGAGGACCTCGCCAGGCACGGCACGCTCCCCGGCCGCAAGCGGTCGACCTGTACGCACTGCTACGGCGACGCCCTGGATCAGCCCGCCTACTCCTACCTGCTCGGCCTCTACCTCGGCGACGGCCACATCACCTGGCCCGAACAGCACCGCAGCGCAAGCCTGTTCATCACCTGCGACAACAAGTGGCCCGGGATCATCGACGCGGTCGACCAGGCCATGCGCCGGGTCATGCCGCGCAACAAGCCCTGCCGCGTCCGTCGGACCGGCTGCCAGGTGGTCAAGCTCTACTCCCAGCACCTGTCCTGCTACTTCCCCCAGCACGGCCCGGGAAAGAAGCACGAGCGCGCCATAGCCCTCGAACCCTGGCAGCAGGAGATCGTCGACGCCCATCCCTGGGAGTTCCTCCGCGGGCTGATCCACTCCGACGGCTGCCGCATCACCAACTGGACGACCCGCACCGTCGGCGGCGTCCCGAAGCGCTACGAGTACCCGCGCTACTTCTTCACCAACACCTCGGCCGACATCGTCCGCCTCTTCACGGACACCCTCGACGCCGTCGGAGTCCGGTGGAGGTCCGTCACCCGCCCCACGGGCGCCGTCAACGTCTCCGTCGCCCGCAAGGCCTGCGTCGCCCTGATGGACACCCGCATCGGCCCGAAGTACTGACGCCGGTGCGGCTCCGCCGGGGCGGAGCCGCACCGGGGCGGTCAGTCGTCGAGCGTGCCCACGTGGTGGACGCGGACGAGGTTGGTGGAGCCGGCGAGGCCGGGCGGGGAGCCGGCGGTGATGACGACGATGTCGCCCTTCTCGCACCGGCCGAGGGAGAGCAGGGCGGCGTCGACCTGCTCGACCATCTGGTCGGTGGTGGGGGCGAACGGGCCGAGGAAGGTCTCCACGCCCCAGGTGAGGGCGAGTTGGCTGCGGACGGCGGGTTCGTAGGTGAAGGCGAGGACGGGGATCGGCGAGCGGTAGCGGGTCAGCCGGCGCGCGGTGTCGCCGGACTGGGTGAAGGCGATCAGGTACTTGGCGTGCAGGAAGTCGCCGATCTCGGCGGCGGCCCGGGCGACCGCGCCGCCCTGGGTGCGGGGCTTGCTGCCCGCGGTGAGCGGCGGGAGGCCGGCGGCGAGGATGTCCTCCTCCGCGGCCTGGATGATGCGGCCCATGGTGCGGACCGTCTCGACCGGGAACTTCCCGACCGAGGTCTCGCCGGAGAGCATGACCGCGTCGGTGCCGTCGAGGACGGCGTTGGCGACGTCGGAGGCCTCGGCGCGGGTGGGCCGGGAGGTGTTGATCATCGAGTCGAGCATCTGGGTGGCGACGATGACCGGCTTGGCGTTGCGCTTGGCGAGCTTGACGGCGCGCTTCTGGACCATCGGGACCTGTTCGAGGGGCATCTCCACGCCCAGGTCGCCGCGGGCCACCATGACGCCGTCGAAGCGGTCGACGATGGAGTCGAGGTTCTGCACCGCCTGCGGCTTCTCGATCTTGGCGATGACCGGGACGAAGCGCCCCTCCTCCTCCATCACGCGGTGGACGTCCTCGACGTCCTTGCCGCTGCGGACGAAGGAGAGGGCGATCAGGTCGGCGCCGGTCCGCAGGGCCCACCGGAGGTCGGCGACGTCCTTCTCGCTGAGCGCGGGGACGGAGACGGCGACGCCGGGGAGGTTGAGGCCCTTGTGGTCGGAGACGAGGCCGCCCTCGATGACGAGGCAGCGGACCCGGGGCCCGTCGACCTCGACGACCTCCAGGGTGACGCGCCCGTCGTCGACGAGGATCCGCTCGCCGGGGGTGACGTCGCCGGCGAGGCCGGGGTAGGTGGTGCCGCAGCCGTTCTGGTCTCCCTCGACGCCGTTGTCGGTGGAGATGGTGAACAGGTCGCCGCGTTCGAGAAGTACGGGGCCTTCGGTGAAGGTGCCCAGGCGGATCTTCGGGCCTTGAAGGTCGGCGAGCACGCCGACGCTGCGGCCGGTCTCGTCCGCGGCCTTGCGGACCCGGCGGTAGCGCTCCTCGTGCTCGATGTGGGAGCCGTGGCTCAGGTTGAAGCGGGCGATGTCCATCCCGGCGTCGACCAGGGACTTGATCTGGTCGTACGAGTCGGTGGCGGGCCCGAGGGTACAGACGATTTTTGCTCGGCGCATACAGCTGAGCGTAGGCATTACCGGCGCGTAACGTCGACGCGCGTCCGGACCGCGGGATGACCGTTGCCGTAAGGAGAGTTGAACATATCTGACACGGTGTCGGACCGGTGTGCGAGAGGTCCCCGCCGACGGCCGCGGATCGACCTCCGATGCGATTCCGTGAAGGGGTGTTCACCCCTGGTTCACCGTGGCTTCCGCCGTCGCTCGCGGCCCGGCGGGACGCTCGTCACCCGGGTGGGGATCGCCCGGGGCCCGTGAGGGATCCGACGAGGGGGAAGCGTCCGGCATGAAGCGTGCGTTCGGGGTGCTGGCGGCACTGCTGCTGCTCGGCGGGGTGGCGTTCGCACTCCTGAAACCGGTGAATGACGATCCGAAGGACTCCGGGGCCGTCAACGTCTCCGGGGTCATCGGATCGGAGAAGCGCGAGTTCTTCGACGATGCCGAGGTCAAGAAGGAACTCGCCGCGAAGGGCCTCACGGTGAAGGTGCTGAGCGCCGGGTCCTGGCAGATGGCCGACAACCTGGACGGCATGGACTTCGCCTTCCCGGCCAGCCAGCCGCCGGCCGACGCGATCCGCGCCAGCAGGAAGATCACCGAGACGGCGATCCGCCCGTTCTACTCGCCCCTGGTGATCATGGCCCACGAGGGGACGGCCAAAGCGCTGGCCGCCAACGGACTGGCGAGCCAGGACCCGGTGTCGAAGGTCTGGACCTTCAAGATGGACCCGTACCTCGACGCCGTCCGGTCGGGCCGGAAGTGGGACCAGCTCACCGGCGACAAGCCCGGCGAGCTGTCCGGGGACATCTACCTCACCACCACCGACCCGACCTCGTCCTCCTCCGGCGCGATGTACGTCGCGCTGCTCTCCTTCCTGGAGAACGGCCACCAGCCGGTCGCGGACGTCGCGGGCGTGGAGAAGACCAAGGGGCTCCTGCACACGGCGATCACCAAGCAGGGCGCCCTGAAGAAGTCCACCGACGAGCCGTTCGCGGACTTCCTGTCGAACGGCGGCGGTGCGCTGGTGCTCGCGTACGAGTCCCAGGCGGCCGAACTGGTCGTGAAGAAGAAGGCGCCCGAGGACCTGGTGGTGCTGTACCCGGACACCACGGTCTACTCCGACCACACCGTCGTCGGACTCACCGAGAACGGCCGGAAGCTGGCGGACCAGCTCAACGGCAACCCGAGGCTCCGCGAGCTGGCGGCCCAGTACGGCTTCCGCCCGCAGGGGGACACCAACGCGTTCGGTCAGCAGCTGAAGAGCGCGAGCGGTTCGTTCAACCTCGCCCCCAACCTGAGTGCGGCGAAGGTGAAGCAGGCTCCGATCCCGGTGGCGGACATGCTGCAGAAGTTGATCGACGGCGCGACGAAGGGCTGAGCGGGGGACATGACGAGCGGGACGGCGAAGATGCGGAAGAGCGGGGCACGGGGTCTGGCGGCGGGTCTGGCGCTGCTGGTGGCGACGGTGACGGCGTGCACGTCGGCGAAGACCGATCCGCCGCCGACGGCGAGCCGGCCGCCGGCGCCGACCGCGCAGGCGGGCGTGCTGCGGGTGCTCGCGGGCAGTGAGCTGCAGGACATGGCGCCGGTGCTGGAGGAGGCGCAGAAGGCGACCGGGGTGACCGTGCAGTTCGACTGGACGGGGTCGCTGGACGGCGCGGACGCGGTGTCCTCGGGCAAGGCGGACGGCAAGTACGACGCGATCTGGTTCCCGTCGAACCAGTACCTGCACCTGGACGACGGGAGCAAGTCGAAGCTGCTGTCGGAGACGCCGGTGATGGCCTCGCCGGTGGCGTTCGGGATCCGTACGTCGGTGCTGGCCGAGCTGGCGTGGGGCGACGGTTCGAAGGTGACCTGGGGGAACCTCGCGGAGGCGGCGGCCGCCGGGAAGCTGGCGTACGGGATGGCGGATCCGTCGCGGTCGAACTCGGGGTTCTCGGCGCTGGCGGCGGTGGCGGCGGCGTTCTCGGGGGCCAGTGCGGCGCTGACCGAGGCGGACGTGCAGAAGGCGACTCCGTCGCTGAAGCAGTTCTTCGCCGGGCAGAAGCTGACGTCCGGGTCCTCGGGCTGGCTGACGCAGGCGTACTCCCGGGCCGAGCAGGGCTCGGTGGGGGCGCTGGTGAACTACGAGTCGGTGCTGCTGTCGTTGAACAAGACGCTGCCGGCGGACCAGCAGCTCACCGTGGTCCGCCCGACCGACGGTGTGGTGACGGCCAACTATCCGCTGACGCTGCTGAGTTCGTCGGCGCAGCGGGAGCGGGAGGCGTTCCAGAGGCTGACGGCGTACCTGCTCAAGGACGATGTGCAGAAGCGGATCACCGATCTGACGCTGCGCCGTCCGATCGGGGCGGGGGTGGCGCCGGCGGCCGGTCTGCCGACGGACCGGAAGCACGAGTTGCCGTTCCCGGGTACCCGTGCGGTGGCGGACGGGCTGCTGTCCTCGTACCAGAACGAGCTGCGGCGGCCGTCGCGGACGGTGTACGTGCTGGACACGTCGGGTTCGATGGCGGGGCAGCGGCTGTCGTCGCTGAAGGCGGCGATGGGTCGGCTGACGGGGGCGGACGACACGCGGGGGGTGCGGCGGTTCCGTGACCGGGAGGAGGTCACGCTGATCTCGTTCGCGTCGAAGGTGAAGTCGACGAAGACGCACGCGGTGCCTTCGGGGGCGGCGGCGCAGCAGGAGTTGGCGTCGATCAACGCGGACGTGCAGGCGTTGTCGTCGGACGGCGGTACGGCGGTGTACTCGTCGTTGCAGGAGGCGTACCGGGTGATCCAGCGGCAGCAGGCCGCGGCGGGGGACGACCGGTTCACGTCGATCGTGCTGATGACGGACGGGGAGAGCAACGAGGGGGCGACGGACAAGGACTTCCGGTCGTTCTACGGCGGGTTGCCGGCGGCGCAGAAGTCGGTTCCGGTGTTCCCGATCCTGTTCGGTGATGCGGCGAAGGGGCAGTTGCAGGGGATCGCGGATCTGACGGGGGGCAAGTTGTTCGACGGGACGGGTTCGCTGGACGGGGCGTTCGAGGAGATCCGTGGCTACCAGTAACGGTGGTGGCGAGGTGGGTGGGCGGGTGCTGCGGTACCTGGGGTCGGTCCGGAACATCGCCGCCTGTGCGGCGGGTGCGGGTGGGCTGGGGCTGCATTTCGCGGGGTACGGCGGGGTGTGGTGGCCGGGGATCGTGGCGGGGTTGTACGGCGCGGTGGCGTTGTTGGTGCCGGGTGGCGGGCCGCGGGGGGCGCAGGGACCACAGGGGCAGCAGGGGGCGGTGACGCCGGGGGGTTCGCCGGGTGTCCTGTCGGGGTCCCCGTCGGTGGCTTCGGTGTTGGAGGAGACGTCGGTCTCGGTGTCGGTTCCGCCGGTGGCGCCGGCTCCGGCTCCGGCTCGGCCGGTGTCGACGGTTCCGCCGGTCGCCGTGGTCCCGCCGGTCGTGCCGCGGTCGGCTCAGCCGCCGCCGTACTGGCCGGAGTTGGACGCGCTGGCGGCGTTCGTGCGGTCGGCGCCGCTGCCCGCGTCGGCGGGGGTGCCGGTGTTGCTGGAGCGGTTGCGCGGTGCGGGGCCGGGGCCGACGACCGAGCCGATCGTGGTGCGGCGGCTGCCGTTGGCGGTGGACGGCTATCTGCGGGCGCGGACCTGGCAGCCGTGGACGCCGAACGGGGCCGATCCGGCGGCGGAGCTGGCGCGGGCGGTGGACGAGATGGCGGCGCTGGTCCCGGCGTAGCGGGGGCCCGTCGCGGTGGGGCGGGCGTACGGGAGGGGTGGGCGGGGTCTTCCGCCCGCCCCTCCGGCGTGTCCGCCCGCCCGTCCGGCGTGGCCGCCGACCTCCCGGCATGTCCGCCGGTGCCTCCGGCGTGTCCGCCCGCCCGTCCGGCGTGGCCGTCACGCTTCCAGGACGCCCGCCAGTTCCAGCCTCCGCCGTATCCCGAGCTTGCGGAAGCTGTTGGTCAGGTGGGTCTCGACCGTGCGGACCGCGAGGTGCAGCATGGCGGCGATCTCGGCGTTGGAGTGTCCGGCGGCGGCGAGTCGGCAGATCCGCAGTTCGCTGTCGGTGAGCGCCTCGGCGCCCGCGTGTTCGCCGCGGCCGATGCGGGCGCCGGAGGCGCGGAGCGATTCGAGGGCGGCGGCGCGCTGGCGGACGGCGCCGAGGCGTTCGGCCCGGCCGGCGGCCTCGCGCAGGGCGCGGCGGGCGGCGCCGCGGCGGCCGCCGTCGGCGAGGAGGCGGCCGTAGGTGATCAGGGCGGGGATGAGTTCGGTGTCGAGTTCGGCGCCGCGGACGAGTTGGACGGCCTCGGCGGCGAGGTCGAGGCCGTGGCGTCCGCCGGTGGCGGCCGCGAGGGTGCGCAGGGCGCGGCCGACGGTGCGGGGGGTGCCCCAGACGCGGGCGAGCCGCAGTTCCTCCTCGGCGAGGGCGACGGCGGGGCCGGGTTCGCCGAGTTGGAGGTGGCAGTCGGCGGCGGCGGAGCGCCAGGGGGTGACGATGGGGCTGCGGACCTGTCGTTCGCCTTGGCGGCGTCCGCATTCGAGGAGGTCGGCGAGGGCTTCGGCGGGTTCGCCGGAGGCGAGTTTGAGCAGGCCGCGGGCGTAGAGGTACTCGTTCCACTCCCAGGAGTCCTGGGCGCGGTCGGCGGCGACGGCGCGGGAGAGTCCGTGGGCCTGCCAGAGGCGACCGGTCTCGACGAGGGCGAGGACGGCCTGGGCGACGAGGTGGGCGTTCTGCTGGCCGAGGAGTTCGGTGTACCGGCCGGGTGAGGGGTCCTCGCCGGCGTGCGGGGTGGTCGCCGGTGCCGGGCCCGGGGTGGTGGCCGGTGCCGGGCCCGGGGTGGTGGGCGGGGTCCTGGTGCCGGCGGTGTCGGAGCAGGCGCCGCTCCACCAGGAGCGGTCGGTGGCGTCGGTGGTGCCCCGGGGGTGGAGCCGGGGCAGTCCGGGCGGTCCCCAGGGGGTGGACCGCGGGGCGGGCGGGGCGGGGGGTGCCGGGCGGGTGGCGGGTGGGGTGCAGGGGCCGGGGGCGGTGAGCGCGTAGTCGTCCAGGAGGGCCTGGTACTCGCCGCGCATGATCCTGGTCTCGGCGCGGACGGAGAGCAGGCACTGGTAGCCGGGGTCGAGCGGTCCGCCGCGGTAGGCGGTGAGGCCCCGGGTGACGAACTCCTCGGCCTGGTCGAGCTGGTCGCTCCACTGGGCCAGGGTGGCGAGGGAGACCAGCAGGTAGGAGCGGCAGAGCGGGTCGACGGCGGAGCCGTCGAGCTCGCGGACGCGTTCGGTGACGTCGGCGGCGGAGAGCAGTCCGCTGGTGGCGTCGAACTCGGTGAGCAGGGCGTAGGCGGGCGGTGCGAGCCGGTGGGGGGTGCGGGCGGCGAAGCGCTGGACGCCTTCGACGACCTGGAGCCAGCTGCGGCCGTCGTGGGCGGCGATCTGTGCGGTGGCGGCCTGGACGGCGTGGACGAGGTCCTCGTGGTCGGCGAAGCGGTCGGCGAGTTCTTCCATGAGTTCGAGTGCGGCGGCGGTGTCGCCGCGGGTGGCGAGGACGGCGCCGAGGGTGCCGGCGGCGCGGAAGAGGCCTTCGTCGGACTGCTGGAGGTGGACGGCCTCGGCGAGGTGGCGTACGCCGGCGGTGCGTTCGGCGGGGCCGAGGGTGACTTCGAGGCTGCCGAGTTCGGTGAGCAGGAGGCCGCGCTGGCGGTCGCTGAGGGGTTCGGCGAGGACGCGGCGCAGCAGGGCGGCGGCGTCGGCGGGGCGGTCGGCGTCGGCGGCTTTGCGGGCGGCGCGGCGGAGGGTCTCGGTGGCCCAGCGGGGGGTGGGGGCGGCGGTGAGCAGGAGGTGGCCGGCGATGCGTTCGTCGGGGGCGCCGGCGCGGTGGAGGTGTTCGGCCGCGGCGCGGTGGACGTCGGCGCGGTGGCCGGGGCCGTGGCCGGCGAGGACGGCGTCGGCGAGGAGGGGGTGGGCGAACTGGGGCCAGCTGCCGGGGGCGGGGGTGTCGAGGTGTCCGTGGGCGGTGAGGTCGGTGAGCCAGCCGGTGAGCCGGCCGGGGTCGGCGGCGGTGAGGTCGGCGAGGAGGGGGACGAGGTCGGCGTGGGCGGTGCCGGGGGCGGGGGTGGTCGCGGCGGGGTGTTCGCGCATCCGGGCGAGGACGCGGGCGGCGGTGACGGCCTGGTTGCCGCCGCCGTGCAGCCAGGTGTCGACGGCTTCGGCGAAGGCGCTGCCGGGGAGGGCGGCGCAGGTGTCGGGCAGGGTGGTGCGGGTGTTCCGGGGGGCGGACGGGGCGGTGCGGGTGTCGGTGCGGGTGTCGGGGAGGGTGGCGGTGCCGGCGGGGCGGAATGCGTCGGCGGGTTCGCCCGGGCCGTGGTCCGGACTGCGGCCGGGGCCGTGATCGGGGCGGGGGCCGGGCGCTGTTCCGCGGCCCGGGAGGGGCGCCGGAGTCGGGTGGAGCGCCGGAGCCGGGTGGAGGAGCGTCGGGCCGGGGCGGAGCGCCGGAGTCGGGTGGAGGAGCACCGGGGCGGACGCCGGTTCCAGCTCGCGCTGCCCCGGGACCGGCTCGTACGGGTCTGCCGCGGGCTCGTACCGGCCCGGGCCCGGTTCGAGGCGTCCCGGGTCCTGCTCGTACCGGCCCGGCCCGTACCCGCCGGGGGCGGGCTCGTACCCGCCCGCGTCCGGCCCGCGCCACCCCGGCCCGAGGTCGCCGAGGAGCGCGGTGAGCAGCAGCGGGTTGCCGCCGGTGGCGCGGGCGCAGTCGGCGGCGAGGGCGGGGGACGTGCCGGGGCCGAGGTGCTGTTCGGCGAGCCGGACGGCGGCGGGGGTGCTGAGCGGGCCGAGCCGGAGGGTGGTGGCGAGTTCGGCGGGCAGGTCGCGGCCGAACCGGTCGGGCGGGGTGTCGAGGGTGTTCTGGCGGCGCTCGGTGGCGAGGAGCACGACGGGCAGCCGGTCGATCCGGCGGGCGACCTGGCGCAGCCAGCGGCGGGAGGGTTCGTCGGCGAGGTGGACGTCGTCGACGGCGAGCAGGACGGGGTGGTGGTGGGCGTGCAGGCGGAGCAGGGACCAGAGGGTGGCCTCGGCGGTGTCGGGGTCGGTCCCGTTGCCGGTGCCCTGGGGGTTCGGCGGGTTTCCGTACGGGAAGTGGCCGAAGGGGAAGTGGCCGTACGGGACGTGGCCGTAGGGGCCGACCGGGGCGGGGCCGGTGTCGAAGAGCTGGCGGGCGGCGGCGTACGGGGTGGCGGCCTCGTCCGCCGAGCAGCGGGAGCGGAGCACGGTGGTGCCGGTCGCGGCGGCGCGGCGGGCGGCCTCGGCGAGGAGGGCGCTGCGGCCCGTCCCGGCGGCTCCGGTGAGCAGCAGGACGCTGCCGGTGCCGGTCCTGGCGGCCTCGGTGTGGTCGGTGATCCGCCGCAGCTGTGGTTCGCGTTCTGCGAGGCGGGTCGAGGTGGCGGTGTTCATCCGGCTCCCCTTCTCTCCCCTCTGCCCTCTCCGGGCGCCCGCTGCCGTCCGAACGGGCAGTGTCTCCCGTTGTATCGGGTAAATGGCTTGACCTCCTATTCACGCGTTCCCCGGGGGGTGCGGTTCTCGCCCCGGCGGACGGGTCCGGACGGGGCCCCGCACGGGGCGTCCGGCGGGCGGGCGGCGGGTGTCCGGGGTGCGCGAACGGGTCGGTCCACGGGCCGCGAACGGGTCGGTCCGGGGTGCGTGCCGGGGTGGGGCGGTCCGGCGGCCGGGTCCGGGACCGGGGGCCCGGGGCTGCGGTGACCTGGGGCCCGGTCGTGGCACCCCCGGGTGACCCGGGGCCCGGGCACGGGTGGGACCGTGGTCCCGGTCGGCGGCCCGATCTCGTGGTGGACCACGATGGCCGGGAGTGGTCCCCGGCGGGAAGAGTGGTGTCCGTTCCGGGGCACGGGCAGCGCTCCGGTTCGCCGTCGAACGGTTCACCACTCCACGAGGGGACGCGGCGCCCGTGCGGTTCGGCGTCCGTTGTCGGGGTGGCCGGGCCGGTTTCTCCAGGAGGGGGCCAGATTTGACTGTCCTGCACACCGAGTACGACCGCCGGGTTCCGGCGGGGCGGGCGTCGGCGCCGGTCGCGCGCACCGTTCCGCCGCAACGGCCGGTGGCGTCGCGTTCCGTCGCCGCGGGCCCGCTCGCGGTTCCGGGTGCCGCTCCGGCCGTCCACCCCCAGGTGACCGCCGCGGCGCCGGTCCGCCCTTCCGGTGGCGCCGCCGGTGCCGCCGCCCGTGCGGCCACCGTCCCGGTGGCCGTCCAGGCCGCCGATCCGCTCTCCCGGGCGGGTGCGGAGGCCCAGCTGCGCCGGTTCCCCGGGGTGGCGGTGGTGGATCCGACCGGGACCGCCGCGCCGGGCACGGTCACCGTGCTGGTCACCGAGTCCGCCGACGCCGCCGCCACGGCCGCCCTGCGCCGGCTGGTGCGCGGTGCCGGGCAGCGGGTGGTGCTGGTGGTCGAGCGGATGCGTGAGACCGAGTTGCTGGAGGCCGTGGAGTGCGGGGTCGCCGCGATCCTGTGGCGCCGGGAGGCGACGCCGGAGCGGCTGGGCCGCGCCGTGCTGGCCGCGGCCCGGGGCGACGGCGATCTGCCGGCCGATCTGCAGGGGCGGCTGATCGCCCAGGTGGGCCGCTTGCAGCGGTCCGTGCAGGGGATGCCGGGCCATGCGCCGGCGGGTCTGTCGGAGCGTGAGTCGGACGTGCTGCGGCTGGTCGCGGAGGGCTGGGACACCGGGGAGATCGCGGCCCGGCTGTCCTACTCCGAGCGGACCGTCAAGAACGTGCTGCACGGTCTGACCACACGTCTGCAGTTGCGCAACCGGGCGCACGCGGTGGCCCACGCGGTCCGCGAGGGCTACATCTAGGGCGTCCCGCCGCCGTCGGTGACGCGGCCGGGCGGGTGCGACACCCGCCCGGCCGCGTCACGAACGAGTCGCCAAGATCTCACCTGTTGGAAAGCTCCGGGGGCTACCCATCGCCGGGGGTGCAGGGCACACTTCTACGCGCGTACCTCTACGCGCGTCACCGAGCCTGTGGGCCGCTACCGTCGGCCGTCGTCGGTCGTTGACGATCCGTTCGCAGTCCCCACCCGGGAGAGTCGTCCATGCCCCTGAACCGCCGTGACTTCGTCGCCCGGTCCGCCGCCACCGCCGCCGGCGCCGCGCTGGCCGGCAGCGCCACCCTCGCCGCCGCCTCCCCGGCCGCGGCCGCCGGCCCGGCGGACGCCCGCGCGAAGGGCCGGAGCAAGCGGCAGGCCTTCACCGTCATGGGCACCACCGACCTGCACGGCCGGGTGCTCAACTGGGACTACTTCACCGACGCGGTCTACGCCGACAAGGCGCACAACGAGGTCGGCCTCGCCAAGATCTCCACGCTGGCCAAGCAGGTCCGCGAGGAGAAGGGCTGGGACCGCACCCTGCTGATCGACGCCGGCGACACCATCCAGGGCACCCAGCTGACCTACTACTACGCCCGGGTCGAGCCGATCGCCACCGAGGCCGACACCGCGCCCGAGCACCCGATGGCGCTCGCCATGAACACCATGGAGTACACCGCCGCGGCGCTCGGCAACCACGAGTTCAACTACGGCATCGACACCCTGCGCGCGTTCGAGGAGCAGCTCGACTTCCCGCTGCTCGGCGCCAACGCACTGAACGCCCGCAACGACAAGCCGGCCTTCCCGCCGTACGTGATCCGCAAGCTGAAGCTGGGCAGCGGCCCGGCGCTCAAGGTCGGCATCCTCGGCCTCACCAACCCGGGCATCGCGATCTGGGACAAGGCGAACGTCGCCGGCAAGATGACCTTCCCGGGCATCGTCGAGACGGCGAAGGTCTGGGTGCCCAAGCTGAAGGCGGCCGGCGCGGACGTCGTCGTGGTCGCCTGCCACTCCGGCGTCGACGAGGCCACCTCCTACGGCGACCAGCTGCCGTGGGCCGAGAACGCCTCCGGCGCGCTGGCCGAGCAGGTGCCCGGCATCGACGCGATCCTGGTCGGCCACGCCCACAAGGAGATCCCGCAGCGGCTGATCACCAACAAGGAGACCGGCAAGGCCGTCGTGCTCTCCGAGCCGCTCGCCTGGGGCCAGCGGCTGACCTGCTTCGACTTCGAGGCCGAGCTCGTCGACGGCGCGTGGAAGGTCGTCTCGCTCTCCTCCCGGGTGCTGAACTCCAACACCGTCCCGGAGGACCCGGAGATCGTCGGCCTGATGACCGACCAGCACAAGAAGGTCGTCGAGTACGTCAACCAGGTCATCGGCACCTCCCGGATCGAGCTCTCCATCGCCGAGGCGCCGTTCCGGGACACCCCGATCATCGACCTGATCGGCCGGGTCCAGGCCGACGTGGTCCGCGCCGCGCTGGCCGGCGGCCAGTACGCCAAGCTGCCGGTCCTGGCCCAGGCCGCGCCGTTCAACCGCTCCGCCGTCATCCCGGCCGGCCAGGTCAAGCTGCGCGACGCGGCCGGCCTGTACATCTACGAGAACACCCTGGAGGCCCGCGTCCTGACGGGCGCCCAGATCAAGGACTACCTGGAGTACTCGGCGAAGTACTACGCCCAGCTGGCCCCGGGCGCGGCGGTGGACAAGGCCACGCTGACCAACGCGCAGAACACCCCCGACTACAACTACGACGCGGTGTACGGCGTCTCGTACGACATCGACATCTCCCAGCCGGTCGGGTCCCGGATCGTCGGCCTCAGCTTCGAGGGCAAGCCGATCGACCCGCAGGCCCAGTTCGTCCTCGCGGTCAACAACTACCGTGCCAACGGCGGCGGCAACTTCCCGCACGTCGCGGCCGCCCAGAAGCTGTGGGCCAACTCGGACGAGATCCGCAACGCGATGATCGGCTGGGTGAAGGACAAGGGCGTCATCGACCCGGCCGACTTCCACACCGAGTCGTGGCGGCTGGTCCGCGCCGGACAGCCGGTCTTCTGACCGTCGTCCGGCTCCCGCACGGACAGCCCCGGGGCCCGCACCCCGGGGCTGTTCCCGTCCGTACCCCCGGGCTGTTCCCGTCCGCACCGCGCGCCGTTACCGTGTCGGCATGCGCACCCTCGCCACCTGGCCGCTGGACGGCGAACCGCCGGACGTCGTCCCGGCCGAGTTCCGGGAGCCCTGCGCCCTGGTCGGACGCGACCTGCTCCGGGCCGTCGCCGCCGGGACCCTGCCGCACGGCCTGCACTGGAACCTCTCGGAGGACCACTACACCGGCTTCCTGCTGGGGCTGGGCGGCGCGCGGGGCCGGCTGTTCGTCCGGGAGACGGACCCCTACCTGCCGCCCGGACGGCTCACCGCCTTCGTCGCGGAGCAGGTCCGGGACCACCTGGCCGGCCACGAGTTCGTCCAGTGGCCGCCCTGTCCGGGGCACACCCACCTGCTGGAGCCCGCCGCCGACGGGCCGGACGGGGCGGCCTGGTGGCGCTGCCGGACCACCCGGTCCGGCGTCGCCCGGATCGGTGCGCCGGCCTCCGGGTGAGCCGGGCGCCGCGCGCGGGGCTCCGCACGCGGGGGCCCGGAACGGCAAACCCCCGGCCCCGGCTCAGCCCGCCAACCGGCTCAACTCCCCCATCGCCGAACGCTCCAGGCCGGCCAGTACGCGCAGCAGCGCACCCGCCTCGGCCAGTGGCGCCGCCGCGCCCGAGCTGCCCGCGGCGGCCACCAGCCGGGCCACCTCCGTCCAACCCCGCGCCGCCTCGGCGTACTTCGCGTGGGCGCTCCGCAGGCGCGGGTCGTCCAGCAGGTCCGCGCACTCGGCGAGGAAGTCCCGGTAGAGGTTGCGGAACAGTGCGCCGCCGGTCCCGGCCAGCTCCATCATCCGTGCGGCCTGCGGCAGTCGGACCTCCGGCAGGTCGGCGCGGTCCAGCCAGCCCGGCACCAGCGCCGCCGCCTTGTCGATGCCCCGGTGGCCGAGGTTGGCGATCGGCGGGTGCAGGAACGCCTCCGCGCAGGCGGTGAGCGCGGGAACCAACAGGCCCTGCAGCAGCGGCGGTTCGCCCCGCAGGGCGAGCGTGAACGAGCGGTTCCGCGCCGTCATCGGCCCGCGTTCGGCGCGTGCCGCCGCCAGCGAGGCGAGGCTGGTGGTGACGGCGCCGCCCTGCTGGGCGGTGTCGACCAGCTGCGCGTCGCGCCCGTCGTGGCCGGTCATCGCGACCACGTGCCCGCCGAAGTGGACCTTCGAGGTGAAGTACTCCAGGTGGTAGCTGTCCAGTTGGAGCCCGACCGGCCGTCCGGCACCGAGTTCGGCGGCCACGTTCTCCCAGGCCCGGCGGGCGGAACCGGTCTCCTTGACCACCAGCTCCAGCCCGAGCCGGGCGGCGAGGTTCCGGGTGAGCTCGAACGGCTTGACCCGGCCGCCGAGGAACGGGAAGTCCAGGCCCTTGCCGTCCCAGTAGACGAACGAGAGGCCCGCTCCGAGCCCGAACAGCATCGGTTCGGACAGGTCCAGGCCCTCGTGGCGCAGCAGCACCCCCAGGGCGGTCGTCTCGCAGTGCTCCGCTCCGTGCCGCTCCGTCATGCCGCGTCCTCCTCGACTCGTACGACCAACCGGGTCGTCCACTCCTCGGCCGGGGCCTCCCCCGGCCCGACCAGGTACGCCTCCCGGACCGGCGCCACCGGGCGCAGCCCGCGTTCGTGCACCGCGGAGAGCAGTGCGTGGTAAGCGAGCGGGAGCCGGGCGTACGGGCCGTGGTGCACCGTCTCGACGACGGGTCCGCCGGGCAGCACCTCGTGGGCGAGGCCGGGCCGTCCGCCCGCCTCCGCCGGCTCCGTCCGGGCCGCCGTTCCGGCCGCCGTTGCCGTCCCGGCCGCCGTTCCGGTCCCCGCCGTCGCCGCTTCGGCCGGCTCCGCTCCGACGGCGATCCGCATCCCGTCCCGCAGGTCCAGCGGGAACAGCCCCCAGAGCGGCGGTCGCCAGGCGCCGTCCAGCCGGGCCAGCAGCACGCCGACGCACTCGCCGATCCGCTCCCCCAGGTCGGCGGGCCCCGCCGTGGCCCGGACCACGGCCAGCCGCCGGTCCGGCTCCCGGCCGTGGACGACCTCGTAGCCGGGCAGGCCGCCGCCCTCGGCGAGGCGTTCCAGCAGGTCCAGCCGGGCCCGGTCGCGGGTGATCCGCTCGGCGACGCGGTCGCGTTCGGCGCGCAGCAGGCGGGCGCGGTCCGGCGGTTCAGCGGCCAGGGTGGCGGCGATCACCGCCAGCGGGAGGTCGAGTTCGCGCAGCAGGGCGATGGTGAGGGCGTCGCGGGCCTGTTCCGGGGCGTAGTAGCGGTAGCCGGTGGCGGGGTCGACCCGGGCGGGGGCGAGCAGGCCGGTCTCGTCGTAGTGGCGGAGCTGTTTGACGCTCAGCCGGCAGAGGCGGGCGAAGCGCCCGATGGTGAGGAGTTCGTCTCGGTCTGGCAGCACCCCGCCATCGTGGACCCTCCCGCCGTGGGAGGGTCCACCTCGGAGGGCCCCCTCCCGGGTGCCGCCCCGGGTGCCGCCGGGGCCTCCGTGGGGCCTCCGCGGAGCCGTCCGGCCGAGGCGGTCGGGTGGCGAGACGCTGGGACATCTTCCGGAGACAGCAGGATATTCATCCGCGCTTCCGGTCTTCCTACTGTTGGACCCGTCACCGAGCGATCATCCCGACGGAGAAGGAGCAGTCCCATGCGCGCAGTCATCCAGAAGTCCTTCGGCGGCCCCGAGGTCCTGGAGGTCGTCGAGACCGACCGGCCCGCCCCGCTGGGCGCCGAGGTCCTCGTCCGGGTCCACGCCAGCGGCGTCAACCCGGTCGACGCGGCGGTCCGTTCGGGCGTGTACCCGCTGCTCGGCGAGCCGCCGTTCGGGGTCGGCTGGGACATCTCGGGCGTGGTCGAGGAGGTCGGCCCGGGCGCCCGGTTCAAGCCGGGCGACGAGGTGTTCGGGCTGCCGTTCTTCCCTCGGGCCGCCACCGGCTACGCCGAGTACGTGGCCGTGCCGTCCCGCCAGGTGGCCCGCAAGCCCGCCTCGCTGGACCACGTGCAGGCGGCGGCCCTGCCGCTGGCCGCGCTGACGGCCTGGCAGGGCCTGGTGGACGCGGCGCGGCTCTCCGAGGGGCAGCGGGTGCTGATCCACCGCGCGGCGGGCGGCGTGGGGCACCTCGCCGTGCAGATCGCCAAGGCCCGTGGCGCGTACGTGATCGCGCTGGCGAGCGAGCCGAAGCACGGGTTCGTGCGCGGGCTGGGCGCCGACGAGGTGATCGACTACCGGGCCGACGACCACCTGAAGGCGGTCGGCGAGGTGGACGTGGTGTTCGACTCCTCCTCGCAGGGCACCGCCTCGCTGGAGGTGCTGCGGCCGGGCGGGGTGCTCGTCTCGATCATGGAGCACTGGAACACCGCGCTCGCCGCCGAGGTCGAGGCCGCCGGGCGGCGGTTCGCGGGGATCTCGGTGGAGCCGGACTACGCCTCGCTGGAGGCGATCGCCGCGCTGGTCGACGAGGGCCGGATCCGCCCGCACGTCGCCGACACCTTCCCGCTGGAGGAGGCCGGCAAGGCGCACGAGCTGATCGGCACGGGCCGCACCCAGGGCAAGATCGTCCTGACCGTCGCCTGAACCGGGGACCCGCCTGCGGATTCCCGGCCACCCGGCGGCGGCCGGGAATCCGCGGGCGACCCCCTGGGGCGCGGGTGCGACGCCCTACGCTGGCGGGTGTGACGGGAGTGCCGTACGAGACCGGAGGGAAGACGTGGACATCCTGACCGAGGCGTTGGGCTCGATGCGGACGGGGCAGCCCACCTCCGTGCGCACCGAGGGGCGGGCGCCCTGGGGGCTGCAGCTGCCCCCGGTCGCCGGCGCGGGATTCCACGTGGTGCTGTACGGGACGTGCTGGTTGGTCCCACTGGAGGACGCGCCCGGGGTCGCGCCGATCGCGCTCAGCCCGGGGGACGTGGTCTTCCTGCGGGACGGCCGCGGCCACATCCTGGCCGACCAGCCGTCCACCCCGGCCGTCCCCGAGCGGCCCGACCAGTTCCGGCCCAGCCTGCCGATCGGCACGGTCTCCATCGGCGGGGACGGGCCGCGCACCAGCCTGCTGTGCGGCAACTACCACCTCGACCAGGGGCGCCCGCACCCGCTGGTGCGCCAGCTGCCGGAGATCATCCACCTGCCGACCCGGCACGGCCGGCACCCCGAACTGAGTGCGGCCGTCCAGTTGTTGGGCGCCGAGCTGGAGAACCCCCGGATCGGCTCGACCGGCATCGTGCCCGCCCTGATCGACTCGCTGCTCCTGTACATCCTGCGCGCCTGGTTCGAGGACCAGCCGCCCGCCACCGCCGCCGGCTGGGCGGCGGCCCTCGGGGACGCGGCCGTCGCCCCGGCGCTCACCGCCATCCACGAGGCGCCGTCCGCCGCCTGGACGGTGGAGTCCCTGGCCGCCCGCGTGGGCCTCTCCCGGGCGGCCTTCGCCCGCCGTTTCACCAACCTCGTCGGCGAGCCCCCCATGGCCTACCTGACCCGCTGGCGGATGACCACCGCCGCCCGGCTGCTGCGCGAGTCGGAGGCCCCGCTGACCACCGTCGCCGCGCAGACCGGCTACGGCTCGGAGTACGCGTTCGCCAAGGCCTTCAAGCGCGAGTACGGCCAGGCCCCTGGCGGCTACCGCCGCGAGGCCCGCGCGGCCTGACCCGCCCCGGCCACCCGCCCGCCGCCCTGCGCCCTGCGTAGGAAGTCGGACCGGTCGACTTCCTGCTCCGCGCCCGAGAGCCGCGCCGCCCCCTCGTCCGGGCGGCACGGCTCAGGCACGGCTCAGGCACGGCCGAACAGTTCGGCGAAGCGCCCGGTGAACAGGTCGGCGCCCTTGTACTCGGCGACCGTGGCCGCCGGGACGGCGGACGGCCCGTCGGGGCCGGGCAGTTGGCCGACGCCGCCGCGCGGGCCGAGCGGCAGCAGGATCGCCGGGTCGGCCGAGGGCCGGTAGACCGCCTCGGCGGGCTCGCCCTTCAGCTGGGCGAGGATGTTCTGCGCGACCACCTCGGCGTGCCGGATCGCGTGCCCGGCCATCTTGGCCTCGGGGACGTCGGTGAGGTCACCGACCGCGTACACGTGCGGGTGGCCGTCGACGGCGAGGGTGTCGCCGACCCGGACCTGTCCCTGTCCGGTGCGCTCCACCAGCCGGCCGTCGGCGAGGTAGTCGCTGTTGATCCGCACGCCGTACGCGCGGAACCAGATGTCGGCGGTGAGCTCCTCCCCCGCCGTGGTGGCGACGGTGAACTCCCCGGCCCGGCCGTGCTCGGTGGCGGGCTGCCCGGCGAGGCCGGTGCCCAGTCGCAGCCGTACGCCCAACTCGTCCAGCTGCCGGTGCAGTTCCTCGCGCACCTCGGACCGGAAGGCCGGCAGCAGGCGGTCGGCCGGGTCGACGACGGTGACGTCCTTGTCCGGCCAGACCTCCTTGATCTCCCCGGCGAGCTCCAGCCCGACCGGGCCGGCGCCGACGATCAGCACCCGGGCGGCGGCGGCGAGTTCCTTGTGGGTGCCGCGGAGCTGTTCCAGCGCCTCGCCGGTGGACTCGGCGGCGGGCTTGGCCGGGTAGGCGTAGCTGGAGCCGGTGGCCAGCACGAGGTAGTCGGCCTCGACGCGCCGCCCGGAGGCCAGGGTGACGCCGCCCGGGTCCACCGAGGCGGCGCGGTCGCGGATCACCTCGCCCCGGGCGAGCAGCGTGTCGTACGGGAAGAAGATGTTGCCGGCCCAGTCGGGCTGGGCCAGGGCCCGCAGCGATCCGGCCGCGTTGACGAAGGCGTCGCGCGGGTCGATCAGGACGACGTCGGCCTCGGCGTCGAGCGCCTTGGCCACCGCGGATCCCCCGTAGCCCCCGCCGACCACCACAACGGTACGACTCATGTTCCCTTGCCCCCAAAGCAGAATAGAGCTGCAGTTCGCACTACGAACCTATTAGTTCGTTTCGCGAACTGCAACCCCTATCCGCAAGGACCCGCGCGGATCCGGACCTCAGCAGGAACGCCCCGCACAGCTCCCCTCGTCCGGCTCGCCGAAGACCTCGGGCACCTTGTTGTCCAGCACGACCCGGCCGAGCAGCTCGGTCAGCACCTCCCGCTCACCGGGGGCCAGCCCGTCCGGGAGCGCCTCGATCCGCCGGCAGGTCTCGGCGTGGAACCCCTCGGCCAGCATCGCACCCTCGGGCGTCAGCCCGACCAGCACCGCCCGCGCGTCCCCCGCACAACTCTCCCGCCGAACCAGGCCGTTGCGCTCGGTGCGGTCCACCAGTCCAGTGAGGCTCGACTTGGCCAGCCGCAGGATCGAGCCCAGCTCGCCCATCACGTACGACCTCCCCATCAGGACGCAGAGCAGCTGCCCCTGCTGCGGCGTGAGCCCGTGGTCCCGCGCCGACTCCACGTACACGGCGTCCACCAGGAACGCCGCCCGCACCAGCGCCCCCACGATCCCGATCCGGCCGTCCCCACTGTTGTCCACCCGCCCAGACTAACAGCCGGGCACCGTACAATTCGTGATACGAACTACCATTCCGCCCAGGATTCCCCGGGGCGGGAGAATGCCCGCGTGCCCGAACCGCACTCCCACGACCGGCACGCCCGGCTACTGGCCTACGCACAGAGCCTGACCCCGCCACCGGGCTGGAAGGCGGAGGTGTCCGGCGACCAGATCGTCGTCACCGCCGGCCCCTCGGTGATCCACCAGTGGAACCTGCTGCTCGTCCGCCGTCAGTTCGACGCCCACTGCCCCGCCGACCTGATGCCCAGCGAGAACACCGACCTCGCCTCACCCCGCGTCGGCAAGCTCCGCAATCCGGACCTCACCTACATCCCGCTCTCCGCCGTCGACCTGGGCGGCAGTCAGGTCCCCGCCGAGCTGGCGGCGATCGCGGTGGAGGTCGCCTCCCCTTCCAATCCGGAGAACGACCTGGTCGGCAAGGTCCGCGACTACCCCTTGATGCACATCCCGCTGTACCTGGTGATCGACCCGCGCGAGGGCACGCTCACCCTCCGCTCCGAGCCCGACGGCAGCGGCTACCGCCGGCAGTGGACCGGCAGGTTCGGCGACGGCGTCCCCGTCCCCGCGCCGTTCTCCTTCGAGCTGACCACCGCCGAGCTGCTCCGCTACCCATCGGCCTGAGCACCGCCGGTCCGCTCCGCCCCCTCGCCCCGATCGGCGCCGGGGCCGGTGGCGGCCGCGGCCGCCACCGGCCTCCCCCCGCCGCCGCTACCGCTTCTCGCCGACGCCCGCCCAGATGCCGACCTGGGAGTCGGTGGGCTGTTCGGGCCGGTCCGGGCGCCAGAGCGGGGCGGTGACCAGGCCCGGCTCGGCCAGCTCCAGGCCGTCGAAGAAGCGCAGCACCTGCACGCGCCTGCGCATGGTCAGCTGGGCGGTGGCGCTGCGGTAGACGGCCGGGCCGCGGGAGGCGTCGGCGTCGGGGGTGAAGTCGAGGGTGCCGTGCGACAGGACGAGGCGGCTGCCGGCCGGCAGCGCGTCCACCAGGGTGCGGACGATGCCGTACGGGTCGTCCTGCTCGTCGACGAAGTGCAGCACGGCGACGAGCAGCAGGCCCACCGGCTCCCCCGCGTCCAGGACCTGCCGCACCTCGGGGGCCGCCAGGACGGCCGCGGGGTCGCGCAGGTCGGCCTGGACGACGGAGGTGCTGCCGGGGGCGGCCCCGCTCAGCAGGGCGCGGCCGTGGACGAGCACGATCGGGTCGTTGTCCAGGTAGACGACGCGGGCGTCGGGGTGCACCTGCTGGGCGATCTCGTGGGTGTTGCCGGCGCTCGGGATGCCGGTGCCGATGTCGACGAACCGCCGGATGCCCTCCCCGGCGAGCTGCCGCACGGCCCGGCCGAGGAAGGCCCGGTTGGCGACGGCGCTGATCCGCACCAGCGGGCTGATCGCCAGGACCTTCTCCGCCGCCTCGCGGTCGGCGGGGAAGTTGTCCTTGCCCCCGAGGTAGTAGTCGTACATCCGGGCGGGGTGCGGGACCTCCGGGCGGAGGTCGGCCGGCGGACGCGCCTCGTCGCCGTCACCGCCGACGAACCAGTCCCGGCCGATCTCCTGATACTCGGTCATCCCCGATACCCCCTGGGTCCGTTCCGGTCATATGCCGGGCAGCATAGGCCATCCGCCGTACACCCACGGAAACAAGGTGGAACCCGGCCTTCCTCCTCCGCGACGGAGGCCGACCGGGTCCACGTCCTCGCACCGGAACCGCACCGGCCCCGGACCCGAATCGCACCGGCCACCGGCCACCGGACCGGCATCACCCCGCCGCACCGGCACCCGCCCGGGCACCGTCCCGCCGGGGCCGCGGCCCGTCAGAACGGGAAGCGGCTGCGCCCGTGCTGGATCGAGATCCACTTCACCGTGGTGAACGCGTCCACCGTGGACTCGCCGTTCAGCCGGCCGACGCCGGAGTTCTTCTCGCCGCCGAACGGCACGATCGCCTCGTCCGCGATGGTGCCGTCGTTGACGTGGATCATCCCGGTCTCGATCCGCTGCGCCACCCGCACGCCGCGCTCGACGTCGGCGGTGTGCACCGCCCCGCTGAGCCCGAACGGGGTGTCGTTGGCGATCCGCACGGCCTCGTCCTCGCCGTCGAACTGCACGACCAACACCACCGGCCCGAACAGCTCGCGCCGCAGGATCGGCGCGTCGGCGGGCAGGTCCCCGAGCACGACCGGGGCCATCAGGCTGCCGTTGGTCTCGCCGCGCAGCAGCGCGGTCGCACCGGCGGCGAGCGCCTGGTCGACCTCGGCGCCGATGGCGGCGGCCTGGACGGGGTTGATCAGCGGGCCGATCTGGGTGGCCGGGTCCTTCGGGTCGCCGACCGTCAGGGTGGCGATCTTGGCGACGAACCGGGTGGTGAACTCCTCGGCCACGCTGCGGTCGACGAGGACGCGGTTGGCGGCCATGCAGACCTGGCCCTGGTGGGCGAAGCGGCTGAACACGGCGGCGTCGACGGCGTAGTCGAGGTCGGCGTCGTCCAGCACGATCAGGGCGCTGTTGCCGCCCAGCTCCAGGACGGTCCGCTTGAAGTGCGAGGCGGCGACGGTGGCGACGTGCCGGCCGACCTTGTCGGAGCCGGTGAAGGAGATGACCTTCGGGACGGGGTGCTCGATGAACGCGTCGCCGATCTCCGCGATGTCCGTGACCACCACGTTGAACAGGCCGGCCGGCAGGCCCGCCTCCTCGAAGATCCTGGCGAGCAGGGTCCCGCCGACCACCGGGGTCTCCTGGTGGGGCTTGAGGACCACGCCGTTGCCGAGCGCGAGGGCGGGCGCCACGGCCTTGATCGACAGGAAGAGCGGGAAGTTGAACGGGCTGATCACGCCGACCACGCCGACCGGCAGGCGGTAGAGCCGGTTCTCCTTGCCGTCCACCGGCGAGGGCAGCAGCCGGCCCTCGGAGCGCAGCGCCAGCTGCATCGACTCGCGCAGCATGTCCTTGGTGAGGGCGAGCTCGAACCCGGCCTTGAGCGCGGTGCCGCCGAGCTCGGTCATGATCGCCTCGGTGATCTCCTGCTCGCGCTCCTCGACGATCCGCAGCGCGCGCTCGAAGACCAGCCGGCGGGCGTACGGGTTGGTGGCCGCCCACTCCTTCTGCGCCCGCTCGGCGGCGCGGTACGCCTGGTCGACCTCGTCGACGGTGGCGACGGTGATGGTGGCGATCTTGTCACCGGTGAACGGGTCGACGTCGACGATGTCCCAGGAGCCGCTGCCAGTGCGCCACTCGCCGTCGATGTACTGCAGCGCCAACTCGGAAAGGTACGACATCTGGGTCCCTCTCGTGCCGATTCGGGAACGCTCGCAAGCGGTTCGCGATCAGATCTGATCGAGGCTCATCGTACTTATCGTCTACAGCTCTTGGCGTACGGAGCGAAGAAGTTCTCGTGTCCGCTCGGGGGAGAGGCTGTCGGCCAGCAGGCCGTCCATCGCGCCGGCGTACTCGGCCACCTCGGCCGGCTTGTCCAGGTACAGCGCGGTGGTGAACTGCTCCAGGTAGACGATGTCCGGGAGGTCCTGCTCGTCGAAGGTCAGCACCGAGAACGCACCGCCCTCCGCGCGCAGCCCGCCGAAGCCCAGCGGCATCACCTGGAGCACCACGTTCGGCAGTTCGGTCAGCTCCAGCAGCCGGTCGACCTGCGCCCGCATCAGGTCCGGTCCACCCCAGGGGCGGCGCAGCACGGCCTCGTCCAGCACGGCGAGCAGCCGGGGCGCCCGCTCGGCGGTGAGCACCGCCTGCCGCTTGAGGCGGACCTCCACCCGGCGCTCGATCTCCTCGGTCTCGGTGACGTGCCCGCCGTGGGTGATCACCGACCGGGCGTAGGCGGCGGTCTGCAGCAGCCCGTGCACGAACTGCACCTCGTAGCTGCGGATCAGGGTGGCCGCCTCCTCCAGCCCCAGGTAGTTCTGGAACCAGCCGGGCAGGACGTCCCCGTAGCCCTGCCACCAGGACGTCGCGTTGGCGGCCCGGACCAGCCCGAGGACGGAGTCCCGCTCCTGGTCCGCCTCGACCCCGTAGAGCGTCAGCAGGTCGGCGACGTCGCGCTCCTTGAAGCCGACCCGGCCGAGCTCCATCCGGCTGATCTTCGACTCGGAGGCGCGGATCGAGTACCCGGCCTCCTCGCGGCTGACTCCCCTCGCCTCCCGGAGCCGGCGCAGCTGAGACCCCAGCAGCAGGCGCCGCACCGTGGCACCGCCACCCGCCTGAGTCGCATTCATCGCCTCAACCTCCGCACCTCGCGCAGCCCCCCGGCCGTCGGCCGCAGTCTTCCATCAGGGACCGACAAACAACAGTCCTCGGTACGCCCCCACGGACAGGCTGCCCGACGTGGTCTCCAGCGGCCCGGCCGACGTCGGCTCCGTGCCCCGGGGCCGACCCGGCTCCCGGACACGCGCGGTAGTTGTACCGTAGCTGCTCGGATTGCACTCTAGCCGCCGGACGGCCCGCTGGACATCCCCGGACCCCGGTCAGCGCAGGCGTTCCAGCCGTATCAGGGCGGGGACGGCGGCCAGGCTCAGGGCGATCAGGAAGATCCAGGGGAGCGCGGCCCCGTGGCCGAGGAGGAGGGTGAGGAGTCCGGGGGCGACGGCCTGGCCGATGTTCCAGGAGAGCTGGTAGACGGCGAGGTAGCGGCCACGGCGGGCCGGGTCGGCGAGCGAGACGGAGAGTTCCTCGGAGTAGGGGGTGGAGACGGTCTCGGCGAGGTTGTAGACGGCCATCGCCAGGTAGAGGCCGGCCAGGACGGCCCAGCCGGGGGCGGCGGCGACCGCGGCGAAGAGGGTGAAGGCGAGGGCGTTGAGCAGCGCTCCCGCGGCGACCACCCGGGTCGGCCGGAACCGCTCCAGCCGGCGGGCGACGGCGCCCTGGGTGAGCACCACCTGGACGCCGTTGAGGACGAGCAGCGAACCGGCCACCCAGGCCTCGCGGTGCAGGCCCTCGACCAGGTAGACGGCCAGCAGCATGCTGATGATCATCGAGCCGAAGACGAAGGAGAGGTTGATCGCGACCAGCAGCAGGTACCGCCGGTCCCGGAGCACCGCCCGGTAGCCGCCGCCCTCGCGGGCGTCCGCGGCGGCGGGCGCCTCCGCGGCGGCTCCCTCGCCCGGGCCCGCGTCCGGGGCTGCGGACGGCCGCCAGGAGGCCAGCATGACCGCCGCGAGGCCGAAGCTGACGGTGTTGAGGAGCACCAGCGCCCGCAGCCCGCCCGTCCCGCCGCCGGCCACCAGGACGGCCCCCAGCGCCCCGCCGAGCCCCATCCCGGTGTTGCGCAGGGTCTGGACCAGCGCGAACCACCGGGTCCGCTCGCCCTCCGCCGAGGCGAGCACCACCAGGCCGGAGCTGGAGGTCCAGTAGCCGACGTGCCCGATCTGGGCCAGCAGGCAGACCAGCACGATCTGCCACAGCCGCCCGGCGAACAGGTAGCCGGTGAACGCGACGGCGGACAGCGCGTTCCCGGCGGCCGCGGTGGCCCGGGCGCCGTAGCGGTCGATCAGCGGGCCGACGACGATCGCGGTGGGCAGCGCCAGCAGCCGGGCGGCGGAGACGGCGGCGCCGATCGCCGGCACCGTCAGGGAGGTGGTGCGGGCGAAGTAGACGAGGGTGAAGGCGAGGATCAGGCCGGTGCCGAGGCTGTCCACGAGGTGGGCGGCGATCAGCCGGTGGCGGCCGGCGGTGGCGGGGAGCCCGAGGCGGTCCCGGAGTGCGGCAGGCGCAACGCTGGTGGTCATGGGACGAGCCTTTCGGCGATGATCTACGACGCCCAGAGATTCCATCCCCGTCGAATCCTCACCGCCCGACCCCCGGAGGCGCTCGTGCTCACCCTGGACTTCTCCGCCCAGGACGTCGCCGCCACCCGGTTCACCTGCTCGCGCCTGCTGGAGGTGGTGACGAGCGTCCAGGTCCTCAAGGACCCGGGCGCCAAGGCCGTCCACCTGCCGTGGGTGCGCCGCACCCGCGAGCGGCTGGCCGCGACCGGTGTCCGCTACGACCTGCTCTCCCAGCTGGTCCCGATGCCGGCCTGGCACCTGCCCGAGTTCCTCATCCGGATGCCGGCCGCCACCGCGCCCGACCTGGAGAGCGAGCTGGCCCTGCTCGCCGCCACCCCACCGGCCGCCGTCCGCGCCGATCTCGCCCCGCTGGCCGAGCCGCTGCCGCCGCTGGTCGCCGCACTGCGGGCCGACCCGGAGGCCGGCGTCGCCCGGCTGGTGGCCGAGGTCCGGGAGTACTGGGCGGTGGCCGTCGGGCCGTACTGGCCCCGGATCGAGCGGCTGGCGGAGGGCGAGATCCTGTACCGGGCGCGGCGGATGGCGGCGGCCGGGCCGGCGGCGCTGTTCGAGGGCCTGCACCACAAGGTGAGCTGGCGGGACGGCCGGCTGACGGTGGCCCAGCGCCGGTACGACATCGAGCGGCGGCTGGACGCCGGGCGCGGGCTGGTGCTGGTGCCGTGCGCGTTCGTCTGGCCCGGCATGGTCTGGCAGGCCGGGGACACCGGCCAGCCCGGCCTGGTCTACCCGCCCCGGGGAGTGGCCACGCTCTGGGAGACGGTGGGCGCCGCCGTCCCCGACGGCCTGGCCCGGGTGATCGGCCGCACCCGGGCCCGGCTGCTCGCCGAACTCTCCGCGCCCGCCTCCACCACCGAGCTGGCCGCCCGCACCGGCCTCTCCCCCGCCAACGTCTCCCACCACCTCACGGCCCTGCGCGGGGCCGGTCTCGCCGCCCGCCACCGCACCGGCCGCACGGTCCTGTACGCCCGCACCGAGGCGGCGGAACTCCTCCTGGACGTCCGGTAGTCGACGCCACCACGGCGCGTGCGCCGATCACCGCGTGCCGGCTCTCCCGCCCCGTGGGCGACCGGGTGGTCCTCGGCCCCGCCGGGCGGCCCGTCCTCTGCCCTCCGGCGCCCGGCCGCGGGCAGTGGCCCCCGTTCCTGTCCGCACCGTGCCCGGACGCACAGCGGCGCCTGCCCTCAAACTGGTCGGGGAGAGGGCAGGCGCCAGGGACCGCGGTGGCCCGGCGACTCTGGCGGGATGCGGCTCGGTGCAACCCGGCGATGCGGCGCCGGGCGGTTCAGGGGTGTGTCAGACCACCAGGGGGCGGTCGGTCGGCCGGATCGGGGCGGGCAGCGCGGTCCTGCCGCCCAGGTACGTGTCCACGGCCGCGGCGGCCGAACGGCCCTCCGCGATGGCCCAGACGATCAGGGACTGGCCGCGCCCGGCGTCGCCGCAGACGTACACGCCATCGACGTTGGTGGCGAAACGACCGTCGCGGGCAACATTACCCCGTGCGTCGAGGTCCACGCCCAGCTGCTCGACCAGGCCGTTCTTCACGTCGGTGCCGGTGAAGCCCATCGCCAGGGTGACCAGCTGCGCCGGGACGGCCCGCTCGCTGCCGGGGACCTGCTCGAACTTCCCGTCCTTGAACTGCACCTCGACGAGGTGCAGCTGCTGCACGTTGCCGTCCTCGTCGCCGCTGAAGTGGGTGGTGGAGACGGAGTAGATCCGCTCGCCGCCCTCCTCGTGCGCGGAGGTGACCTTGTAGGTCATCGGCATGGTCGGCCAGGGCTGGTTGGCCGGGCGGGCCTCGCTCGGCTGGGGCATGATCTCCAGCTGGGTGACGGAGGCCGCACCCTGCCGGTGCGCGGTGCCGACGCAGTCGGCGCCGGTGTCGCCGCCGCCGATGACGACGACGTGCTTGCCCTTGGCGCTGATCGGGGCCTCGACGAAGTCGCCCTCCTGCACCTTGTTGGCCAGCGGCAGGTACTCCATGGCCTGGTGGATGCCCTTGAGCTCGCGCCCGGGCACCGGCAGGTCGCGGGCGGTGGTCGCGCCGGCGGCGATCACGACGGCGTCGAACCGCTCGCGCAGCTGCTGCCCGGTGATGTCCTCGCCCACGTGCACGCCGGTGCGGAACCGGGTGCCCTCCGCCCGCATCTGCTCGATGCGGCGGTTGATGTGGCGCTTCTCCATCTTGAACTCGGGGATGCCGTAGCGCAGCAGGCCGCCGATCCGGTCGGCCCGCTCGTACACGACGACGGTGTGCCCGGCCCGGGTGAGCTGCTGGGCGACGGCGAGGCCGGCCGGCCCGGAGCCGACCACGGCGACCGTCTTGCCGGAGAGCCGCTCGGGGACCTGCGGGGTGACGCCGCCCCGGTCCCACGCCTTGTCGATGATGGTGACCTCGACGTTCTTGATGGTCACCGCGTCCTGGTTGATGCCGAGCACGCAGGCCGACTCGCACGGGGCCGGGCAGAGGCGGCCGGTGAACTCCGGGAAGTTGTTGGTCGCGTGCAGGCGCTCGATGGCACCGGTCCAGTCGTCCCGGTAGGCGAGGTCGTTCCACTCGGGGATGAGGTTCCCGAGCGGGCAGCCGTTGTGGCAGAACGGGATGCCGCAGTCCATGCAGCGGCCGGCCTGCTTGGTGATGATCGGCAGCAGACTGCGCTCGACGTAGACCTCGTTCCAGTCCCGCAGACGGACGTCCACGGGACGGCGCTCGGCCAGCTGCTTGGGCGTGGTCAGGAAGCCCTTGGGGTCAGCCATGTGCCGCCTCCATCATCTTGCGAGTGGTCTCGGCCTCGGAGAGGCCATCGCGCTCAGCGGCGTCCTTGGCGGCGAGCACTGCCTTGTAGTCGGTCGGCATGATCTTGGAGAAGCGGGAGACGCCGCCGCCCCAGTCCGCCAGGAGCTCGGCGGCGACGGTGGAGCCGGTCTCCTCGTAGTGCTGCTGCACGGTCTCGCGCAGCCAGTCGCGGTCGGCGGCGGTCGGGGCCTCGATGCCCACCATGCCGTCGTTGACGTTGGCCGGCCGCAGGTCGAGCACGTACGCGATGCCGCCGGACATGCCGGCCGCGAGGTTGCGCCCGGTCTCGCCGAGGACGACGACCCGGCCGCCCGTCATGTACTCCAGGCCGTGGTCGCCCACGCCCTCGACGACCAGGGTGGCGCCCGAGTTGCGGACGGCGAACCGCTCGCCGGCCTTGCCGCGCAGGTGGATCCGGCCGCTGGTGGCGCCGTAGCCGATGGTGTTGCCGGCGATGACGTGGTTCTGCGCGTCGTTGCCGATGGCGGCGGCGTCGCGGGCCGGGCGGACCACGATCACGCCGCCGGACAGGCCCTTGCCGACGTAGTCGTTGGCGTCGCCCTCCAGCCGGAGCGTGATGCCGCGCGGCACGAAGGCGCCGAAGGACTGGCCGGCCGAGCCGGTGAAGGTGACGTCGATGGTCCCCTCCGGCAGGCCCTCGCCGCGGTACCGCTTGGTCACCTGGTGGCCGAGCATGGTGCCGACGGTCCGGTTGACGTTGCGGATCGGCAGCTGGATGCGGACGGCCTCGCCGTGCTCCAGGGCGTCCTGCGCCAGGCCGATCAGCTGGTTGTCGAGCGCCTTGTCGAGCGCGTGGTCCTGCGTGGTGGTGCGGTGCAGCGAGGCGCCCTCGGGCAGCGCGGGGACGTGGAACAGCGGGGTCAGGTCGAGCCCGGCGGCCTTCCAGTGCTCGACGGCGGCCTGCGCGTTGATGTGCTCGGCGTGGCCGACGGCCTCCTCGATGGTGCGGAAGCCCAGCTCGGCCAGGATCTCCCGGACCTCCTCGGCGATGAACTCGAAGAAGTTGACCACGAACTCGGGCTTGCCGGAGAACCGCTCGCGGAGCACCGGGTTCTGGGTGGCGACGCCGACCGGGCAGGTGTCCAGGTGGCAGACCCGCATCATGATGCAGCCGGAGACGACCAGCGGGGCGGTCGCGAAGCCGAACTCCTCGGCGCCGAGCAGCGCGGCGATGACCACGTCGCGGCCGGTCTTCAGCTGGCCGTCGGTCTGGACGACGATGCGGTCGCGCAGGCCGTTGAGCAGCAGGGTCTGCTGGGTCTCGGCGAGGCCGAGCTCCCAGGGGCCGCCGGCGTGCTTCAGCGAGGTGAGCGGCGAGGCGCCGGTGCCGCCGTCGTGCCCGGAGACCAGGACGACGTCGGCGTGCGCCTTGGACACGCCGGCCGCGACCGTGCCGACGCCGACCTCGGAGACCAGCTTCACGTGGATGCGGGCCGCCGGGTTGGCGTTCTTGAGGTCGTGGATCAGCTGCGCCAGGTCCTCGATCGAGTAGATGTCGTGGTGCGGCGGCGGGGAGATCAGACCGACGCCCGGGGTGGAGTGCCGGGTCTTGGCGACCCACGGGTAGACCTTGTGGCCGGGCAGCTGGCCGCCCTCGCCGGGCTTGGCGCCCTGGGCCATCTTGATCTGGATGTCGTCCGCGTTGACCAGGTACTCGGAGGTGACGCCGAACCGGCCGGAGGCGACCTGCTTGATCGCCGAGCGGCGCTCCGGGTCGTACAGGCGGTCCGGGTCCTCGCCGCCCTCACCGGTGTTGGACTTGGCGCCGAGGCGGTTCATCGCGATGGCGAGGGTCTCGTGCGCCTCGCGGGAGATCGAGCCGTACGACATGGCGCCGGTGGAGAAGCGCTTGACGATCTCGGAGACCGGCTCGACCTCGTCGACGGGGACCGGGGTGCGGCCGAGGCCGTCCAGCCGGAACAGGCCGCGCAGCGTCATCAGCCGCTCGGACTGCTCGTTCACCCGGTCCGTGTACTGCTTGAAGATGTCGTACCGGCGGTTGCGGGTGGAGTGCTGGAGCCGGAAGACGGTGTCCGGGTCGAACAGGTGCGGCTCGCCCTCGCGGCGCCACTGGTACTCGCCGCCGATGTCCAGCGCGCGGTGCGCGGCGGCGATGCCGGAGGCGGGGTAGGCCTTGGCGTGCCGGGCGGCGGTCTCGCGGGCGATCTCGTCCAGGCCGATGCCGCCGAGCTTGGTGGTGGTGCCGGCGAAGTAGCCGTCCACCAGCTGCTGGGAGAGGCCGATCGCCTCGAACACCTGCGCGCCGCGGTAGGAGGCGACGGTGGAGATGCCCATCTTGGACATCACCTTCAGGACGCCCTTGCCGAGCGCCTTGATCAGGTTCTTGATGGCCTTCTCGGCCTCGACGCCCTCGATGAAGACGCCCTGGGCGACGAGGTCCTCGACGGACTCCATGGCCAGGTACGGGTTGACCGCGCCGGCGCCGTAGCCCACCAGCAGCGCGACGTGGTGCACCTCGCGGACGTCACCGGCCTCGACCAGCAGCGACACCTGGGTGCGCTGCTTGGTGCGGATCAGGTGGTGGTGGATGGCGGAGGTGAGCAGCAGCGAGGGGATCGGGGCGTGCTCGGCGTCGGAGTGCCGGTCGGAGAGCACGATGATCCGGGCGCCGTCGGCGATCGCCGCGTCGGCCTCGGCGGCGATCGCGGTGAGCCGGGCGGAGAGGCCCTCGCCGCCGCTGGAGACCTTGTACAGGCCGGACAGCGTGACGGCCTTCAGGCCGGGCTGGTCGCCGTCGGCGTTGATGTGGACGAGCTTGGCCAGCTCGTCGTTGTCGATCACCGGGAAGGTGATGCCGACGGACCGGCAGGCGGCGGCCTCGGCGGCCAGCAGGTTGCCCTCGGGGCCGAGGTTGGAGAGCAGGGAGGTGACCAGTTCCTCGCGGATGGCGTCCAGCGGCGGGTTGGTGACCTGCGCGAAGAGCTGCACGAAGTAGTCGAACAGCAGGCGCGGCTTCTCGCTGAGCGCGGCGATCGGCGAGTCGGTGCCCATCGAGCCGAGCGCCTCGCCGCCGGTCCTGGCCATCGGCGCGAGGATGACGCGCAGCTCCTCCTCGGTGTAGCCGAAGGTCTGCTGGCGGCGGGTGACGGAGGCGTGGGTGTGCGCGATGTGCTCGCGCTCCGGGAGCTTGGCGAGCTGGATCTGGCCGGCCTCGACCCACTCCGCGTAGGGGTGCTCGGCGGCCAGCGCCGACTTGATCTCCTCGTCCTCGACGATGCGGTGCTCGGCGGTGTCGACGAGGAACATCTTGCCGGGCTGCAGGCGGCCCTTCCTGGCGACCTTCTCCTGGTCGATGTCGAGCACACCGACCTCGGAGGAGAGGACGACCAGGCCGTCCTCGGTGATCCAGTACCGGGCCGGGCGGAGGCCGTTGCGGTCGAGGACGGCGCCGATCTGGGTGCCGTCGGTGAAGGTGACGCAGGCCGGGCCGTCCCAGGGCTCCATCAGGTTGGAGTGGTACTGGTAGAAGGCGCGGCGGGCGGGCTCCATGGTGGCGTGGTTCTCCCACGCCTCCGGGATCATCATCAGCACCGAGTGCGGCAGCGAGCGGCCGCCGAGGTGGAGCAGCTCCAGGACCTCGTCGAAGGAGGCCGAGTCGGAGTGGTCAGGGGTGCAGATCGGGAAGATCCGGCTCAGGCCCTGGCCCTTGCTGTTGGCGGGGATCAGGTCGGTGGCGAGCTGGGACTCCCGGGCGGTCATCCAGTTCCGGTTGCCCTTGACCGTGTTGATCTCGCCGTTGTGCGCGACGAACCGGTACGGGTGGGCGAGCGGCCAGCTCGGGAAGGTGTTGGTCGAGAACCGGGAGTGCACCAGGCCGAGCGCGGAGGCGTAGAGCCGGTCCGACAGGTCGGGGAAGAAGGGCTCCAGCTGGCCGGTGGTCAGCATGCCCTTGTAGACGACGGTGCGCGCGGAGAGCGACGGGAAGTAGACACCGGCCTCGCGCTCGGAGCGCTTGCGGACGACGAAGGCGAGCCGGTCCAGGGTGATGCCCTCGGCGCCGTCCTTGCTCAGGAAGAGCTGGCGGAAGCGCGGCATCACGCTGCGGGCGGTGGCGCCCAGCAGGTCCGGGGTGACCGGGACGTCGCGCCAGCCGAGGACGGTCAGGCCCTCCTCGGCCGCGATGGCCTCGATCTGCGCGACGGCGGCCGTGTCGGCGGCGTCCTCGTCGGGCAGGAAGGCGATGCCGACCGCGTAGGAGCCGGCGGCCGGGAGCTCGAAGGAGACCTTGGCGCGCAGGAAGGCGTCCGGGACCTGGGTGAGGATGCCCGCGCCGTCGCCGGAGTCCGGCTCGGCGCCGGTGGCGCCGCGGTGCTCCAGGTTGCGCAGGACGGTCAGTGCCTGCTCGACGACGGTGTGGTCGGCGATGCCGGTCAGCGTGGCGACGAAACCGACGCCACAGGCGTCGTGCTCGTTTCGCGGGTCGTACAGGCCCTGAGCAGCAGGTCGCGCATCCGGAACGAGCGCGTACGGCGGGCGCGCGGCGCCGGCCTGGGGCTCGTTGGCGGAGTGCATGGATGCAGACAGCATCGGCTCTCCCGTCGTCGTCTTTCGAAGCTGGTGCAGTAGGGACGACGTTGGCCCTGATGCGATTTCATGCAAGTTACATGATGCCCAAGATCCCGGGAAGCGGAATATCGCGTCCACATCGCGGACAGATCCGCAGGTCAAGGGTGCAATGAGAGGACGTGCAGCAGTGCGCGTCCCGACGATTGTGCCCGGCGTTCGGCGGCCCGAAACAGGGGCGAAACCCGTACGCCACAGAAGCCGATCATGGATGCCTGCGATTCCATTCCCGGAGCTGACCCCGGGATGCGAATCCGTGGCCATCAGGCCCGAATGGTGAGACTAGGTAAGGCCGCACCGAGTGCCCATGTGCGGAACGTCACGCAGTCGGCCGCATAATCATGCAGACTTCCGTACCATCCTACGCCGCGTGCCGATCCGACGGGCCGGATCCGGAGAAGAGGATCCGAGGCCGGAGAGGAGGGCCCGGGGCCGGAGAGGAGGGCCCGGGGCCGGCGGAGAACACCCGAGGCCGGCGGAGAGGCCCTAGCCGACCTGCGCGCCGATCAGCCACCCCAGCAGGTACGTCACCCCGGCCGCCGCCCCACCCAGCACCAGCTGCCGCAGCCCGCTGAACCACCAGCTGCGCGCCGTCACCCGCGACACCACCGCCCCGCAGGCGAACAGTCCCGCCGCCGAGAGCAGCAGGGCCGGCAGCAGCGAGGTCGCACCCAGCAGGTAGGGCAGCAGCGGCAGCAGCGCGCCGACCGCGAAGCAGACGAACGAGGACCCGGCCGCCACCCACGGCGAGGGCAGGTCGTCCGGGTCGACGCCGAGCTCCTCCCGGGCGTGTATCTCCAGCGTCCGGTCCGGGTCGACGGAGAGCTGCCGGGCCACCTCGCGGGCCAGCGCCGGGTCGACCCCGCGCTCGACGTACAGCTGCGCCAGCTCGGCCAGCTCGCCGTGCGGGTTGCGGCGCAGCTCCAGCCGCTCCGCCTCGATCTCGGCCTGCACCAGCTCCCGCTGGGAGGCGACCGAGGTGTACTCCCCCGCCGCCATCGAGCAGGCGCCGGCCGCCAGCCCGGCCAGGCCGGTGAGCACCACCGTGCCGCTGGAGACGGCGCCGCCGACGACACCGGTCATCAGGGCGACGTTGGAGACCAGCCCGTCCATCGCACCGAACACGGCCGGCCGCAGCCAGCCGCCGTTCACGTCGCGGTGGTGCCCCGCGGCGGGGATGCGGGGGTGGTGCCCGGCCTCGGGGTCGAGGGTGGTCGCGCTCACGGTCGTCCGGCCTCCATTCGCTCACACACGATCGTCGGATCGCCTTGCGGACCGACCGTAGCCCTTCCGAGCTGCGCACTTCCAGCAAAGCAAGGCTGTCCGAACAACGCTCCGGCCGCCCTCCGCAAGCGGTGCGGAGGGCGGCCGGAATGAACGGGCGTCGCAGGTCAGGCGGGGTTCTTGGCGTCCTTCCCCAGCCGGTCGAGCTTGTCGAGCCTCTCGGCGAGGCGGTCGGCGGGGCCGCCGCCCTTGCCGCCGGACGCCGTGCCAGGCCCCTCGGCCGCGTCCGCGGACTCCGCCGCGGCCGTCGCGGCCGCCGAGTCGGGCGCCTTCGGGTCGATGCTCGCCGGGTCCTCCCGGCCGGGCCGGGTCCTCCCGACGACCACGAAGTAGGCGACGGCGCCGAGGAAGACCGCGATCGCCACCCAGTCGTTGAGCCGCAGGCCCAGGATCATGTGCGCGTCGTCGATCCGCAGCCACTCGACCCAGAACCGGCCCACCGTGTACGCGGCCACGTACAGCGCGAAGGCCCGGCCGTGGCCGAGGCTGAACCGGCGGTCCGCCCAGATCACCAGTGCCGCGACCCCGACGCACCAGAGCGACTCGTAGAGGAAGGTCGGGTGGTAGATCCCGGTGACGGTCTCACCGGTGGGCAGCGTCCGCTTGATCTCCAGGCCCCACGGCAGCGTGGTCTCGCGGCCGTACAGCTCCTGGTTGAACCAGTTGCCCCAGCGCCCGAGCGCCTGGGCCAGCGCGATGCCGGGCGCGATCGCGTCGGCGTAGGCGGGCAGCGGCACGCCCCGGCGGCGGGCTCCGATCCAGGCGCCGACCGCGCCGAGCGCGATCGCGCCCCAGATCCCGAGGCCGCCCTCCCAGATCTTGAAGGCGTTCCAGGGGTTCTTACCCTCGCCGAAGTACAGCTGGTGGTCGGTGATCACGTGGTAGAGCCGGCCGCCGACCAGGCCGAACGGCACAGCCCAGACGGCGATGTCGCCGACCGTGTGCTTGCCACCACCGCGGGCGACCCAGCGCTTGCTGCCGAGCCAGACGGCCACGACGACACCGAGGATGATGCAGAAGGCGTAGGCGCGCAGCGGGACGGGTCCGATTTCCAGGACGCCCCGCGACGGGCTGGGAATGTAGGCGATATCCATGGCAGCTCCGACGCTACAGGGTCCGCGGCCTCCGCCGGACACCCCGAGGGTCACAGATCGGCGCACAGCACGCCGCCGCCCCCTCCGGACGGGGAGGAGGCGGCGGGATCCGCGCGGTGGGGTCAGCCCGCGGTCGGGGTGGCGGTGGGAGCCGGCGCGCTCGCGGTGCCCGGCTGCTTGCCCTGGTTGGCGGCGTCCACCCACTTGGTGAGGTTGGCCGGGGTGATCTCCTCGTTGCCGGACTTGGGGTAGATCGGCTGCCCGTTGAGCAGCACCGTCGGCGTGGACTTGTAGCTGGACTTGTCGAAGTCCTGCTGGACCGCCGACACCCATCCGCCGTACTTGTTGTCGTTGACGCAGGCCTCGAACTCCGGCGTGTCGAGCCCGGGCACCTGCTTGGCCAGCTCGATCAGCGTGGAGGTCTTGCCGAAGGCGTCGTCGGTCTCCTGCGGCTGGTTGCGGTAGAGCACGTCGTGGTAGGCGCGGAACTTCCCGGCGTCCTGGGCGCAGCCGAGGGCGTTGGCCCCGTACTTGGAGCCCTTGCCGCCCACCGCCCGGTCGATGAACGAGACGATGTGGTAGTTCCCGACGATCTTGCCCTGGTCCTCCAGCTGGTCGATGGTCTCGGCGAACTCCTTCTCGAAGATCGCGCAGGCCGGGCAGCGCGGGTCCTCGTAGACGGTGAGCGTGGACGGCGCGTCGGGCGCGCCGACCGGGATGACCAGGTTCTTGTCGCCGATGGTGCCGGCCGGGGCCGCGGTGGGGGTCTCGGGCTTGGACCGTTCGTTCTGCACCACCACGCCGGTGACCACGGCGGCGGCGATCACCGCGAGCGCGACCCCGCCGACGATCAGCTTCTTCTTGCGCCGGCCGCGGGCCTCGTCCTCCGCGCGTTCCGCCAGCATCCGCTCGCGGGCGGTGCGCTTGCCTTCTCGGTTCTTCTCGCTCATCAGCCTTGGGCATTCCAGGTTCGGGGGCGGGGGTGCGGTGGGACGGGCCCGGTCGGCGCGCTGCTCAGCTCGCGAGCCAGCCGTCCACCGAGAACTTGGTGCGGGGACGCCAGACCAGCCACCCGGCCAGCAGCAGGAACCCGGTGTCGCGCAGGATCTCCTGGAGGTACTCGGTCTGCGAGGCGTCCACCGCCCCGCCGCCGCCGAAGCAGCCGCAGTCGATGGAGATGCCGCGCGCCCACGCGGAGGCGATCCCGCCGATGAAGGCGAGCAGGAGCACCGCGGAGACCGCCGCGACCAGCCGCGTGGCAAGGCCGATGACCAGCAGCAGCGCGAGCGCCAGCTCCAGGAAGGGCAGCGCGTGGCCGACCGGCTTGACCAGGGCCTCGGGCAGGATCTCGTACGCGCGCACCGCCTGCGCGGCCTCGGCCGGGTCGGCGACCTTGGCCAGCCCGGCCCAGCCCCACACCACGGCGAGGCCCAGTCGGGCGGCCGTGCCGATCCACTCCGTCACCGGCCCGGCCATCCGGACAACCCCCTCGGGAAACACCGTCACGTCCTGATGAACCGTAACCAGTGACGCCGGGTTCCTCCATATTCAGGAGTTAAGCCGAAAGAGTGAATGTTTGTGATGCTCTGTCCGATTGCACCCCGGTGCGCGTTCGGATCCGCCCCGCCCCTAGCGGGCGCCCGGGTCGCAGCCCGGCGGCCGCCCGAGGTCGTAGCGGCCGTCGTCGAGGAGGTCCCGCCGCCCCTCCCGGTCCGAGCGGGTGGCCCGTACCGCCGCCTCCATCCGGGCCGCCTCGGCGCAGACGTAGGCGTCCCGCTCGGCCCGCTCCACACCCCGTTTGGCCAGCGCCGGACCGACCACGCCCTGGGCTCCGAGGGCGGCGCCCAGGACCAGGGCGGCCGCGGCCGCCCGCAGCAGTACGGCTCGCTGGAGACCTGGCACCGGCCGACCCCTTCCGCTCGCTCCGCACCACCGGGGCACGTCGTTCGTGCACTCGTCCCTCCACTCAACGCCGGTCAACCCCCGTTGATGCGTGTACCCGGCGCTGTTCACCCGTTCGGGTCGCCCCCCGGCGTGTCCGGGAACGCCGACGGCCCGCCGCCCCGGTGGAACGGGGCGGCGGGCCGTCGGTACCGCGGGTCAGCGCCGGCGGACGCCCTCCGCCAGCTCGCCGGCCAGGGCGCGCACGGCGGCCAGGGCGGCCTGCTCGTCCCCGTCGGCGTCCAGGATCCGCTGCACGAAGGCCGAGCCGACGATCACGCCGTCCGCGAACGAGGCCACCTGCGCGGCCTGCTCACCGGTCGACACGCCGAGGCCGACGCAGACCGGCAGGTCGATGGTGGCCCTGGTCCGGGCGACCAGGTCCTCGGCCAGGTCGCCGACCTGCGCCCGGCTGCCGGTCACGCCCATCACCGCGGCCGCGTACACGAAGCCGCTGCCGGCCGCCGTGACCTCGGCCAGCCGCTTGTCCTGGCTGCTCGGCGCGACCACGAACACGGTGTCCAGACCGTGCTCCTCGGCCGCCTTGCGCCACTCCCCGGACTCCTCCACCGGGAGGTCCGGCAGGATGCAGCCGACCCCGCCGGCCGCGGCCAGGTCGGCGGCGAACCGGGCCGCCCCGTACCGGTCGACCGGGTTCCAGTAGGTCATGACCAGCACCGCGGCCTCCGGGTGCGCGGAGGCCACCTCCTGCACGGTCCGCAGCACGTCCTTGATCCGGACGCCGCCGCGCAGCGCGATGTCGTCGGCGGTCTGGATGGTCGGGCCGTCCAGCACCGGGTCGGAGTGCGGCAGGCCGATCTCGACGACGTCGCAGCCGCCCTCGATCAGCGCCCTGGTCGCCCGCACGCCGCCGTCCACCGTCGGGAAGCCGGCCGGCAGGTAGCCGACCAGCGCCGCGCGGCCCTCCGCCTTGGCGGCGGCCAGGATGCCACTGAGCTTCGAAGCCATGGTCACTTACCCCCGTGGGCGGAGCCGGCGCCCGGCTCGTCGTACAGGCCGAAGTACTCGGCCGCGGTGTGCATGTCCTTGTCGCCCCGCCCGGAGAGCGAGACCAGGACGGTGGCCCCGGGACCGAGCTCGCGGCCCAGCTCCAGGGCGCCGGCCAGCGCGTGCGCGCTCTCGATGGCCGGGATGATGCCCTCGGTGCGCGACAGCAGCCGCAGTGCCTGCATGGCGGCGTCGTCGGTGACCGGCCGGTACTCGGCGCGGCCGGTGTCCTTCAGCCAGGCGTGCTCCGGGCCGACGCCCGGGTAGTCGAGGCCGGCCGAGATCGAGTGCGACTCGATGGTCTGGCCGTCCTCGTCCTGGAGGACGTAGGTGCGGGAGCCGTGCAGCACGCCCGGGTCGCCCTTGGTGAGGGTGGCGGCGTGCCTCGGGGTCTCGGCGCCCTCGCCGGCCGCCTCGCAGCCGATCAGGCGCACGTCGGCGTCCGGGATGAACTCGTGGAAGATGCCCATCGCGTTGGAGCCGCCGCCGACGCAGGCGACGACGGCGTCGGGCAGCCGTCCGGTCCGGTCCAGGACCTGCTGCCGCGCCTCGACGCCGATCACCCGGTGGAAGTCCCGGACCATCATCGGGAAGGGGTGCGGCCCGGCGACGGTGCCGAACAGGTAGTGGGTGGAGTCGACGTTGGCGACCCAGTCGCGGAACGCCTCGTTGATGGCGTCCTTGAGGGTGCGGCTGCCGGAGGTGACGGCCACCACCTCGGCGCCGAGCATCCGCATCCGGGCGACGTTCAGCGCCTGGCGCTGGGTGTCGACCTCGCCCATGTAGATGGTGCAGTCGAAGCCGAACAGCGCGCAGGCGGTGGCGGTGGCCACGCCGTGCTGGCCGGCGCCGGTCTCGGCGATGATCCGGGTCTTGCCCATCCGGCGGGTGAGCAGGGCCTGGCCCAGCACGTTGTTGATCTTGTGCGAGCCGGTGTGGTTGAGGTCCTCGCGCTTGAGCAGGACGCGCGCGCCCCCCGCCTCGGCGGAGAACCGGTGCACGTCGGTCAGCGGGCTCGGACGGCCGGTGTAGTCCTTGAGCAGCGCGTCGAGCTCGGCGGCGAAGGCCGGGTCGGCCTTGGCCTTCTCGTACTCCTCGGCGACCTGCTCCACGGCGGCGACCAGGGCCTCCGGGATGAAGCGGCCTCCGTACGCGCCGAAGTAGCCGCGCGCGTCCGGCACCTCGGTGCCGGGCAGGTAGTCCTTGGCGGACTTGTCGGACATGGTGAAGTCCTTCGGGAACTCGGGAAGATGACGACAGGAACGTCGGAACGGCCGGTCAGCCGTGCGTCCCGCGCCATCGCCGTCCCGGCACCTGCCCGGGCTCGCAGCCGATGACGTACCGCACCCGCCTGCCCAGCACCCGGCGTGCGGGCGCGCGGCAGCCGCGCGGGCGGCAGCCGGGGGCGAGACGGGTGGCGATCTTCATGGCGTCGGTGTCAGTCCTTGTGCCGGATCGCGGGGTGGGCACCGGCCGCGACCAGGTCGGCCACGGCGGCGCGCGGGTCCTTGCCGGTCACCAGGGACTCGCCGACCAGCACCGCGTCGGCGCCCAGGTTGGCGTAGGAGATCACGTCCAGCGGGCCGCGCACACCGGACTCGGCGACCTTGACGACGCCGTCCGGGATGGCGTGGACGACGTTGCCGAAGGTGTTGCGGTCCACCTCAAGGGTCTTGAGGTTGCGGGCGTTGACGCCGATGATCCGGGCGCCGGCGTCCACCGCGCGGGCGATCTCCTCCTCGTCGTGCACCTCGACCAGCGGGGTGAGGCCGATCGACTCGGCGCGCTCGATCAGCGACACCAGGGCCGGCTGGTCGAGGGCCGCGACGATCAGCAGCGCGAGGTCGGCGCCGTGGGCGCGGGCCTCCCAGAGCTGGTACGCGGTGACGATGAAGTCCTTGCGGAGCACCGGGGTGTCGACCGCGGCGCGGACGGCGTCCAGGTCGGCGAGCGAGCCGCCGAAGCGGCGCTGCTCGGTCAGCACACTGATCGCGGCGGCGCCGCCGGCGGCGTAGTCGGCGGCCAGCGCGGCCGGGTCGGCGATCGCGGCCAGGGCGCCCTTGGACGGGCTGGAGCGCTTGACCTCGCAGATCACCCGTACGCCGTCGCCCTTGAGCGCGGCCACGCCGTCCTTGGCGTCCGGGGCCTTGGCGGCGAGCTCCTTGAGCTCGTCCAGCGTCACTCGGGCCTGCCGCTCGGCGAGGTCCTCGCGGACCCCTTCGATGATCGAGTCGAGCACACTCACGCAAGCGCCCCCATCATGTCTGCTAGTTCTGCTAGCGAGGAGCCGGACGGCCAGTGGGCCTCCGGCCCTTCGATGGTATCGGCAAGGGGGGGCGCCCAGCGCATCCGCCCGGCGCGCGTCTCGCGGAGCGGACGCCCCCCGGGCCCCTCCGAGCTGCGGTTTCACGCGTCCTCCACCCCTCCGGCGACGCTCCCGACGGACGGCCGGGACGGCGACCGGACCCACGACCGGACCCATGCCCGGGACCGCGACCGGCACCGCCGCCGGACCGGTCGGCCGACCGGGCCACGACGGCGCCCCGCCCCTGCGGACGCTCAGACCAGCGGCGGGGCGAGCCCGGCGCCGATCGGCAGGTTGCGCACCACCGTGAAGACCAGCACCAACAGCCCCACCAGAACCCACCGCCGCGCCCCGAGCGCGAGCCGGGGCACCGGCGCACCGCGCACCGCGCACCAGAGCCACCGCAGCCAGAGCACCGCCAGCACGGCGAAGAGCAGCACCGCCACCGCGTTGTCGTGCAGCGCGCCGCTCAGGTCCCCGTGGGTCAGCGCGTGGACGCAGCGGAGCCCGCCGCAGCCGGGGCACCACCAGCCGGTGGCCGCCAGGAACGGGCAGTCCGGGTAGTGCCCGGGAGAGTTCGGGTCGACCGCGGCGATGTACCCGGTGGGGACGGCCACCGCGACCAGGGCGGTCAGCGGCGGCAGCAGCCGGCGCGGCGCGGACGACCGGGCGGAGGCTGCGGAGGCGGTGGGAGCGGCGTTCACGCCCATGATTGTGCCCGCCCGGGCGGGCTGCCGGGAGAAACGAAACGGCGGGCATGGCGCCCGCCGTTCACGCAGTACCGGGAAGACCTCAGGCAGTGGCCAGCGCGGCCTGCTCCTCGGGGGTGTACACGTTGGTGCTGGGCTGCTGGCCCATGCCCGCCATCGACATGGCCTTGCCGACCACGCCGCCGAGCAGGACGACCGCCAGGCCGGCCCAGACCAGCAGCACCGACGGCAGGATCATGGCGACGCCCGCGATCCCGAAACCGATGAAGGTGATGGTCACGCCGGTCCAGGCGGCGGGGTTGTGGCCGTGTGCTGCTGCTGCCATCTGAATGGTGCTCCTAGGCTCTCGGGGCCCGGCCGGGCCTGCGGGCCCCTGGCGGGTTGACGTGTTCCATTGTGCCGGGCCACACACGGGTGGCCCAAAGCGGGTGGAGGGTCTATCGCGTCACAGCGCGCACCGTGCGGCCGCCGGTCAGCCGGCGGTCGGGTCCTCGCCGCGGTCCAGCGCCTTCCACAGGTCCGCCGGGCTCTCGGCGGCCGCGGCCTTCCGCCTCACCGGCGCCTTCCCGGTCGGCGCCTCGTACCGGCTGCCCATCGCCGGCCAGCCGCGCCCGAAGCGGACGGTGAGCAGCCCGGCCAGCGCCAGCAGCAGCCCGCCCACCAGCGCCACCCACGGCCAGCCGGTGTGCCCGACCCCGGTCGCGGTGGAGCCGGTCAGCGCCAGCTTGCGGGCCGCCTCGCCGTCCAGCGCCGCGGTGTCCCCGGCCCCCGCCGCGGCGGCGGCGGCCGCGCCGAGCCCGGCGAGCAGGGTCAGGGCCCCCACCGCGAGCCGGCCGGCGCCGCGGACCGCGAACACCGCGACCGCCGCCGCCAGCGCGACCAGTGCGAGCCCGGCGGGAAGTTCGGAGATCCTCCCGCCGGTGACGGAGACCTCCAGGGTGCCGGCCAGCCCCTCGGCCCAGACCCGGCCGGCGGCGGTCAGCACCAGGACCGCGCCCAGCGCGGTCAGCAGCAGCATCAGCCCGAGCGTCCGCCGCCCGGGCCCGCCCTTCGCGGGGACGGTCTCGGTCTCGGCACGGGACTGGCTAGGAACGCTCACCCGTTCACTATCCCTGACCCGACGCGCCCGTCCTACGCCGGGTCGGCCGGGAACCCGTCGGTCGACAGCACCACGGTCAGGTCCGCCAGGGGCAGGAACACGTCGTTGCCGAACGGCACCCGCTCCGCCTCCCGGTAGCCGCCGGTGGGCTGCGGGGTGCTGTGCACCGTGCAGACCGCCTCGGCCGGGTCCACCACGACGTACAGCGGGATCCCGCACCCGGCGTAGGTCCGCACCTTCGCCGCGTGGTCGTCGTCCCGCCCGGACGGCGGCACCACCTCGATCACGGCCCGGAGGTCGGTCCACTCGAACCGCCCGCGGGCGTTGCGCCCGGCCCCCGGCGCGACGACCGCCAGGTCGACGGCGTGGCCGTGGAGGGGCGGCGGGAGGTCGACCACGGCGTCCGGGAGGACGCGGCCGCGACCCGCGAGCTGCTGCTCGATCTGGGCCGCCGCACCGAGGACGACGTCCCGCCTGCCCGTTCCGCCCGGCGTCATGGTGATCCTCCCGTCGGTGGTCCCCCGTCCGGCGCCCGTCCGGGCTCCTCACGCCCTCCGGTGCGTCCCGGGCCGGCCCGGCGGCCCGCCCGGCCGGTGCCCCGGCTCCGCGCGGCGGCTCACACCGCCGGCGTGCGCAGCGTATTCGCCGTGGCCACCGCGCGCAGGACGGCGGCGGCCTTGTTGCGGCATTCGGTGTCCTCGCCGTGCGGGTCGGAGTCGGCGACCACACCGGCTCCGGCCTGGACGAACGCGGTGCCGTCGCGCAGCACCGCCGTCCGGATGGCGATCGCGGTGTCGGAGTCCCCGGCGAAGTCCAGGTAGCCGACGCAGCCGCCATACAGGCCGCGGCGGGTGGGCTCCAGCTCCTCGATGATCCGCATCGCGCGCGGCTTGGGCGCCCCGGAGAGGGTGCCGGCCGGGAAGCAGGCGGTGAGCACGTCGAAGGCGGTCCGCCCCTCGGCGACCCTGCCGGTCACCGTGGAGACGATGTGCATGACGTGGCTGTACCGCTCGATCTGCATGAAGTCGACGACCTCGACGCTGCCCGGCTCGCAGACCCGGCCGAGGTCGTTGCGGCCGAGGTCGACCAGCATCAGGTGCTCGGCCCGCTCCTTGGGGTCGGCGAGCAGTTCGGCGGCCAGCTCGTTGTCCTCGTGCGGGGTGGCGCCGCGGTGCCGGGTGCCGGCGATCGGATGCAGCATCGCCTCGCCGTCGGTGACCTTGACCAGCGCCTCCGGGCTGGAGCCGACCACGTCGAAGCCGCCCTCGGCGCCGCCGTCCGGCCCGGGGAACCGGAACAGGTACATGTACGGGCTGGGGTTGGTGGTGCGCAGGACGCGGTAGACGTCGAGCGCGGAGGCCGGGCAGGGGGCCTCGAACCGCTGCGAGGGCACCACCTGGAAGGCCTCGCCGGCCCGGATCCGCTCCTTGATCTCCTCCACCGCGGCCCGGTAGGGCTCCCCGCCGAACGGCGAGCGGACCTCGCCGGGGCCGGTCGGGGTGAAGGTGGCGAGGCCCGGGTCGACCGGCTTCAGCAGGTCGGCCTCCATGGCGTCCAGCCGGGCCACCGCGTCCGCGTAGGCCTCGTCGACGCCGCTGGCCAGGTCGTTGTGGTTGACGGCGTTGGCGATCAGCAGCACCGTGCCGTCGGCGTGGTCGAGCACGGCGAGGTCGGTGGCGAGCAGCATGGTCAGCTCGGGGAGCCCCAGGTCGTCCGGGTTGAGGTCGGGGAGCTTCTCCAGCCGGCGGACGACGTCGTAGCCGAGGTAGCCGACCAGGCCGCCGGTGAGCGGCGGGAGGCCGTCGTCGGCGTGCCGCGGGGTGTGCAGGGCCTCCAGCGCGGCGCGCAGCACCTGCAGCGGGTCGCCGGTGGTGGGGATGCCGACCGGCGGGGCGCCGTGCCAGCGGGCCCCGCCGTCCGGGCCGGCGGTCAGGGCGGCGGCGCTGCGCACGCCCACGAAGGAGTACCGGGACCAGCTGCGGCCCTGCTCCGCGGACTCCAGGAGGAAGGTGCCGGCCCGCTCGGCGGCCAGGCTGCGGTAGAGGCCGATCGGGGTGAGGCCGTCCGCGAGGAGCCTGCGGGTGACCGGGATGACCCGGGTGTCGACGGCGAGCTTGCGGAAGGCTTCGAGGTCCATGGCGGGCGGCACCTTACGGAAGTGGGAGGGGTGGTCAGCCGAGCGGGAGCACGTCGGCGTCGAAGCAGGTGCGGTCGCCGGTGTGGCAGGCCGCGCCGGTCTGGTCGACCCGGACCAGCAGGGTGTCGCCGTCGCAGTCCAGCGCGACCGACTTCACCTGCTGGACGTGGCCGGAGGTGTCGCCCTTCACCCAGTACTCGCGGCGGCTGCGGCTCCAGTAGGTGCAGCGGCCGGTGGTGAGGGTGCGGTGCAGCGCCTCGTCGTCCATCCAGCCGAGCATCAGCACCTCGCCGGTGTCGTACTGCTGCGCGACGGCCGGGAGCAGGCCGTCCTCGGTGCGCTTGAGGCGCGCGGCGATGCCGGGGTCGAGGGCGGTGGTACCGGGGGCGGCGGGTGTGGTGGACATGGGGCCATTGTGTCAGTCCGGTCCGGCCGCCCGGGCCGCCGTCCGGATCCCGGCCACCGCCGTGAGCTGCGGCGCGCGGGCCCGCGGGCACGCTCCCCCGGAGGGGTCGGATCGGACGAGTTGTGCCAACCGCCTGCCGACCGGGCCCGTCGTGGGCCATCCTCGTGCCCATGACCTCCGAGCCGCCCGCCGCGCAGCCGCCGAGCCCCGACCGCCCGCGCACCGGCGCCGCCGCCGGACCGTCGCGGGGCCTGCTCCTCGCCGTCGTGGCGGTGCTGGCCGTCCTGCTCGCGGTGGTGGCCACCGTGCTGCTGTGGCCGGAGGGGAAGCCGGCCGCGCAGCCGCCCCCGCCCTCCCCCAGCACGGCGACGCCGACCCCGACACCCACCCCGACGCCCACTCCCACCCCGACGCCGACACCGACGCCCACGCCGACCAAGGCCGTCCCGTACCCCTTCTTCACGGTCGGCACCTGCTTCGACCACCCGCAGCTCACCAGGACCGTCCTCCGGCCGGAGCCGCGCCCCTGCGAGGGCCCGCACGACGGCGAGTCGATCGCCGAGCTGCTGCTCCCGGAGGGCCTGGCCGACGACTACCGGATCGCCAACGCGATGCGGGACGGCTGCAAGCAGGCGCAGGCCGCCGCCGAGGCCCGCCAAGGCGGCGGCGGACCGTACTACGGCTATCCGGTGGGCCCGCTCAAGGCCTCCTACGACCAGGGCTGGCGGGACTACGCCTGCACCCTGACGGCGAGCAACCGGCCCGACTCCACCAAGCTCACCGGCCACCTGCGGTAGGGCCCTCGCAGGGCCCTCGGGCCCTGCGAGGCGTCGGCGGAGTCCCGCCGGGGCCTGGTCCGACGCGACCTTGCCGACACGCCCTAGGCTGAGCCGCATGTCGAACCACGCCCTCGCCGAACGCCACCGCCTCGCCGGACTGCTGGCCGCCGCCGGACCGGACGCGCCCACCCTCTGCGCCGGGTGGTCCACCCGGGACCTCGCCGCCCACCTGGTGCTCCGGGAGCGCCGGCCGGACGCGGCGGCGGGCATCCGGATCGGCCCGCTGGCCGGCTGGACCCACCGCGTGCAGACCTCGTACGCCGACCGCCCGTACGAGGAACTGGTCCGACTGTTCCGCTCCGGGCCGCCGGTGCTCTCGCTGTTCTCGCTGCCCGGCGCGGACGAGGCGGCCAACACCGTGGAGTACTTCGTGCACGCCGAGGACGTCGCGCGGGCGGGTGCCGACCCGGTGCCGCACCCGGTGCCGCCCGGCCGGACGGAGGCGCTCTGGCGCCGGCTGCCGCTGATCGCCCGGCTGGAGGCGGGCCGCCGCTCCCCGGTGCGGCTGGAGCTGCACCGCCCGGACGGCGCGGGCCCGACCGTCGGCCCGGCCGGCTCGCCGACCGTGCGGATCACCGGCGAGCCGGGCGAGCTGCTGCTCTTCGCCTTCGGCCGGGGCGCCCGGGCGGTGCTGACCGTGGAGGGCCCGCAGGACGCCGTCGAGGCCCTCCGACACGTCCTGCCGCTCCCCTAGGGCGCGTCGGCGGAGTCCCGCCGCGACGCCGGGCCGGTGCCAGGGGGCCGTCCCGGCTGCGGATGTCGGTGGCGGGGTGCAGACTCGCAGATGGCCGGGGAGGGGCGCCTCCGCGCCCCGGCGGAGGGCTGCCCGGCCCCGTCCCGTCGAAGGAGCGCGACCCCCATGCTCACCACCGACTTCCCCACCGGTTCCCCCTGCTGGATCGACCTCGGCAGCCCCGATCCGGCCGCCGCCGCCGCGTTCTACGGCGCGGTGTTCGGCTGGACCTTCCGGTCGGCCGGCCCGGAGGCGGGCGGCTACGGCTTCCTCCAGCTCGACGGCAGGACGGTCGCGGCCGTCGGCCCGCTCACCGAGGAGGGCGCGCAGTCCGCCTGGACGACGTACCTGCGCACCCCGGACGCGGACGCCGTCACCGGGGCCGTCGAGCAGGCCGGCGGCGCCGTCCGGGTCCCGCCCTTCGACGTGATGGACGCCGGGCGGATGGCCCAGCTGACCGACCCGCAGGGCGCCCGGTTCGCGGTCTGGCAGTCCGGCGCGGTCACCGGTCTGGACGTCGTCTCCGAGGACGGCGCGCTGATCTGGGCCGAGCTGCACACCACGGACGTGGCCGCCGGGTTCGGCTTCTACGAGCGGGTGTTCGGCTGGCGCTACGGGGACTTCCCGTCCCCCGGCGGGACGTACCGGGTGGTCTCCACCGCCGAGGGCGACCAGCAGGACACCAGCTTCGGCGGCATCGCCCCGGTGATGGGCGAGGCCCAGCAGACCGCCTGGACGCCGTACTTCGGCTCCTCCGACGTGCCGGCGGTGGTCGCCCGCGCCACCGCGGCCGGCGGCACGGTGCTGATGGGCCCGGAGCACGTCCCCGGCGTCGGCGTGCTGGCCTGGCTGGCCGACCCGTTCGGCGCCCCCTTCGCACTGATCAAGGGCGAGCCGCCGACGGACTCCTGACCGGCCCGGCGGCCCCGGCGGAGGATGCCCTCCGGTTCGCCATGTCCGGTACCGGACAAGGAAGTTGACGAACCGTGAAGATCCTCCACCGGGGCCGCCGACGACCTTCCCGTGCCCCCTCCGCTGCGCTAGCCTCGCCAGGGCATCCCCACGGCCGATCCCGGCGGGATCGGCCGTGCCACCCACCGTGCAGCGGAGGACCGCGGGTTGAGACCGGCGCAGCCGACGGCACCGAACCACCACCCGAAACCGCATCCGAACCCGGGCCACCGGCCGGGCGGGCCGCAGGCCCGGCCCCCGGACCGGGCCTGGCCCGACGGCGCCCTCCTCGCCGAGCTGCACCGTGACGGCTCCCCCGCCGCGTTCGCCGCCGAGCAGGACATCCTCCGGCTGGGCACCCGGCGCACCCACGGCCACGACGAGACCATGATCCTCGAACAGGACCACGGCCGGTTCGTCCTGCTCCTGCTGGAGGGCTTCGCCAAGGCCACCGTCGTGGACACCGCCGGCACGCCCGTGCTGCTCGACGTCCGCGCGTACGGGGACGTCGTCGGCGAGGCCGCCGCCCTCGACGACCTCCCCCGCTCCGCCACCGTGACCGCGGCCGGGCCCGTCACCGTCCGCCGGATCTCGCAGCCCGACTGGATGCACTGGCTCGGCACCCACCCGGTCGCCGGGATCGCGCTCAGCCGCTGCCTGGTGCACCGCAGCCGGACCGCCACCCGCCGCCTGGTCGGCCTCGCCTCCGAGCAGGTGGTCAACCGGCTCGCCCACGACCTCGCCGACCTCGCGCAGCGGTACGGCACCGCCGGCCCGCGCGGCATCACCATCCGCCCCCGGCTGACCCAGGTCGAACTGGGCGCCCTGATCGGGGCCGGCGAGCGGCGGGTCCACCACGCGCTCCACGAACTGGCCGACCGCGGCCTGCTCCGGCTCGGCCGCCGCAGCACCGTCGTGCTGTCCCTGCCCGGCCTGCTCGACGTCGCCGCCGAGGCCGAGTCCGGCCGCTGACCGGCGGAGGATCGCCGCCGGGCCGAGATTCGATCACGAAACCCTTGCGAACCCCGCGAACCCGTCGTGCGACGGGTTCCGGCCACCGGTCGGACGCTCTACTACGCCCGGGGCCCGCCCGCGGGCCCCCTGTGCGGACCGCTCGTACCGAAAGGGCGCTCATGTCTTCGATCCCGGTCACCATGGTCGGACCACAGTCCTCCGGAAAGACCGTCTACCTGGCCAGTCTCTTCGCCAGGCTCTCCCAGCAGGACCCCGAACTCGGCTTCGCGGTGACGCTGCCCTTCGACCAGTCCCAGGGACTCAACACCGTCTACGAGAAGGTCGTCAGCCCGGGGGCGTGGCCGCTCGGGAGCCTCGTCGCGGACATCTCGGTCTGGGACTTCGCCTGCACCGTCCGGACGGCGCAGCACCGGCTCCTCAACCCCTTCTCGGTCTCCTACATCGACTACGCCGGGGAGATCCTCACCAGCGGCAACCCGCAGTCGGAGGCCTACACGAAGGTCAAGGAGGCGGTGATCGGGTCCCGGTTCCTGCTGATCCTGCTGGACGGCGAGCGGGTGCTGCGCCTGATGAACGGCAACCGCGAGATGATCGGCGACTACCGGCCGGTCCTCAACTTCCTCAACTCCAACCAGACCGGCGTGGTCCACTTCGTCCTGACCAAGTGGGACGTGCTGCAGGCGGCCGGCCACACCCTGGAGCAGGTGGCCGACCGGCTCCACCAGGAGGACGAGTTCCGCTTCTTCGTCGAGGGCCGGCGCGGCCTCCAGGGCGAGGGCGGCGTGATCCGGCTGATCCCGGTCAGCGCGGTGGGCTCCGGCTTCGCGCAGTACGACGACAAGGGCAGGATGGTCAAGACGCCGGGCGCGCGGCCCGCACCGCTCAACGTCGAGCTGCCGTTCATGGCCGTCCTGGTCGACCTCTTCGTCGGCGAGCTGAAGCGGGCCGCCGAGGTCCGCCGGCGCGCGGGCGCCCCGGCTCCGGACAAGGCGGAGAGCCGGCTGCAGGCCCTCCAGCGGTTCGGCGCCTCGCTGTCGCTGCTCCGGAACGTCGTCATCACCGGGGCCGCCAAGACCGGCAACCCGATGGTGCGGATGTTCGGCGAGGTCCTCGTGGCGGCCCTGGCCGAGTACGTGGACGAGCAGAAGGGCCACTACGGCAAGCGGATCGAGGAGAACGCCGCCCGGCTGCGGCGGGAGGTCGAGCAGGCCACCACCGACCAGCAGGCGCTGGTCCGGATCGTCAAGGCGTTCCAGGCCCGGCTGGAGGAGTTCGAGGACGAGCACCCCGGTTCCCGGATCGACCGCTGGGCGGCCCGGGCATGAGCGCGCCGCTGCCCCCGGGGCCGCTCGGGACGGCCTGGCCGTTCGCCGTCGTCAGCACCCCCACCTCCGGCTACGGGGTGGCCGCCGCGCCGGACTTCCTGGTCGCGCGCGGGCGGTCCTTCCTGCTCACCGACCACGCGACCGGTGAACCGGGCGACCGGGCCTACCTGCTCGGGCTGACCGGCGCCGACGGCGCCCGCCTCTGGCTGCTCTACCGGATGGTCCCGCTGCAGGCCGGGGAGGTGGGCCAGGACGGCGAGGTCGCCTACGCGGGCAGTCGGCTCGCCTCGGTCCTCGAAGGCGTCGTCACCCTGGAGCAGCCCGCCTGCGCGCCCACCGCCGAGTACTTCGACGGGGTGCACGAGCTCGTCCGGACGGCCGTCCGGGAGTACTTCCTCGCCGACGACAGCAGGCGTCCGGCGCGCCCGATGCCGGGCACGGCCGGGCCGCCCGCGCCGGACGGCGACGAGGCCGGGAACGTCCTGCCGCTGACCGTGCTGAACCCGAAACGGACGAAGGAGCACCTGCACGTCGCCGACGTGCCTCTTCCACCCGGGGAGCGGGACGAGGCCGCCGGGCCCGCCGCCGCTCCTCCCGGCACTCGTCCCACCGGGTCTGGTCTCCCGGACCGGCAGGCTCCTGACCTCGGCCGGCCGGGGGCTGATCCGGCTGGGAGCGGCCCTGGAGGCGCTGGCGGCCCCGGAACCGCCCACACCGCCGGTGCCGCCGCGACCGCCGGGTCCTCCGGCGGTGCGGGCGGTGGTCCGGGCGGCTTCGGCCGACCCGCTCTCGCCGTCATCGGAGCGCTGAGCCTGCTGGTGTTCGTCCTGCTGGTGCTGCTCGCCGTGAAGTGAGCCCCGCCCGGGGCCGGGCCCCGGGCGGGGGCACCGGGTGCCCGGCCCGCCTCAGCGGACCGGGTGCCCGGCCTCCCGCAGCGCGTCCTTGACCTCGCCGATCCGCAGGTCGCCGAAGTGGAAGACGCTGGCGGCCAGCACCGCGTCCGCGCCGGCCTCCACGGCCGGGGCGAAGTCGGCGAGCTTCCCGGCGCCGCCGGAGGCGATCACCGGCACCGAGACGGTCTTGCGGACGGCCCGGATCAGCTCCAGGTCGTAGCCGTCCTTGGTGCCGTCCGCGTCCATCGAGTTGAGCAGGATCTCGCCCGCGCCCAGCTCGGCGGCGCGCCCGGCCCACTCGACGGCGTCCAGTCCGGTGCCCTGGCGCCCGCCGTGCGTGGTGACCTCGAAGCCCGACTCGGTCTCCGTCCCGGGCGGGCAGCGCCGGGCGTCGACCGAGAGCACCAGCACCTGGCGGCCGAACCGCTTCGCGATCTCCCGGACCAGCTCCGGCCGCGCGATGGCGGCCGTGTTGACGCCGACCTTGTCGGCGCCGGCCCGGAGCAGCTTGTCGACGTCCTCGACGGCGCGGACGCCGCCGCCGACGGTGAGCGGGATGAAGACCTGCTCGGCGGTGCGGCGGACCACGTCGTAGGTGGTCTCGCGGTCGCCCGAGGAGGCGGTGATGTCGAGGAAGGTCAGCTCGTCCGCGCCCTCGGCGTCGTAGAGCTTGGCCATCTCGACCGGGTCCCCGGCGTCGCGCAGGTTCTGGAAGTTGACGCCCTTGACCACCCGGCCGGCGTCGACGTCCAGGCAGGGGATGACACGTACGGCGAGGGTCACTGCGGTTTGCCTTCCAGCGTCGTGGCGAGCCCGGCGCGGTGGGCGTCGATCTCGACCTCGACCATCATCCGGGAGTCGACGAGGCCCTCGACCACCACCATGGTGGCGGCCGGGCGGACCTCGTCGAAGAGGAACTTGTGGGCGCGGCCGGCCTCGGCGCAGTCCCGGACGTGGGTCACGTAGATCCGGGTGCGGACCACGTCCGCGAGGGTGAGGCCGAACCGCTCCAGGGCCTCGCGCGCCGTCCCGAAGGCGGCGAGCGTCTGCCCGTACGGGTCGCCCTCGTGGTGGACGACGCCGTCGACGTCGAGCGCGGTGGCGCCGGAGACGAGGACGAAGTCCCCGGCCGCGACGGCCCGGGAGAAGCCGAACTCCTCCTCCTGGGGGAAGGAGCCGGGAACCCGCTCGTGCCGTCGCGCGGCCGGGTCCGGGGCGGGGCCGCCGGTTGACCCTGTGCTCATCGGGACACTGCCTCCAGGGCCTCTTCGAGGGTGAACTTCTGCTCGTAGAGTGCCTTGCCGACGATCGCTCCCTCGACTCCCTCGCCGACGAGCGTGGCGATCGCCCGCAGGTCGTCCAGCGAGGAGACGCCGCCGGAGGCGACCACCGGGCGGTCGGTGGCGGCGCAGACGTTGCGCAGCAGCTGCAGGTTGGGGCCGGTCAGGGTGCCGTCGCGGTCGACGTCGGTGACCACGTACCGGGCGCAGCCCTCGGAGTCGAGACGGGCCAGCACCTCGTAGAGCTGGCCGCCGTCGCGGGTCCAGCCGCGGCCGCGCAGGGTGGTGCCGACCACGTCCAGGCCGACGGCGATCTTGTCGCCGTGCTCGGCGATGACCTTGGCGACCCACTCGGGGCTCTCCAGGGCGGCGGTGCCGAGGTTGACCCGGGTGCAGCCGGTGGCCAGCGCGGCGGCCAGCGACTCGTCGTCGCGGATGCCGCCGGACAGCTCGACCTTGATGTCGAGGGCCGCGGTGACCTCGCGGAGCAGCTCGCGGTTGGAGCCGGTGCCGAAGGCGGCGTCGAGGTCGACCAGGTGGAGCCACTCGGCGCCGGCGTTCTGCCAGGCGAGGGCGGCGGCGAGCGGCTCGCCGAAGGAGGTCTCGGTGCCGGAGGCACCCTTGACCAGGCGGACCGCCTGGCCGTCCCGGACGTCGACGGCGGGGAGCAGTTCGAGGCGACTCATGGTGTTGGCAACTCTCAGATCGTCAGAGGGTGTTGACCCAGTTGGTCAGCAGGGCGGCGCCGGCGTCGCCGGACTTCTCCGGATGGAACTGGGTGGCCCAGAGCGGCCCGTTCTCGATGGCGGCGACGAACGGCTCGCCGTGCGTGGCCCAGGTCACCAGTGGCGGGTTGATCCGCGCGCTGTGGACCTCCAGCTCCCAGCGGCGCACCGCGTAGGAGTGCACGAAGTAGAAGCGGGTGTCCGCGTCGAGGCCGGCGAACATCCGGCCGCCGGCGGGGGCGTCGACGGTGTTCCAGCCCATGTGCGGGACGACGGGTGCCTCCAGCGGCTCCACGGTGCCCGGCCACTCGTCGCAGCCCGCGGTCTCCACCCCGTGCTCGACCCCCTTCTCGAAGAGGATCTGCATGCCGACGCAGATGCCCATGACGGGGCGGCCCCCGGCGAGCCGGCGGCCGATGATCCAGTCCCCGCGGACGGCCTTCAGCCCGCGCATGCAGGCCTCGAAGGCGCCGACGCCGGGGACGAGCAGGCCGTCCGCGTCCATCGCGGCCTGGTAGTCGGAGGTGACGGTGACGTTCGCCCCGGTGCGCTCCAGGGCGCGCTGTGCCGAGCGGAGGTTGCCCGAGCCGTAGTCGAGGACGACGACGTTCTTGCCCATGTTCAGGTGTCCAGTCTTTCGTTCGCTCGGCGGTTACAGGCGCATCAGGCCGGAGGCGAGGCACATCACCGAGCCGAACGCCATCACGGCGATGACGCCCTTCGGGATCTTCTGCTTCCAGAACGAGACGACGCCGCCGGCCAGGAAGAGGCCCGCGAAGATGAGGACGACAGCGGACTTGCTCACAGCGCACCCTTGGTCGACGGGAGGATGCCGGCCGCGCGCGGGTCGCGCTCGGCGGCGTAGCGCAGCGCCCGGGCCAGCGCCTTGAACTGGCACTCCACGATGTGGTGCGCGTTGCGTCCGTACGGGACGTGGACGTGCAGCGCGATCTGCGCCTGGGCCACGAAGGACTCCAGGATGTGCCGGGTCATGGTGGTGTCGTAGGTGCCGATCATCGGCGCCATCTTCTCCGGCTCGGTGTGCACCAGGTAGGGGCGGCCGGAGAGGTCGACGGTCACCTGGGCGAGCGACTCGTCCAGCGGCACGGTGCAGTTGCCGAACCGGTAGATGCCGACCTTGTCGCCGAGCGCCTGCTTGAAGGCGGCGCCGAGCGCGAGGGCGGTGTCCTCGATGGTGTGGTGGGTGTCGATGTGCAGGTCGCCGTCGGTCTTCACGGTGAGGTCGAAGAGGCCGTGCCGGCCGAGCTGGTCGAGCATGTGGTCGTAGAAGCCGACGCCCGTGGAGATGTCGGTCTTCCCGGTCCCGTCGAGGTCTATCTCGACCAGGACCGAGGTCTCCTTGGTGGTGCGTTCGACGCGTCCGATACGGGTCATCCGGGGTTACAGCTCCTTGATCACTTTGGCGACGGCGTCCAGGAAGGCGTCGTTCTCGGCGGGGGTGCCGGCGGTGACGCGCAGCCACCCGGGGACGCCGTTGTCACGGACCAGGACGCCCTGGTCGAGGATGGCCCGCCAGGCGGCGTGGGTGTCGGCGAAGCGGCCGAACTGGACGAAGTTGGCGTCCGAGTCGGTCACCTCCAGCCCGAGCCCGCGCAGCGCCCCGACCAGCCGGTCGCGCTCGGCCTTGAGCCGGCCGACGTAGCCGAGCAGGGTGTCGGTGTGCTCCAGGCAGGCCAGTGCGGTGGCCTGGGTGACGGCCGACAGGTGGTAGGGCAGGCGGACCAGCTGCACCGCGTCCACCACCGCCGGGTCGGCGGCCAGGTAGCCCAGGCGCAGTCCGGCCGCGCCGAAGGCCTTGGACATGGTGCGGGTGACCACCAGGTTGGGGCGGCCCTCGATCAGCTTCAGCAGCGATTCCCGGTGCGAGAACTCGACGTACGCCTCGTCGACCACCACCAGGCTGGGCCGGGCGGCCTGCGCGGCCTCGTACAGCCGCAGCACGGTGGCGGACTCGACGGCGGTGCCGGTCGGGTTGTTCGGCGAGCAGACGAACACGACGTTCGGCCGGTGCTCGGCGATCGCGGCGACGGCCGCGTCGGGGTCGACGGTGAAGTCCTCGCCGCGCGGCCCGGAGATCCAGTCGGTGCCGGTGCCCCGGGAGATCAGGGCGTGCATCGAGTAGGAGGGCTCGAAGCCGAGCGCGGTGCGGCCGGGGCCGCCGAAGGTCTGCAGCAGCTGCTGGAGCACCTCGTTGGAGCCGTTGGCGGCCCAGACGTTCTCCCGCGCGACCGGGAAGCCGGTGGTGCGGGTGAGGTAGGCGGCCAGGCCGGTGCGCAGCTCGACCGCGTCCCGGTCCGGGTAGCGGTTGAGGGTGCGGGCGGCCTCGGCGACCCGCTCGGCGATCCGGGCCACCAGCTCGTCGGGGAGCGGGTACGGGTTCTCGTTGGTGTTCAGCTGGACGGGGACGTCGAGCTGCGGCGCGCCGTACGGGGACTGGCCGCGCAGCTCGTCCCGGATGGGGAGGGAGTCGATCGTGGTCACGTGCCGGGAACCGTCCAGTCGAATCGGGCCTTGATCGCGTCGCCGTGACCGGGCAGGTCCTCGGCGTCCGCCAGGGTGACGACGTGCGCGGCGATGCCGGCCAGCGCCTCGCGGTCGTACTCGACGACCTGCACGCCGCGCAGGAAGGTCTGCACGGACAGGCCCGAGGAGTGGCAGGCGCAGCCGCCGGTGGGCAGCACGTGGTTGGAGCCGGCCGCGTAGTCGCCGAGCGAGACCGGGGTGTACCGGCCGATGAAGACCGCGCCCGCGTTGCGGACCCGGGCGGCGACCGCGCGGGCGTCCCGGGTGTGGACCTCCAGGTGCTCGGCCGCGTAGGCGTCGACCACCGCCAGGCCCTGGTCGAGGTCGTCGACCAGGATGACGCCGGACTGGCGGCCGCCCAGCGCCTCGGCGACCCGCTCGCTGTGCCGGGTGCGGGCGACCTGGGTCTTCAGCTCGGCCTCGACCGCCTCGGCCAGCGCGGGCGAGTCGGTGACCAGCACCGAGCCCGAGGTCGGGCCGTGCTCGGCCTGGCTGATCAGGTCGGCGGCGACCTCGACCGGGTCGGCGCTGTCGTCGGCGAGGACGGCGATCTCGGTCGGGCCGGCCTCCGAGTCGATGCCGATCCGGCCGGCGAAGTAGCGCTTGGCGGCGGCGACGTAGATGTTGCCGGGGCCGGTGACCATGTTCACCGGCTCGCACTCCTCGGTGCCGAGCGCGAACATGGCGACCGCCTGGGCGCCGCCGACGGAGTACACCTCGGTGACGCCCAGCAGCGCGCAGGCCGCCAGGATGGTCGGGTGCACCCGGCCGCCGAAGTCCTTCTGCGGCGGCGAGGTGACCGCGATGCCCCGGACGCCCGCTTCCTGGGCGGGCACCACGTTCATCACAACGGAGGACGGGTAGACCGCGAGGCCGCCCGGCACGTACAGGCCGACCCGGTCCACCGGCACCCAGCGCTGGGTGACCGTGCCGCCCGGCACCACCTGGGTGGTGTGCCCGTCGCGGCGCTGGTCGGCGTGCACCTTGCGGGCCCGGCGGATCGACTCCTCCAGTGCGGCGCGCACCTTCGGGTCGAGCGTCTCCAGGGCCTCGGCGAGCTGCTCGGCGGGGACCCGGGTGGTCTCCAGCCGGACGCCGTCGAAGCGCTCGGTGATCTCGATCAGCGCCTGCACGCCGCGATGGTGCACGTCCTCGGCGATCGGCCGCACCTTCTCCAGGGCGGCCGCCACGTCGAACTCGGCACGGGGCAGCAGGTCACGCGGGTCGTCGAGCGAGCCGCGGAGGTCGATTCGAGAGATCACGCCACCCAGTGTAAGGAGTGGCCGGAACCCGCGGCCCCGCATTTCAGTCCGTGATACGAAGGGCGAGACGACCCGGGGGAAGCAGGGGGGAACCATGACCGAACGGGCACCCGACGGCTGGACGGCGGCCGAGCAGGGGCTCTGGCAGGCGTTCCGGCACGGCCGGATCCACGACCTGCGCACCGGCGTCCCCGAGCAGGACGACCCGTTCGGCGACGCCGAATGGGGCCCCGAGCGGACCGTCCGCGCCGAGGTGCTCTCCCGGCTGCTGCTGGACGGGCCCGCCGCCGTCCCCGGCCGGGTCGCCTCGCTCAAGCTGACCGGCGTGCTGGTCGCCGGCCCGCTGCGGCTGGCCGGCGGCACCATCAGCCACTACGTCGAGCTCCACGAGTGCCGGTTCGAGCAGAAGGTCCTGATCTCCGAGGCCGAGGCCGGCACGGTGCGCCTCGTCGGCTGCCTGGTCCCGCGCCTGGAGGCGTCCCGCTTCGCCACCTCCGGCGACCTCCACCTGGCCCGCTGCCGCTTCCCGGAGGGCGTGCGGCTGACCGACGCCCGGATCGGCACCGACCTGCTGCTCAACCAGGCCGTGCTGGGCAGCGACCGGTTCGGCCGGGCGCTCTCCGCGGACGGCCTCGCCGTCAACCAGGACTTCGAGGCCGAGCGGCTGGAGGCCCTGGGCGAGGTGAGCCTGCGGACCGCCCGGATCGGCGGCCGGTTCTCGCTGCGCGGCGCCCGGCTGCAGGCCGTCCCGGAGAACCCCAACGCGCTCAACGCCCCGCGAATATCCGTCGGCCACACGCTGTACCTGAGCAGCTCGGCGGACCGGGGCTGGACCGACTCGCAGTCGTACTACGGCTCCGGCTACGGCCAGGTCATCCCGACCGGCGCCTCCAGCACCCCGTTCCGCGCGTACGGCCGGGTCCGGCTCTCCGACGGCCGCTTCGAGAACGCCTGCCTGATCTCCGGCGCCGAGTTCCACCTCGGCGAGGGCGAGGAGCTGTCGCTGCGCCGCATCCAGACCCCCGAGCTGCGGTTCACCTGCCGCACGCCGCCCACCGGCCCGGTCTCGCTCTCCCGCGCGCGGGTCGGCAACCTGGTCGACGCCCCCGACTCCTGGCCGCAGGGGCGGCACCTGGGCCTCACCGGCTTCACCTACGAGTGCCTGCGCCCGGCCGTGCCGTTCGGCGTCCGGCAGCGGATCGCCTGGCTGGAGGGCTCCTCGGTGGACTTCCAGCCCGAGTCGTACGAGCAGCTGGCCACCGCGCTGCGCCGCGACGGGGCCGACGACGACGCCCGCGAGGTGCTCTACGCCAAGCAGCGCCGGCGCCGGCAGACCCTGCCGCTGCCGGCCCGGGTCTGGGGCCGGATCCAGGACGCCACCGTCGGCTACGGGTTCCGCCCCAACCGGGCCGCCCTGTGGCTGCTGCTCGCCTGGGCGCTCGGCAGCCTGTACTTCGCCACCCACGAGCTGCAGCCGCTGAAGGCCGACGAGCGGCCGCACTGGAACCCGGTGCTGTACGCGCTCGGCCAGCTGCTGCCGGTCGTCGACCTCGGCCAGCAGGGCTGGAACCCCGGCGGGGCCTCCCAGTGGGTGGCGTCCGGCCTGGTCATCGTCGGCTGGGTGCTCGCCACCACGGTCGCCGCCGGCGCCAGCCGGATGCTCCAGCGCGGCTAGGGCGTGTTTGCAAAGTCGCGTCGGACCGGGTTCGGGAGGCCCGGGCCGGTAACCCCCGGGCGCTCGGCCCGTCCGGGGAACTACGCTGTCCGCCGTGACAGAACGGCTGCCGCTCTTCCCGCTCAACACCGTGCTCTACCCGGGCCTGGTGCTGCCCCTGAACGTCTTCGAGGAGCGCTACCGCCGTCTCGTCGCCGACCTGGTCGCCCTGCCCGAGGACGAACCGCGCCGTTTCGGCGTGCTCGCCATCAAGGACGGCCGCGACGTCGCCCCGGTCCGCCCCGACGACGGCCCGGCCGGCCCGCTGGACGGCCTAGGCACCGCCACCGGCGACCCGCTGGAGGCGCTGTACCACATCGGCTGCGTCGCCGACCTGACGTCCGTCCAGCCGCAGCCGGACGGCCGGTACGAGCTGCTGGTCACCGGCACCACCCGGTTCCGGCTCCGGTCGGCGGACACCGGCGGCCCGTACCTCACCGGTGAGGCCGAGCCGATCGAGGAACGCCCCGGCGAGGGCTCGGGCGTCCTCGCCTCCGAGGTCGAACGCGTCTTCCGCGCGTACCAGAAGCGGCTGGCCGGCGCCCGCGAGGCCAGCACCGTCGGCCGCCAGGAGCTGCCCGACGACCCCCAGGTGCTCTCCTACCTGGTCGCCGCCGCCTCGGTCCTGGAGACCCCGCTCAAGCAGAAGCTGCTCGCCGCCCCCGACAACGCCCAGCGGCTGCGGCTCGAACTCGACCTGCTCCGCCGCGAGACGGCCGTGCTCGGCTGGCTGCCCTCGCTCCCGGCCGTCGACCTCACCCGGCAGTCCTTCAGCCCCAACTGACCGGCCCACGACCTCCCCGCCCGCGCCGGTCCCGGCCCGCCCGGGCACCGCCGTTCCCGTTCCCGCGCACCGGAGACCCGCACATGGCCAAGAAACCGAAGAAGGGCGGCCAGGGCACCCCCGCCACCGTCGCCCTGGAGACCGCCGCCGTGCCGTTCACCGTCCACGCCTACGACCACGACCCGGCCGCGGCCTCCTACGGCGGCGAGGCCGCCGACGCCCTCGGTGTCCCGGCCGACCGGGTCTTCAAGACCCTGGTCGCCGACGTGGACGGCGTCCTCACCGTGGGCGTCGTCCCGGTCTCCGGCCGGCTCGACCTCAAGGCGCTGGCCGCCGCCGTCGGCGGCAAGCGCGCCGCGATGGCCGACCCGGCGGCCGCCGAACGCAGCAGCGGCTACGTCCTCGGCGGCATCTCCCCGCTGGGCCAGCGCCGCCCGCTGCGCACCGTGGTCGACGCCGGCGCGCTCGCCCACCCCACGGTCTACGTCTCGGCCGGCCGCCGGGGCCTGGAGGTCGAGCTGGCCCCGGGCCACCTCGTCTCCCTCACCGCGGCGCTCACCGCCCCGATCACCCGCTGAGGCGCCCGCCCGGCCGCCGGGGCCCGCCCCGGGGCCGGTGCGGCGGCTCCGGGGGGCCGCCCCGGGCCGGGAAGCCCCCCGGGAGCCGCCGGAATCCCTCAGCCCTGCCGCCCGTCCTCCGGCGGCCTCGGACGCTCGTCCTGCGGGACCGCCGGCCGCCCGTCGTACGGCGGCGTCGGCCGCCCGTCGTGCGGGAACACCGGGCCCGCCTCCGTCGGGGCCGCCGGCGCACCGTCCGCCGGGGGCACCGGCGCGGCGTACGGCCCGGCCCAGTACGGCGGCGGGTCCTCCTCGCGCTTCCCGAACGCCGCCGACAGCGCGAGCAGCACCACCATCGCCGCCATCGGCCAGGCCAGCACCGCCCCGTACGCACCGAGGTCGATGTCCGCCCGGAAGTGCCCGCCGTTGCCGACCCGCCGCGCCTCCGCGACGAGGTCGCCGCTCGGACCGAGCCACCGCCCCAGGCCCCAGGCCCCGAACGAGGCGAGCAGCCCGCCGACCGCCAGCCCGACCGCGACCGCGATCCCGCCGCCGCGCTTCCGGGTGAGCAGGAACGCCCCGAGCGCCGTCAGGAGGCCCATGCCCAGGCCGATCAGCACGAAGACGCTGTCCGCCCCGGCGCGCTGCTCCCCCTCCGGGTCCCCGTAGAGGATCTTGTTGCCGTCCACGACCAGCGGCACCTTGGGCGCCAGCCAGGCCCACAGCGCCGCCATCGCCACGCCCAGCACCAGGCAGGCCAGTACCGTGACCGCCCCGACCCGCAGCTCGGGCATCAGCCGCTGCAGCGCGGGCTCGTCCGACCGCTTCGCGGAGACCAGGTCCAGCACCGGGTAGGAGCCCGGCGCCGGGGGCCGGGGCGGCGCGTACGGATCGGGAACGGCGTCCGTGACGGCGTCGGCGTCGGCTCGCGCGGGATCCGGAGGTGTGTTCGGTACGGTCACGGTGCCCATCGTTTCACGACCGGCGCCGCGGCGGCCGCGCCACCCGGGCACCCCGGCCCGGCGACGGCCGGGCGGCGCGCTACCGCCGGGTCGCCCGCCGGTAGGCCCAGGTGGCGGCCGCCAGCGACACCACGCCCACCCCGGCACAGACCGCGAGGTCACCGAGCACCGCCGCCCAGTCCGGGTCCGGCTCGAAGGTCCGCGCGAACGCCTCGACCCCGTAGGTGGAGGGCAGCAGGCCGCGCATCCAGAGCACCGGCTGCGGCAGGTGGTCGACCGGCAGCACGCCGAGCAGCAGCGCCGCCGACATGCCGAGCTGCCCGAGCATGGTGGCCAGCTCCTGCCGGGGCGCGAGCAGCCCGCAGATCGCGCCGAGCCCGGAGAGCGCCGCCCCGGCCAGCGGGACCACCGCGAGGAGCACCCACAGCTGCCCCAGCGGCAGCCCGAACATGACCGCGCCGGCGCCCGCCGTGACGAGCGTCCCCGGCAGCGTGAACGAGGCGTACGCGGCGGCCGCCCCGAGCACCACCGACGCGGCCGGGACCGGCAGCGTCGCGTAGTGGTCGAGTCCGCCGGTGGCCCGCAGCCGGCCGAAGTACTGGGCGAGCAGGTTGAGCGCGACGAACGCGACGACCAGCACGCTGGAGCCGGCCACCACGTACCGGGCGGCCGAGGTCTGCCCGGCGTCGACGACGCCCCGCATCATCACCAGGATGCCGAGCGACTGGAAGGTGGCCACGAACAGCAGCGGGATCCGCGCCACCCGCGCCCGTGCCAGCTGCGCGCGGTAGACCGCGGCGAGGGCGGGCAGCAGCCGGGCCGTCGGGGCGAGCGGGGCGGGTGCGCCCGCCGTCGCCGGGGCGGTCCGCGGCGGAACCGAGAGCAGCGTCACTTGGCCAGTCCTCCGTGGCGGCCGCCCAGCTTGAGGTACGCGTCCTCAAGGCTCGGGGTGGCCAGGGTGAAGTCGTCCAGAGCCGCGAAGGCCGGGCCGGTGGTGACGGCGGCGACCAGTTCGCGGGCCTGCTCGGGGGTGGTGCGGACGGTCCAGCGGCGGCCGGTGCGCTCGGCCCGGGCGGCGAGCGCGGCCACCGCGGGGACGCCGAGCGGTGCCTCGTCCCGCCAGACCAGGTCCAGCCGGACGTCGCCGTCGACCAGCGCCTTGAGGCCGCCGGGGGTGTCGCAGGCGATGATCCGGCCGTCGTCGACCACGGCGACCCGGTCCAGCACGGTCTCCGCCTCGATCACGTTGTGGGTGACCAGCAGCACGGTGGCGTTCCGCTCGGCGCGGCGCCGTTCGAGGGCGGCCCAGACGGACCGGCGGGCGATCGGGTCCATGCCGGTGGTCGGCTCGTCGAGGACGAGCAGCGGCCGGTCGCCGACCAGGGCGGCGGCGAAGCAGGCGAGCCGGCGCTGGCCGCCGGAGAGCTTGGCCAGCGGGCGGTGGGCGAGCGGTTCCAGCGCCAGTTCGGCGATCACCTCGTCGGCGGCCGCCCGGGCCTGCGTCCGGCCGAGGCCGCGCAGCCGTCCGGTGGTCTCGGCCGCGAGGGCGACGGTCAGCTCGTCCAGCGCGGTGGACTCCTGCCCGAGGTAGCCCAGCAGCCGGGCGGCCCGCTCGGGGTGCTTCACCACGTCGTGGCCGAGCAGCTGGATCGAACCGGAGTCGGGGCGCAGCAGTCCGGTGAGCTGACGCACCAGGGTGGACTTGCCCGCGCCGTTGGGTCCGAGCAGGCCGAAGATCTCGCCCTGCCGGACGGTCAGGGTGATCCCGTCGTTGGCCCGGATCTCGCTCGACGCGGCGCCGCGCCCGGCGCGGTACGTCCTCACGAGGTCGCGTACGGCGCAGCACGGCGCGGTCTCCTGGGGTGCCCGCCCGGCCGTCTCGCTCACGACCGAAGACTCTACGCGGTGCAACCGGCGAACCGGACAAGGGGGCCTGTTCCGCCGCCCCTCCGCAGGTCAGTCGTCGACGATCGGCTCCCCGACCGGGTGACCGGGCCGCGCGACGCCTACATCGCGCCGCCGCTCCACCACCGCTCCGCCGCCGCTCCACCGCCGACCGGTCGCCCTCCCCCGGAACCGGCCGCTGCGGCCGGATCAGTCGTCGACGACCAGCTCCCCGCCCGGGACGCGGGCGGCGAGCTCCTTCCAGAAGCCGGCCCGGATCGCGTACCGGTCGTGCTCGTCGATCTGGTCGTCCTTGTGCGCGAGCAGCCCGAACCTGGCGGCGTAGCGGAGCAGTTCCCCGTCCACCCGGTGCGGGATGCGCGGGTAGTCGGGCCAGAGCACGGTGAGCCGTTCGACGTCGCCGATCCGTCCGGTCCAGCGGCGGGCGAAGACCTGGCCGACCTCGTGGGCGTCGCCGCCGATCGTGGTGATGTCCTCCTCGCGGTCGGCCCAGCGCTGTTCGGCGGTGGTGAGCTGGGCCAGGGTGGGGAGGCCGTCGCCCGCGGTGACGGCCGGTTCGGGGGCGGGGCGGTCGACCCAGCCGCGGTCGGAGGACCAGCGCAGCACCGGGCCGGCCTGGTGGTGGGCGGCGGGGGGCTGCCGGTCGGCGCTGCGGCCGGCGAGGTCCTTGGGGGTGGGGACGACCTTGAGTGCGGTGGCCGACTGCGGGCGGCTGCCGTTGACCGCCGGGACGGCCGCGGCGGCGGGTGCGGCGGCGCCGGCGGTCACCCGGACGGCGGCCGGACCGGCGGCGGGCAGGGAGCCGGGGAGCGTACCGGGCAGGGCGGCGGGGGGTGCGGCGGGCGGGGCGGCGAGGATCTTGGCGATCTCGTGCCGGGGGCCGGGGGCGGGGAAGACGGCGGAGGTCTCGCGGAGGCTGAACGAGCCCTCGATCCACTCGCGGTCCAGCACCCGCCGTTCGTCGGCCTCGCCGACCAGGTCCTCGGACTGGTTGAAGTCGCCGTCGGCGGCCTGGAGCGCCCAGAGGTGGACGACGACGCCGTGCTCCTTGGCGGACATCATCCCGGGCAGCAGGTCGCCGTCCCCGGTGATCAGCACGACGTCGGCGCAGGCCCGGTTGCGGGCGAGTTCGGAGAGCTCGGCGTGCATGGCCGCGTCGACGCCCTTCTGCACCCAGCGGCCCTCGGCCCGGGTGAGCGCGCCGAGCCGGACGGTGACCCGGGGCAGCACCCGGAGCCGGCGGTGCTCGGGCATCGGACGGCGGTCGGGCGCGGCGTCGAACCAGTAGATGCGCAGCAGCGGCAGGCCGGTCTCGGCCTCGGCGCGCTCGCGCAGGGCGGCGATCAGCGCGGTGTGGTCGACGGAGACCTTGGAGCGCGACGGGTCTCCGGCGAGCAGGCTGGCGGCGGCGCCCAGCAGGTATCCGGCATCCACCAGGACGACACAGCGGTCCATCGCGCGCCTCTTTCCGCTCGCCCTCGGGGTCCGGCTCCGCCGGGGGCGGCGGTACCGGGGTGGGCGCGGTCCGCCCGTCTCCCGGGCGGGGAGGGGGTGAGGGGGTGCCCGCATCCGCCCGATCGTTGGGTCACCTTTTCCCCCTGGTTCGCCGGCCGAACCTCGGCGGTCGTCGCGGTCCCGCAACGGACGGAAGGGCCCCGCCGGCGCGGCGGGGCCCTTCGTGCCGGTGCTGCCGGGTGCCCGGCGCCGGTGTCAGCCCTTGAGTTCGGCGGCGACCAGCTCGGCCAGCTGGACGGCGTTGAGCGCGGCGCCCTTGCGCAGGTTGTCGTTGGAGACGAACAGCGAGAGGCCGTGCTCGACCGTCTCGTCGGCGCGGATGCGGCCGACATAGCTCGGGTCCCGGCCGGCGGCCTGGAGCGGGGTGGGGATCTCGCTGAGCTCGACGCCGGGGGCGCCGGCGAGCAGCTCGGCGGCGCGCTCGGGGCTGATCGGGCGCTCGAAGCGGGCGTTGATCTGCAGCGAGTGGCCGGAGAAGACCGGGACGCGCACGCAGGTGCCGGCGACCTTCAGGCCGGGGATGCCGAGGATCTTGCGGCTCTCGTGGCGGAGCTTCTGCTCCTCGTCGGTCTCGTTGGAGCCGTCCTCGACGATCGCGCCGGCCAGCGGCAGCACGTTGAAGGCGATCGGGCGCTTGTAGACCCTGGGCTCGGGGAACTCGACCGCGGAGCCGTCGTGGGCGAGCGCGGAGGCGCCGTCGACGACCTTGGCGGCCTGGTCCTGCAGCTCGGCCACGCCGGCCACGCCGCTGCCGGAGACGGCCTGGTAGGTGGAGACGACCAGCGCGACGAGACCGGCCTCGTCGTGCAGCGGGCGCAGCACGGGCATCGCGGCCATGGTGGTGCAGTTCGGGTTGGCGATGATGCCCTTGGGGCGGTCGGCGATGGCCTGCGGGTTGACCTCGGAGACGACCAGCGGGACCTCGGGGTCGCGGCGCCAGGCGGATGAGTTGTCGATGACGACGGCACCGGCGGCGGCGGCCTTGGGGGCGAGCTCCTTGGAGGTGGAGCCGCCGGCGGAGAAGATCACGATGTCCAGGCCGCTGTAGTCGGCCGTGGCCGCGTCCTCGACGGTGACCTCGCCGCCCTGCCACGGCAGGGTGCGTCCGGCCGAGCGGGCCGAGGCGAACAGCCGCAGCTGCTCCACGGGGCCCAGTCCACCGGGGAGATCCGCCCGCTCCGCCAGGATCTCGCGGACCACGCCGCCGACCTGGCCGGTGGCCCCGACAATGCCGATCTTCATTTCCGACTACTCCTCTTGATCGTGCTGTTCACAGCCGCACTCCGCCCATCATGCCTTGTGGCGGGCGGAATCCGGCCTGGTATTCCACGCTGTGAGAGCCCTCGACCGGTCAGTGGTCCAGACCAGTGGCCAGCTCCAGGGCCCGCGCGACCTCGGCCGGCCCGGCGGGCAGCAGCGGCAGCCGGACGTCCGCGGTCGGGATCCGCCCCTGCGCGTGCAGCACGCCCTTGACCACCGACGGGTTCGGCGCGGCGAAGGCGGCGACCGCCAGACCGGTCAGCCGGTGGCCCAGCGCGCGGGCGCGCGGCACGTCCCCGGCCTCCCAGGCCCCGGCCAGCTCGACGAACCGGGCGGTCGCCAGGTGGGCGGCGGCCAGGATGCCGCCGGCCGCGCCGAGCGCCAGCAGCGGCGCCAGGAAGGCGTCCTCCCCCGACAGCACGGCGAAGCCCTCCGGCGCCGCGGCGAGCAGCTCCACCGCGGCCTGGTCCACTCCGCCGGCGGCGTACTTCACGCCCACCACGCCCGGCAGGGCGGCCAGTTCCAGCAGCGCGCCGGCCGACAGCGCCTGCCCGGTCCGGTACGGGATGTGGTAGACGACCAGCGGCACCGAGCTGGCCTCGGCGAGCGCCCGGAAGTGCGCGACCGTGCCGGCCTCGCCGGGCCGGACGAAGGACGGCGCGGTGACCAGCGCGGCCGCCGTGCCGGGCACCCGGTCGGCCAGCCCGGCCAGCTCCGCCGCGGCCGCCCGGGTGTCCGGGCCGCCCGCGCCGACCAGCAGCCGGGCGCCGCGGTCGGCGCAGACGGCGGCGCAGACCTCGACCACCGCGCGCCGCTCGCCGGCGTCCAGGACGGCCGGTTCCCCGGTGGTGCCGAGTGCCACCAGTCCGGCGGCGCCGTCGTCCAGGACCGAGCCGGCCAGCTCCTCCAGCGCGTCCAGGGCGACCGAGCCGTCGGCGGCGAACGGGGTGATCAGCGGGACGAAGACGCCCCTGAGAGCCGTGTGTTCCATGACGACGATCCTGCGGCCGACCGATCGCACAGGTCCAGTTCACATTTCCGAGGCTTCTCGTAAGCTGAGCCGATGCTCGACGTACGACGCCTGCGCCTGCTGCGCGAACTCGCCCACCTCGGCACCATCGCCGCCGTCGCCGAGGCGCTCTCGTTCAGCCCTTCGGCGGTGTCCCAGCAGCTGTCCGTCCTGGAGAAGGAGGCCGGCGTCCCGCTCCTGGAACGCACCGGCCGCCGGGTCGCCCTCACCCCGGCCGGGCTGAACCTGGTCCGGCACGCCGAGGCGGTGCTGGAGCGGCTGGAGCAGGCCGGCGCCGAACTCGCCCACGCCCGCGAGGGGCTGGCCGGCCCGCTGCGGATCGGCACCTACCCGTCGGCGGCCCGCGCGATCGTCCCCGCACTGCTCGCCGAACTGGCCGGCTGGCACCCCGGGCTGGAGCCGATGGTCACCGAGGTCGACCCGGCCGCCGTGGCGGCGGCGCTGCGGGCCGGGGAGCTGGACGTCGCCCTGGTCCACGAGTACGACCTCGTCCCGGCCGAGCCGGAGCCGGGACTGGCACTGACCCGGCCGATCTTCACCGAGCCGATGTACCTCGCGGCCCGCGGCCCCGGCACCGTCTCCGACCAGCGCGCCGAACCCTGGATCCTCGCCCCGGCCGGCACGCTCTGCCACACGATGGCCGTCCGGGCCTGCGAGAGCGCCGGCTTCGCGCCCCGGGTCCGCCACCAGATCGACGACTTCGCCACCGTGCTCGCCCTGGTCGCGGCCGGCCAGGGCGTGGCGCTGGTGCCCCACCTGGGCACGGCGCAGCCGCCGCCCGGCGTCACCCTCACCCGGCTGCCGATGTACCGCCGCACCCGCACCGCCTTCCGGGCCGGTGCGGGCGCCCACCCCGCGATCTCGGCGTTCGTCTCCGCCCTGCACGCCGCCGTCCCGCCGGGGCTGCGCGGCTCGGCGGTCTGAAGCCCCCGGGAGGACCGGCCTCAGTTCGCCAGGCAGCTCGGCCCGAGCAGCTGCTTGAGGTCCCCGAACAGCGCCGGGTCGGACTTGACCCGGTGCCGGTCCAGCCGCAGCACGGTGGTGGTGCCACCGCGCCGGAGGTGGACGTGCACCTCGGTGGTCCCCTTGTGGTGGGCCAGCACCTCACCGAGGCGGGTCACCACCGCCGGGTTGAGCCGGCTCTCCGCGATGGTCAGGGTGATCGGCAGCTGGGCGGCGACGTTCGTGAGGTCCGGCACCGCCAGCTCCATGCCCATCAGCCGCGGCACGTCCTCCCGCTTGTCCAGCTTGCCCCGGACGAACACCACCGAGTCCTCGACCAGCAGTGCGGAGACCAGCTGGTAGCTGGCGGGGAAGAACATGCAGTCGATCGATCCCGCCAGGTCCTCGACGGTGGCGATCGCCCAGGCGTTGCCCTGTTTGGTCATCTTCCGCTGGAGGCCCGAGATGATGCCGCCGATGGTGACGATCGTCCCGTCCGGCCGCTCCGCGAGGTCGGCCACCGCGCAGTCCGCCTTGTCGGCGAGGAGGTGCTCGATGCCGTGCAGCGGGTGCGAGGAGACGTAGAGGCCGAGCATCTCCCGCTCCTGGGTCAGCAGGAAGGCCTTGTCCCACTCCTCCTCGGAGAAGACGACGTCCAGCCCGAAGCTCGGCTCCTCGCTGACCGTGTCGCCGCCGAACAGGTCGAACTGCCCCTCGGCCTCCTTGCGCTTGACCCCGACGACGTTGTCGATCATCGGCTCGAACTCCGCGGTCAGACCCTTGCGGGTGTGCCCGAGCGAGTCGAAGGAGCCCGCCTTGATCAGCGATTCGACGGTCCGCTTGTTGCAGACCACCGACTCCACCTTCTCCAGGAAGTCCGGGAAGGACGTGAACTTCCCCTTCGCCCTCCTGGTCCGGATCATCGACTCGACGACCGGCCCGCCGACGTTGCGGATGGCGGTCAGGCCGAACCGGACGAGGGTGTCCCCGTGCGGGGTGAAGTCGGAGTCCGACTCGTTGACGTCCGGCGGGAGCACCTGGATGCCCATCTTGCGGCACTCGTTGAGGTAGACCGCCGACTTGTCCTTGTCGTCCTTGACCGAGGTCAGCAGCCCGGACATGTACTCGGCCGGGTAGTTGGCCTTGAGGTACGCCGTCCAGTACGAGACCAGTCCGTACCCGGCGGTGTGCGCCTTGTTGAACGCGTAGCCGGAGAAGGGCACCAGGACGTCCCAGACCGCCTGGATCGCCGCGTCCGAGTAGCCGTGCTCGCGGCAGCCCCGCTGGAACGGGACGAACTCGGCCTCCAGGATCTCCTTCTTCTTCTTGCCCATGGCACGGCGCAGCAGGTCGGCCTGGCCGAGCGAGTAGCCGGCCAGGATCTGCGCGGCCTTCTGCACCTGCTCCTGGTAGACGATCAGGCCGTACGTCGGCTTGAGGATCTCCTCCAGGGGCTTCTCCAGCTCCGGGTGGATCGGGGTGATCTCCTGCTGCCCGTTCTTGCGCAGCGCGTAGTTGGTGTGCGAGTTGACGCCCATCGGGCCGGGCCGGTAGAGCGCCAGGACGGCGGAGATGTCCTCGAAGTTGTCGGGCTTCATCAGGCGCAGCAGCGAGCGCATGGGGCCGCCGTCGAGCTGGAACACGCCGAGCGTGTCGCCGCGCGCCAGCAGCTCGTAGGTCGGCTTGTCGTCCAGGGGCAGATCGAGCAGGTTGATCTTGACCCCCTTGTTCCGCTCGATCGCCTTGACGGCGTCGTCCATGATCGTCAGGTTGCGCAGGCCGAGGAAGTCCATCTTGAGAAGGCCGAGGCCCTCGCAGGTGGGGTAGTCGAACTGCGTGATGGTGACGCCGTCGGTGTGCCGGGTCCAGACCGGGATGTGGTCGGTCAGCGGCTCGGCGGACATGATGACGCCGGCGGCGTGCACACCGGGCTGGCGGATCAGCCCCTCGATGCCGCGCGCGGTGTCGATCACCTTGCGGACGTCCGGGTCGTTCTCGTACAGCCCGCGGATCTCGCCGGCCTCGCCGTAGCGCGGGTGGCTGGAGTCCGTGATGCCGGACAGCGGGATGCCCTTGCCCATGACGTCCGGCGGCATCGCCTTGGTGATCCGGTCGCCCATCGCGTACGGGTAGCCCAGGACCCGCGAGGAGTCCTTGATGGCGGCCTTCGCCTTGATGGTGCCGTACGTGACGATCATGGCGACCTTGTCGGACCCCCACTTCTCCGTCACGTACCGGATCACGTCACCGCGCCGGCGCTCGTCGAAGTCGATGTCGACGTCGGGCATGGAGATGCGCTCGGGGTTGAGGAAGCGCTCGAAGATCAGGCCGTGCGGGATGGGGTCGAGGTCGGTGATGCCCATCGCGAAGGCGACCAGCGACCCGGCCGCCGACCCGCGGCCCGGACCCACCGCGATGCCCTGGCTCTTCGCCCACATGATGAAGTCGGCGACGACGAGGAAGTACGCCGGGAACCCCATCTGGATGATGGTGTCCATCTCGTACTCGGCGAGCTTCTTGTGCTCCTCGTCGTACCCGCCCGGGAAGCGCCAGTCCATGCCGGCCCACACCTGGGACTTGAAGAAGTCCGCCTCGGACTCGAAGCCCTCCGGGATCGGGAAGCGCGGCATCAGGTTCTTGAACTCGAACATGCCCGCGGTGTCGACCCGCGAGGCGACCAGCAGCTGGCTGTTGCGGCAGCCCTCCTGCCAGACGTCCGAGGAGTCCAGCCCGTACATCTCGGCGGCCGACTTGATGTAGTAGCCGGTGCCGTCGAAGCGGAAGCGGTCCGGGTCCGAGAGGTTCTTGCCGGTCTGCACGCAGAGCAGCAGGTCGTGCGCGCCCGCGTCGCCCTCGGTGGTGTAGTGCGAGTCGTTGGTGACCACCGGCGGGATGCCGAGCTTGCGGCCGATCTCGACCAGCCCGTCCCGGACCCGCTTCTCGATGTCCAGGCCGTGGTCCATCAGCTCCAGGAAGTAGTTCTCCCGGCCGAAGATGTCCTGGTAGTCGGCGGCGGACTTGAGCGCCTCGTCGAAGTGCCCCAGCCGCAGCCGGGTCTGCACCTCGCCGGACGGGCAGCCGGTGGTGGCCATCAGGCCGGCCGCGTGCTCGGCGATGATCTCCCTGTCCATCCGGGGCCACTTCACCAGCCAGCCCTCGGCGTACGAGCGCGAGGTCAGCTTGAAGAGGTTGTGCAGGCCCTCCTTGTTCCGGGCCCAGATGGTCTTGTGGGTGTAGGCGCCGGACGCGGAGACGTCGTCCTTCTTCTGGTGCGGCTGGCCCCACAGGATGCGCTTGGTGTTGGACCGGGACTCCGGGGCGACGTACGCCTCGATCCCGATCACCGGGGTGATCCCCGCGGCGGTGGCCTGCTTGTGGAACTCGGCGGCGCCGTACATGTTCCCGTGGTCGGTCATCGCGACGTGGGTCTGGCCCAGCCGCTCGACCTCCTTGAACAACTGCTTCAGCCGGGCGGCACCGTCCAGCATCGAGTACTCGGTGTGGACGTGCAGATGCGCGTACGGCTGGTCGCTCAAGGCGGGGCCTCCGGAGGCTCGTGCTGTCTGGTTGACCGGCGAACGCCCAGGTCACAGAGGGTGCCCGGAAACAGTTGCGGTCCGAGCCACCGACAGGGCCCGGACCGGCACTCACACGTTCACGCTCCTACTCTAGCCTCCGAACGCACTCGCCCCAGGCCACCCGCCACGCATCGAAGGACCGCCCATGCCGCACCAGCAGCCCCCCGCCACCGACCGCGCCGAGACGGTGCTCAGCGTCTTCGACGCGGCCTTCGGCGACCTCCTCGCCCAGGATCCGGCGGCGTTCCGGGTGAAGTTCCGGAAGATGGCGGCCTCCGCCTTCGCCTTCTACCGGGGCACCGCCGGCCTCTACTACGCGGACCTCACCACTGAGCCGTTCGAGTCGTTCGGCGCGCCGTTCCTCGACGAGCGCACCAGCCGGGTCTGGATCCACGGCGACCTGCACGCGGAGAACTTCGGCACCTACCTGAACGCCGAGGGCCGCCTGGTCTTCAACGTCAACGACTTCGACGAGGCCTACGTCGGCGCCTTCACCTGGGACGTCCAGCGCCTCGCCGCCTCGCTCGCCCTGATCGGCTACGCCAAGGCGCTCTCCGACGACACCATCACCGAACTGGTGACCGCCTTCGCCACCGCCTACCGGACCCGGATCGCCGCCCACGTCACCTCCGGCGACGCCGACCCGTACACCCTGGACACCGCCACCGGCCCGGTCCTCGACACCCTCCGGCAGGCCCGGCTGCGGACCCGGGTCTCGCTCCTCGACGGCGACACCGTCATCGAGGGCTACGACCGCCGCTTCCGCCTCGGCGGCGGCGCGATCGAGCTCGACGAGCCCACCAAGGCCGAGGTGCTGGCCGCGTTCGAGGACTACCTGACCACCCTGCCGCCGGCCTCCCGCACCCGCCCCGCCGCACTGCGGGTCAAGGACGTGGTCGGCCGCCGCGGGATCGGGATCGGCTCGGCCGGCCTGCCCTCGTACAACCTGCTGCTCGAAGGGCACACCGACGCCCTGGAGAACGACGTCATCATCTACATGAAGCAGGGCCAGACCCCGGCCGTCTCCCGTCACGTCACCGACCCCGCGATCGCCGGGTACTTCGAGCACGAGGGCCACCGCACGGTGATCTCCCAGCGCGCCCTCCAGGCCCACAGCGACCCGTGGCTCGGGTACACGACACTGCGCGGCCGCGGCCAGCTGGTCGCCGAGGTCTCCCCGTACGCGACGGACCTCGACTGGCGGGACCTCAACGAGCTGCCCGACCTGCTCGCCGTCACCGCGTACCTCGGCCGGGCCACCGCCACCATGCACGCGGCGGCCGACGAGTCCTCCAGCGGCCACACCCTGGTGCCGTTCTCCACCGAGCACGCCATCCACGAGGCGATCTCCCGCGACGAGGCCGGGTTCACGGCGATGCTGGTCGAATTCGCCCACGCCTACGGCGCCCGGGCGCGCGCCGACCACCAGCTCTTCGTCGACCTCTACCGCAACGGCCGCATCCCCGGCCTCTGACCACCCCCGGTCACCCCCGGGTCAGGGCCGCCAGCCGCTCCCCGGCGGCGGCCCTGACCTCGGGCTCCTCCAACACGTCGTCCCGCAGGTAGGCCAACCGCTCCCTGACCTCCGCCCGGTCCTGCGCGTGCCGCACCCCGAGCAGCCGGGCCGCGTCCTCGCAGTCCCAGAGGCACTCCAGGTACACCTTGTCCAGGCCCATCCGATCGATCTCCGCCAGCGCCTCCAGGTAGCTCACGCGCTCGTACGAGTGCGGCGTCCACAACCAGAACCGCCGGAGCAGCGACACCGCGTCCCGGGCCTCCGCCCCGAACCGCCGAAGCCCCTCGGCCGTCCTCATCGGCCCGCACCACCGCCGCCCCGCCCAATCCCGCTCCAGGTCTGCGACCAGCACCGGGACGTCCTCGACCGTCCCGTGCTCGGTCAGCACCCTGTGGCCCAACAACCGCAGCCATCCAGGCTCCGTCACCGCGGCCCACTCCCGCGCGGCGGGCACCGCCAAGGGCCCGAGCTTCTCGACCACCCCGATCAGCGGCCACAGGATGTGCTTCCCGTCCGCCGTCCCCAGCGACGGCACCAGGGGGATCACCCCGGGCTCCGGACCCCGGTCGTCGATCACGTCGAGCGCGGCGGTCCTGCGCTCCTCCGACTCCCCCGAATCCGCCAGCAGCTCCAGCAGCCCGGCATTGTCGACGCCCGCCAACGGCTTCCGCTCCCAAGGCCCGTGCACCGGCCCCGGCCCGGCCAGCTCCCACCGGTACCAAGGCTCCCCCCAGCGGTCCTCAGGGTCCCGCTCCGCCCGCTCCCGCCCGATCTCCGCCAGGTCGTCCCACCACTCCACCGGCCAGCGGCACGCCATCTCCTCCAGCGCCGCGACCCAGTGCTCCCCCTCCTTCACATACGCCCGCAGCGCCTCCCGGGCCTCCCCCGAGCCGTCCAGCGCCAGCAGCCCCAACACCCGGGCCGCCCGCTCGCTCGCCACTTCCCCCTTGCCCAGCCCCTCCACCACCGGCCCCAGCGGCAGCTCCAAGTCCCTCACCAGCCGGGCCAGGTAGAGCCCCCGCCGGTCGACCGAGTCCCACCGCCAGTCCCACCGGACGCACCCGTAGACCACCTCGGCGGCGGCCGCCGGATCCTCGGCGGCCATCCGCGCCCCGAGCCCCCGCCCCCGCTGCACCAGCCCCGCCAGCGTCGCCGCCGGCGCATACCGCCCGTCACTCATCACCATCCCCCCATCCTCCCCTCCCCCGCACGTCCACCACGGCGCAGACCACCTTCCCGTCCGGCAACGGCTCCCACCACCAGCCCGGCGCCAACCGCCGCACCATGACGAGCCCCCGCCCATGCTCGTCACCATCTCGCCGTGCCCGACCACTGACGAACCCCGGGCAGGAGTCACTCACCCGGATCACCACGGCACCCGCCGCGACCGTCCGAAGCGAGACCCCGACAGCACTCCCGCCCGCATGCACGACCGCATTGGTCACCAGCTCGGTGACCACCAGTTCGAACTCCAGCAGGTCGTCCCGACCAACGCCCCACGCCCTGACCTCCGCCACCGCCCTGTGCCGCACATAACTAACGGCTTCCGATCGAGAAGGGACAAACCATGACACTTGCCGGAAATCGGTCTCGACGAGCAGCATCAAGATCACTCCTGTGGGATCACGCACGGAGGAAACGGGCGACATCCAAGCCGCGGACTGCCACGCGCTCAGCACGCTCCGCAGCCATCGCCAGCATGCCCCGGCAAGCAAGAGGTAGGCAATATTCCAGGAAATATTCCTACTTACGAGCTACCTCATCGGGCCACAGGTGGCACACTGCTGCCATGGCAAGGAAGACAAGCCCGACCCCGCCATCGGTATACCGGCGTCAGCTCTCCTCTCGTCTCAAGGAGTTGAGAGCAGAGATCGGCCTGACACTGACCGAGGTGTGCGCCGTCGTGGAAGTCAGCCAGGGCTCGCTGAGCCGCATTGAGAACGGCGACCGCGGGACAACCCCATTGCTCGCCAAGGCTCTTCTGGACTGCTACGGGATAACGGACCCTGCCGCCCGCGAGGACATCCTCGACCTGGTCCGCGCCGACGCGGCCCAGCGGCAGCCGTGGTGGAAGAAGTACTCCGCCGTCATCAACACCACGAAGTACGGCGGCTACCTGACTCTTGAGGCGAGCGCTGTCTCACTTCGCACGTATGAGTCCCTGCTGATCCCGGGGCTTCTCCAAACCGAGGACCACGCCCGTCAGGTCATCACCAGCATGCGGTTCGACCTTCGGCCCGACCAGATCGAAGCTCTGGTCAAGGTCAGAATGGGCCGCCGAAGGCTGTTGGAGGGCGATGACTCCGTCGAGTTGTGGGCCGTGATCGACGAAGCCGCCCTCCATCGGATCGACGACCCCGCGACTCTGCGCGGCCAGCTCGAACACCTGCTGGAGGCGATGTCGCAACCGAACATCACGGTGCAACTCCTGCCCTTCAGTGCGGGCTTCCATCCAGGGCTGGACGGCCCATTCGTCATCATGGACTTCGCCAAGCCCAACCCAGGCGTGGTGTGGATGGAGAATGGCCCCAACTCGGTGTACTTCGAGGGCGCGGATGAGCTGTACCACTACAGCCGGGTCTTCGATCATCTGCGAGCACTGGCCCTCGGCCCGCCCGAGACCCATGCTCGTCTGGCCAAGATGCTCAAGGAGAGCCGCACGTGACCCACAAGCCCGACCCGGCCGCGATCGACTTCTCCGACGTCCTCTGGGAGAAGTCCCCGTTCAGCGGCGGCAGCGACAACTGCGTCGAGTTCGGCGCGATCGGCGAGTTCGTCGCCATCCGCGACTCCAAGAACCCCGCACAGACCCCGCTGATCTACACCCGCTCCGAGATCCGCGCCATGGTCGACGGCGCGAAGGCCGGCGCGTTCGACCACCTGCGCTGAATCATGGCCGCCTCCGTCACAGGTGACGGAGGCGGCCGAAACCACCCTGCGCAGGAAGTCGGCCGGGCCGACTTCCTGCGCAAAAACAGAGACAGCCTCAGCCGACCTACTCGTCCAGCAAGCCGAAGGCAGCCACGTCCTACTCAGCTACGGAGCGTGCCGGTCCGCCGGTCCCGGGGTGCCCGAACCCGGGCCGGGCGGAGTGCCGCGCCCCGGTATGCGGCCCGGTCACGGGTCGGGTGCGACGCACCTGCGAGGTCAGGCCACCGGGGCCGAGTGCTCGTCGGAGGACCCAATCTGGTGGCTGCTGGCGAAGAGGAGGGTGGGTTCGGCGAGGATGTCGCGGCCTGCCTCGCTCTTGTAGATCTCGTCAACGCTGCCGAACCTGGCCTCGGAGTAGTCGAGTTCGAGCAGGGCCGCGGCCTGGCGGACGGATGCCTCGTCGGGCCCTTCGATCTCCACGAAGGTGGCGAGGTCGGGCCAGGTGTCGAAGTCGAACGCGACCTCGCCCAGGCGCCACTCCTCGCGGTAGTTCTCCTGGTAGCGGACCTCGCGCAGGCCGAGGCTGCGGAGGATCTCGGCCATGGCCGGCAGATCGGTGACCTCGGTCTCGATCTCGGTGGTGCCGTCGATCGTGGTGGAGTCGGTGACCTGCTTGAGCGTCAGCGTGGACCGGTTGCCCTCGTCACGCAGACGGACCCATGCACCGCCGTCGAGCGCGTCGTTCTCGAAGATCTTCCTGGTGAGCAGGGTGCGGGGGAACGCCTGGACGGCTCCCAGCGCGGCCAGGCGCTCCTGGAGGTCGGATACGTCGACGGCGAGGAACTTGGCCTCGTACTCGTGCTTCATGAGTCCTTCTTCCTGTGCAGGTGAGAGGGGCCGGGCATGCGGGCTGCGAGGAGCAGTCCCATCCGGTGGGTGTGGTCCTGGAGCCGGCCGAGGTGAGCCCGCTCGGTGAACTCCGTCGTTCGCAGCGTCAGCAGAACGTGCCAGGCTCTGGTGAATTGGCAGCTGAGCTTCTCGGGTGACGTGTAGTGCTCGACCAGGTGGTGGCGCGGCTCCACCGGCATCATGAACTCCGCGCCGAACAGGCCGCCGGCGCGCACCAGGAGCTGCATGCGGGCGACGAACTCGGCGAGCGGGCGGTGGTGGTTGGCGCTGTAGTGCCAAGAGCAGCTGGTCCAGACGGCATCGCAGAGCCTGTCGAGCGGCTTGGAGTCGAGGAAGTCCTCCTCTACGACTTGGACCCGGTCGTAAAGCTCTTCGAGCTTGAGACGGTCGATCAGCCCCATTGCGTGGGCATTGACGGAGCCAGGCAGGTGGACCTCGCCGCCGTGAAGGGCGAGCGGGTCGCGCTCGACGGCGATGACGCGGTAGCCGGCGGCGGCAAGCGGAAGGACGAACTTGCCGTCGCTCGCGCCGATGACCGCGACGGTCGCGTCAGGGGATGCGTGCTCCTTCAGCGCGGCGAGGAACTGGGGGAAGAAGGTGAGGGTGTGCTCCCACAGGCTCTGCGTCTGCACGACGGTGGGCTCCTTGGGTATCGGTGGCAAGGATGGCCTGGACGACCTGCTCCGGTTTGAGGCCTGTGGTGTCCACCCGGTGCATCGGGAACAGCGCGTAGGCGGCGGTGATCCGCTCTGCGGCGTCCTCACCGAGGGCGTCCCATCGGGAGGTCGGCTTGTCCCGCTCGGCAAGGCGGCGCAGACGCTCCTCCTCCGTGCAGAACAGCTGGTAGGTGACGGGCTGGGGGAGGTCCGGCGGCAGTGTGACGCCGAGGCACGCTCCGAGGGCTTGGTGGTTGGCCAGGCACCGGGCAAAGTAGCTCTCCACGACGATCGGGACGTCGGCGGCGAGGTAGCGCTGTATCTCATCGACGGCGGTGAAGAGTGCGGAGAGGTAGAAGCTCATCCGGGCCTCGACGTTGTCCCGCAGGTCGATCTCGCGCCGCAGGGGTTGGTAGAAGAGCGGCACGGTGGGGACGAGGACGGCCTCGCGGGCTGCGGCGAGCATCGGTGCAATGGTCGACTTGCCAGTGCCGCGGAGCCCTTCGATGCTCTCGAACAGCGGGCGGTCAGACACGGGCGTACACCACGTCCGGCACAGCAAGGGTGAGCTCGTCGGTCGCGGAGGGTCGGTAAACGATGTGGCCGGCGAGCTTGTCGTACCAGAAGGCGTGCGAGTCCTTGCCGACGGCCTTGCAGGACATGGTGAGCGCACCGCGTGGGTCGGCCTCGATCCGCTCGATCTCGCGCGGGCCGCCGATGGGAGCGCAGACCTCCGGGGCGCCGTCCTCGGACAGATCCTCGTCGACAACCACCTCGATCGCGAGCTCCGCGCCCTTCAGCTGTTCGCGTAGGCGGGCGTAGGCGGCGGGCTCGGTCACGAGCAACTCGGGGTGGTCGGCCGCGTTGCCGACCGGGCGCATGCAGTGGAGCTTCAGCTGTCGGACCCCGTAGTCCTGAAGAGTGCGAGCCAGCGGAACCACCTCATCGATGTTGCGGGCGGTCACCGTCATGGTGGCGCCTGTGGCAACGCCGAGCTCCCGTGCCAGGCCGAGCGCGCTCAGCGCACCCTGGTAGCTGCCGAACTTACGGATGTGGTCGTTGGTCACGCCGATGCCCTCCAGCGACACCCTCAGCAGGTCGAGGTAGGGGGCGATCTCCGTGAGCCGGCGCTCGATGCGGTAGCCGTTAGTGCAGATCTCGACCTGCAGACCGAGCTCCTGTTTGGCGTGACGGACTACCCGCGTCAGGTCCTTGTAGACGAACGGCTCGCCGCCGAGCAGGGTGACGGCCTCGGTGCCGTACCGGTCATGCATGAGAGCCAGAAGGTCGATGGCCTCCTCTGCGGAGAACGCGTCGGCGTGCTTGAGGCGCTCACCGTGGAAGCAGTGCAGGCACTCGAAGTTGCAGCGGTACAGCAGCTGCAGGTAGAGCATCCGGATCCGCTGGATCCCGGTCACTGCGCCGATCATGTGGGTCTCCCTCCGCCGATTGCCTGGCTGGTGACCTGATGGTGGCGGAGAGTGTCGGGACCGTGGCACCGCGTCCCAGGACTGTTCCAGGACGTCCTGGGACGTTGTCAGTGCGCCGCGAACGACCGCAGGAGAGCCAGAAGACCTGCGCTGTCCGACAGATCCGGCAGCACAGTGCTCGCGCCGGCGGCAACGAGGTCGGCCTGGCTGTCGACTCCCGTGGCCACCGCGATGACCCCGGCGTTCGAGGCGAGCGCCGCCTCCACATCGCGAGGGGTGTCTCCCACCAGGACGACCGGCACACCGACGGACAGGCCGCGGTGCCGATGGACACGTTCACGGGCGACAGCAACCAGCTCGGGACGCTGGACCGCATCGGCCCCGTAGGCCCCGACGGCCATATCCAGCAGCCCGTCGAGGTCGAAGGCCGCGAGCTTCACCCGCGCGTTGGCCGCAATGTTGCCGGTCAGCACCGAGGAGACCCAACCGGGCTGGTCCGCTGCCGCCGCAAGGGCGGCCCGAACGCCCGGCAGAGCTGTGCCGCGCCGACGGAGCTCGCCAAGCCGCTCGGCTCCCGCAGCTTCAAGGGCTGCCTGGACGGCCGTCCAGTCCGGCTCCGGCCGGTGGTTGCGAAGGAACATCTCGCGCATGATCAGACGGTCGGTGCGGCCTTCGGTCCGAGCCGCCTGCATCGGCGGATGTCCCGCCAAGGAGGTGAAGGCGGCGGCGTAGATCTCCTTACTCACCCCCGCGTTCTCGATGAGCGTGTGGTCAATGTCCCAGAGGATGATCAGCGGCATGCCGCCAGGGTAAGCACCCTGTCGAACCGTCAGCTCCACGAAGCGTCCCGCAACGTCCTTGCGAGCCAATGTCAGCCTCGGCTTATATGGGATCCGTGAACGAGCGACTTCGCTCCGTACTCGCCCAGCGCGGTGTCTCCCCTGAGTCCCTCGCCGCCGAGTGCGAGGTGGACCCCAAGACCGTAGGCCGTTGGCTCGGCGGGCGTGTGCCGCATCCGCGACACCGCTTCGCTGCCGCCCTGCACTTACGAGTGGAGGAGACCTTCCTCTGGCCTGCACCGCAGCCCCGGTCAGGTCGGCCGGACACGGTCGGCATCGAGCTGGTAGGCACCTACGCCAACCGGGCCAGCGTGCCCAGGGAGGTGTGGCTGTCTCTGCTGCAGGAGGCCGAGACGCAGATCGACGTGCTCGTGTTCTCCGGGACGTTCTTCGCCCAGACCAACCCGCACGTCGCCAGGATGCTTGCCGAACGGGCCGCCGCTGGCGTTCGCGTCCGCCTCTGCTTCGGAGACCCGAAGGGCCAGGCCGCCGCTGTCCGGGGCCACGAGGAGGGTATCGGCGACACCCTGGCGGCGAAGATCCGCGCCTCACTCACCTACTACCGAAGCCTCCCGGCAAAGGCCGGCTGCGAGGTGCGCCTCCACGACACCACGCTCTACAGCTCGCTGTTCCGCTACGACGGCGATCTCCTGGTCAACCCGCACGTGTGGGGTCAGCCCGCGAGCGCCAACCCCCTGCTCCACCTCAAGAGAGTCGACTCCACGGGCTGGTTCGACAACTACGCTCAGAGCTTCGAAGCCGTCTGGGACAGCGCAAGGCCTTGGACACCCGAACCGGAGGGGACCACCACGCATGGGCAGGACTGAGTATCTCAACGACCCCGACGCCCCGAAGGCCAACACCCTGATCCCCGCCAGCAACCTGCTCGTGGTCGACGACAGCGGTGCCATCCTGCTGCAGCGCCGTCGCGACACCGGTCAGTGGGCTCTGCCCGGCGGAGCGCAGGACATCGGCGAGACCGCCGCCCAGTGCGCGGTGCGCGAATGCCTGGAGGAGACCGGCGTCATCGCCGAGGTGACCGACTTCCTGGGCGTCTACACCAACCCGCACCACATCGTCGCCTACACCGACGGCGAGATCCGCCAGCAGTACGAGAACACCTACATCGGCCGCCCCATCGGGGGCGAGCCCACGATCAACGATGAAGCCGACGGCGTCCGCTGGATCCAGCCCGCAGACCTTGACCAGTACGACATCCACCCCAGCATGCGCCAGCAGATCGGCGACTACCTCGCCGGCACCTACCCCTACCTCGGCTGAGCAGCCAGCGCCGACTCCACCCGCGCAACCCCCGCGAAGATCTCCGGCTCCGCCCGACGGATGAACCGCCCCACCACACTGTCCGCCCCGTAGCGGCCGACGATCTCCGCCACCCGCTCCTCGGCGGTCGTCCTGGCACCGTCGGGCGTCGTCGTCAAATCGCAGTAGACCAGCGCATCGACCAAGCGCTGGTCTTCAAGCAACGGGAACTCCGCCTCCAGCACGTCGCGGAGCCCGCGCTCCTCCGCCTCCAGCAGCGCGAACGAGTGGTTCGCAACGAGCCGCACCAAGCGCTCGTCCGCCCCATGGGCGTCACGCAGGAACCTGGCGCCGTCCACCGGGTGGAACCCGGACGTCGCCAACCGCGGTGCATACCCGACATCGTGCAGTACAGCCGCCGCAAGGAGCAGGTCGGCCTTGTCGCCCAGCACATGAGCAAGATCGGTCGCGCGCGCCGCGACCCCTTGCGAGTGCGTCCACCTCCGTGGCAGCGCCACGGACAGTTCCGCCGCTGCTACCTGCCGCGCCCACCGGGGCAGAACTTCACTCATGACCAAGTGCCTTCCCCTCTGCCGAGAAAGACAGTCATCCGACGTGGGCCAAGGCATGGCGGGGTGGTTGGTGGCGTCCTCTCGCCAGTACACAGCCATGCGGCTTCAGGGTAACGATTCCTCGCCCGACCCCGACTCTCTCCACCGAGAGCCCGCAAGACCCGGATCCTCCCCTTGCGCAGGAAGTCGGCCGGGCCGACTTCCTGCGCAGGGGCAGGGGCGGCCTCAGGCGGCCTGGTCGTCCAGCTCGGCGAGGAAGTCCACCGCCACCGCCCAGGTCCGCTCCGCCGCCTCCGCGTCGTAGTCCGGCAGGTCGGGGTCGGTGAAGACGTGGCCGGCGCCCCGGTAGCGGTGGATCTCCACGTCCGCACCGGCCTTGCGCATGCCCAGGTACCAGGCGTTCAGCCAGTCCTCCGGCTCGAACGGGTCGGGCTCGGCGATGTGCAGCTGGACCGGGATCGAGGTGGCCGCGTCCTCGCGGATGTCGGAGGTGCCGTGCAGGAGCAGCAGGCCGAGGGCCTTCTCGTCGGCGAGCGCGAGGTTCTGGGCGAGCGAGCCGCCGAGCGAGAAGCCCGCGTAGACGAGCGGCGCCCCGGAGCCCAGCAGCGGGGCGGCGGCCCCGACGGCCCGGCGCAGCAGCTCGTCACTGCCGACCTCCTCCTTGTACGCCATGCCCTCCTCGACGTCGTCGAAGGTCCGCCCGTCGAAGAGGTCGGGGGTGTGGACGGTGTGCCCGGCGGCGCGCAGCCGGTCGGCGGCGGCCTGGACTGCGGGGCGCAGGCCGTACACGGAGTGGAGGAGCAGGATCTGTGCCACGGGCGGGACTTCCTTGCGACGGTGCGACGGGGGGCCGGAACAGCCTCCCATCATCGCTCATGGCCGCCGGGTGGCCGAGCGCACCCGCCACGGTGGCGGGGCGTCACTCCTCGGTGAAGCGGCAACGAACAGTCAGTTCAACATATGGAACAGCGCATTACCGGCCGGTAGCCTGTCGGCCGTGACTGACCTTGTCGATGACATGACCGCCGCCCGCCCGCACCGCCGCCAGGTGCTCAAGGCCACCGCCCTCGCGGCCGGCGCCGCCGCCCTGCCGCTCACCCTCGGCACCGCGGCCCACGCCGCGGCCGCCCCTCAGTTCCTGCACGGCGTCGCCTCCGGCGACCCGCTCCCCGACGGCATCCTGCTCTGGACCCGCGTCACCCCGGCCCCCGAGGCCCTCCCCGGTTCCGGCCTCGGCGCCGACACCGAGGTGCGCTGGGAGCTCGCCACCGACAAGGGCTTCACGCGCATCGCGGCGAGCGGCACGGTGACCACCACCGCCGCCACCGACCACACCGTCAAGGCGGACGTCCGCGGCCTCGCCCCGGACACCCTCCACTGGTACCGCTTCACCGCCGGCGCGACCGTCTCCCCCGTCGGCCGCACCCGCACCACCCCGGCCGCCGACGCCGCGCTCGACAGACTCCGCCTCGGCGTCGCGTCGTGCGCCAACTGGGAGGCCGGCTACTTCTCGGCCTACCGCCACCTCGCCGCCCGCGGCGACCTCGACGCCTTCCTCTTCCTCGGCGACTACATCTACGAGTACAAGACGGGCGAGTTCTGCGCCCGCGGCTCGGTGGTCCGCCCGCACGCGCCGGCCCACGAGATCCTCACCCTCGCCGACTACCGCACCCGGCACGGCCGCTACAAGACCGACGAGGACCTCCAGGGGCTGCACGCGCAGGTCCCGACGATCGCGATCTGGGACGACCACGAGTTCGCGAACGACGCCTGGTCGGGCGGCGCCGAGAACCACACCCCGGGCGCCGAGGGCGACTGGGCGGCCCGGGTGGCGGCCGCCAAGCAGGCCTACTTCGAGTGGATGCCGGTGCGTCCGTCCATCGCCGGCACCACCTACCGCCGCCTGCGCTACGGCAAGCTCGCCGACCTGCACCTGATGGACCAGCGCTCGTTCCGCTCCCAGCAGGTCAAGGTCGGCAACGGCGACGTCGACTCGGCCGACCGCACCATCACCGGCCGCGCCCAGATGGACTGGCTGAAGTCCGGCCTCTCCGCCTCCGACACCACCTGGCGGCTGATCGGCAACGAGGTGATGATCTCCCCGGTCGCCCTCTTCGCCCTCCCCGACTACATCCTGCGCCCGCTGGCCAAGCTGCTCGGCCTGCCGGGCGAGGGCCTGGCGATCAACACCGACCAGTGGGACGGCTACACCCACGACCGCCGCGAGCTGCTCGGCCACCTCACGGCGAACGGCATCACCAACACCGTCTTCCTGACCGGTGACATCCACTCGGCCTGGGCGTCGGACGTCCCGAACGAGGCCGCGACCTACCCGCTGTCGGGCAGCGCCGCGACCGAGTTCGTGGTCACCTCGGTGACCTCGGACAACATCGACGACTTCCTCAAGGTCGCGCCGCAGACCCTCTCGCTGGTCGCCGCCGCCGCGCTCCAGGCCTCCAACCGGCACATCAAGTGGGTCGACCTGGACTCGCACGGCTACGGCGTGCTGGACATCACCCCGAGCCGGACGCAGATGGACTACTACGTCGTCTCCGACCGGACCCGCAAGGACGCGACCACCAAGTGGACCCGCTCCTACCGCACCAAGTCCGGCACCCAGCAGATCGAGCGCGTCTACGCCCCCGTCAGGTAGCCGCCGGGGCCCGGGGGCCTGCCCGTCGGTCGACCGGCGGGCGGGCCCCCGGGCTCAGGACACCACGTCCTTGCGGGCGAAGCCGCGGAAGGCCAGGGCCAGCAGCACCACCGCATAGGACAGCGACAGCGAGACGCCCTGCACCATGCCGCCCCACTCCAGCTGCGGCTGCAGGGCGTCCGCCCACGCGTACTGCCAGTGCGCGGGCAGCCAGGCCCGCATGTCGCCGAGCGCGGTGATGGCGTCCAGCACGCCGGTGATGATCGAGGCGAACACCGCCCCGCCCACCGCTCCCAGCGGCGCGTCGGTGGCGGTGGAGAGCCAGAACGCCAGCGCGGCGATCACGATCTCGCTCAGGAAGACGAACACCACCGCGACCGCCAGCCGGGGCAGCGCCTCCCCCGCCGTCAGGCTCGCGCCGGCCGGCAGCTTGAGGTCGCCCCACCCGTACGCGGCGGTGCCGACCCCCAGCCCGACCAGCGGCAGCAGCAGTACCGCTCCGGCCGAGAACAGCAGCCCGACGGCGAACTTGCGCGCCAGCAGCCGGGCCCGGGGCACCGGCGCGGCCAGCAGGTAGCGCAGCGAGGACCAGCTGGCCTCGGAGGCCACCGTGTCGCCGCAGAACAGCGCGACCGGGATCACCAGCATGAAGCCGGTGCCCATGAAGAGCATGGTGGCCGCGAAGTTCGGCCCGGACGAGGTGGCCAGCTCGATGAACGTGGTCCGGTCGGCCCGGCCCGGGGTGCCGGCGACCTGGAACGCCGCCAGCACGATGAGCGGCATCGCGGCCAGCACGCCGCCGATCACCATGGTCCGCCGGCGCCGCAGCTGACGGACGATCTCGACCCGCAGCGGCAGCGTCCGCCCGGCCCGGTACCCGGCCGCGTGGTCCGGCGACACCCCGCCGGACGACACCCCGCCCGGTGAGGAACCGCCCGGCGAGGAACCACCCGCTGAGGAACCGCCCGGCGGCACCCCGTCCGGCGACACCCCAGAAGACACCACGGCGTTCACGCCGCACCTCCGATCAGCGACAGGAACGCGTCCTCCAGGCGGCGCTGCGGCCCGGCCGACTCCACCGGCACCCCGAGCCGCACCAGCTCGGCCAGCAGCTGGCTGGCCGCCATGCCGTCCAGCCGGACGAGCAGCCCGCCCTCGACCGCCTCCGCCGAGCCGACCCCGGCCAGCCCGGCCACCTTCCCGGCCGCCGCCGCCAGCTCCGACGCCCCGAACGACGCGTCGGTGCCGACCAGCAGCTGCTCGCCACCGCCGACGATCTCCGCGACGGCGCCGGTGGTGACCAGCCGGCCGCGGTCCATGACCACCAGGTCGGTGCAGCTCTGCTCGACCTCGGCCAGCAGGTGGCTGGAGACGATGACGGTCCGCCCGGCGGCGGCGTACCTGATCATCACCTCGCGCATCTCGCGGATCTGCGGCGGGTCGAGCCCGTTGGTCGGTTCGTCCAGGATCAGCAGGTCGGGCAGGCCCAGCATCGCCTGGGCGATGGCGAGCCGCTGCCGCATGCCCTGCGAGTAGGTGCGCACCGCCCGGTCCAGCGCCTCGCCGAGCGCGGCGATGGCCAGCGCCTCGTCGAGGTGCGCGTCGGCCTCCGGCCGCCCGGTGGCCTGCCAGTAGAGCCGCAGGTTGGCCCGCCCGGTGAGGTGCGGCAGGAAGCCCGCGCCCTCGACGAAGGCGCCGACCCGGGAGAGCACCGGTGCGCCGGGCCGGACCAGGTGGCCGAAGATCCTGATCTCGCCGGCGTCCGGCCGGATCAGGCCCATCAGCATCCGCAGGGTGGTGGTCTTGCCGGCACCGTTGGGGCCGAGCAGGCCGAGCACCTGGCCCTGCTCCACCCGGAAGCCCAGGTCCTTCACCGCGTACCGGTCGGCGGCGCCCTTGTAGCGCTTGCTCAGCCCGGTGATCTGCAGCGGCACCCCGCCCAGCGCCGGGTCGTACGCCGCGCCCCGTTCGGCGCGGGCCCGGCGCCGCAGCCGGGGCAGCAGCAGGACGGCGGCGGCCACCGCGACGGCGACCAGCGGCAGCACCCAGGTCCGCGAGGGCAGCGGCGCGGCCTCGGTGACCAGTCCGTCGACGACGGGCAGGGTCAGCGGTCCGGTGACGGCGGCGCGGTAGGTGGCCGGTTCGGCGGGCGAGGCGTACGCCAGGTCGGTCGAGGCGAGCACCAGTCGGAGCCGGTGGCCGGTGTCGAAGGTGTGGTCGACGGTGGGCAGCGCCACGGTGACGGTCCGCCCGTCGGGGCCGTCCGCACCGGTCACCCGGAGCGGGGCGGACAGCTGCTGCGGCAGGGTCTGCCTGCCGTCCGGGGCGACGTCGTACAGCTTGGCGAAGAGCACCGCGTCCGGCCGGTCGGCCCGGACCCTGACCGGCACCGTGGGACGGCCGGTGAGGTGGACCGAGGCGTCGAGCGGTTCGGACTCGAAGGCGGCGAACTGGCCGGGGAAGTCCAGGGAGACCGAGGCGCCGAGGGCGGCGGCCTGGCTCAGCGCGCCGATGCCCGGCAGCGCGGAGATGTTGGGCGGGGCGCCGCCCGGCGGGTTGGCGAAGGCCTGCTCGCCGTCGGCCGAGGGCCCGGTCAGCCGGTACTGCCGGGAGCCGGTGCCGTCGAGCCCGGGGTAGGCGTCGGCCGTCGCGCCGCGCAGGACGGGCTGGAAGCCGGTGGAGTCGACCCCGCCGGTCCGGGTCACCCGGAACGCCGCGCCGGTGCCGCCGCCTTCGCCCGGCGCACCGGCCTTCGGGGCGCCGTCCTTCGAACCGCCGTCCTTCGGGGGCGCCTCGCCCTTCAGGTACCGGTCGAACCAGGCGGCCACCCGGGCGTCCACCCGCTCGCTGGTGTCGGTCGCCCCGTCGTGCCCGCCCGCGAACCAGTCCACCGCGACGGGCGCGCCGTTGGCCGCCACCGCCCGGGCGATGGCGTCGCCCTGGTCGAGCGGGAACAGCGAGTCCTGCTGCCCCTGGACGACCAGCGTGGGCACCTTCAGCCGGTCCGCGACCGAGGACGGACTGGACCGGTCGAGCAGTGCGACCGCCTCCGGGTCGGCGTGCCCGGCGGTGGCCACCCGGTCGTACATCCGGCAGAGCTCGTCGAGGAACCGTCCGCAGCCGACCTGCCCGGCCCCCTCCGGCGCCACCGACGGCCGGGCCGCACCGCCGGACGGACCGAGGTCGCCCGCCGAACCGGTGGTGAAGAAGATCCCGGCCCACAGCTTCTTGAACACCCCGTCGATCGCGCCGGAGCCCTGCACGCCCTGCGGGAACAGCGCGTCGGCCAGGTTCCACCAGGTGATCTGGCTGGCCACCGCGTCGATCCGGTCGTCGTACGCCGAGCCGAGCAGCGCGACCGCCCCGCCGTAGGAGGCGCCGGTGACGCCCACCCGGGGGTCGCCGGGGCCGTCGAGGCGCACCTCGGGCCGCTGGGCCAGCCAGTCGACCAGGTGCCTGACGTCCTCGACCTCGCGGTCGGGCGCGTTCAGCCCGATCTTGCCGCCGGAGCGTCCGAAGCCGCGCGCCGACCAGGTGAGCACCGCGTACCCCTGTCGGGCCAGCTGCTCGGCGCGTTCCCGCTCGCCCTCCTTGGAGCCGCCGAAGCCGTGGCCGAGCAGGACGGCCGGGCGCGGGCCGTCCCCGGTCGTGAAGAAGGAGGTGTCCAGCTGGACCACCTGGTGGCTGCCGGGCGTCTCGGGCATCGCGAGGAAACGATCCTCCTGACGGACCGCCTGCTCTCCGCCGGCCGCCACGGCCACCGCCGTACCCACCCCGGCCACCACCACCAGGGCCACCGCACCGGCCAGCAGTCTCCGTCCGGCCGCCGTACCGCGACCGCGCCACCGGCGCCACGCCCCACCGAACTCCATGGTCCGTGATCGTAGTCGCCGCCGCCGTAGGCGGCTGATAAGACCGCCCCGACCCGACCCCGACCCGGCCCCGGCCCCGCCCGACCCGGGAGGCCGATTCACCCCGCTATGCCCGGGTATCGTACGCACCACCCTCCCACCGACCGACGAGGTGCCCGTGCTCCGGCCGCTGATCACCCTGCTCGCCGCCGTCGTCGCCACCCTGGTGACCGGCTGGCTCGTCGACCAGGCCCTCCAGCGCGCCGCCGCCCGCCACCCCGACGCCCCGGTCTGGCCGCTGCTCCGGCGCTGCCGGGTGCCGCTGCAGCTCGTCGTGGTCTCCGCGCTGCTGCTGATCGCCCGGCCGCTGGAGCGGATCCTCCACGTACCCGACGAAGCCCCGCACCACCTGGTGCTGCTGCTCCTGCTGGCCTCGCTCGGCTGGCTCACCGTCCGGGTGGTGGCGGCGCTGCTGGAGGCGGTGCTCAGCCGCTACGAGACGGTCGCCGACGACCCGGCGCGGATGCAGCGGGTGCACACCCAGATCAGCGTGCTCCGCCGGGTGGTCAGCGCGGTGATCGTGGTGGTGACCGTCGCCGTGATGCTGCTGACCTTCTCGGCGATGCGCACCGTCGGCGCGAGCCTGCTCGCCTCGGCCGGGATCATCGGCATCGTGGCCGGCATCGCCGCCCAGTCCGCCCTCGGCAACTTCTTCGCCGGCCTGCAGATCGCCTTCGGCGACACCGTCCGGATCGGCGACACCGTGGTGGTGGAGGGCCAGCAGGGAACGGTCGAGGAGATCACCCTCACCTACCTGGTGGTCCGGCTCTGGGACTACCGCCGGCTGGTCGTCCCGGTCTCGTACTTCGTCAGCAAGCCGTTCGAGAACTGGACCCGCCGCGACCCGGGCCTGCTGGCCTCGGTGCTCCTCCACCTCGACCACGCGACCCCCGTCGACCTGCTCCGCACCGCCCTGCACGACCGGCTGGCGGAGAACCCGCTCTGGGACGGCGCCGAGTGGGCGCTCCAGGTCGTCGACACCACCCCGAGCACGATGCTGGTGCGGGCCACCATGACCGCCCGCACGCCGGACGACGCGGCCCAGCTCCGCTTCGACGTCCGCGAGCAGCTGGTCGGCTACCTCCGCGACCACCACCCCGAGGCGCTCCCCCGGCTGCGCACCGGCGAGGCCTGACGAACCGGACGGACCGGGACGGACCGACCGGGCCCGCAGGGAACACGCACGGGCGGGCCCGCCGAAGCAGGCCCGCCCGGGTCACGCCGCACAGCGCGGGGCAGCAGCGGGACAGCGCCCCTACCGCACCCGCGTCGTCGTCACAGCACCCGCGTCATCGTCCGGTGCGGGATCCCGGCGTCGTCGTAGACCCCGCCCTCGGCCACGTACCCGAGCCGCTCGTAGAACCCCAGCGCCTGCACCTGCGCGTGCAGCTCGACCTCACGCGCCCCGCGGCCGCGTCCGGCGGCCTCCACCGCCCGGACCAGCTCCGCGCCGAGCCCGGTGCCCCGGGCGGCCCTGACCACCGCGAGCCGGCCGAGCAGCACCCGGCCCTCGGTCCCGCCGGTCAGTTCGAGCGCCTGCTCGCCGAAGATGAGCCGGGCCGTCCCGAGCGGCTCCCCCGCCGGACCGACCGCCAGCAGGTGCTCCGAGGTGGCGTCGAGCTCGTCGTACTCCAGCTCCTCCGGCACGCCCTGCTCCTCGACGAACACCTCCCGCCGGACGTCCCGGACCAGCGCGAGGTCGTCCTCCCCCTCGGCGGTGCGGATCCCCGTCGCGAACGTGCTCACGCCGGCCGCCTCAGCTCTCGGACGAGATGATGTCGAGGGCCTTCCGCAGGTCGGCCGGGTACTCACTGGAGAACTGCACCCACTCGCCGTCCGCCGGGTGCTCGAAGCCGAGCGAGACCGCGTGCAGCCACTGCCGGGTGAGCCCGAGCCGCTTGGCGAGCGTCGGGTCGGCGCCGTAGGTGAGGTCGCCGACGCAGGGGTGGCGCAGCGCGGACATGTGGACGCGGATCTGGTGGGTGCGCCCGGTCTCCAGCTTGATGTCCATCAGCGAGGCGGCCCGGTACGCCTCGATCAGGTCGTAGTGCGTGACGGAGGGCTTGCCCTCGCGGGTGACCGCCCACTTCCAGTCGGAGCTGGGGTGGCGCCCGATCGGGGCGTCGACGGTGCCGCTCAGCGGGTCCGGGTGCCCCTGGACCAGCGTGTGGTACTTCTTCTCGGTGATCCGGTCGTGGAACTGCCGCTTGAGGTCGGTGTAGGCGCGCTCGGACTTGGCGACGACCATCAGTCCGGAGGTGCCGACGTCGAGCCGGTGCACGACGCCCTGGCGCTCGGCCGCGCCCGAGGTGGAGATCCGGTAGCCGGCCGCGGCGAGGCCGCCGATCACGGTGGGGCCGGTCCAGCCCGGGCTGGGGTGCGCGGCGACCCCGACCGGCTTGTCGACGAGCACGATGTCCTCGTCGTCGTGGACGATCCGCATGCCCTCGACGTGCTCGGCGACGATCTGCACGGGGGCGGCGGGGGCGGGGATCTCGACCTCAAGCCAGGAACCGGCGGTGACCCGGTCCGACTTGCCGGCCACGGCACCGTCGAGCGTCACCTTCCCGTCGGCGGCCAACTCGGCGGCCTTCGTCCGGGAGAAGCCGAACATCCGGGCGAGGGCGGCGTCGAGACGCTCGCCTTCGAGGCCGTCGGGTACGGGGAGGCTGCGGATCTGCGCTGCGGTACTCACCCGTACGAGTATGCCGGACGCGGGGCCCGCCCCTTGCGCAGTCGGCTCCCGGCCCTACTCGGCCGGGTCCCCCTTGCTCCCCTTCTCCGCCTGCTGGTGGACGGTGCCGTCGGGGTTGCTGCCCCGGAAGGAGAGCAGGACGACCAGGATGCCGCCGCAGACGATCGCCGAGTCGGCGAGGTTGAAGACCGCGAAGTGCTGGACGGAGATGAAGTCCACCACGTGCCCGCGGAAGACGCCGGGCGAGCGGAACAACCGGTCGGTGAGGTTGCCGAGCGCCCCGCCGAGCAGCAGCCCGAGCGCGATCGCCCAGGGCAGGCTGTACAGCCGGCGGGCGATCCGCCAGATCACCACGATGACGGCCGAGGCGATCATGGTGAAGACGACGGTGAGCGCCTGCCCCATGCCGAAGGCGGCGCCGGAGTTGCGGATCACCTGGAAGGTCACCACGTCACCGATCACCTTGATCGCCGCGTGGTTCTCCAGCCGGGCCACGACCAGCAGCTTGCTGCCGAAGTCGATCAGGAAGGCGAGCAGCGCGACCACCAGCAGCACGCCGATCCGCCGGCGCCCCTTCGGCGCGTCCCGATCCGGTTCCGCGCCGCCCAGGGCGGTGGCACCCGCCGGGGCGGGGCCGACCGCGGCGACGCCGACCGCCGTGGAACCGGTGGCGGGGCCGCCGGTCGCGCCGGGCTCGGTCACGGTCACCGCCACGGCTTCGGCGGGCGTCGGGACGGACTCGTCCCGCGTCTGGGGGGAACCTTGCGTACTGATGATCCGCTCCGCTGCCGTGACGTGGGTGGGCCGGGGAACGCCCGACCATCCGACAGATCAGGCGACGTTACGGGGTCGAGCCTACGGCAAGCCCGACCCCCCGCGTCGCCCCGGTCAGCGGCGTTCCTGCTTGGCCTTGCACTGGACGCAGAGCGTCGCCCGCGGGAAGGCCTGCATCCTCGCCTTGCCGATGGCCTGGCCGCAGGACTCGCAGGTCCCGAAGCCGACGCCCTCCAGTCGGACCAGCGCGTGCTCGGTCTGGGCGAGGCTGTCCCGGGCGTTGTTGGCCAGCGCGAGCTCGCTCTCCCGGGAGATGTTCTTCGTGCCGGCGTCCACCTGGTCGTCGCCGGCGCCGTCGTTGGAGTCGCGCATCAGGCCGGTGATGGCGGCCTCGGCCGCGTCGATCTCGTGCTGCAGCCGCTCCAGCTCGCTGATCAGCTCGGCGTGCAGCTCGTGCACCTCCTCCGAGGTCCACGGGTCCTCGCCGGGGCGCACCGGCAGCTCCGCCGGATCGACCGACTCGGCGCCGCCGCCGGCCCGGACGGCCCCGTTCTGGGCCGGGGTGCGGGTGCGGCCGGGGGCCACGAGAGCGGTTTCGGTGGTGTTCTTTCGCCGTGCGGTAGTGGTCACGGTCCCCTCCCCTGGATCGCCTGCCACGGCCTTGCGTGTCCGCTTGGTGGCGGTACCCGCGCCGGTTGCCTTCTCAGCCATGGCTTCGACCCCATCTACGAACGAATCGAGCCGCCGGTTCCCGGCGGCCTCCAGTGCCGGAACGATAATCCCGATCAAAAACGGTCACAACATGACATACCGACGCCTCACAATGATCCCACCCGGGCAGCCGTCACAGGCGCCACGCCCATGCGCCGACCAGAGTTGTGCCCCGTACACCCCCGCCTAACCGCCCCCGGACGCCGTACCGGAAGCCGTGCTCCCGGCCGCCGCCGGAGCCCCTCCGCCCCGGCCCCCGCCCGGCCCCGCGACAGGCCCCGAGGCAGGCCCCCCGGGCGCCTCCCGCCCGGCCCCGGCCGGCGGGCCCGAAACGACTTGCGCCGGGCCGATACACTGAGCCTGCAAGGCGCAGATGGGGACGAGTACCGCAGTACGCAGCCACCAGCGACCCGGGGACGGTGCGAGCCCGGGGGTGTGCACGGCGCGAAGATCACCCCGGAGCCGCCGGAAGAAAGGCCCGCGATTCCCGTCGCACCGGCCCGGTAGACCCGGCAGCAAGCCCAAACAAGAGGGCCGCACGCAGTACCGCGGCCAAGGAGGGTGGTACCGCGGGGCGGCATGCCGTCTCGTCCCTCCGTCGGATCCCGTCCACGCATCCGCCGGAGGTAGACGCCCGCGATGAGTACCTACAATTCCGTCCCCGCCCAGGTCGACCTGCCCGCCCTCGAACACCGGATCCTGTCCTTCTGGCAGGACAACAAGGTCTTCCAGCGCAGCCTGGAGCAGTCCGAGGGCCGCCCCGAGTGGGTCTTCTACGAGGGCCCGCCCACCGCCAACGGCATGCCCGGGGCCCACCACATCGAGGCCCGCGTCTTCAAGGACGTCTTCCCCCGCTACCGGACGATGAAGGGCTACCACGTCGCCCGCAAGGCCGGCTGGGACTGTCACGGCCTCCCGGTCGAGCTGGCCGTCGAGAAGGAGCTGGGCTTCTCCGGCAAGCAGGACATCGAGGCGTACGGGATCGCCGAGTTCAACGCGAAGTGCCGCGAGTCGGTGACCCGCCACACCGACGCCTTCACCGAGCTCACCACCCGCATGGGCTACTGGGTCGACCTGGACCAGGCCTACCGCACCATGGACCCGTCCTACGTGCAGTCCGTCTGGTGGTCGCTCAAGCAGATCTTCGACAAGGGCCTGCTGGTCCAGGACCACCGGGTCGCCCCCTGGTGCCCGCGCTGCGGCACCGGCCTCTCCGACCACGAGCTGGCACAGGGCTACGAGACCGTCGTCGACCCCTCGGTCTTCGTCCGCTTCCCGCTGACCAGCGGCCCGCTGGCCGGCCGCGCCGCCCTGCTGGTCTGGACCACCACCCCGTGGACCCTGGTCTCCAACACCGCCGCCGCCGTCCACCCCGAGGTCACCTACGTGGTGGCCACCGACGGCACCGAGCAGTTGGTGGTCGCCGAGCCGCTGCTGGCCAAGGCCCTCGGCGAGGGTTGGGAGCCGACCGGCGAGTCCTTCACCGGCGCCGAGATGGAGCGCTGGGCCTACCGCCGCCCGTTCGACCTGGTCGAGATCGAGGACGCGCACTACGTCCTCAACGCCGACTACGTCACCACCGAGGACGGCACCGGCATCGTCCACCAGTCGCCCGCCTTCGGCGCGGACGACCTCGCCACCTGCCGCCGCTACGGCCTGCCGGTGGTCAACCCGGTGCTGGCCGACGGCACCTTCGCCCCCGAGGTCCCCCTGGTGGGCGGCCAGTTCTTCAAGAAGGCCGACGAGGCGCTGGTCGCCGATCTGAAGGAGCGCGGCCTCCTCTTCCGCCACCTCCCGTACGAGCACAGCTACCCGCACTGCTGGCGCTGCCACACCGCGCTGCTCTACTACGCGCAGCCGTCCTGGTACATCCGGACCACCGCCGTCAAGGACGCCCTGGTCCGCGAGAACGAGGCCACCAACTGGTACCCGGAGAACGTGAAGCACGGCCGCTTCGGCGACTGGCTGAACAACAACATCGACTGGGCGCTCAGCCGCAACCGCTACTGGGGCACCCCGCTGCCGATCTGGCGCTGCGAGGAGGGCCACCTCACCTGCGTCGGCTCGCTGGCCGAGCTCTCCGAGCTGACCGGCACCGACCAGAGCGGCCTCGACCCGCACCGCCCGTACATCGACGAGGTCACCTTCGCCTGCCGTGACTGCGGCGGCACCTCGACCCGGGTGCCCGAGGTGATCGACGCCTGGTACGACTCGGGCTCGATGCCGTTCGCCCAGTACGGGTACCCGTACCAGAACAAGGAGCTGTTCGAGCAGCGCTACCCGGCGCAGTTCATCTCCGAGGCGATCGACCAGACCCGCGGCTGGTTCTACACGCTGATGGCGGTCGGCACCCTGGTGTTCGACAAGAGCGCGTACGAGAACGTCGTCTGCCTGGGCCACATCCTGGCCGAGGACGGCCGCAAGATGTCCAAGCACCTGGGCAACATCCTGCAGCCGATCCCGCTGATGGACCAGCACGGCGCCGACGCCGTCCGCTGGTTCATGGCCGCCGGCGGCTCGCCCTGGTCGGCCCGCCGGGTCGGCCACGGCACCATCCAGGAGGTGGTCCGCAAGACCCTCCTCACCTACTGGAACACCGTCGCCTTCCAGGCCCTGTACGCCCGCACCTCCGGCTGGGCCCCGTCCGCGAGCGACCCGGCCCCGGCCGACCGCCCGCAGCTGGACCGCTGGGTGCTCTCCGAGCTCAACACCCTGGTCCGGGAGGTCGACGCGGCCTTCCAGGCGTACGACACCCAGCGCGCCGGCAAGCTGCTCTCCGGCTTCGTCGACGACCTCTCCAACTGGTACGTGCGCCGCGGGCGCCGCCGCTTCTGGCAGGGCGACGCCGCCGCGCTCGCCACCCTGCACGAGGCGCTGGAGACGGTCACCCGCCTGATGGCCCCGCTCACCCCGTTCATCACCGAGCAGGTCTGGCAGGACCTGGTGGTCCCGGTCGTCCCGGACGCCCCGGCCTCGGTCCACCTGGCCACCTGGCCGGAGGCGGACGAGTCGCTGGTCGACGCCGACCTGTCCCGCCACATGGCGCTGGTCCGCCGCCTGGTGGAGCTGGGCCGGGCGACCCGCGCCGAGTCCGGCGTGAAGACCCGTCAGCCGCTCTCCCGCGCGCTGGTCGCCGCCCAGGGCTGGGAGGAGCTGCCCGCCGACCTGCGGGCGCAGATCGCGGAGGAGCTCAACGTCGCGACCCTGGAGTCGCTGGCCGGGGTCGGGGGTTCGCTGGTCGACACCACCGCCAAGGCCAACTTCCGCGCGCTGGGCAAGCGCTTCGGCAAGGGCGTGCAGGACGTCGCCAAGGCGGTCGCCGCCGCCGACGCCGCCGTGCTCGCCGCCGAGCTGCGCGCCGGGGGCACCACCTCGGTCGAGCTGAACGGCGAGACCGTCGCGCTCTCCCCCGACGAGGTGATCATCACCGAGACGCCGCGGGAGGGCTGGGCCGTCGCCAACGAGTCCGGCGCCACCGTCGCCCTCGACCTGGCGATCACCCCCGAGCTGAAGCGCCTCGGCATCGCCCGTGACGCGATCCGCCAGATCCAGGAGGCCCGCAAGAACTCCGGTCTGGACGTCGCCGACCGGATCGTCCTGCGCTGGCGCGCCACCGACGACGAGACCGCCGAGGCGATCGCCGAGCACGGCGCCCTCGTCGCCGAGGAGGTCCTCGCCACCGACTTCGCCGCCGGCGCCGCCGACTGGCAGTCGGACTCCTTCTCGGACGACTCGCTCGGCCTCGTCTTCCAGCTCCGGAAGGCCTGACCGGACCGCCCGGAGCCGCCGTCACCCCGCCCGGGGTGGCGGCGGCTCCGTCGTTCCCCCGCCCCTCCCCCCGGCTCCGCGCACGTCCGGCCGCGGCACGCGGAACAGCGGAAAGCGGTCCTACGGAAAGCAGAACGCCCCCGCCGTGGCCCGGAGGTCACGGCGGGGGCGCTGCTGACGTTCGGCTGCCGCCTAGTTGTCGCCGTCCTCGTCGATCAGGAACCCGCGCATCGGCGCCGGCGCCTGCTGCATCGGCTGCGGAGGCTGCGGACGGACGGCCGCCATCGGCTGGGTCATCCCGGCCGGCTGCATCTGCGGGGCACCCGAGTTGCCGCCCGAGGCCTGCCCGCCGAAGCTCGGCGCGCCGGAGTTCCCGCCGAACGAGCCCTGCCCGCCGAAGGAGGGCTGGTTCCCGCCGAAGGACGGCTGGCTGCCACCGAAGCTCGGCGACGGGCTCATCGCACCCGCACCGGCCGGGGCCATCGACGACGCGGCCGGCGGCAGCGACGCGGTGGCCGGGATCCGCGGCGGAGCGAGCGAGTCGTCCGCCTGGGACTCCAGCTGGCGCAGCTGGGTCTCCAGGTACGACTTCAGACGCGTGCGGTACTCACGCTCGAACGCCCGCAGGTCCTCGACCTTGCGCTCCAGCGTGGCACGGGCGGACTCCAGCGAGCCCATCGCGACGCGGTGCTTCTCCTGCGCGTCCCGCTCCAGCGCGTCGGCCTTGGCGCGGGCGTCCCGCTCCAGGCCCTCGGCCCGGCTGCGCGCCTCGCCGACGATCTTGTTGGCCTCGGAACGGGCCTCCGAGATCGCCTGGTCGGCGGTCTGCTGGGCGAGCGCCAGAACACGGGCGGCGCTGTCGCCACCGGGGCTCTGCTGCTGCTGCATCGGGGCGCCCATCGGGCCGCCCATCTGCTGCGGGCCGCCCATGGGGCCGCCCATCTGCTGCATCTGCTGCTGGCCCATGCCCTGGCCCATGGGGTTGCCCATGCCCTGCGGGCCGCCGGGGCCGCCCATCGGCTGGAGCATCTGACCGCCCATCGGCTGGACCAGCTGCTGCTGGCCGCCCATGGTCTGGCCCATCTGCTGCTGCTGCTGCGGGCCGCCGGGGCCCATCGGGCCGCCCTGGCCGGAGGGGAGCTGCGGGGCACCGGACGGCAGGCCGAGCGGCTGGTTGCCCATCTGCTGCTGCTGCGGGCCACCCATCTGCTGCTGCTGACCGCCGGGGCCACCCATCTGCTGCGGGCCGCCGGGGCCGCCCTGCTGGCCGGGGACCGGCGGGCCGGATATGGCGGCCGGCACCGGGGCGCCGGAGCGCGCGTCCTGCGGCGGCTCCTTGCGCATGTTGGCCTGGTTCTGCGCGGCGGCACGGGTCGCGGCGGCCAGCTTGGCGCGCAGGTCCTCGTTCTCGCGGAGAAGTCGGGTCAGCTCCGCCTCGACCTCGTCGAGGAAGGCATCGACCTCGTCCTCGTCATAGCCTTCGCGCAGGCGGACGGTCGTGAACTGCTTGTTCCGAACGTCCTCGGGGGTCAATGGCATCTCTTCACCTCAACGTGATCGTCGGCACACCGGCATCCTGTCGCATCGCTCACCTACGACTAGGGCCGCACAAGCGAGATCAGGACATACACAATGATCATCAGTACGAAGAAGGACAGGTCGAGCGCCACGCCCCCGAGACGCAGCGGCGGAATGAACCGCCGCAGAAGCTTGAGCGGCGGATCCGTGACAGTGTACGTGGCCTCCAGGACCAGGACCATGGCCTTGCCGGGCCGCCACGAACGCGCGAACTGGAAGACCCAGTCCATCACCAGCCGCACGAGCAGGAACACCAGGAAGACGGTCAGTGCGTAATAGAGCACCGCCCACACGATCTCCATCGCGCTTCCCTCTCCCCGGTTCTTCGGCCTTGGGGCCGCTCGCCTGTCGCTAACTCACTGTCGATCAGATCCACACGTAAAGTCGTGGCCGGGTCAGCTCTGGTTGAAGAACCCACCCTCGGCGATCCGAGCCTTGTCCTCCGCCGTGACATCGACGTTAGCAGGAGACAGGAGGAACACCTTCTGCGTCACGCGCTCGATACTGCCGTGCAGACCGAAGACGAGTCCAGCGGCGAAGTCTACGAGCCGCTTGGCATCGGTGTCGTCCATCTCGGTGAGATTCATGATCACAGGGGTGCCGCCACGGAACTGTTCCCCGATGGTACGGGCCTCGTTGTAGGTCCTCGGGTGCAGCGTGGTGATGCGGTAGGGCTCTCGTTCGTTCACTACCTTGGGCATGATCACCGGGGCGCTCTTCTCCAGGTTGTGGCGGCGTTCGGGTGTGATGGACGACACTGGGGCCATCCTCGGAGTCTCCTGGCGGATCGGGACCGCGGCCGGCACCGGCTGCGGCGCGATCGAGGGGACCGGAGCGGGGGTCGCGGCGGCCGGCCGCGGGATGTCCTCGGTCCGTCCGGTCCGAATCGGCTCGGGGTCCGCGTCGTAGTCGTCGTCGGGGTCGTACCCCTGACCGTCGTACGTCTCGTCCTCCACGAGGCCGAGGTAGACCGCCATCTTGCGCATTGCGCCGGCCATGCTCCTGTCTCCTCCGCTTGTGGTGGACCGGCTCCGTCCCGGCGGCCGGGCCGTACGACCCCGCCTGCGGATTCCGCGGTCCGCCCACGACGTTCCGTCAGGCCGACGGCCGGTCAGAAATCGTGGATGAGGGCCGCGGAGCTGCGATCCACGGTTGGCTAGCGCTCAGATAAGCTGCTAGCTTCTGTCCTATTTTGTCCTGCAGTCTGATCTACTACCCGGTGACGTTACCTGAGGGGTGACCGCACTCCGAGTACCGCCGTTCCGACGCGCACGTGTGTCGCTCCGGCGGCAATGGCCTGCTCCAGATCGCCGCTCATCCCTGCGGAGACCATGGTGGCAGCAGGATGGGCCGTCCGTACGGCGCTTGCGATTTCCGCCAGCCGATCGAAGGCGCGGGCCGGGTCCCCGGCCAGCGGTCCGGCGAGCGGGGCGACCGTCATCACACCGTCCAGCCGCAGGCCGGGCGTGTCGGCGATGGCGTCCGCCATCGCCGGGACGTCCGCCGGGGCGACCCCGGCGCGGTGCCCGCCCTCGCCGTCCTCCTTGTCCAGGGCGACCTGCACCAGGCAGCCCAGCTCGGGCCGGTCCCCCTTGAGCACCGCCGCACCCAGCGACTCCACCAGCCTGAGCCGGTCCACCGAGTGCACGTGGTTCGCGTACCGGACGACCGAGCGGACCTTGTTGGTCTGGAGCTGGCCGACGAAGTGCCAGTCGAGTGGAAGGTTTCTGCACTGCTCCGCCTTGGGCGCCGCGTCCTGGTCGCGGTTCTCGGCGACGTCGGTGACGCCCAGTCCGGCCAGCAGTGCGGTGTCCTCGGCCGGGTAGGTCTTGGTGACCACGATCAGCCGGACCTCCCCGCGGGCCCGTCCGGCCGCGGCGCAGGCGTCGGCGATCCGCCGCTCGACGACCTCCAGGTTGGTCCCCAGCTGTTCGTACCGGGCGCGTTGCCCCTCCGTCAGCGCCGCCGACCAGCTCGCGTCGGGGAAACCGGCGGTGCTTCCCGGGAACGGTCCGTAGATGTCGTTCGTCATCAGAGATCAGAGCCCAACCAGACGTAGCTCGCGAGCCGGCCCGTGCGCTGCTCGCGACGATAGGAGTAGTGATCGGCGGATTCGAGGGTGCAGACAGATGATCGCACCAACTCGGTGACTCCCGCAGCAGCCAATTGGGCCGCCACTCCGTTCGGCACGTCCAGTGCCGGGGTTCCCCACGAGGTCTCGGCGTACGCGGCGGGCACCCGCTCCGCGACCTCCGCGCGCAACTGCGCGGGCACCTCGTAACAGCGGCCGCAGACCGCGGGACCGGTCGCCGCGGTGATCCGCCCGGGCTCGGCGCCCAGCTCCAGCATCGCCCGCACCACCGCGGGCACCACTCCGGCCGCGAGTCCCGGCCGGCCCGCGTGGGCCGCCCCGACCACACCCGCCACCGGGTCGGCCAGCAGCACCGGGGTGCAGTCCGCGGTCAGGACCGCCAGCGCCAGCGGCCGGTCGCTGACCACCGCGTCCACCGCGGGGGCCTCGCCCTCCGGCTGGCGCCCCGTCACCACCGCCACGTCCGCGCCGTGCACCTGGTTCATCCAGACCACGTCGGCCGGGTCCAGGCCCAGCGAACGGGCCGCAACCGCCCGGTTCTCCCGGACGGCCGCCGGGTCGTCCCCCACCGCACCGCCGAGGTTCAACTCCCCGTACGGCGAAGTGCTCACCCCGCCCCACCGGGTGGTGAAGGCGAAGTGAGCACCATCGCGTACGACGCGATCGATCACTTAAGGAAGTCCGGGACGTCGAGCTCCTCCGCCGGGCTCTCCACGTACGGCTGGCGGGCCGGCTGCACCTGCGGCGGAACCGGGGCGGCCGTCGCGGTGGCCGGGGCCTCCGCGGGACGGACCGGAGCCGAGCCCTCACCCTCCGGACGGGACGTCACCGAGCCGATGCCGCCGTACGCGGGCCGGCCGGCCGGGCGCTCGGGGGCGCTGCCGGCGGACGAGGCCGACGAGCCGGACGGGGTCGCGCTCGCCTTGACCACCGGGTCGCGGACGATGGCCGGCGGCTGGCCGCCGTCGAAGCCGGCCGCGATGACGGTGACCCGGACCTCGTCGCCGAGCGCGTCGTCGATGACCGCGCCGAAGATGATGTTGGCCTCGGGGTGCGCCGCCTCGCTGACCAGCTGGGCGGACTCGTTGATCTCGAACAGGCCGAGGTCGGAGCCGCCCGAGATGGAGAGCAGCACGCCGCGGGCGCCGTCGATCGAGGCCTCCAGCAGCGGGGAGGAGATCGCCATCACGGCGGCGGCCTTGGCGCGGTCCTCGCCGCGGGCCGAGCCGATGCCCATGAGCGCCGAACCGGCCTCGGACATGACGGACTTGACGTCGGCGAAGTCGAGGTTGATCAGACCGGGGGTGGTGATCAGGTCGGTGATGCCCTGGACGCCGGAGAGCAGCACCTGGTCGGCGGAGCGGAACGCGTCCAGCACGCTGACCTGGCGGTCCGAGATGGACAGCAGCCGGTCGTTGGGGATCACGATGAGGGTGTCGACCTCTTCGCGGAGGCTGGCGATGCCGTCCTCGGCCTGGTTGGCGCGACGCCGGCCCTCGAAGGTGAACGGGCGGGTGACCACGCCGATGGTGAGCGCGCCCAGCGAGCGGGCGATGTTGGCGACCACGGGGGCGCCGCCGGTGCCGGTGCCGCCGCCCTCGCCGGCGGTGACGAAGACCATGTCGGCCCCCTTGAGGACCTCCTCGATCTCCTCGCGGTGGTCCTCGGCGGCCTTGCGGCCGACCTCGGGGTTGGCGCCGGCGCCGAGGCCCCGGGTGAGTTCACGGCCCACATCGAGCTTGACGTCGGCGTCGCTCATGAGGAGGGCCTGCGCATCGGTGTTGATCGCGATGAACTCGACGCCCTTGAGACCGACCTCGATCATCCGGTTGATGGCGTTGACACCACCGCCGCCGATTCCGACGACCTTGATGACTGCGAGGTAGTTCTGCGGTGCTGCCACGTCGAAGGCCTCTCGCCTCGAATTTCCGGGTCGGTACGACGCCGGTGGGGGTCGTTCCGACGGATGTCGATGGGTAGGGAGCCTGGTTTCTGACGCAATGTCCGAAATGCCGACCGCCGACCCCAACCCTAAACTTGACCTTTAGGGTTAGTGCTGTGCCTCTGTCACATCACCAGGGAACACAGGCTGGTGACACAGGACACTAGGTGGCTCCGGCCACGTGTTTCAACGAACACGCCGAGCTTCCCTTTTTCTTTTGAGCCTATGTGATCATCAACCGGCGGATGAAACCGGGGTGACCACCAAGGGTCGGGCCGACACGAAACCGCGTCAACCCCGCCCGTCACCCGCCGCCGCTCTTTCGGCGACGCGCTCCGCGCGCACCCTTGTGCGGAAAACCTACCGGATCATCCGGACACCGCCGGCGCGTCCGGCGCACTCACGTCGAAGTTCGTACCCTTCTGACCCAGCAGCGCCACCAGCACGCGGGATTTCCGATCGGTCTGCTCCGGACTCCCCCAGCGGACCGTCACACCCCCGCTGAGCTGCAACTGGATGTCGTCGTACGAATGCACCAGAACCGCCCCGGCCCGCTGCCGGACCTCGGTCGGCAGGCCCGCGGCCACCGTCACCGCACCGTTCACCAACTGCGCCGGCCCGATCACCGACTCCGCGTCCCTGGCCGGCTGACTGAGCCTGAGCTCCACCACCGGGACGCCCTCCGGGGCGGCCGGCTCGGTGGCGAAGCTCACGCCCCCGGCGTCGACCTGGGTGAAGCGGCCGTCCTCGCCCTTCACCGCGGCGACCGCCGTGCGCTGGGTGATCTTCACCCGCAGGGTGTGCGGCCAGCCCCGCCAGACCTCGGCGCCGGCCACCCGCGGGATCGCCTCCACCTGCCGCCGGACGTCCTCCAGGTCCACCCGGGCCAGCGGGCCGGAACCGACCCCGCCGATCGCCGAGCGGACCTGGTCGGCCGTCAGCCTGTCGTCCTGCACGCCCTGCACCGAGACGCTGCGCACGTCGAGGACCGAGGAGAAGAAGACCAGCCAGGCCAGCACGCCCAGCACCGCGGCGCCGAACGAACCCAGCACCACCACCCCGCGCCGGGAGAGCCGCAGCCGCGGGGCGTACTCCTCGTCCCCCAGGTCCTCGTCGTGCGGGTGCCCCCGGCCGCCGGCCGGGGGCGGCTCGGCGAGCCGGGCGTCAGCCACGACGGCGGCCGCCCCTGGCTGCCTCGATGGCCTCGTAGACCATGCCGACCAGCAGCTCGTCCGCGTCCCGGCGGCCGAACTCGGCGGCGGCCCGGCTCATGTCCCAGAGCTTCTGCGGGTCGGTGAGCACCGGCAGCACGTTCTGCAGCACCCAGTCCGGGTTCAGCTCGGCGTCGTCGACCAGCAGCCCGCCGCCGGCCTTCACCATCGGCTGGGCGTTCAGCCGCTGCTCGCCGTTGCCGATCGGCAGCGGGACGAAGGCGGCGGGCAGGCCCACGGCCGCCAGCTCGGCCACCGTCATCGCGCCCGCCCGGCAGAGCATCAGGTCGGCGGCCGCGTACGCGAGGTCCATCCGGTCCAGGTACGGCAGCGCGCGGTACGGCGGCATCCCGGGGATGTCGTCCACCTGCGGCAGCTCGTTCTTGGGGCCGACGGCGTGCAGGATCTGGACGCCGTACTGCTGGAGGCGCGGGGCGATCGCCGCGACCGTCTCGTTGAGCCGGCGCGCGCCCTGCGAGCCGCCCGAGACCAGCAGGGTGGGCAGCCGCTGGTCGAGGCCGAAGTAGTGCCGGGCCTCGGGCCGGGACGCGTTGCGGTCCAGGGTGGCGATGGTCCGGCGCAGCGGGATGCCGATGTACCGGGAGTCGCGGAGCTTGCTGTCCGGCGTGGAGACCGCGACGAAGTCGCTGTAGCGCGCGCCGATCTTGTTGGCCAGGCCGGGCCGGGCGTTGGCCTCGTGCACCACGATCGGCACACCGGCCCGTTTGGCGGCCAGGTAGGCGGGCATCGCGACGTAGCCGCCGAAGCCGACCACCGCGTCCGCCTTGACCCGCTCGATGATCTCCTGGGCGGCCCGGACGGTGCCGCGCAGCCGGCCCGGGACGGTGATCAGCTCGGGCGTGGGCTTGCGGGGCAGCGGGACGGCCGGGATCAGCTCCAGCTGGTAGCCGCGCTCGGGTACCAGCCGGGTCTCCAGGCCGCGCTCGGTCCCGAGGGCGGTGATCCCGACGGACGGGTCATGCCTGCGGAGGGCGTCCGCGAGGGCCATGGCCGGCTCGATGTGACCGGCGGTCCCCCCGCCGGCGAGTACGACATGCACCGAAATTCACCGCTCCCTGCGTGCCGGCACCGGGGCCGGGCGCGCTGTGGTTCGTCGTCGTGGCAGCACCCGGGCCAGCTGTCTCCTGATCCGGGAGTTCTTGCTCCGGGCGGCCAGGGCCGCCTTCGCTCCCGAGCTGCTGCGTGCCAGGCAGAGCAGCACCCCGATCGCGGACATGGCCGACAGCATGGCGGAACCGCCGTAGGAGAACAGCGGGAGCGGGACGCCCGCGATGGGCAGCAGTCCCAGCGCCGACCCCAGGTTGATCACGGCCTGAGCCATGATCCAGGTGATGGCGGCTCCCGCGGCGTACCTGACGAAGGGATCCTTCGTGCCGATGGCCACACGGATACCCGCGTAGCCTAGTGCCGCGAAGAGACCGATCACCGACAGCGTCCCCACCAGTCCCAGTTCCTCGCCGGTCGTGGCGAAGATGAAGTCGGTGTGCGCCTCCGGGAGCTGGCCCCACTTCTCGACGCCGGCGCCGAGGCCGGAGCCGAAGAGGCCGCCGAGGCCGAACGAGTAGACGCCGTGCAGGGCCTGGAAGCAGGCGCCGGCCGGGTCGAGCTTGGTCACGCCGATGCAGGAGAGCCGCTCGGCGCGGTGCGGGACGGTGACCACCAGGGCGGTGCAGACCACCACCGCCACGCCGAGGGTGGCCACGAACAGCCGAAGCGGCGCGCCGACCATCCAGAGCAGGCCGAACAGCATGGCCACCAGGATCATCGCGGTGCCCATGTCGCCGCCGAGCATGATCAGCGCGAGCAGCAGCAGCGCACCGGGGACCAGCGGGACCAGCAGGTGCTTCCACTGGTCGAGGGTGCCGTTCTTCTGCTTCCGCGCCAGCAGGTCGGCGCCCCACAGCACCAGGGCCAGCTTGGCGAACTCGGAGGGCTGGAACTGGAACACGCCGAAATCCAGCCAGTTCCGGTTGCCGTTGACCTCCACGCCGACGCCGGGGATGGCGACCAGGACGAGCGCCCCGATCACCCCGAGCATCACCGGGTAGACGATCACCCGCAGCACCGCCACCGGAACCAGGGCGAACCCGACCAGCAGCGCGAAGCCGAGCAGCACCCCGACCAGCTGTTTGAAGAAGTAGAACTGGGTCGAACGGTGCTGGCCCAGGGCGAGGATCTGCGAGGCGGAGAACACCATCATCAGCCCGAGCCCCACCAGCAGCAGCGCCGTGCCGGCGATCAGCAGGTACGGCGTGAGCGGCCGGTCCAGGGTGTACCGCAGGCGGGCCCGGAAGGCCTGTACGCGGGCCAGCGGGCCGGCGGACTTGTAGGCGGTGGTGGTGGCCGAGATCACCCGCCAGGGATCGGTCGCCCCGCCCTCCGGTGCGCCCGGATCCCCCGCCCTGCCCTGACCGCCGCCCACCCGTCCCGCTCTCCCTCCACGCCTCGCCCGTCCCCGGGCCGCTCCGATCCGGCGCGGCCCTCGGGCGCGCGGGGCGGGACCCGTCCGGACCCGGGTGCGCGCCTCGTCGGACCCGTCCTACGAGTCCGCCAGCTCCCGCACGGCCGCCGCGAAGAGGTCGCCGCGCTCGCCGTAGTTGGTGAACATGTCCATCGAGGCGCAGGCCGGGGCCAGCAGCACCGTGTCACCCGTTCGGGCGAGTGAGGCGGCCGCGCGGACCACCTCGGCCATCGCCACCGCGCCAGTCTGGCCCTCGGCCGCCTCGATCACCGGGACATCCGGCGCGTGTCGCGCCAGCGCCTCCCGGATCAGCGCGCGGTCCTCACCGATCAGCACGGCGGCGCGCAGCCGCTCGGACGCGCCCTGCACCAGGTCGTCGAAGGCCGCCCCCTTGGCCAGGCCGCCGGCGATCCAGACGATCGGGCGGTAGGCGGAGAGCGAGGCCGCGGCGGCGTGGGTGTTGGTCGCCTTGGAGTCGTCGATGTACGTCACGCCGTCGACGACGCCGACCTCGGCGATCCGGTGGGCGTCCGGCCGGAAGGCGCGCAGGCCCTCCCGGACGGCCTTCGGGTCGACCCCGTAGGACCGGGCCAGCGCGGCGGCGGCCAGGGCGTTGGCGATGTTGTGCGGGGCCGGCGGGTTGACGTCCTCGACGGAACCCAGCTCGGCGGCGTTCTTCGCCCGGTCCGCCACGAAGGCGCGGTCCACCAGCAGGCCGTCGACCAGGCCGAAGTCCGACGGGCCGGGCGAGCCGAGGCCGAAGCCGACCGCCCGGCAGCCCTCCTCGACGTCGGCCTCGCGGACCAGCGCCTCGGTGGCCGGGTCGGCCAGGTTGTAGACGCACGCGACGACGTTGCCCTCGTAGATCCGGCCCTTGTCGGCGGCGTACGCCTCCATCGAGCCGTGCCAGTCGAGGTGGTCGGGGGCCAGGTTGAGCACGGCCGCCGAGTACGGGCGCAGCGAGGGCGCCCAGTGCAGCTGGTAGCTGGAGAGCTCGACGGCGAGCACGTCGTACGGCTCCTCGGCGAGCACCGCGTCCAGCACCGAGACCCCCACGTTGCCGACGGCGGCGGTGCGCCGGCCGGCGGCGGTGAGGATCGAGGCGAGCATCTGGACGGTGGTGGTCTTGCCGTTGGTGCCGGTGACGGCCAGCCAGGGGGCGGGTTCGCCGGTGGCGGGCAGCGGGCGGCGCAGCCGCCAGGCCAGCTCGACGTCGCCCCAGACCTCCACGCCGGCCGCCGCGGCGGCCGCGAAGAGCGGGCTGCTCGGCGGCCAGCCGGGCGAGGTGACGACCAGCCGGGTGCCGTCGGGCAGGCTGTCGCCGTCGCCGAGGCGGACGGTCACGCCCTGGGCCTCCAGCTCGGCGGCGCGGGCCTTCAGGCCCTCGCCGCTCCCGCCGTCCACCACGGTGACGCGGGCGCCGAGGCCGTGCAGGACCCGGGCGGCGCTGATGCCGGAGACACCGAGACCGGCGACCGCGACCGGCAGTCCGGTCCACTCGGGGGTGGTCATCCGGTCACCCATCCCGCGTAGAAGAGGCCGAGGCCGACGGCCACGCAGAGGCCCTGGATGATCCAGAACCGGACCACGACCAGGACCTCGCTCCAGCCCTTGAGTTCGAAGTGGTGCTGCAGCGGGGCCATCTTGAAGACGCGCTTGCCGGTCATCCGGAACGAGCCGACCTGGATGATCACCGAGAGGGTGATGATCACGAAGAGGCCGCCCAGCAGGACCAGCAGGATCTCGGTGCGCGAGCAGATCGCCAGACCGGCCATCGCGCCGCCGAGGGCCAGCGAGCCGGTGTCGCCCATGAAGATCTTGGCGGGCGAGGTGTTCCACCAGAGGAAGCCGAAGCAGGAGCCCATGAGGGCGGCGGCGACCACCGCGAGGTCCAGCGGGTCGCGGACCTCGTAGCAGTTGGAGGTGGCCGAGACGGCGTAGGCGCAGCTCTGGCCGTACTCCCAGACGCCGATGAAGGTGTAGGCGCCGAAGGCCATCACCGATGCGCCGGTGGCCAGGCCGTCCAGACCGTCCGTCAGGTTCACGCCGTTCGAGGTCGCGGCGATCAGGAAGTACGCGAAGATGACGAACAGCACCGGGCCGATCGACCACTCGAAGTCGCGGACGAACGAGAGGTGCTGGGAGGCCGGGGTGCGGTCGGCGGCGTCGGGGAACTGCAGCGCCAGGACGGCGAAGACCAGGCCGACGATCGACTGCCCGGCCAGCTTCGCCTTGGCCCGCAGGCCCAGCGAACGGCGCTTGACGACCTTGATGTAGTCGTCGAGGAAGCCGACCAGCCCGAGACCGGCCGTCAGGAACAGCACCAGCAGTCCGGAGGCGGTCGGGGACTCGCCCGTTATCGCCTTGGTCGCGAAGTAGGCCACCAGCGTCGCCAGGATGAAGGCGATGCCGCCCATGGTGGGCGTGCCCTTCTTGCTGTGGTGCGCCTTGGGGCCGTCGTCGCGGATGTACTGGCCGTAGCCCTGCCGGGCGAGCAGCTTGATGAGGGCCGGCGTGCCGAGCAGCGACAGGACCAGGCCGATCATGCCGGAGAAGAGGATCTGCTTCATCAGCGGGCCGCACCGTCCGCGAGGATTGCCTCGGCCACCTTTTCGAGCCCCACCGACCGGGACGCCTTCACCAGCACCACATCCCCCGGCCGCAGCTGACTGCGCAGCAGTTCGACCGCCGCGTCCGCGTCGGACACCAGCACCGACTCCTCACCCCACGAACCTTCGTTCCTAGCGCCCAGTTCCATGCAGGCCGCCTCGCGTCCGCCGACCGCCACCAGCTTGGTGACGTCCAGCCGGACGGCGAGCCGCCCGATGGCGTCGTGCTCGGCCAGGCTGTCCTCGCCGAGCTCCCGCATCTCGCCGAGCACCGCCCAGGTGCGGCGGCGCTCCGGGCCGCGGCCCCCCATCGAGACCAGCGCCCGCAGCGCGGCCCGCATCGAGTCGGGGTTCGCGTTGTAGGCGTCGTTCACGACGGTGACACCATCGGCCCGGTCGACGACCTCCATGCGCCAGCGGGACAGCGCACCCGCCTCGTTCAGTGCTTCGGCGGTGTCGTCGACGGTCATCCCGAGCTCCGTCGCCACCGCTGCGGCGGCGAGGGCGTTCGAGACGTGGTGCTCACCGTACAGGCGCAGCTGCACCGGTGCGGAACCGGCCGGGGTGATCAACGTGAAGGATGGACGTCCGGTGGCGTCCAGGCGAACGTCCTGTGCGCGCACCCCGGCGTCCGGGGACTCGCCGAAGAACACCACCCGGGCCTTGGTGCGCGCGGCCATTGCGCGTACCAACCGGTCGTCGGCGTTGAGGACCGCCACGCCGTCGGCCGGCAGTGCCTCGACCAGTTCGCCCTTGGCCTCGGCGATCGCCTCCTGCGAGCCGAACTCGCCGACGTGCGCGGTGCCGACGTTCAGCACCACGCCGATCCGGGGCGGGGTGATCGAGGTGAGGTACTCGATGTCGCCCTTGTGCCGGGCGCCCATCTCCAGCACCAGGTGCCGGGTGGCGTCCTCGACCCGCAGCGCGGTCATCGGGTGGCCGATCTCGTTGTTGAGCGAGCCGGGCGGGTAGACGGTGTCGCCGAGGCGCTGGAGCAGCTGGGCGATCAGGTCCTTGGTGCTGGTCTTGCCGGCCGAGCCGGTGAGCGCGACCACGGTGGCGTCGGCGCGGCCGACGACCGCGCGGGCCAGCTTGCCGAGCGCGTCCACCACGCTGTCGACCCGGACGGCGGGGCCGTCGACCGGGCGGGACGCCAGCACGGCGACCGCGCCGGCCGCCATCGCGGTGGCCGCGTAGTCGTGGCCGTCCACGTTCTCGCCGACGAAGGCCGCGAAGAGGCCGCCGGGGAGGACCTTGCGGGAGTCGACCTCGACCGGGGCGGTCACCAGGACGTCGGGGTCGGCTCCGGCCAGGGTGCCGCCGACTGCTGCGGCCACCTCGGCGAGGGTCAGTGCGATCACGGCTGCTCTACTCCTCCGGTGCCCCGGGCGGCCGTGGTCCGCGCGACGGCGTCCTGTCCGATGGCCTCGCGCAGCACCTCCCGGTCGTCGAAGGGGCGGATCTCGTCTCGTACGTACTGGCCGAGCTCGTGGCCCTTGCCGGCCACCAGCACGGTGTCGCCGGCCCGGGCGTGGGCGATGGCCAGCTGGATCGCCTCGGCCCGGTCGGGGACGACCAGGACGGCGCCGCGATCGGCCTCGGGCACCGCGGCGGCGCCGGCGAGCATGGTGGCGAGGATCGCCAGCGGGTCCTCGCTGCGCGGGTTGTCGCTGGTCAGCAGGGCGGTGTCGGCGAGCCGGGCGGCGATGCCGCCCATCGGGGCGCGCTTGTGCGGGTCGCGGTCGCCGCCGCAGCCGATCACCACGTGCAGCCGGCCCTTGGTGACCTCGCGCAGCGAGCCGAGGACGGCCTCCAGGGCGTCCGGCTTGTGCGCGTAGTCGACCACCGCGACGTACGGCTGGCCCGCGTCGACCCGCTCCAGCCGGCCGGGCACGCCGGGCACGGCGGCGATGCCGGCCACGGCCCGGTCGAGCGGGAGGCCGGCGGTGACCAGCACCGCGATCGCGGCCAGCGCGTTGGCGACGTTGAACGGGCCGGGCAGCGGGACGGACGCGTCCGCCTCGGCGCCGTCGGGGCCCAGGACCCGGAACGTCGAGCCGACCGGTCCGAGCTGGACGTCCACCGCCCGCCAGTCCGCCTCGGGGGCGCCGGTGGCGGAGAAGGTGGAGACCGGGATCTTCGCCTCGGCGGCCAGCCGGCGGCCGTACGCGTCGTCCAGGTTGGCCACCCCGGCCCGCGACTTGCCGGGCTGGAAGAGCCGGGCCTTCGCCTGGAAGTAGTCCTCCATGTCCGGGTGGAAGTCGAGGTGCTCGGGGGTGAGGTTGTTGAACAGCGCGACGTCGTAGACCACGCCGTCGGTGCGGCCGTACACCAGCGCGTGGCTGGAGACCTCCATGGTCACCGCGTCCGCGCCGCGCTCGCCCATCACGGCGAGGATCGCGTGCAGGTCGGTGGCCTCGGGGGTGGTCCGCTCGCTCTTGATCCGCTCGGTGCCGACCCGCATCTCGACGGTGCCGATCACCCCGGGGCTGCGCCCGGCGCCGAGCAGGCCGCCCTCGACCAGGTAGGAGGTGGTGGTCTTGCCGTTGGTGCCGGTCAGCCCGATCATCAGCAGCCGCTCGGAGGGCCGGTCGTAGACGGCGGCGGCCAGCTCGCCCATCCGGGCCCGCGGCCGCTCGACGACCAGCAGCGGGAGTCCCGCGCCGGCCGCGAGCTCGGCACCGGCCGGGTCGGTGAGCACCGCCACCGCGCCGGCGCCGGCGGCCTGCCCGCTGAACGACGCGCCGTGGTGGTTGGCGCCGGGGAACGCCACGTACAGGTCGCCGGGGCGGACCTCCCGGGCGTTGTGGGTGACGCCGGTGACCTCGGGTCCCTCGACGGGGTCGAGACCCAGCAGTCGGGCGATCTCGGCGAGCGGCCTGGCCCCCGTCCGGGCGGGGCGGGGCGGGCTCACGGTGGTTTGATCGGGTTTCGGCACGGCGGAGAGGCTATCCGCCGAAGGGCGTCCAGGGCCAAACCGGCCCTTTTCCGTACCGGCGGCCGCACCCGCCCGGTCGTTGTTCATGGGTCGATCACGGCTTCCACTCGACGGGCAGGTTGGGCGCCTCGCTCCCGCTCGGCGGGACCTGGAGGGTCTTGAGGGTGAACTCCATCACCTGCTTGAACACCGGACCGCAGAGCTGGCCGCCGAAGTGGCCGTTGACCGGGTCCTGGATCACGCAGGAGACGGTGACCCGCGGCTGGTCGGCCGGGGCGAAGCCGATGAAGGACGCGGTGTAGCCCCGGTAGCCGCCGGTCTTGGGGTCCACCCGGTTGGCGGTGCCGGTCTTGCCGGCCACCCGGTAGCCGGGGATCGCGGCCTTGCCGCCGGTGCCCTGCTCGTCGGAGACGACGGACTCCAGCATCTCGGTGAGGGTCTTGGCGGTCTGTTCGCCCACCACCCGGGACTGCGCGCCCGGCGCGGCGGGGGTGTACCTGCCGTCCGGCGCGGTGGTGCCCTGGACGACGCTGGGCGCCACCCGGACCCCGCCGTTGGCGATGGTCGAGAACACCGAGGTCGCCTGCAGGGCGTTGACCGAGAGGCCCTGCCCGAACGGGATGGTGTACTGCTTGGACGCCTTCCAGTCCTCCGGCTTGTCGAGCAGTCCGGCGGTCTCGCCGGGGAAGCCCAGTCCGGTCTGCTGGCCGATGCCGAACTTCCGCAGGTACTCGTGGAGCACCTGGTTGGCCTCGGGCTGGGTCGCGCCGAGCGTCTGGGCGGCCTCGATGGTGCCGATGTTGGAGGACTTGGCGAGCACGCCGGCCAGGGTGAGGTACCAGGTGGGGTGCTCGACGTCGTCCTTGAACGCCACGTCGCCGCGGACCAGCGGGTACGGCACGGTGACCTTGGTGTCCCAGGTGGCCTTGCCGGTGTCCAGGACCGCCGCCATGGTCATCAGCTTGGCGGTGGAGCCGGGCTCGTAGGCGTCCTGCAGGGCGGCGTTGCCGAGCTGCGAGTTCCTGGCCGTGCTCAGGTCGTTCGGGTTGAAGCCCGGCGAGGTGGCCATCGCCAGCACCTGGCCGTTCTTCACGTCCTGGACGATGACGTAGCCCTTCTCCGCCCCGGCGTTGGCGACCTGGTCGGTGATGGCCCGCTGGGCGGCCCACTGGATGTCCCGGTTGACGGTCAGCCGCAGGTCGGTGCCGGGCACGGCGGGGTCGAGCGAGCCGCCGGCGGTGGGCACCAGCCGGCCGCCGGCCTGCGCGTAGCTGCTGTGGCCGTCCTTGCCGGACAGCTGCTTCTGGTACTGCTGCTCCAGCCCGCCGGCGCCCTCGCCCTCCGCGTTGACGAAGCCGACGAGGTTGGCGGCCAGCCCGTCCGAGGGGTAGACCCGCTTCTGGGTGTCCCGGTTGAAGACGCCGGCCAGCGGGTTGACGCACTCGTTGTCGAGCCTGGTCCGGCCGCCCTCCTCGGCGGACTTGTTGAGCAGCCGCTTCTGGGCCTGGCAGCTCCGCGATCCGGCCTGCTTCTCCAGGCTCGACTTGAGGTCGCTGATCTGGTTCTTGACGTCCGGGGCCTGCTGGGCGGCGAGCCGCTTGTAGCGGGTCTTGGGGGTGTGCAGGTCGGCGGCGATCCGCTCCTTGGGCAGGCCGAGGATCGGCGCCAGCAGGGCGGCGGCCTGCTCGGGGGCGTCCGGGAGGCCGGTGGCCTCGGGGGTGAACATCGCCGGGTCGGCGGTGATGTCGTAGGCGTCGACGGTGGTGGCCAGGGCGACCCCGTCGGAGGACGTTATCGAGCCGCGTTCGGCGGTGATCGGGATGTTCAGGTAGCGGTTGGTGTTGGCGTCGGCGGCCAGCGCGTCGGAGTCCAGCAGCTGGAGCTGGACCAGCCGTCCGGCGAAGATCGAGAAGACCACCGAGAGCACGATGGTGATCACCCGCAGCCGGCGGCGCGGGTCGGCCAGCCGGATCCCCCGGGGCTGCGGCCGGCGCTGCGGGGGGCGCGGGCGCGACCCGGCGCCCGCCCGGGCGGCGCGGGCCGGCGGGCGGCCCTCGGGGCGGCGCTGCTGCGGGGTGCGCGGCGTCCGGGCGGCGGCGGCCCTCGGGTCCCGCCCGGCGGCGGGCTGGGCCTTGGCGCCGGCCTGCCGGGCCTGCGGCTGCTTGGCCGGGGGCTGCTTGGCGCGGGCCGGCTGGCCCTTGGCGGGCTGCGGCTTGGCCGGCTGTCCCTTCGCCGGCTGGGCGCGCCCGGCGGCGGGCGGCTTGCCGGTGGACTGCCCGCGCGGGGCCGGACGGGGCGCGGCGCCCTTGACCGGCCTGCGTCCGCTGCCACCAGCGGCTCCGGAGGGCTGACGGGGCGTGCTCATCGGGCGGCACCCCCGCCGGTGGCCGGCGCCGGCTGCGGCGCGGCCGGGTTGAGCTGGACGGTGACGTCCCCGCCCGGCGCCGGAACGGTCGCCGCGGGTGCGGCGGGCTGGGCCGGTGCCGGGGAACCGGCCGGAGCGCCGGCACCGGGCTGGGCGCTGGGCGAAGGCTGCTTCCCGGGCCACGGTTCCGCGGTGGACCGTTTCACCGGCGGGCTGTCCTGGGCGGGCTTCGGCGTGCCGACCACCGCGCCGCCGTTCGGCAGGTCGAGGAAGGCCATCCCGCCGGCCGGCACCATGCCGAGCTCGGCGGCCCGGCGGGCCAGCGCGTCCGGGGCGGAGTTCTGGTCGATCTGGTGCTGGAGCCCCTGCTGCTCGTCGGTCAGGACGGTGGTCTGCCGCTGCAGCCTGGACAGCTCGAAGGAGCCCTCGTTGAGCGCGGTGTTCAGCGCCAGCAGCCCGAGCAGCCCGGCCGCGAGCAGCACCACCACCAGCACCGCGAACGGTGTCCGCCCCCGTACCTGGCGCCGCCCTGGGCGGACGGTGATCCGCGCCCTGCCGCCCTGCCCGGGGAGCACCCTGCTCCCCGCCCCGCCTCCGGCCACCGGCCCCACTGCCTTCCCTCCGCCCTTCGGACCGCCCCGGTGCCGGTCAGCCCCGGGTGCTTCGGTCCCTGATCCTCTCCGCCACCCGCAGCCGTACGGGTGCGGCGCGCCGGTTCTCCTCGATCTCCTGCTCGGTGGCCAGCTCGGCACCGCGGGTGATCAGCTTGAGCCAGGGCTGGTGCTCCTCCGGGATGAACGGCAGCCCCGGCGGGGCGGTGCTGGTCGCCCCGGCCGCGAAGGACTGCTTGACCAGGCGGTCCTCCAGCGACTGGTAGGACATCACGGCGATCCGTCCGCCGAGGGCCAGGACGTCCAGCGCCCCGGGGATCGCCCGCTCCAGGACCTCCAGCTCGCCGTTGACCTCGATCCGCAGCGCCTGGAAGGTGCGCTTGGCCGGGTTTCCGCCGGTGCGGCGGGTGGCGGCCGGGATGGCGTTGCGCACCAACTCGACCAGACGCGCGCTGGTGGTGAACGGTTCCTTCTCGCGCTCGCGCAGGATCACCGAGGCGATCTTCCCGGCGAACCGCTCCTCACCGTAGAACTTGAGGATCCGGGCCAGCTCGCCGTGGCTGTAGGTGTTCAGCACCTCGGCCGCGCTGATGCCGCGGGTCTGGTCCATCCGCATGTCCAGCGGCGCGTCCTGGGCGTACGCGAAGCCGCGCTCCGCCTCGTCGAGCTGCATGGAGGAGACGCCGAGGTCGAAGAGGATGCCGTCGGCCTCCGGGATGTCCAGGCGCTCCAGCACCTCGGGGATCTCGTCGTAGACCGCGTGCACCAGGGTCGCCCGGTCGCCGAAGCGGGCCAGCCGCTCGCCGGAGAGCTTGAGCGCCGCCGGGTCGCGGTCCACCGCGACCAGCCGCACCTCGGGGAACTGGGTGAGCAGCGCCTCGCTGTGGCCGCCGAGGCCGAGGGTGGCGTCCACCACCACCGCACCGGGCCGGGAGATCGCCGGGGCCAGCGCGTCCATGCACCTCTGCAGCATCACCGGGACGTGCTTGGGGGCCGGATCGTTGGTGGTCATGCGCGGTGGCGCCCTTCCTCGGTGCGGAGCCGCCCGAAGTACGGGAGCTCCGCCCATTCTGTCCCACCACACCGCCGGGCAGGCGCACGGGCCGGGCCGCGGCCCGTGGGCCCCGCCCGCTCCTGGGGAAGGTCGTGACCGCCCGGCACCGGGGAAGGTGCGCCAGGTGGCACGGAGCGGGTGGAGGCCACGGGCCGCGTCGGCCGCCGCACCGGCCGGAAACGCCCGGTTGACGGGCTCCGGCGGGTGTGCTCCACTGCGCCGCAACTCTATCGCCCACGCCCCCGCAGTCAATGGCCCGCTCCGGCGCACCACCCGGGCGGCGGTACGGATCACCGCAGGTCGCGACGGTGCTCGTGGCACGTGCCGGACGCCTGGGCGGCGCCGGGGGCGGTCCCGCGCGCCCCTGCACCGGGAAGGCCCAGCGGACCGCCCCGGACGGGACCGGACATATCCGGCCGGACCGCCCGGGGGTGACGGCGCCTTGTGGATATGCGCTCGGTCACAAGGGCCCGCTCTGTAGTCATCAGCCCCACCACGAGCCGCCGAATCGCACTAACGTCTTCACCATGACAGTGACCCCCGACCGGCCCACGCCGACCGCCGCTGCCGACTCCCCGACGAACACCATCATCGACCGCTTCGTCGCGGCGAACCGCGAGTACGCGGTCACCTTCCGCGACGGCGGCATGGACGCCCGCCCGGTGCAGAAGATCGCCGTGGTCGCCTGCATGGACGCCCGCCTCGACCTGTTCGCCGCGCTCGGCCTCGAACTCGGCGACGCCCACGTCATCCGCAACGCGGGCGGCGTGGTGACCGACGACACCATCCGTTCCCTGACCATCAGCCAGCGTGCCCTCGGCACCCGCTCGGTCGCGCTGATCCACCACACCGGCTGCGGCCTGCTCGGCCTGACCGAGGACTTCCGGCGCGAGCTGGAGCAGGAGGTCGGCCAGCGCCCGCAGTGGGCGGTCGAGGCCTTCGTCGACCTGGACAGCGACGTCCGGCAGTCCATGCAGCGGGTACGCACCTCGCCGTTCCTGCTGGAGACCGGTGACGTGCGCGGCTTCGTCTTCGACGTCCACACCGGGCTGCTGCGCGAGATCCACTGACCCGTCCCGTCCCGTCGGCCCGGCCAGCGCCGTCCGGGCCAACCGGACGTCCCCGGAACCCGCCGGGCCCGCCTCCCCGGCGCGGCCGCCCGACGGTGCCCGATCCCGAGGGTGACTTCTGACCGCCGCCCGGGGGAGAATGCGGCTGCCGGTCTGACCTCGAACCACCTGGGGCGGCCAGCCGCAGGCCGTACCCCGGCACCGGCTCCCGGATCACGGAACCGCTTCCGGAGGGGCCGCGTCCAGCATGGGGTGGGGGCCGGCCTCAACGGAGGCGGGCACGTGGTGTGCCAGGGAGCTGACGGGTGACGAGCTACAACGATCAGGCCGGTCTCAACGGTCGTGCGGGGGGCGACCAGGAGACGCCGGGCTACCCGGTCGGTCTGCCGGAACTCGCCGCCGTCGTGGACCGGGTCCGCGCCAACATCGAGAGTGTGATCGAGGGCAAGCCGGAGGCCGTCCGGATCGCCCTGACCGTCCTGCTCGCCGAGGGCCACCTGCTGCTGGAGGACGTGCCCGGCGTCGGCAAGACGATGCTGGCCAAGGCGCTGGCCCGGTCCGTCGACTGCACCGTGCGGCGTATCCAGTTCACCCCCGACCTGCTGCCCTCGGACGTCACCGGCACCAACATCTTCGACCAGCACCAGCGCGACTTCGAGTTCCGCCCGGGCGCGATCTTCGCCCAGATCGTGGTCGGCGACGAGATCAACCGGGCCTCGCCGAAGACCCAGTCCGCGCTGCTGGAGTCGATGGAGGAGCGCCAGGTCACCATCGACGGCACCAGCTACGAGCTGCCCTCGCCGTTCATGGTCGTGGCCACCCAGAACCCGGTCGAGATGGAGGGCACCTACCCCCTCCCCGAGGCCCAGCGGGACCGCTTCATGGCCCGTATCTCGATGGGCTACCCGAGCCCCGAGGCCGAGTTCGCCATGCTCGACGTGCACGCCGGCGCCAGCCCGCTGGACGACCTGCAGCCGGTCGCGCACGCCTCCGACATCCTCAAGCTGATCGACCTCGTCCGCACCGTGCACATCGCCGACCCGGTCCGCCGCTACGCCGTCGAGCTGGTCTCCGCCACCCGCACCAGCCACGAGCTGCGCCTCGGCGCCTCGCCCCGCGCCACCCTGCACCTGGTCCGGGCCGCCCGCGCCGCCGCCGCCCTGGACGGCCGCGACTACGTCACCCCGGACGACCTCCAGCGCCTCGCCGTCCCGGTGCTCGCCCACCGCCTCATGCCGACCGCCGAGACCCAGCTCAGCCGCCGCACCTCCGAGCAGATCGTGACCGACCTCGTCGCCCGGCTGCCGCTGCCGCGCCCGCAGGGCGGCCCGGCCGTCCGGAGGGGCTGAGGTGGGCCCGTCCGACGAACCGTCGGGCTTCCGCGCCGGAATGCGCGGCCTCACCACCCGGGGCCGCTCCTTCCTCGCCGCCGGGCTGACCGCGGTGGGCTGCTCGTACCTGCTCGACCAGGACGCGCTGCTGCGCGTCGGCGTGCTGCTCGCCGCCCTGCCGCTGGCCGCCGCCCTGCTGCTGGCCAACACCCGCTACCGGGTGGCCAGCGGCCGCAGGCTCAGCCCGCGCCGCGCGGTGGCCGGCCAGGAGGCCCGGGTCCACCTGCGGGTGGACAACGTCTCCCGGGTCCCCACCGGACTGCTGCTGCTGGAGGACAAGGTCCCGTACGTGCTCGGGCCGCGCCCGCGGTTCGTGCTGGACCGGGTCGAGCCCCGCGGCAACCGCGAGGTCTCCTACCGGGTCCGCTCCGACCTGCGCGGCCGCTACCCGCTCGGCCCGCTCCAGCTCCGGCTCTCCGACCCGTTCGGGATGTGCGAGCTGAACCGCTCGTTCGCCGCGTCCGACGTGCTCACCGTCGTCCCGCAGATCCAGCCGCTGCCGTACATCCGGCTCAGCGGCGAGTGGACCGGACAGGGCGACAGCCACACCCGGGCCCTGGCGCTGGCCGGCGACGACGACGTCATCCTGCGCGAGTACCGGCACGGCGACGACCTGCGCCGGGTGCACTGGAAGTCCACCGCCCGCTACGGCGAGCTGATGGTCCGCCGCGAGGAGCAGCCCCGCAAGGCCCGCGCCACCGTCCTGCTGGACACCCGCGAGGTGGGCCACCGGGGCAGCGGCCCCGCCTCCTCCTTCGAGTGGGCCGTCTCCTGCGCCGCCTCGGTCACCGCCCACCTGCTGGAGCGCGGCTACCAGACCCGGCTGCTGACCGACACCGGCCACGCCGTCCCCGGCAGCGGGTCCGGCGGCGGCAACACCGCCGCCGACGCCTCCGGCCTGATCCTGGACGCCCTCGCGGTGGTCGACCTCTCCGACGGCGCCGGGCTCTCGCGCGCCGAGGAGCCGCTGCGGGCCGGCGGCGAGGGCCTGCTGGTCGCCGTCCTCGGCGACCTGGACGAGGAGCAGACCGCGCGGCTGGCCCGGCTGCGCAACCGCACCGGCGGCGCCGTGGCCTTCCTGCTCGACACCGGCACCTGGGCCGGTCTGCGCCTGCTCGCCCCCGAGACCGGCGGCGAGGAGTTCCGCGACCGGGTGCTCCGTCTGCGCGAGGCCGGCTGGACCGTGCTGCCGGTCCGCGCCCGCGACTCCGTCCCCGAACTGTGGCGGGCCGCCGACCGGGCCGAGGCGTCCTCCCCCTACCGAGAAGAGGCCGGCGCGTGACCACCCGGGCCAAACTGACCGTGTACTCGGCGCTGGCCACCGCCCTGGCCGCGCTCTGCCTGACCCCGCTGCTGACCACCAAGGGCTGGATCACCCACGCCTACCTGGTGGTGGCCGTGCTCGCCGCGGTCGGCGCGGGACTGCGGCGCGCGCCGCTCTACCGCTGGACCGTCCCGGTCGGTCAGCTGGTCGTCCTCCTCGTCCTGCTGCTGCTCGGCTTCGCCGCCTCGGGCGCCGCCTGGGGCGGGATCGTCCCCGGCCCGGAGTCGGCACGCACCCTCGGCCGGGTGTTCGAGCAGGGGCTGGACGACATCCGGGAGTACGCCATCCCCGCCCCGCCCAGCCCGGGCCTGCGGCTGATCCTGGTCGCCTCGATCGGCCTGATGGCCATCGCGGTGGACACCGTCGCGGTCACCTACCGGCGCTCGGCGCTGGCCGGGCTCCCGCTGCTGGCGCTCTACTCGGTCGGCAACGGCCTGTCCGGCGACCGGGGCAGCTGGCTCTGGTTCGCGGCCGCGGCCGCCGGCTACCTGCTCCTGCTCTTCGCCGAGGGCCAGGACCGGGTCTCCCGCTGGGGCCGGGTCTTCCGCGGCACCCCGCGCGGCACCGGTGGCGGCACCGACGGCGGCCGCGGCGGCGGCCTGGGCGGACTCGGCCAGAGCGGCCGGCAGGTCGGCGTGGTGGCGCTCGCGATCGCCCTGCTGCTGCCGGCCTTCCTGCCCCGCTGGAGCCTCGGCCTGGTGCACACCGGAAGCGACCCGGGCTCCGGCGCGCACGGCGGCGGGGGCTCGTTCAACAGCCTGGACCCGCTGGTCGCGCTCAACGACGCGCTCCCCGCGCCCCGCAACGTCGAGCTGTTCACCTACAAGACGGAGAGCCCCGCAGCCGACAGCACCTACCTGCGCACCGGTTCGCTGGACGCCTTCGACGGCACCCGGTGGAAGCTCAGCTCCACCGACTCGGTCGAGTTCAAGGGCACCCTGCCGCCCCCCGAGGGCCTGACCGCGCAGAAGTCCCCGGAGCTGAGGACCACCGTCAAGATCAGCGACCGGCTGGAGAACGCCTGGCTGCCGATGCCCTACCCGGCCCGGACCGTCGCCCTGCGCAACAACGGCGACTGGCAGCTCGACCCGCTCACCTCGGCCCTCCAGCCCACCCGGGACAAGGCGATCAAGGGCCTGGGCTACTCGGTCACCTCGCTGTACGTCGCACCCACCGCCACCGAGCTGCGCGGCGCCCCGCCGGCGCCCGACCGGATCAGGGCCCAGTACCTCGACCTGCCGGGGGACCTGCCGCCGGTCGTCCGCCAGAAGGCCGACGCCGTCACCCGGAAGGCGAAGACCCCCTACGACAAGGCGGTCGCGCTGCAGGAGTGGTTCACCGGTCCCGACTTCACCTACGACGTCAAGACCAGGCCCGACAACGGCAGCGACGCGATGGCCGACTTCCTGAACCGGCGCCGGGGCTACTGCGTCCACTTCGCCTCCACCATGGCGGCGATGGCCCGCGCGCTGGACATCCCCGCCCGGGTGGCACTCGGCTTCACGCCCGGCGACGCCAAGGCCGGCGACGTGTACTCGGTGACCGACTCGATGTACCACGCCTGGCCCGAGCTGTACTTCGAGGGCTTCGGCTGGATGCGCTTCGAGCCCACCCCGAGCCGCGGCGTGCAGCCCCAGTACACCGAACCGGTCGCCGCGCCGACCACCGAGCCGACCTCCCAGCCGACCACGGCGCCGCTGCCCAGCGCCTCGGTGCCGCAGCCGTCCGCCGACCCCGACTGCGATCCGAAGCTGCGCCGCATGGGCGACTGCGGTGACCAGGGCAAGTCGGCCACGGGTGCCGACGGCGGGTCCGTGCTGCTCTCCGGGCGGAGCCTGGCCACCCTGGCCGCCGTCCTGGTGCTGCTCGCGCTGCTCGTCACCCCGATGGTCTGGCGGGCCCTGCTGCGCCGGCGCCGGCTCGGGGCCGGCGGGCGGCGGCGCCCCGGCGGCGCGGGACCCGCCGAGCTCACCGACGAACAGGTGCTCGCCGCCTGGGCCGAGCTGATCGACTCCGCCTGGGACCTCGGCATCCCGCCGGACGAGTCGCGGACCCCGCGCTCCGCCGCCCGCCGGATCGCCGAGACCGCCGAACTCGACGAGGTCTCGGCGGCGGCCGCCGGACGGGTCGCACTGGCCACCGAGAAGGTGCTCTACGCCCGGAACGCGCAGGTCACCGTGCCGCTCGCGGCGGACGTCCGGACCGCCCGCGACGGCCTGCGGGCCGGCGCCGGACGGCGCGGGCGGACCAGGGCCCTGCTGCTGCCGCCGTCCTCGGCCCAGCTGTGGTGGCGCCTCTCGGACGCGGTGCTGGCGGCCCGGCTGGCGGTGCGCGGCCGGGCGGCGCGGGTGACCGGGGCGGTCACCGGCCCGGTCCGCCGGGTGCTGTCGCGGCGGAAGGACGACCGGCCGGAGTCCTGATCCGGACCTCGGCCTCCAGCGGCCCGGTCTCCCCCCGCCCGCTCTCCCCCGGGAGCGCGGGCGGGGGGAGGCCCCGGTCCGGGCCCGGGTACGCAGCGAGGGCGGGCAGTCGGTCGACTGCCCGCCCTCGTCACGTTCGTCACGTTCGTCCGGTGTCCCGCGGATCCGGCCCGGTTCCCGTCCCGTACGGACGGCCGGACCGGACGGGAGGGTTCAGAACCCGCCGGTCTGCTCGTCGCGCCGGCGCTGCCAGCGCTGCTCCACGCGGTCCATCATCCCCGCCTTGCGGCGCGGGGCCGCGGCCGGTCCGCTGGCCTGGGCCTGTCCGGCGGGCCCACGGCGCCAGCCCGTCACGGCGAAGACGGCGCACCCCAGCATCACCAGGAACCCGACCACGCTGACCCAGATCTGGTCGGGCACGACCATGCCGCCCATCAGCAGACCGATGCCCACCACGAAGCCGCCCACGGCCAGGTAGACCCGTCGACGGGTGTGGGTGCGCAGACCGGTTCCCTCAAGCGCCGACGCGAATTTGGGATCTTCGGCATACAGCGCTCGCTCCATCTGGTCGAGCAGTCGCTGCTCGTGCTCCGAGAGCGGCACGGAGTCCTCCTACTCGTCGGTCGCGGATGCGACCGGTCCGCCGCCCCGGTCGGGGAGGCATGTCCAATCTGCCTTCAGAACACGCGGTCGGACGCCTGTGCGGGGGCCCGGGCCCGTGTCGTCCATATGCCCCGAGCATCCGGCTGTCATGCTTTCCGGCTTTACCCAGATCATACGGTCCACCGGCCGGTTCCGGAGTGGTCGACCACGCGAGGGCCGGACCGCTTCGGCGGCTCCTGCCGCACTGTGCTCAACGCGGCGGGCGCCGGACAAGTGCCCGATCCGATGGAATGGGCCCGGACCTGGGGAGATCCGGAGGAGACGGGGAGGAGACGGCCTGGAGACGGCTCGGCGAAGCGGTGACGGTGATCCGGCGAACGGCACCCGACGGGCCGGTCAGGCCAGGGTGGCCAGCAGGTGGAGCTGGGTCGCCACGGCGTGGAAGGCGGGCTGCCCGGCGGCGGCCTCCTCCAGCTTGAGCAGCGCCTCCAGGGCGCCCGGCTCGGTGTCCACCAGGACACCGGGCACCAGGTCGGCGAAGACCCGCACCCCGTGCACCGACTCCACCCGCAGGCCCGCCCCGACCGCCAGCCGGTCCAGTTCCTCGCCGGTGAAGCGGCGCGGCATCGGGTCGCTCTCGCCCCACCGGCCGTCGACGGCGCCCAGCACCGCGCGGGCCTCGGCGAAGTGGCCGCCGAGTGCCCGGGCGAGCACCGCGCCGTTCCGGTTGGCGGCCAGCAGGCTCACGAAGCCGCCCCGGCGCAGGGTGCCGGCCAGGCTGCCGAGAGCCTCGGCCGGATCGTCCACGACCTCCAGCACGCCGTGGCAGAGCACCGCGTCGACACTGCCGGGCGTGACCAGCTCGGGGAGCGTCTGGGTGTCGCCCTGCACGGCGCGGACCAGGTCGGTCACGCCGGCCTCGGCGGCCCGGCGCTCCAGCGCGAACAGCGCGTCCGGGCTCGGGTCGACCACGGTGACGCGGTGGCCGAGCCGGGCCACCGGCACCGCGAAGTTGCCGGTGCCGCCGCCGGTGTCCACCACGTCCAGCACCGGCTGGTCCAGCTCGGCCGCCCGCTTCTCCAGGGCGGCCCGCACCACCTCCCACACCACGGCGGTACGCAGGGCACTGCGGGGACGCGTCGGGTACAAGGCGGGACTCCTCGGCACGTGCGGTTTCGATCAGGTTGCCTCCACCTTAGACCGCGCGGACGACGCGCCCGCGCCGCCGGTCACCCGGTGCCCTCCTGGTCGTCGGCGCCGTCCAGCGGCAGGCGCGGGGCGGGCGGGGCGGGGTGGAGGCCGAGCAGCCGCTCGACCAGGCGGACGAAGAGGGCGGAGTTGCGGATCAGGTCGTCGGCGTCGCGGGCCGAGGCGGCGCCCCGGATCCCTGCCTCGGCGGCGGCCCGGCGACGCGCACCGGCCGCGAAGTACACGGCCCATTCGGCGAGTTCGGGCGCGACCTCGGGCAGCACCTCCCAGGCGCTGCGGATCGCCTGGCGGCGCCGGGGGCTCTTCTCGGGGCGCCCCCGCACCGCGAGAACCGCCGCGACGGTGCGCAGCGCCGCGAGGTGCGCGGCGGCGTACCGCTCCAGCGGGTCCTCCAGGGTGCGGGACCGCGCCAGGGTCCGGTGGGCGTCGGCGAGCAGGTCGAGGGCGGCGGGCGGAGCGGCGACCCGGCGCAGCACCGGGTGCACGTCGGCGCCGGCGGCCGGCCCGTGGGAGGCGGGCCGGGGGGCGCCCGGTCGGTAGGCGGCGGAGTGGAGGCGGGCGGTGACGGGCTCAGGATGGCTGATGGTCATGGTCTCCCCCGTTCCGAGGCAGCGCACGGACCGGGTGGTCCGTGCTCCTCCATCGTGACCGGCACCACTGACAATCCGGCCGGGGCGGCGGCCCGGCCCCCGGGTACCCGAAGCGCCGTACCCCCACGGACGGCGCTTCGGACGCCCCGGTCTCCCCCGGATCCCCCCGGTTCCCCCGTCGGTGCACCGGTCCCCCCTGGCCCGCTCCGCCGCCCCGTGTCGGCGGTGCGCGGCCTCGAACCGGCTCCCGTGCGGACCTCTCCGGCGGCGTCCGCCGGTCCCCCGTGACCGGTGGACGACACCCGTCCGCAGTTCCGGGGCGGGGCGCCCGACGCGCCGCCGTCCCGGTGCCACCACTCTTCCGTCTCCGCAGGTCGCGGGCCATCCGCGCAGCTACTCAACCCGGTACCTGAGTATCCGTACTCAGACCGTCCGGGCCGGAACCGCCGGCGGGAACCACGCGCCCCCCGGGCGGCGTCCCGGTACGGTACGGCGAGCCGGGCCGACTCCCGGCGGGCACTCCGAGGAGGAACGGATGACGATCCTTCCGCTGGTCTTCACCAGCGGTCTGGCGAGCGGGATCAACGCGTACGCGGTGGTGCTGCTGCTCGGCCTGCTCGGCCGGTTCGCCGGGGCCGACTCGGTGCCGCCCGCGCTGGAGCGCACCGACGTGCTGATCGCGGCGGGCGTGCTGTTCCTGCTGGAGGCGGTCGCCGACAAGATCCCGTACGTGGACAGCCTCTGGGACGTCGCCCACACCGCGATCCGGCCCGTCGCGGGCGCCACCGTCGGCGCGCTGATCGCCTCCACCGACCCGGGTTCGCTGAGCGAGGTCGCGGCGGGTGCGATGGGCGGCACGGCGGCGCTGGTCAGCCACCTGGTGAAGGCCTCGCTGCGGATGGCGGTGAACACCTCTCCGGAGCCGGCCAGCAACATCGCGGTCTCGCTGGGCGAGGACGTGTCGGTGGCCGGGCTGGTCACGCTGGCGATCTTCCACCCGTGGCTGGCCGCCTCGATCGCCGCCGTGCTGCTGCTGCTCGGCCTGCTGCTGGTCTGGTTCGCGGTCAACCGGATCCGGGCCTTCCGGGCCCGGCGGCGGGAGCGGAAGGCCGCGCGCGCCGGGGCGGCCGGACGCCCGGTGGAGAGTGAGCCCGTCCGGCGCGCCTAGGATCGGACCCATGGCACGGATCGTCATCATCGGCGCAGGTATGAGCGGGCTCGCGGCGGCTTCCCGGCTGGCGACCCTCGGACACCGGGTGACGGTCTGCGAAGCGCGCGGCACGTACGGCGGGATGGTCGGCCGGTACGAGCGCGACGGCTTCGCCTTCGACACCGGCCCGGGCCTGCTCACCCTCCCCGCCGTCTACCGCGACCTCGCGCTGAAGACCGGCCGGGAGCCGCTGGAGGAGCTGGTCGAGCTGGCCCCGGTCGACCCGGAGAGCCGCCACCTCTTCCCCGACGGCACCGACCTGTCGCTGCCCAACGCCTCGCGGGGCGGCGTGGTCCGGGCGCTCGACGGGGCCTTCGGCCCGGGCGCCGGCGAGCGCTGGGCGACGGTGCTCAACCACGGCCGCACGGTCTGGGAGGCCACCCGCCGCCCGCTGCTGGAGGAGCCGCTGCCCGCCGACCGGCGTCCGCTGCACTCCGACCCGTACCCGGTGCCGGGCGCGGACCGGCGCGGCCTGTTCTCCCGGCTCCGCGGCCCCCGGCAGTGGACGCTCGCCGACGTCGCCGCCGAGCAGCTCGGCGGACACCCGGGGCTGACCGCGCTGCTGCACGAGCACGCGCTGCGCTTCGGCCTCGACCCGCGCACCGCCCCCGCCGGGGCCACCGTGCTGCCCTACATGGAGCAGTCCTTCGGCGTCTGGTACGTCCGGGGCGGGTTGCGCGCGCTGGCCGACGCCTTCTACCGGCGGTGCGAGCAGCGCAAGGTGGAGTTCCGCTTCGACACGCCGGTCGCCAAGGTGGACACCCGGGACGGCCGGGTCTGCGGCGTGCAGACCAAGGGCGACCGGATCGACGCCGACCTGGTGGTCTCGTCGATCGACGCCCGGGTGCTGCACACCCAGTGGATGGGCCCGGCCGACTCCTCGGACGACTGGCCCGCCTCCGCCGAGCGGCTGCACGGCGTGCCCGGGCGGGTCAGCGTGCTGCTCGCGCTGCGCGGCGCCCGCCCCGCCGGGACCGCGCACCGCACGGTGGTGCACTCCGGTGATCCGGCCGCCGAGCTGGCCGGCGTGTTCGACCCGGCGGTACCGCTGTCCGAGCGCCCGACCGTCCAGGTGCTGCGGCCGGACGACCCGTCGCTGCACCCGGAGGGCCACGAGAGCGTCGTGGTCACCGCGACCGCCCCCTCGCTGGACCTCGACTGGGGAGTGCCCGGCACCGCCGACGCCTTCGCCGACCGGATGCTGGCCCAGGCCGACGCGGCCGGGCTCGGCCTGCGCGAGCGGCTGCTGTGGCGGGTGGTCCGCACCCCCGAGCACACCGAGCGCGATGCCGGTTCCTTCTTCGGCTCCGTCCCGCCGCCCGCCCTGGCCGGTGTCGGCGGCGAGCTGCTCCAGGCCCCGAACGAGGACTTCCCCGGGCTCTACCTCACCGGCGGCGCCGCCCACCCGGGCGGCGGTCTGGCCCGCGTCGGCATGTCCGCCTGCATCGTGGCCAACCTCATCGGCCCCGCCTGACGCCCGCGTCCGGTGCCCCCGCCTCCGGTCCGCTGCGCCGGAGGCGGCCTGCCGGGTCAGCCCTGCTGCTGCCAGGTGGACTGCTGCTGGTAGCCGTACTGGTCGTACTGCGGCTGCTGCGGGATGCCCTGCCCGAGGCCCTGGTCGGGGTGGGGCTGCTGGTGGTCCGGGTGCTGGTGCTCGGGCTGGGGCTGCCACTGCTGCTGCTCGTAGCCGTACTGGGCGGGCTGGGGCTGCTGCTGGTAGCCGCCGTACGGGTCCGGCTGCTGGAGGCCCTGCTGCTGGTAGGCGCCGTACGGGTCCGGCTGGGGGACGGCCTGCTGCTGGTAGGTGCCGTAGCCCTGGTCGTACGCGAAGGCGGGCTGCTGCTGGGCCTGCCACTGCTGCTGCTGCGCGTTCTGGTCCCAGGCCGCCTGCTGCTGCCCGGGGTCGTAGCCGGCCTGGTAGGCCTCGGCGTAGGGGTCCGGCTGGGGAACGGCCTGCAGCATCTCGGTCTGCTGCTGCTCGTAGTAGGCGGGGGCGTAGACGCCGTCGTCCGCCAGCTCCTGCATCGCGAAGGCGGCGGTCTGCTCGACGGCCGGCACGTCCTCGGCCACCGGGACCGGCTCCGGGGCCTCCTCCACGACGCCGACCTCGCCGACCCGCTCCGCCGCGACCACGGCGGCCGCGGCCACCGCGCCGCCGCCGGTCAGCGCACCGAGCATGGGCACCTTGGCGAGCGGGCCGGGCAGGCTCCCGTCGGCCTTCCGGAGCGACCAGCCACCGGCGTAGCCGCGCTTCACGGAGAGGGTGACGAAGGTCTGGCCGACCGCGAACATCGCCGCGCCCGCGCCGATCACCGGGACGGACCCGGCGACCATCCCGCAGGCGACCCCGAGGAAGCCGGCGAGCGCCAGGCCGCGCCAGTGCAGCGGGGCCCGGTTCTGCAGCAGCAGCTCGGCGACCAGCCAGAGCGCCACCACCGCCAACGCGGCGTACAGCAGCAGGTATCCGATGCCCATCCCGCCCGCTACCTCCAGTCGCGTGCCGCGCGCGCCGCGCGTGTGCCGCGACTGTACCGGTTCAACGGCCCGGGTACCGCATCGCGTTCCCGTTCTCCGGGAGCGGCCCGGGGGCGCCCCCGGCAGGGCCGCACACGGACCGCGGGCGGCCCTGCGACAGGGCTGCGAACCGGACTGCGTACAGGGCTGCGGCGCAGCTCAGCGCCGGTGCAGGCCGAGGTTCTGGTAGATCTCCAGGGTCGCCGGCGAGTGGTTCAGCGTGATGAAGTGCAGCCCGGGGGCGCCCTCCGCCAACAGCCGCTCGGACATCGCGGTGGCGTGCTCCATGCCGACCTCGCGCAGCGCCGCCGGGTCGTCGATCACCGCGCGCAGCCGGGCCTCCAGATCGGCCGGGAAGGCCGAGCCGCTCAGCTGGGGGAACCGCTCCAGCTGCTTGGCGTTGGTGACCGGCATGATCTCCGGGATGATCGGCGCGTCGCAGCCGGCGGCCGTCACCCGGTCGCGCAGCCGCAGGTAGTCGTCGACCTCGAAGAACATCTGGGTGATCGCGTAGTCGGCCCCGGCGCGGATCTTCGCCACGAAGTGCCGGATGTCCTCGTCCCAGTCGGTCGACCGGGGGTGCATGTTCGGCGAGGCCGCCACGCCGACGCAGAAGTCGCCGATGCCCTTGATCAGCTCGACCAGCTCGTACGCGTAGGTGACGCCCTGGGGGTGGCTGACCCACTCGCCCAGCGGGTCGCCGGGCGGGTCGCCGCGCACCGCGAGGACGTTCCGCACGCCCTGGTCGGCGTACTGGCCGATGATGTTGCGCAGCTCGGCGACCGAGTGGTCGACGGCGGTCAGGTGGGCGACCGGGGTCAGCGTGGTCTCGGTGGCGATCCGGCCGACCATGTTGACGGTGCGCTCGCGGGAGGAACCGCCCGCGCCGTACGTCATGCAGACGAAGTTGGGATCGAGGGGTTCGAGCCGTCGGATGGCGTCCCAGAGCCTCTGCTCGCCGACCTCGGTGCGCGGCGGCATGAACTCGAAGGAGAAGGACCGCTTGCCGGCTGCCAGGAGCTCGCGGACCGTCAGCGCGCGGTCCGGTCTGGTGGAAGCGATGCCTAGTGCCATGTTGGCAGGTTATCCGCCGGATGAAGGGCCCGGACAACTCGGTTCCAGATTTTGAGACAACGGGTGGACGGCGTTCCGCTTCCGAGTGACCCCCGTTCACCCGGACGGCGGAGGCTCATCCGTACACCTGTTCCCGCCCGCCCGGATACGCTGGCTGCACCCCAGCGACCTCCGGAGCCCCATCGTGACCTCAGCCAGCCAGCGGCCGGCCAACCCCATTGACGTGGAGGACGTGCGCGAGCGTGTCAACGCCGCCCTCGCCGGCTTCATGGACGGCCAGTCGGCCCTGCTCGGCAAGATCTCCCCGCAGCTGGGGCCGGTCGCCGACGCGCTCCGCGACTTCCTGCTGGACGGCGGCAAGCGGCTGCGTCCGGCGTTCTGCTACTGGGGCTGGCGCGGCGCCGGGGGCCCGGCGGCGGACACCGGGATCGACCGGGCGGCGGCCGCCCTGGAGCTGCTCCAGGCCAGCGCGCTGGTCCACGACGACCTGATGGACCGCAGCGACACCCGGCGCGGCCTGCCCTCGGTGCACCGCCGCTTCGAGGCCCTGCACCGCGAGCACGGCTGGCGCGGCGACCGCGAGCAGTACGGCGCCTCGGCGGCGGTGCTGCTCGGCGACCTGCTGCTGATCTGGTGCGACGAGCTGTTCCTGCACTCGGGCCTGGAGCCGGCCGCGGTGCTGGCCGCCAAGCCGGTGTTCGACCTGATGCGCACCGAGGTGATGGTCGGCCAGTACCTGGACGTCCTGGAGCCGGTCGCCGGGGACTCCACCGACGAGGGCGCGCTGGACCGGGCGCAGACCGTGCTGCACTACAAGTCGGCCAAGTACACGATCGAGCGGCCGCTGCAGGTCGGCGCGCTGCTGGCGGGCGCCCCGCCGGAGCTGGTCGAGGCGTACGGGGCGTTCGGCCTGCCGCTGGGCGAGGCCTTCCAGCTGCGGGACGACCTGCTCGGCGTCTTCGGCGACCCGGCGGTCACCGGCAAGCCCGCCGGGGACGACCTGCGCGAGGGCAAGCGGACGCTGCTGGTCGCGCACGCCATGCGGGGGCTGCCGGCGGCGGACGCCCGGCACCTGGACGAGCGGCTCGGCGCGCCGGACCTCGCCCCGGCGGAGGTCGCCGGGCTGCGCGCCCTGGTGGCCCGCTCGGGCGCGCCGGAGGCGGTGGAGGCCCGGATCGAGGAGCTGATGCGGCAGTCGCTGGCCGCGCTGGCCGCGGCGCCGCTGGCGGACGAGCGGGCCCGCGCGACGCTGCTGGCGCTGGCCGAGGCCGCCACCGTCCGCAAGTACTGACCGCGGCCGACGGCGGGCCGGACCGGCCGGGCGCCGGACGGCCCGGCCGCCGGGGTCCGGCCGCCGGGGGGGCCTAGACCTCGCGCAGCCGGCGGGCGAACTCGGCGGCCGCCGCCCGCGGGTCCTCCGCACCGGTGATGGCCCGGACCACCACGACCCGGCGGGCGCCGGCGGCCAGCACCTCGTCCAGGTTGCCCAGGTCGATCCCGCCGATGGCGAACCACGGCCGGTCGGTGGTCCGCTTCGCCGCGTACGAGACCAGGCCGAGGCCCGGCGCGTGCCGGCCGGGCTTGGTCGGGGTGGGCCAGACCGGGCCGGTGCAGAAGTAGTCCACGCCGGGCTCGGCGATCGCCGCGTCCACCTCGGACTCCGCGTGGCAGGACCGGCCGATCAGCACGTCCTCGCCGAGGATCGCGCGGGCGGCCGGCACGGGCAGGTCGTCCTGCCCGAGGTGCAGCACGTCCGGTCCGGCCGCGTGGGCGACGTCGGCGCGGTCGTTGACGGCGAGCAGCCTGCCGTGCCGCCGGCAGGCGTCGGCGAAGACCTCCAGCGCCGCCAGCTCCTGCCTGGCCTCCAGCCCCTTGTCCCGCAGCTGGACGACGTCCACGCCGCCGGCCAGCGCGGCGTCCAGGAAGTCGGCGAGGTCGCCCTGCTCGCGGCGGGCGTCGGTGCACAGGTAGAGCCGGGCGTCGGCGAGCCGCCGGCGCGGGGTGTCGGCCGCCATCAGATCAGCATCGCCTGGGCGCGGCGCTTCACCTCGGTGCCGCGGTTCTCCTGCAGGGCCTGGATCGGGCTGCCGGGCAGCGACGGGTCCTCGGTGAAGAGCCACTCCAGGATCTCCGCGTCGTTGTACCCGCAGTCGCGCAGCACGGTCAGCGTCCCGGACAGGTGCTTGACCAGCCCGGCGCCGTCGATGAACGCGGCCGGCACCTGCAGCGACTTGTTGGGGCCGCGCCGTACGGCGATCAGCCCGCCGTTCTTGACCAGGTCCCGCACCTCGGTGACCCGGACCCCCCACTGCTCCGAGATGTCGGGCAGGTACATCCACTCGGTGACCAGGGACTCAATCTTGCTTTCGATCTCACTCACGTCACCAGACTGCCACCTCCGCGGCCCGCCGCGCACCACCCGGCCCCGCGGACTACCCCGCGACGGCCGACTTCAGCGGCACCGCGGGGTCGGCCGCGAGGGCCCGGTCGAGCACCGCGCCGCGCTCGACCAGCCGCCGGCCCTGGGCCAGGTCGCGCGGGCGGTCGACGGCGAGCAGCGCGCGCAGGACGCCGTCGCGCAGCCAGAGCACCGACCAGTCCGGCCCGTCCGGGGCGCCCCGCCACAGCAGTTCGTCGCCCTCGCCGTGCCGCCCGGCGTACTGCGCCGTCCTGCCGAACTGCTCGGACCAGAAGTACTGCACCGGGTCGTACGGCGGCGCGTCCGTGCCGAGCACCGAGGCGGCGGCCGCCGCGGCGGACTGCAGCGCGTGGTCCCAGTGCTGGACGGCCAGCCGGGCGCCGGAGCGTGCCGAGGGGTAGCTGACGCAGTCGCCCGCCGCGAAGACCCCGGGCAGACCGGTGCGCAGCCGCTCGTCCACCAGGACGGCACCGGCCGCGTCCAGTTCCACGCCGCTGCCGGCCAGCCAGCCGGTCGACGGGCGGGCCCCGACGCCGACCACCACCTCGTCGGCCGGCAGGTGGGTGCCGTCCGCCAGCAGCACGGCGCCCGGCTCGACGGCGGCGACGCCCACGCCGCAGCGCAGCTCGACCCCGGCCTCCGCGTACCAGCCGGCCATCACCCGGCCGATCTCGGTGGGCAGCGCGCCGGGGACGGGGGCCGGGCCCGCCTCGACGACGGTCACCTCGCAGCCGGCGGCGCGGGCGGCGGTGGCCACCTCGGCGCCGATCCAGCCCGCGCCGACCAGCACCAGGCGCAGGCCGGGGCGGAGCAGGGCGCGCAGGGCGAGCGCGTCGTCCAGGGTGTGCAGCAGGTGGGCCCGCTCGGCGCCGGGCAGGGCGCGCGGTTCGGCGCCGGTGGCGATCACCAGCGAGCCGAACGGCAGGTCGCCGGCGTCGGTGTGCAGCACGCCCGGGCTGCCCGGGGTGCCGGGGGTGAGGCCGGTGGCCCGGCGGCCGGTCAGCAGCTCGACGTCCAGCTGCCCGAAGTCGAGGTCGAGGGTGGTGTTGTCGGCCTTGCCCAGCAGCACGTCCTTGGAGAGCGGCGGCCGGTCGTACGGCACGTGCGGTTCGGCTCCGACCAGCACGATCCGCCCCTGCCAGCCGTCGCGCCGCAGCACGAGGGCGCACTGCGCCCCCGCCAGTCCCGCACCGACCACGACCACCTGGTCCGCGTGGTCCGCCTGCTCCGTCCGGTCCGCCCCGCTCATGTCCGCCACGCCGTCACTGTACCCAGCGCGGTCCGACGGCCCCGGCCGGGCCGGGGCCGTCCCGTCCGCCCCTCGTACGCGCCTTCAGCGGCCGCACCCCCCGGAGTTATGGTGGGGGCACCATCACGGGAGCCCGGCGTACCGGGCTGAGAGGCGGGCTGGAACGGCCTGCGACCGTCCGAACCTGATCCGGGTCATACCGGCGAAGGGAGAGCAGCGACTTTGACACGCTTGGCGAAAGGCGCCCGTGCCGACGTGCTGGTGATCGGCGGGGGCCTCATCGGCCTCGTGGTCGCCTGGCGGGCGGCCCAGCGCGGGCTGCGGGTCGTCGTGGCCGACCCGGCGCACGGCGGCGGCGCCGCCCGGGTCGCGGCCGGGATGCTCGCCCCGGTCACCGAGCTCCAGTACGGCGAGGAGCCGCTGCTGCGGCTCGGCATGGCGTCCAACGAGCGCTACGCGGCCTTCGCCGCCGAACTCACCGAGGCGAGCGGCGGCCACGACACCGGCTACCGGCAGTGCGGCACGGTCGCCGTCGCCCTGGACTCCGACGACCGCGCGGAACTGCGCGAGCTGCACGCCTTCCACCAGCGGCTCGGCCTGGACTCGCAGTGGCTCACCGGCCGCGAGGCCCGCCGGCTCGAACCGATGCTCGCCCCGGGCGTCCGCGGCGGCCTGCACGTCACCGACGACCACCAGGTGGACGGCCGCCGGCTCGCCGCGGCCCTGGTCCTCGCCTGCGAACGCGCGGGCGTGCTCCTGCACCGCGCGGAGGCCTCCGCACTGCTGGTCGAGCACGACCGCGCGGTCGGCGCCCGGCTGTCCACCGGCGAGACGGTCGGCGCCGACCAGGTCGTCCTCGCCGCCGGCTCCCGCAGCCACCTGCTGCCCGGGCTGCCGGCGGGCGTGCTGCCGGCGATCCGCCCGGTGAAGGGCCAGATCCTGCGGCTGACGGTCCCCGCGGCGTACCGGCCGTTCCTGTCCCGCAACGTCCGCGCGGTGGTCCGCGGGCAGCACATCTACCTGGTGCCGCGGGAGAACGGCGAGCTGGTGATCGGCGCCACCAGCGAGGAGCAGGGGTACGACACCACCGTCACCGCCGGGGGCGTCTACGAGCTGCTCCGCGACGCCCACGAGCTGGTCCCCGGCCTCACCGAGCTGCCGCTGACCGAGACCGCCGCCGGCCTGCGCCCGGGCTCGCCCGACAACGCGCCGCTGCTCGGCCCGACCGCGCTGCCCGGCCTGGTCGCCGCCACCGGCCACTACCGCAACGGGGTGCTGCTCACCCCGGTCACCGGCGACCTGCTCGCCGACTACCTGGCCACCGGCGTGACGCCGGACCTCGCCGAGCCCTTCTCCCCCACCCGCTTCACGAAGGTCCCCGCATGAGCGACATCACCCTGCACGTCAACGGCGAGCCCCGGACGGTCTCCGCCGCGACCACCCTCGCCGAGGTGGTGGCCACCCTCAGCCAGGCCCACTCCGGTGTCGCCGCCGCGCTGAACGAGACCGTGGTGCCGCGCACCGACTGGCCGCGCACCGGGCTCTCGACCGGCGACCGGATCGAGATCCTCACCGCCGTCCAGGGAGGCTGACATGGCCGACGACGCCTTCACCATCGCCGGCACCGCCTTCGGTTCGCGCCTGATCATGGGCACCGGCGGCGCCCCCAGCCTGGAGGTCCTGGAGCAGGCCCTGCGGGTCTCCGGCACCGAGCTGACCACGGTGGCGATGCGCCGGGTCGACACCGCCACCCAGGGCTCGGTCCTCGACGTGCTGACCCGCAACGGCATCCGCGTGCTGCCCAACACGGCGGGCTGCTTCACCGCCGGCGAGGCCGTGCTGACGGCCCGGCTGGCCCGCGAGGCGCTCGGCACCGACTGGGTGAAGCTGGAGGTCATCGCCGACGAGCGGACCCTCCTGCCGGACCCGATCGAGCTGCTGGACGCCGCCGAGACCCTCGTCGACGACGGCTTCACCGTCCTCCCCTACACCAACGACGACCCGGTACTGGCCCGGAAGCTGGAGGACGTCGGCTGCGCGGCGATCATGCCGCTCGGTTCGCCGATCGGCTCCGGCCTGGGCATCCGCAACCCGCACAACTTCCAGCTGATCGTGGAGGGCGCGGGCGTCCCGGTGATCCTGGACGCCGGGGCCGGCACCGCCTCGGACGTCGCGCTGGCGATGGAGCTGGGCTGCTCCGCCGTGATGCTCGCCTCCGCCGTCACCCGCGCACAGGACCCGGTGCTGATGGCCGACGCGATGCGGCACGCCGCCGAGGCCGGGCGGCTCGCCTACCGGGCCGGCCGGATACCGCGCCGCTTCCACGCCGAGGCCTCCTCGGCGATGGCCGGCCGGGCCGAGCTGGACACCCGCGAGCACCCGGCGTTCTGACCCGGCGTCCGGTGCCCGCCACCGCCCGGCGGTGTCACGAACCGGGCACAGACCGGCCCCGGGGGCGGTGTCCCCGGAGCCGGCCGTCGGGTCGGCACTAGAATCGGCGGGTGGACATGGCACTGCGCGACCCGCTGATCGGTACCCTGCTCGACGGCCGGTACCGGGTCGAGCGGCGCGTGGCGGCCGGCGGGATGTCCACCGTCTACCAGGGCACCGACACCCGGCTCGACCGGGTCGTGGCGCTCAAGGTGATGCACCCCGCGCTCGCCGGGGACACCGCCTTCACCACCCGGTTCATCCGCGAGGCGAAGGCCGTCGCCCGGCTCGCCCACCCCAACGTGGTCAACGTCTTCGACCAGGGGGCGGACGGCGGAAACGTCTTCCTCGCCATGGAGTACGTCCCCGGCGGCACCCTGCGCGACCTGCTGCGCGACCGCGGCGCGCTCTCCATCCGCGCCGCGCTGGACGTCCTGGAGCCGGTGCTCGCCGCGCTCGGCGCCGCCCACCGGGCCGGTCTGGTCCACCGCGACGTCAAGCCCGAGAACGTGCTGATCACCGACGGCGGCCTGGTCAAGGTCGCCGACTTCGGCCTGGTCCGGGTGCTGAACACCGCCGACGGCGCGTCCACCGCCGCGACCGCCGGCACCGTGCTCGGCACCGTCTCCTACCTGGCGCCCGAACAGATCCGCCCGGGCGCCGAGACCGACCAGCGGGTGGACGTCTACGCGGCCGGCATCCTGCTGTACGAGATGCTCACCGGCCACCGGCCGCACACCGGCGAGAACCCCGTCCAGGTGATGTACCGCCATCTGCACGAGGACGTTCCGGCCCCCTCCGCCGCCGTGCCGGGCATCGTCCCGGAGCTGGACGCGATAGTGGCCGGCGCCTGCGCCCGCGACCGCGGGGCCCGCCCCCACGACGCGGTCGAGCTGCTCGCCGCCCTCCAGCGGGTCCGCCGCGGGCTCACCTCCGCGCAACTGGACGCCGAGCCGCCCGCCTCCACCCGGCCCAGCCCGCGGTTCCCGACCGGCGAGCCCACCTCGGTGATCACCCCCGCCGTCCCGGTCGAGCGGACCAGTGTGCTCGACGTGCCGCCGGAGGTGATGGAGCAGCTGCTCACCGAGCCGCGCCCGTACGACGAGCCGCCGCCGGTCCGCACCCGCCGGGCGTCCGACCGGCCGCGCCGGCTGCCGCGCCTGCCGCGCCTGCCCCGCGGACCACTGGTCTGGACCGCCGTCCTGGCCGCCCTGCTGCTGGCGGTCGGCGGCACCACGTACGCGCTCTCCGGCGCGCTGTACGGCACGGTGCCGGGCGTGCTCGGCAAGGACCGGGCCGAGGCGCAGCGGCTCCTGGACGGCGCCGGCATGCACGGCCGGTTCACCGAGGTGTACAGCGAGGCCGTCCCGGCCGGGCAGGTGATCTCCACCGACCCCGGGGCCGGTGCGCGGGCCCGGAAGAGCGACACCGTGACGCTGACGGTCTCGCGGGGGCCGAAGCGGATCGCCGTGCCGGAGCTGGTGGGCCGGCCGTCCGGGCAGGCCGCCTCGGCGCTGGCCGGGGCGCAGCTGGCCGCGGGCGCGGTGACCGAGACGTACGACGACACCGTCCCGGAGGGGTCGGTGATCAGCAGTTCGCCGGCGGCCGGGCAGCAGGTGGCGGAGAACACCCCGGTCTCGCTGGTGGTCAGCAAGGGCATGGTGCCCGTCCCGGACGTGACCGGGATGTCGAAGGAGGCCGCCGAGAAGGCGCTCCAGGCCGCCGGGTTCGCCATGCAGAGCAGCGGGGTGAACCTGTTCGGCACGGGCAAGGTCTCGGGCCAGTCGCCGGCCGCCGGGGAGCGCCGTCCTCAGCGCACCGTGGTCACGGTCAACTTCCCGTTCCTGTAGCCGCCGCCGTTCCGGTGGCCGCGCCCCTCGCGGTGGCCGCGACCCGTTCCGGTGGCCGTGCCCGTCCCGGTGGCCGCGGCCGGGCGGCCGCCGGTCAGCGCAGCGGCCCGTCGCCCGGCTCCTCCTGGTGGGAGAAGCGCTGCTCCCGCCAGGGGTCGGCCAGGTTGTGGTAGCCGCGCTCCTCCCAGAAGCCGCGCCGGTCGGCCCGCATGTACTCGACGGCGCGGACCCACTTGGGGCCCTTCCAGGCGTAGCGGCCGGGGACGACCAGCCGGACCGGGAACCCGTGCTCGGCGGTGAGCGCCTCACCGTTGCGGTGGGTGGCGAGGACGGTCGCGGGGTCGGCGAAGTCGGCGATCCGCAGGTTGGCGCTGTAGCCGTACTCGGCCCAGACCATGACGTGGCTGACGCCCTCGGCCGGCGGCGCCAGCTCCAGCAGGACGGAGGCCGACACGCCCGTCCAGTCGCTGTCGAGCACCGAGAACTTGGTGACGCAGTGCAGGTCGGCCCGGACGGTGGTGCGGGGCAGTGCGTCGAACGCCTCGAAGTCCCAGCTGTGCTTCTCCGCCGAAGCGGTCGCCCCGAACACCTGGAGCTCCCAGGTCAGCGGCTTGAAGCGGGGCACCGGCCCGTAGTGCAGGGCGGGCCAGCCGCGGCGGGCGCGCTGGCCCGGTGGGAGCCTCGGGTCAGACGGCGGCGGCGGTTCTTGTTCGGACTGACCCATGGATCCATGGTGACAGACGGCGGGCAGCGCCCGACGCGCGCCCCTTTCCGAGCTCGTGCGCCCTGCTCGTACGGTCCAACGGGCGCCTAAATCGGATATTCCGACACATGTCCTAGTGAGTGTGAACTTACTGGAATTTCTTCCCATCACGGTGCCAGGATGCGTGCAGCCGGAGGGTACGGCCGAGGATTCCGGACGCACAGCAGGAAGGCAGCGCCATGAAGGGCGACGCAGAAGTCATCGAGTTCCTCAACGAGCAGCTCACCGCCGAGCTGACCGCAATCAACCAGTACTTCCTGCACGCCAAGATGCAGGAGAACTTCGGCTGGACCAAGCTCGCGAAGTACACCCGCCACGAGTCCTTCGACGAGATGAAGCACGCCGAGGTCCTCACCGACCGGATCCTCTTCCTGGACGGCCTGCCCAACTACCAGCGGCTCTTCCACGTCCGGATCGGCCAGACCGTCAAGGAGATGTTCGAGGCCGACCGCCAGGTCGAAGTCGAGGCGATCGACCGGCTGAAGCGCGGGATCGTGGTGATGCGCGCCAAGAACGACGTCACCTCGGCCAACATCTTCGAGTCCATCCTGGCGGACGAGGAGCACCACATCGACTACCTCGACACCCAGCTCGAACTACTGGAGAAGCTCGGGGAGGCGCTCTACCTCGCCCAGCTGATCGAGCAGCCGGAGTCCTGAGTCCCGCTTCAGGCCGCGCGCAGCGGCGCCAGCGGACCCACCGGGGCGGCCCCGGGCTCGCCGTCGGGGGCCTCCGGGTCGGCCAGCCCCAGCTTGGCCGCGAGCCGGGCGGTGGGGCAGGGGCGTGCACCGTGCTCGCCCAGCAGGGCCTGGATCCGGCGGACGCAGGAGCCGCAGTCGGTGCCGGCCTTGCAGCCCTTGGCGATCTGGCGCGGCGTGTTGGCGCCGGCGTCGATCTCCTTCTTCACCTGGGCCTCGGTGACCGCATGGCACATGCACACGTACATCGCGGTCTCTCCCGGGGGTGAAGCGGAGTGGATCTTGACTAAGGCATGCCTTAGCTCACTAAGCCTCACCTTACCCGGCGATCGGGGTGCGAAAAAGCCCCTCCGGGTTCGGGAACACCGAATCCGGAGGGGCTTTCGTCACATCACCCGCCCGCTCGCCGCACGACGGCGGCCCGGGGCGTACGCTCAGTTGCCGCCGCGGTACATCTCGGCCACGAGGAACGCCAGGTCCAGCGACTGGCTGCGGTTGAGCCGCGGGTCGCAGGCCGTCTCGTAGCGCTGGTGCAGGTCGTCGACCAGCACCTCGTCGCCGCCGCCGACGCACTCGGTGACGTCGTCGCCGGTCAGCTCCACGTGGATGCCGCCCGGGTGGGTGCCGAGCGCGCGGTGCACCTCGAAGAAGCCCTTGACCTCGTCGAGCACGTCGTCGAAGCGGCGGGTCTTGTGTCCGCTGGACGCCTCGAAGGTGTTGCCGTGCATCGGGTCGCAGATCCAGACCGGCTGGGCGCCGGAGGCGGTGACCTTCTCCACCAGGGTGGGCAGGTGGTCGCGGACCTTGCCCGCACCCATCCGGGTGATGAAGGTGAGCCGGCCGGGCTCGCGCTCCGGGTCGAGCCGCTCGATCAGGGTGAGCGCCTCGTCGACCGAGGTGGTCGGGCCGAGCTTCACACCGATCGGGTTGCGGACCTTCGACGCGAACTCGATGTGCGCGTGGTCCAGCTGGCGGGTCCGCTCGCCGATCCAGACCATGTGGCCGGACACGTCGTACAGGTCGCCGGTGCGGGAGTCCACCCGGGTCATCGCGGTCTCGTAGTCGAGGATCAGCGCCTCGTGCGAGGAGAAGAACTCGACGGTCTTGAACTCCTCCGGCGCCACGCCGCAGGCGTTCATGAAGGCCAGCGCGTTGTCGATCTCGCGGGCCAGCTGCTCGTACCGCTGACCGGCCGGCGAGTTGCGCACGAAGTCCTGGTTCCAGGCGTGCACCTGGCGCAGGTCCGCGTAGCCGCCGGTGGTGAAGGCGCGCACCAGGTTGAGCGTCGCCGCGGAGGCGTTGTACATCCGCTTCAGGCGCTCCGGGTCCGGGATCCGGGACTCCGGGGTGAACTCGAAGCCGTTCACCGAGTCGCCGCGGTAGACCGGCAGGGTCACGCCGTCGCGGGTCTCGGTCGACTTGGAGCGCGGCTTGGAGTACTGGCCGGCGATCCGGCCGACCTTCACCACCGGGACGGAGGCCGCGTACGTCAGCACGGCCGCCATCTGGAGCAGCGTCTTGAGCTTGTTGCGGATGTGCTCGGCCGAGACGCCGTCGAAGGCCTCGGCACAGTCGCCGCCCTGCAGCAGGAACGCCTCACCGCGGGCCACGGCGGCGAGCCGGGCGCGCAGCTGGTCGCACTCGCCGGCGAAGACGAGCGGCGGATACGAGGCGAGCTCGGCAAGGGTCTTGCGCAGAGCCTCTTGGTCCGGCCATTCAGGCTGCTGCGCCGCGGGCAGGGACTGCCAGGAGTGGCCAATCCGGGATGTCTCAGTCGTCACGGTCACACGGCAAGGCTACGGGGTACGACGACCGTTTTGTGACCACCGCCCGATGGGTGAGACGTCCGGCGGACAAATTCCCGGTGCCCCTCCTCCCCCTGCCGCCCGCCCCATCGGCTACGCTCGACCCCGTGAACGCACCGCGCACCTCCTCCTGGTGGTGGGCCGACCCCACGGGTGGCCCACGCATCGCGCGTTCCTAGACGAACACGACGGCCGCCCCCCGGGGCGGCCGTCGGCGTCACAGCAGACGGCCCTCCCGGGAGCGGATTCCAGCACCGCAACCGACCCGGAAGGAACGCCGCACCGTGACCAGCGCCGCCGACCTGCTCGCCCGCCTCACCGGCCCCGACGCACCGGCCTTCGCCCTGCTGCACCGCCGCACCCCCCGCACGGCTCCGGACACCGTCGAGATCCTGCTCGGCACCGTCGGCCGGTACGACCGGCTGGCCGACCTGCCGGTCCGCCACGGCGTCCCCGCCGACGGCCCCGTCCACGACCTGCTCGCGCTCGTCCCCTACCGGCAGATCCGCGAACGCGGCTTCGAGGCGCACGACGACGACACCCCGCTCCAGGCCCTCTCGGTCACCGAGCAGCACGCCGTACCGCTGGCGGACCTCGCCGCCGCCCTCCCCCGGGTGCCCTTCACCCTCACCGGCGGCGCCTTCGACATCGACGACGACGAGTACGCCGCGATCGTCCGCCGGGTGATCGAGGACGAGATCGGACGCGGCGAGGGCGCCAACTTCGTCATCCGGCGCGACTTCACCGCGACGCTGGAGGCCTCCGGCGGGACCGCCGGCGAGGGCTGCTCCCCCGCCCTCGCGCTCACCCTCTTCCGCCGTCTGCTGGAGCAGGAGCGCGGCGCCTACTGGACCTTCCTGGTGCACACCGGCGACCGCGTGCTGGTCGGCGCCTCGCCCGAGGTGCACGTCCGGCAGAGCGGCGGGACGGTCGTGATGAACCCGATCTCCGGCACCTACCGCTACCCGGCCGCCGGCGCCGACCTCGACTCGCTGCTCGCCTTCCTCCACGACGCCAAGGAGCTGGAGGAGCTGACCATGGTGGTCGACGAGGAGCTCAAGATGATGTGCACCGTCGGCGACCTCGGCGGCCAGGTGCTCGGCCCGCGGCTCAAGGAGATGTCCCACCTCGCGCACACCGAGTACGAGCTGCGCGGCCGCACCTCGCTCGACGTCCGCGAGGTGCTCAGGGAGACCATGTTCGCCGCCACCGTCACCGGCAGCCCGGTCCAGAACGCCACCCGGGTGATCCGCCGGTACGAGCGCTCCGGGCGCGGCTACTACTCCGGCGCGCTCGCCCTGATCGGCCGCTCCGCCAGCGGCGGCCAGCTGCTCGACTCGCCGATCTGCATCCGCGCCGCCGACGTCGACCCGGCCACCGGCCGCCTCGCCGTCCGGGTGGGCGCCACCCTCGTCCGACACTCCGACCCCGACTCCGAGGTCGCCGAGACGCACGCCAAGGCCGCCGGGGTGCTCACCGCGATCGGCGCCCGCCCGGCCACCGGCCGGCGCCCGGGCCCGACCGGTCCGCGGCTCGGCGACGACCACCGCGTCCAGGCCGCGCTGGACGCCCGGCGCGCCGGCCTGGCCCCGTTCTGGCTGCGGATGCAGCGGCCGGCCACGGCCACGGAGGAGCTGGAGACCCTGGTGGTCGACGGCGAGGACACCTTCACGTCCATGCTCGCCCACCTGCTGACCTCGCTCGGCCACCGGGTCACCGTGGTCCGGTACGACGAGCCGGGCCTGCGCGCGCGGGTCGCCGCCCACCCCGGTCCGCTGGTGCTCGGCCCCGGCCCGGGCGACCCGGCGGCCGCCGACGATCCCAAGATGGCCGTGCTGCGACCGATCGTCACCGACGCGCTGGACGCCGTCCGGACCGGCCGGCGGACCGCGCCGCTGCTCGCCGTCTGCCTCAGCCACCAGCTGCTGTCGGCCGCGCTCGGCCTGCCGCTGGCCCGCAAGGCCGTCCCCTACCAGGGGGCGCAGGAGACCGTCGACCTCTTCGGGACCAGGCGGACGGTCGGCTTCTACAACACCTTCACCGCCCGTTGCACGGCGGAGGACGCCGACCGGCTGGCCGCGGAGGGCGTGGAGGTCTCCCGTGACCCGCTGTCCGGGGACGTGCACGCGCTGCGCGGGCCGGGCTTCGCCGGGCTGCAGTTCCACCCGGAGTCGGTGCTCACCCGCGAGGGCGTGGAGATCGTCGCCGGGCTGCTGCGGGAGGCCGCGGCCGTCCACCGCTGAGGAGTCCCCGGGCGGGCGGGCGCCGAGCCGCGCCCCCGCCCGGCTCCCGGGCCCGGACGCCCGCCCCGCCCGGGTCGGCCCCGCTCAGATCTCGTCGTCCAGCCCCTGCTCGATCGCGTACCGGACCAGCTCGACCCGGTTGTGCAGCTGGAGCTTGCCGAGGGTGTTCTGGACGTGGTTCTGCACCGTGCGGTGGGAGAGCACCAGCCGGTCGGCGATCTGCCGGTAGGACAGGCCCTTGGCGACCAGCCGCAGCACCTCGGTCTCCCGGGCGGTCAGCTGCGGGACCGCGGGCGCGGTCGGGGCGGCCGGCTCGGCGGCCAGCCGGCGGAACTCCCCGAGCACCAGCCCGGCCAGCCCCGGGGTGAAGACCGCGTCGCCGACGGCGGTGCGGCGCACCGCGTCCAGCAGCTCGTCCCGCCCCGCCGACTTGACCAGGTAGCCGGTCGCACCGGACTTCACCGCCTCCAGCACGTCCTGGTGCTCGCCGCTCGCGGAGAGCACCAGGACCCGCACGGACGGGTCCTGCGCGACCACCTGGCGGCAGACCTCGGCGCCGGAGAGCCCCGGCAGGTTGAGGTCGAGCACCACCACCTGCGGGGAGCAGGCGCGGGCCCGGCGGACGGCCTCCTCGCCGTCACCGGCGGTGGCCACCACGTCCAGCCCGGCCTCGCCGAGGTCGCGGGAGACGGCGTCGCGCCACATCGGGTGGTCGTCCACCACCATGACCCGCACCGGGCGGTCGGCCGGCTGCTGGTCGGTCGGCTGGTCGGTCATGGCCGGCACCCTTTCACAGAAGGTCGTGGGGGACGTTTCACGGGGCGTCGAGCCGGGCGGTGTGCCGGGCTCCGTGCGGGACGCTCCGCGGGACGCGGAGCTCCACCTCGACGCCCTCCCCGGGGGACGAGTACAGCTCGGCCGTGCCCCCGAGGTCCAGCAGCCGGCCGCGGATCGACTGGGAGACCCCGAGCCGCCCCGCCCGCTCCGCCTCACCGAGCCGGCCGGGCGCGAACCCCGGGCCGTCGTCCCGGATCGACACGGTGACGGCCTCCGGCTCGTCCTCGACCAGGATCCAGGCCCGGGCCTCCGCTCCGGCGTGCCGGCGGACGTTGTCCACGGCGGCCCCGACGGCGGCGGCGAGCTCTCCGGCGGCCGGGGCGGGCAGCAGCACCGGCGTGCCGGGCGCGGACAGCGTCACCCGCTCGTCCGCGTACGGGCCGAGCAGGGCGCGGAGGTCCTGCGGCTCCTCCGGCTCGCGCTGGGCGGGCAGCGGGCCGCCGCTCATCAGCGCGCGCAGGGCGCGCTCCTGTTCGCCGGCCAGCCGGCCCAGCTCGGCGAAGTCCGCTCCCCCGCCCGGCTGTTCGGAGCCCCGCTCGGAGCCCCGCCGCTGGACCAGGGCGAGCACCTGGAGCACGCCGTCGTGGATGTCCCGGGAGAGCCGCTCGCGCTCCCGGGTGGCCGCCTCGACCTGGAGCGCCCTGGTGAGGGTCGCCTCGCTGGCCCGGGCCAGCTCTATGACGTAGCCGATCGCACAGCCGGCCACCATGAGCAGCACGATGTTGTGGATGTTGTCGCCGGTCGGGCCGCCGTGGCCGAGGATGTTGGCCACCCCGATCACCGACCCGGCCGCCGCGGCCCAGCGCCAGCCGCCCCGGCCGGCGAAGCCGAGCACCGTGCCGGCCGCCCAGATGGTCGGCAGGGTGGGCGCACCGTGGGCGATCCGGGAGGGCGCGTCGGTCAGCCCGCTCATCACGATGCCGGTGACGACGAGCGTCAGGTCGGTGCCGAGCACGTACCAGGTGCAGCGCTGCGGGCCGGAGAAGGCGCGGGTGGAGGCCAGTGTCCAGAGCGTCAGCGCGCCGAGGTAGATCCAGCCGGCGACCGGGTGCAGGAACTCCAGGTAGGAGTCGGCGTACCGGAGCAGCGCGTAGCCGAGCGCCAGGACCCGGAAGAGGGAGATGGCCCGCCAGAGCGGCAGCTCGACGGACATGCCGCCCGCCGCGACCGCTCCGCCGACCGCCCCGGTTCTGCCGCCGTCCGTCATCCCCGCCGTCCTCCCCCGACGCCCGGCCGGTGCCCTGTTCAGGCCGGCCCGGTCCCCTTGTCCTGCTGGTCCTGCCCGGTGGCCTTGTCCTGCCCGATGGCCCTGTCGGCCTCGGCCTTCTCCGCCTCGGCCGCCTTCTCCGCCTTCTCCGCTTCGGCCTTCTCGGCCTTGGCGGCGGCCTGTTCGGCCTTCTGGACGGCCTTGCGCTCGGCGTCGGCGCGCTTCTTGTCGTCGGCGATCTGCCGCTTGGCGGCGGTCGCGTAGACGTCCACGTACTCCTGGCCGGAGAGCCGCATGATCTCGTACATCACCTCGTCCGTCACCGAACGGAGGATGAACCGGTCGTTCTCCATCCCGTGGTAGCGGGAGAAGTCGAGCGGGCGGCCGATCCTGATGCCCGGGCGGATGCCGAAGTTCGGGACCACCTGGCCGGGCGGCTGGACCTTCTCGGTGTCGATCATCGCGACCGGGATGACCGGCGCACCGGTGGCCAGCGCGACGCGGGCCAGACCGCCGACCTTGCCGCGGTAGAGCTTGCCGTCGGGCGAGCGCGTGCCCTCCGGGTAGACGCCGAACAGCTCGCCGCGGTCGAGCACCGCGATCGCGGAGCGGATCGCCGCCTCGCCCGCGCCGCGCACGCCCGAACGGTCCACCGGGAGCTGGCCGACGCCCTTGAAGAACGCCGCGGTCAGCCGGCCCTTGAGGCCCGGGGTGGTGAAGTACTCGGCCTTCGCGATGAAGGTCACCCGGCGCTTGATCAGCGCGGGGAAGAAGAAGGAGTCCGAGAAGGAGAGGTGGTTGCTCGCGATGATCGCGGCACCCTCGGTGGGGATGTTCTCCTCACCCTCGATCCACGGCCGGAAGAAGATCCGAAGCAGTGGCGCGACGATCATCTTCATCAGTCGGTAGAACAACCCGGGCCTCCTGTATTGCGGACCGGTCGATCCTAATGCCCTTCGGTGCCCGCCCGTGCCCCGCCCCGCCCCGGCGGGGTGTCCGGCGGGGGTGTACGGCGCGGGCGGGCCCGTGGGACGATGCGGTTTCCGCAGCCTCCGTCCCGGTGCGCGTCACAGCGCGCAGCCGGAGCGGGCCGGTGTCACCACTCCAGCGTCCCCGCCCGCGAAGGAGCCCGCCATGCCGCTGCTGCCCGGCGCCGAACCGTTCCGCCACGAGGGCGGGCCGGTGGGCGTCCTGCTCTGCCACGGGTTCACCGGCTCGCCGCAGTCGCTCCGCCCGTGGGCCGACGAGCTGGCCGCCGCCGGGTACACCGTCGCGCTCCCGCTGCTGCCGGGGCACGGCACCCGCTGGGAGGACATGCAGCAGACCCGCTGGGAGGACTGGTACGCCGAGGTCGAGCGGGAGCTGCTGGCGCTGGCCGCGGAGTGCGGGCAGGTCTTCGTCCTCGGCCTCTCGATGGGCGGCGGGCTGGCGCTGCGACTGGCGGCGGTGCACGGGCCGCTGGTCTCCGGGGTGGTCGTGGTCAACCCGTCGGTGCGGTCGGACAACCCCGCGAGTGTGCTTCTGCCGGTGCTGCGGCACCTGGTCCCGAGCCTGCCCGGGGTGGCCGACGACATCGCCCGGCCCGGCGCCGTCGAGCTGGCCTACGACCGGACGCCGCTGCACGCCGCCTGGTCGCTGAGCCTGCTCTGGAAGGACGTCCAGCGGCGGCTGCCCGAGGTGACCCAGCCGGTGCTGCTCTTCCGCAGTCCGCAGGACCACGTGGTCTCGCCGGCCAACTCCGAACTGGTGCTGGCCCGGATATCCTCGACCGACGTGACGGAGCGGCTGTGCCAGCGCAGTTTCCACGTCGCGACGCTGGACCACGACGCGGCGGAAATATTCGCGGCCAGCCTGGACTTCATCCGACGGCTGGCTCCCGCGCAAGCGGCGGGCGTCACCCGGGTGGAATCCGACGATCACCAAGGCTGAAGGGCCGGAAGTGCACGAGAGCAGCACGGCGGGCGGCGAGGACGAGGCACCCCGCGAGGACGGCGCGACCACCGGCGGCACGCGGCCGGGCGGTGAGCAGGCCGGCGGCGGGAAGGCGGACGCCCGGAAGGCGGACGGCGAGCCGACGGGCACCGGCGAGGAGGCCGGCGCCCGTACCGGGGAGGGCCGCGGCGCCGGGACCGCCGAGCCGCCCCGGGTGCGGCGCGCGCCCGAGCGGAGCCAGGCCGAGCAGGACGAGATCTTCGCGGCGCTGGTCGCGCAGTTCGACGACCCCGTCGACCTCAACAACCCGAACTGGCCGGAGATCGAGAACCTCCGGGCGCGCGGCGAGCTCAAGGGCGGCTTCAAGGACGGCGGCGGCCCGGCCGAGCCCGGTGACCTCGCCGATCTCGCGCCCCAGCCGCGCCCCCGGTCCACGCAGCCGGTGATGCCGGCCGCCGGGTCGGGCCCGCGCGACTTCGAACTGGCCGAGGGGAGCGACGAGGACCACTTCGTCCCGCCGGAGCCGCCGCCGCTGCCCGCGGCCGACACCACCTCCAAGTTCGCCTGGCTCGCCGTGCTCGGCGGCCCGGCGCTGCTGCTCTTCGACGCGGTGGTCTGGCGCGAGGTCTCCGGCTGGCCGGCCTGGGTCGGGGTGGCCGCCTTCCTGGGCGGCTTCGCGACCCTGGTGGTCCGGATGAGGGAGCAGGACGAGGACGAGCCCGAGGACCCGCACGGCGGCGCGGTCGTCTGATCCGACCGACCGCTGCCCGGCCGATGCCGGGTCGGCCGGGGCGGGGCGGTCGACCGGAGCGAGTGGCGGCCCGGCCGACCTGGCGGCGACCCGGCAGTGACCGGGCCGCCGACCCGGCGTCAGCCGGCCGGCAGCTCCAGGACGGCGAGCACCGGCAGGTGGTCGGTCGCGGCCCGCAGGTCCTCCCCGGTGACGCCGGGCAGCCCGTGCGGGACGCCGCAGGCCAGCACCCGGACGCCGGGGGTGGCGAAGACCGCGTCGAGCCGCTGGTAGGGGTTGTCGGGGACGGACGTCATCTCGCCGCCCCAGGGCGCGACCACGTGCCCGTCCTGCAGCCGGCCGGCCAGCATCCGCCAGCCCGGCCCGTCCGGGTGCTCGTTGAAGTCGCCCGCCACGACCCCGGCCCCGGCGTACCGGAGCTGCTCGGGCAGCAGCTCGAACTGCCCGTACCGCTCGTCCGCGTCGAGGCTGAGGTGGCAGCTGGTCACGGTGAACGGCGCCGCACCGGCGACCCGCAGCAGCGCGGTGGCGAAGCCGCGCGCGTGGAGTCCGCGGGTCTTCGGCAGCAGCCGGTCGTGCACGGCCAGCACGGCGACGCCGGGCCGGCCGAGCAGCAGTGGACCCGCGGCGGTCCGGCCGCCGCCGCTGAGGACCACGGTCCCGGTCCCCCGGGCCAGCCAGGCGGCCTGTCCCTCCGGCCGCCAGTAGCGGGGCGACTCCTGGACGCAGAGGACGTCCGGCGCGCAGGCCCGGATCACCCGGACGAGGGCGTGCCGGTCGTCCCGCAGCGAGCGGACGTTGTAGCTGAGCAGCCGCAGCCGGCGCGGCCCGGGCGGCGGCAGGTCGGCCGGTCCGGTGGTCATGGCGGTCCTCCCCTGGGGTGTCGTCGGGACGACCGTACGTCAGGACGCCGGCCGGGGAGGCGCGAACACGGCGGCGGCCCGGGCGGGCCGCCGCCGTGCGCGGACGAGCGGGGTCGGACCGTGCGGGGTCAGACCGTGCGGGCCAGGTCGGCCGCGCCGGCGATGCCGGCCGCCGAGCCCGTCGAGGCGAGCACCACCTCGGCGCGCGGGCGGTGCACCCCGCCGGTCAGGTAGTGCTCGAAGGCCTTGGCGACGGGGTCGAGCAGCAGCCGGCCGGAGTCGGAGACGCCGCCGCCGAGCACGAACACGCCGGGGTCGAAGAGCGCGGCGAGGTCGGCCATCCCCCGGCCCAGCCAGTCGGCCAGCTCGGCGTAGCACTCCAGGGCGAGCGGGTCGCCCTCCTCGGCCGCCTCGGTGATGTGGATGCCGCGGATGGTCTCGGCGACGCCGTCGTTGAGCTCCAGCATCCGCTTGCCGCGGACCGGGTCGGCGGCGGACTTCTCCCGGCCGTAGCGGCGCAGCGCCCGGCCGGACCCGTACTGCTCCCAGCACCCCCGGCCGCCGCAGCCGCAGGGCAGGCCGTCCGGGACCATGTTGAGGTGGCCGATCTCGCCGGCCACGCCGAACCGGCCGCGGTGGAGCCGGCCGTCCAGCACGAGTCCGCCGCCGATGCCGGTGCCGACGGTGATCAGCACCATGTCGGAGTGCCCGGCGGCCGCACCGTAGCGGTACTCGGCCCAGGCGGCGCAGTTGGCGTCGTTCTCGACGACCGTGGGCAGGCCGGCGAGCTCCTCGATCCGGCCGCGCAGCGGCTCGTCCTCCCAGTCGATGTTGGGGGCGAAGATCACCGTGGAACGGTCGCGGTCCACGAAGCCGGGGGCGCCGACGCCGGCCGCGACCACGTCGGGGTACTGCTCCTTGAGCTCGCGCACGGCCTGCGCGATGGCGTCGACCGCCCACTGCGGGTCGGCCGGGGTCGGCACCCTGGTCCGGGCCAGGATCTCGCCGGCCTCGTCGACCACGCCTGCCGCGATCTTGGTCCCGCCGACGTCGACGCCGATGGTCAGAGCCATGTGTCCCTCAGCTATTCACTCGTTCCCGCTGGACGGAACGCTACCGCCCAACCCTGCCCCCGTACACACCGTCGCATACATTAACCGAAGACAATGGGCACCCAACCCGGCCGGACTCCTTCAAAAGTCGTACATTTTCACCGGTGTCGTCACAGGATGAAGCCGCGAAATGACCCGGGCGGGATCGGGGGTTCACAGCTTGTCGGACGCCCCCTCAGGCGTCCAGGCGTGTCGGGCCGGCCCCGGCGACGGGGCGCCACCGGGGGCGGCGCCTCCCGCGAGAGCGCGGGGCCACTCGGGTGCGAAGGGCTACTCGGGCGTGCCGGGCTGCCCGGGGGCGTCCGACCGTCCGGGCGCGGCGGGGGCACCGGGGGTGCCGGGCTCGTCGGCCCCGTCGAGGTCGACGCGCTCGCTGCGGGCCGGCTCGCCCGCGGTCCAGCGGTGCTCGTGGCCGGCCACCGCGGCCCGGTAGGCGGCCAGCAGTTCGGCCCCGGCGGCGGCCAGCCCGGTGCCGGCGGCGGCGAGGTGGCCGTACACCTCGGGCTGCTTCTCGCGCACGCGGTCGGCCAGACCGGCCAGCGAGATCAGGGTCTCGGCGCTCGCCTCCTGCGCCTTCCCGCCGACGGCGGTGGCGAGCCGGCGGACCTCGTCCACCAGCGGGCCCAGTTCCGGCCCGAAGGGGTGCGCCTGCGGGCCGTCCTGCCCCGGACCGTCCTGCCCGGAGCCGTCCTGCCCGGGGGTGGATCCGGTCCGGTCGGTGGTGGTCATCGCTGGCGCCTCCTCAACAGCTGTGGCCGCACCCGCGGCCACCGGCCCCGACGCTACCCGACCACCGGGTGCGACCCGACCGGCCTCAGGCCCGGGGCCAGAGCGCCGGATCCGGCGCGAACCGGACGGCGAGCGCCCCGTCGTGCAGGCCCGCGCCGGCGACGGTGCAGCGGCGCAGCGCCGAGGGGAGGGTGAGCACCCGCCGGTGGGCGCCGAGGCCGACCACCAGTTCGTCACCGCGCCGGACGAGGTCCAGGTCCGCGCGCTCGGCACCGGGCAGCGCGAGGTGCCAGACCAGCAGGCCCTCCGCCGCCAGCCGGTCCTCCACGGTCCACGGCTCGGCCGGGCGGGGCTCGGGGCCGGGGCCCGCGCCGTAGAGGCGGTCCGCGACGGCCTCCAGGGTGGCCTCGGCGAGCCCGGTGGTCAGCACCGGCACGCCGTCCGAGGAGTCGGCCAGCCCGGCCAGCTCCTCCCGGCGGCGGCGGGCCAGCCCGGCCAGCCACGGATCGGGCGAGTCGACGGCGGCGTCCGGCAGCGCGCCGTGCACCACCACGGCGTCCGGCCGGTGGCCGTGCAGGGCCAGCCCGGCCCTGATCCGGCGCAGCCCGGCGAAGGGGTGGGCGTCGGCCGCGGTGACCAGGCGCACCGTGGTGCCGGGCGCGGAGATCGCGGCGCGCGCCTCGGCGAGCGCGCCGGCCGCCTTCGAGCGGGCCTCGTACAGCCAGTCGGCGGGCATCGGCACCCCGGCGAGACCGGCCAGCAGCGGGCGCAGCGCCCGGGCGGCCTGGCGCTGCTCGGGGGCGATCCGGGCCAGGTAGCGCTCCAGCTGCTCGGGCAGGGCGAGGGTGGCGATCAGGTCGGCGGGCGGCGGGGCGAGCACGACCAGCACGTCCGCGTCGGCGGCGGGCAGGGCGCGCAGCAGCGCCAGCCGGGCGGTGCCGGGGAGGGCGGTGAGCTCCTCCGGGTCGAGCGGGTCGGCGCCGAGCAGGTCCAGGGCGGGCTTGAGGCGGCCGCCGATCTCGTCGAGGGCGTGCCGGAAGGCCGCCTGCTCGTCGATCCGGGCGACGGTGAGACCGGGCGCGTAGGGCGCCGGCCGGGGCTCCAGCCGGGCACCGAGGACGGCGTCCAGGGTCCGGTGCGGGTCGTCGGCGGCCAGCAGCAGGGTGCGCCCGCCCTGCCGGGCGGCGTGCAGGGCGGTGGCGGCGGCCACCTCGGGCGCCCCGGTGTCACCGCTGACCAGGATGGTGCGTGTCGCCGTCATGCCGTACTGCCCCCGTTCGCCGGCCGTCAGCCCTCGACGGTCTTGGTGGTGCCGGTGTCCTCGACCCGCTTCTTCAGGCCGGCCAGGGCACGGTCGATGATGACCTTCTCGGCCTTGCGCTTGATCATGCCGAGCATCGGGATCTTGACGTCGACGGCGAGCTGGTAGGTGACCTCGGTGCGGTCGGCGCCGAGCGGGGCCAGCGTGTAGGAGCCGTCCAGCGAGCGGAGCATCTGGCTGCGCACCAGCGTCCAGCCGACCTCGCGGTCGCCGTCCCAGGTGTAGGCGAGGACGTGCTCGTCACGGATGGCGCCGGCGTCGAGCAGCAGGCGGACCTGTGCGGCGCGGCCGTTCTCCGCGGTCTCCAGGACCTCGATCTCCTTGACCTCACCGGTCCAGGCCGGGTAGGCGGCGAAGTCGGCGATCACGGCCATGACCGCCGCCGGGGTCGCGTCGATGGTGATGCTCGACCTGGTGTGCTCCGCCATGGAATGGCCCTCCGCGTCGTCCCTTGCTGCCGTCCCGGCCGAGCCTGCTCGGTCGGGTGCGCCCGGAGCAGGCTATCGCGAACGGTGATCTCCGCCGCCCGCGGTCCGCCCCGCGGGGAGAGGGCGGCGCCGCCGGTCCCGGGCCCGTCCGGTGGCTACCGGCTGGTCACCCCGGGGCTGCCGTAGGGTGCCATTCGAACGACCCGGTCCCGACCTGGTCGGACGGGTCAAGGTGTGACACTTCGAACACCGGAGCCGACCCCCCTGGTCGAAGCTGCCTACCGGGCAGTAACGTCCTGCCGTCCCGCAGCGTCGCGAACGAGGAGCAGTCTTGCTCGACTTCAGCCTTCCGGCCCTCTACCAGGTACCGAGCGGCGGTAACCTCTCCGACCTCGTGCACCAGAACGCCGAGCGGCACCCCGACGTCGTGGTGCTCAGCCGCAAGGTGGACGGCCAGTGGCAGGAGTTGACCGCCGCCCAGTTCCTGGTCGAGGTGCACGCAGCCGCCAAGGGCCTGATCGCCGCCGGCATCCGGCCGGGCGACCGGGTGGGCCTGATGTCCCGCACCCGGTACGAGTGGACGCTGCTGGACTTCGCGATCTGGACCGCCGGCGCGATCACCGTGCCGGTGTACGAGACCTCCTCCCCCGAGCAGGTCGAGTGGATCCTCGGCGACTCCGGGGCGGTCGCCGTCCTCGCCGAGACCGCCGCGCACGCCGCGGTGGTCGAGGAGGTCCGCGATCGGCTGCCGGAGCTGGAGCACACCTGGCAGATCGAGGACGGTGCGCTCGCCGCGCTGGCCGAGGCCGGCCGCGGGGTGGCCGACGCGACCGTCACCGAGCGCCGCTCGGTGGCCACCGCCGACTCGGTCGCCACCATCGTCTACACCTCGGGCACCACCGGCCGCCCGAAGGGCTGTCAGCTGACCCACGCCAACTTCCTGGCCGAGTGCGGCAACGTGGTCGAGCGCCTCGCCCCGCTGTTCCGCACCGGCGAGAGCTCCGTCCTGCTCTTCCTGCCGCTCGCGCACGTGCTGGCCCGGATCGCGGAGATCGCCCCGGCGATGGCCCCGATCAAGCTCGGCCACGTGTCCGACATCAAGGACGTCACCGCCGAGCTGGCCTCCTTCCGGCCGACCCTGATCCTGGGCGTCCCGCGGGTCTTCGAGAAGGTGTACAACACGGCGCGCGCCAAGGCCCAGGCCGACGGCAAGGGCAAGATCTTCGACAAGGCGGCGGACACCGCGATCGCGTACAGCCGGGCGCTGGACGCCGGCGGCGCCGGGCTGCTGCTCAAGCTCAAGCACGCGGTCTTCGACAAGCTGGTCTACAGCAAGCTGCGGGCCGCGCTCGGCGGCCGGGCGACCCACGCGATCTCCGGCGGCGCCCCGCTCGGCGAGCGGCTCGGCCACTTCTACCGGGGCATCGGCTTCACGGTGCTGGAGGGCTACGGCCTGACCGAGACCTGCGCGGCCACCGCCTTCAACCCGTGGGACAAGCCGAAGATCGGCACGGTCGGCCAGCCGCTGCCCGGCTCCGCGGTGCGGATCGCCGAGGACGGCGAGGTGCTGTTCAAGGGCCCGCAGGTGTTCACCGGCTACTGGAACAACCCGCAGGCCACCGCCGAGACCCTGAAGGACGGCTGGATCTCGACCGGCGACATCGGCTCGCTGGACGACGAGGGCTACCTCACCATCACCGGCCGCAAGAAGGAGATCATCGTCACCGCGGGCGGCAAGAACGTCGCCCCGGCGGTGATCGAGGACCGCATCCGGGCGCACGCGCTGGTCGGCGAGGTCATGGTGGTCGGCGACCGCAAGCCCTTCGTCGCCTGCCTGCTCACCGTGGACGAGGACTTCTTCCCCCGCTGGAAGGAGCTGAACGGCAAGCCGGCCACCGCCACGGTCGCCGAACTGCGCGAGGACCCGGACCTGCTGGCCGCCCTGCAGTCCGCGGTGGACGACGGCAACGCGGCCGTCTCGCACGCCGAGGCGGTGAAGAAGTTCCGCCTGCTGGACACCGTCCTCTCCGAGGAGAGCGGCCATCTGACGCCCTCGCTGAAGCTCAAGCGGAACGTCGTGCTGAAGGACTTCGCGGCCGACGTCGAGGCGATCTACCAGCGGTAGTCCGCCGGACGCCGGGCGCCGTGTCCGGGCCGGTGCGGCCCGCCCCCTGGACGGGGGCGGGCCGTCCGCGTCAGCCCGCCAGCAGCGAGGTCAGCCGCCCGGCGAGCAGGTCCCAGCGCCAGGAACGGTCCACCCAGCGCCGGCCGGCCTCGCCCATCCGCCGGCGCAGCTCCTCGTCCTGCAGCAGCCGGACGATCCGCTCGGCCGCCGCGGCGGGCGAGCCGCCCTGCACGACGTACCCGGTCTCGCCCTCCAGCACCGCGTCCGGTGCGCCGCCGGAGTCTCCGGCCACCACCGGCAGGCCGGTCGCCGAGGCCTCCAGGTAGACGATGCCGAGGCCCTCCACGTCCAGCCCGCCGCGCCGGGTGCGGCAGGGCATGGCGAAGACGTCCCCGGCGCCGTAGTGGGCGGGCAGCTCCTCCCACGGCACCGAGCCGGTGAAGCGCACCGAGGGGCGCACGCCCCGGGCGTCCACCAGCTTCTCCAGCTCCGCCCGGTACGGGCCGCCGCCGACGATCAGCAGGACGGCGTCCGGCACGTCGGCGAGGATCTGCGGCATCGCCTCGATCAGGGTGTCCTGGCCCTTGCGCGGCACCAGCCGGGAGACGCAGACCACCACCGGCCGGTCCGCCAGGCCGAGCCGTTCGCGCACCGCGGCGCCGCCGGAGTCCGGGTGGAAGGTCCGCTCGTCCACGCCGGGCGGCAGCTGCACCATCCGCGCGGCCGCCGCCGGCCCGACCGCGCCCGCGATCCGGGAACGGGTGTACTCGCCGAGGTAGGTGAGGGTGTCGGTGCCCGCGCCGATCCGGCGCAGCAGCTGCCGGGCGGCCGGGAGCTGGGCCCAGGCGGCCTCGTGGCCGTGGGTCATGCCGAGCAGCCGGCCCGCCCCGGCCCGGCGCAGCGCGGGGGCCATCAGTCCGAGCGGGGCCGCGGCCCCGAACCAGACCGAGTCGCAGCCCTCGGCGCGGAGGATCCCGGCGGCCCGCCGGGTGACCCGGGGTGTGGGAACCATCACCTTCGTCCGGTCCCGGATCACCGGGAACGGCTGCTCGGCGTCGAACCGGGCCACCTCGCCGCCGTCCCGCCAGGTGGAGGCGTAGACGACCACGCTCCCTGCGGGCTGACGGACGGCCATGTTGTGGACGAAGGCCTGGATGCCGCCGGGCCTGGGCGGGAAGTCGTTGGTGACGATCAAGGTCTTGTGCATCAGGCGACGGCTCGCTCGGTCGGGGGGTGCTCGGGTAACCGCTGGGTGATCCGTACGATAGGTCAACACCATGACCCGCCGGGAACGGAACCGCGCACGGCAACCGTTGCACCCCCGGGTCTGTCCTAGAACCTAGGCGGCCGGTGCGGCCGGGCCGACGTGCGGCGCCGGCCCGGCACCGGCGGCCCGGGCGTCCGTCGCACGACGCCTCCGGTGGGACGTCGAGACGAACGAGGGAGCGCAGTGGAGTTGGCCCCGGCCACCGAGTCCGGTTCACCCAGCGGCGCGGCCGGCTCCGGCACGGCGCTGGCCGTCCGCCAGGAGCCCGTCCAGGGCCCCGCGCGCCCCTCCGGGCGGACCGGGGCGCTGCTGGCGCTCGGCGGGACCTGGGTGGCCACCCGGACGCTGCTGATGCTGCTGGTGACCGGTGTGCTGCGGATGCCGGGCGGGGACATCACCGCCGACGTCTGGATCATCTACCACGCCTGGTACGGCGTCCTGCAGACCGGCACCTTCCCGCTGGACGACGTCACCTGGCAGTACCCGCCCGGCGCCGCCCTGGTGATCATGCTGCCGGGGCTGCTGCCCTGGTCGTACCTGGTCTCGTTCTGGGTGATCTGCGGGATCGCCGACGCCGCCGCGATGGCCGTGCTGGTCCGCACCGGACTGCGCAAGGGCCGGGCCCTGACCGGCGCCTGGGTCTGGGTGGCCGGTGTGCCGCTGCTCGGCCCGATGATCTACAACCGCTACGACGTGATCGTCACCGCGATCGCGGTGGCGGGCCTGCTGGCGCTGATCCGCCGCCCGGCGGTCGGCGGACTGCTGCTGGGCCTCGGCGGGATCGTCAAGATCTGGCCGCTGCTCGGCCTGATCGGCACCCCGTCCGGCCGGCGCACCCGCCGCTCCTGGACGGCCGCGGCCGCCGCGGCCGCCTCGATCGGCTTCCTGCTGGCGGCCGGGATGAACGGCGCGTTCGAGTTCCTGACGTTCCAGAAGGACCGCGGCATCGAGGTCGAGTCGGTCGGCGCGCTGCCGATCCACTTCGCCCGGATCGCCGGCGCCTGGGACGGCAAGGTCCTGATGAACTACGGCTCGGTGGAGATGCTCGGGCCGTGGGTGCCGGTGATCTCCAAGGTGATGCTGGCCGGCTCGGTGCTGGGCTTCGCCTGGCTGCTGCTCTGGCGGTTCACCGCCCGCCGGCGGAACGCCGCCACCATGTACGACGCGGCGCTGGCCGCACTGCTGATCTTCACCGTGACCAGCCGGGTGATCAGCCCGCAGTACCTGGTCTGGCTGGTCGGCGTGGCCGCGGTGTGCCTGACCGTCCGGGGGACCAGCCAGCGGCCGGTCGCCCTCCTGATCCTGGCCGCGACCCCGCTGACCCTGGTGGAGTTCCCGCTGATCTTCGGCGACGTGGTCGCCAGCAAGCCGACCGCGATCACCGTGCTGACCCTGCGCAACCTGCTGCTGCTGGCCGCCACCGTGCTCTCCTGCGTCCGGCTCTGGCGCTCCACCCGGCGCACCGAGCGGCTCCCGGAGACGGTCGTGCTGGCCCCGCCGGAGCCCGTCCCGTCCGCCGCCTACTCGGTCCGGCCCGGCATCGCGTACGAGCAGGACCTGCTGGACGGCATCGACCGGCCGACCGTCCGGAGCGACCGCTAGGTCACAGCGGCCGGGTCACGACGGCTAGGCCGCGAGGCCCCGGACCTCCGCGAGCCAGAGCCGGGTGAACTCGGCGAGGCCGAGGCCCAGCCGGTCCCGGCAGAGTCGGTCCAGCCAGGCCTCCCGGTCGGCCCCCGGAGCGGCCTCGCCGACCGCCCGGTAGAACGCCACCAGCCGCTGCGGCCCGTACCGGCGGGCGATCAGGTCGCAGGCCAGCCAGGCCTGCTCGTAGGCCTGGGCGAGGCCGTCGGCGCCGGCCGTGAAGGCCCGGTCCTCCGGCAGCGCCGCGGGCAGCCTCCCGGCGGCGACGTCCCGGGCCAGTTCGGGGGCGATCTGCCGGGCCGGGCGGCCGGAACCGCGGTACCCCGTCCAGTCGGCGGCCCCCTCGGAGAGCCAGAGCGGCGTCCAGGCCCGGGTGTCGGCCCGGGTCGCCACGTGGACCGCCTCGTGCGTGGTCACCACCTGGCGGCCGAAGGCGCTCAGCCGCCCGTACGCCGCCGGGTTGATCACGATCCGGTCGGCCGGGGCGTGCCGGGGTGCCCCGGGCGCCGCGACGGTGACCGCCGCCATCCCCGCCCAGCCGGGCGAACCGTCCTCCACCAGCCGGGCGAACTGTTCCTCGGTGGAGGGCAGTTGGAGCAGCAGCCGGCCCGCCCAGGCGGCGCCCCAGACCTCCTCGACCGCCGGGACGGCCCGGTCGCCGACGGCGGCCAGCCCGGCCAGTGCGGCCGGGTCGGCCAGGCCGAGCACCAGGCAGCGCCCGCCGGCCGCGGCCCGGACGGTTCCGAGGTCCCACAGCGGCGGCGGACCGCCGGCGCCCTCCTCCCGCTCCACCCGCAGCCGGCCGCCGCTCCCGGCCAGCGCCAGCCTGCGCGGGTGCACCACCGGCTCCTCGTCGTACCCGGTCACCGTGACCGCCAGCTCGGCGGTGGCGGAGCACCGGCCCGCGGCGTCCGCCGGGCCGAGCAGCAGGTTGCGGTAGACCGCCCGGAGCGGGAGCTCCGGCGGCCCCCCGGTCAGGGCCCGGGCCCGCTCGTCCAGCACCGCCAGCGCCTCGGCGTGCCCGTCGGAGGCGGCCGCCGCGGGCCCGGCCGGGCCCGCCCCGGGCAGCGAGAGCTGGGCGAGTCCGGCGGCCGCGAGCAGCAGGGCGCCGCGCCGGGACAGCGCACGGCCGCCGCCCGGGGCGTCCGGGGCGGCGGCCGGAGGGGGGCCGGGGCGGCTCAGAGCCGGATCACCCCCGCGACCGGCATCGCGTTGACGCTCTCGTAGCGGACCTTGGCGCCCGGGTAGGGGGCGTGCACGATCACCCCGCCGCCGGCGTACATCCCGACGTGGTGCATGTCCCGGTAGAAGATCACCAGGTCTCCCGGCCGCGCATCGGAGAGGCCGACCCGCCGGCCGGCGTACGCCTGGGCCTGCGAGGTGCGCGGCAGGGTCACTCCGGCCTGCCGCCAGCTCCAGTACATCAGACCGGAACAGTCGAACGCCTTGGGCCCGGTGGATCCGTACACGTAGGGCGAGCCGATCATCCTCACGGCGGCGGCCAGCGCGGCGGCGCCTCGCTCGGAGGCGGGCGGCGTGGTGCCGAGGTCCAGCCGGTCGGTGCCGCGGGTGGCGCGCTGCTCGGCCTCCCTGGCGTCCTGCGCCGCCAGCCTGGCCCGCTCGACGGCGCCGAGGCTGTTGAGGAGCCGCTGCGCCTTGGCGAGCCGCTGCTGGATCTGCTGCTTGCCCTCGGCGAGCGCCTTGCGGGTCTGGTCCAGTTCGGCGAGCTTGGCGGAGGTCTCGGCCCGGCGCTGGTCCAGCCCGCGCTGGCGGGCGATCACCTCGCGGAGCGTCTCGTTCTGCCGCTCGGCGGCCTGGTCGAGGCTGCGGGCCCGGGAGAGGTAGCCCTCCGGGTCGGTGGAGAGCATCAGCTGGACGGTCTGCGCCATGCCGCCGCCGCGGTACTCGGCGCCGGCCACCGCGCCGAGGTCGCCGCGGAGCCGGTTCAGCTCGTCCTGGGCCACGGCGATCTGCTGCTGGAGGGTGCCGGTCTCGTGCTGGAGCTTCTGCTGGGCCTCCTGGGCGGCGTTGTACCGCTCGGACGCCTGCTCGGCCTCGTCGTAGAGCTGCTCCACCTGGGCCTTGACGTCCTTGCGGCCGGCGGGCCCGTCCGGGGAGCCGGGCGCGGCCTGGGCGGTGCCTCCGGTCGCGACGCCCAGCGCGGTGGTGGCCGCCGCGGTGAGCACCAGCGCCCGGGCTAGGGCGTGCGCGCCTGACAGCGGGGAACGGCGGTGCACGGGCATGCGGCGTCGGCTCCGATCCTGCGGCAGGGTCCGCCGCCGCCCCGGGGAGGGCGGCTGGTAGCGGGAGTCCGGTGGCAGACGTTAGCGAGTCCGGGCAACCGAGTCCAAACCCCTCCCAACCCGAATATTTGACTCCTTTTCGGACATCAGCACGAGTGGCGGAAAAGCCGCAGGCCCGGCCTCCCGCGTGGGGGGACCGGGCCTGCGCAGGCCGCGTGATCGGGGATCAGAGGCGCACGATGGAGTTGACCGGCATGTTGGACGCCGCCTCGTAGCGGACCGAGGCACCCGGCTTGGGGGCGTGGATGACCTGGCCGCCGCCGACGTAGATGCCGACGTGGTGCCGGTCGCCGTAGAAGATCACCAGGTCGCCGGGCTGGGCCTGGGAGATGTCCGAGCCGATCCGGGTGCCGGCACCGGCCTGCGCCTGCGAGGTGCGCGGCAGCGACACGCCCGCCTGGGCGTAGGCCCAGCCGGTGAGGCCGGAGCAGTCGAAGCTGCTCGGACCGGTGGCGCCGTAGACGTACGGGGCGCCGAGCTTGCTCTCGGCCGCGGCGATCGCGGCGGCGGCGCGCGAGCTGTTGGCGGCGGGTGCGGCCGGCTTGGGCGCGGCGGCGGCGGGGGCCGAGGAGGCCGCGGGCGCCGACGGGGCGGCGGACGGCGCGCTCAGGTTGCTGCGCTCGTTGTCCCGGGAGGCGCGCTCGGCGTCGGCCTTCGCCTTGGCGGCCTTGGCGGCCTCGGCCTTGGCGGCGTCCGCCTTCGCCTTGGCCTCGGCGGCGGCCTTCTCCTCGGCCGCGCGGATCGCCTGGCGCTCCTGCTCGGTGAGGGTGTTGAGCAGGTCCTGGGCCTTCGTCAGCTTGCCCTGGACCTCCTCCTTGGAGGCCTTCAGCTGCTGGGTGGTCGCCTCCAGCTCGGCAAGCTTGCCCTGGGTCTCGGTGCGGTCCTGGTCGAGCCTGCGCTGCTGCTCCTGGAGCTCCTTCAGCGCGCCGGACTGGGTCGACCCGGCCTGGTTGAGGGCGTCGGCCTGGTTCAGGAAGTTGTCCGGGCTGGAGGAGAGCATCAGCTGGACGGTCTGCGATATGCCGCCGGTGCGGTACTGCTCGCCGGCGATCTCGGAGAGGCCGCCCTGCGCCTCGGTCACCACGGCCTGCTGGCGGGCCACCTTGTCCTGCAGCTCACCGACCTGCTTCTGCAGCTCCTGCTGCTTGGCCTGGGCGCCGTTGAACTTCTCGGTCGCGATCTCGGCCTGCTCGTTGAGCTGGTCGACCTGCTCCTTGACCTGGTCCTTGGTCGGGGCCGGGTCGGCGTGGGCGCCGGTCTGCGCGGAGAGCGCGACGGTGGCGGCGGCGAGACCGGTCAGGATCGAGACCCGGGTACGGCCGGCGGGCTTGGGACGACGATGGGACGCCACGAAGGCGGACTCCTTCTTCCTCATCCGCCTACCGGGTGAGCTGACGGGTTCGGGCGGAAGCGTGCCCTACGACGCCTCACCGTCCGCTCCCGCGGCCGACCTGGCGCCGATTCACCCCGGAGGAACGTGGTTCCCCGGCTCCGGTCCACAGCCACCCGCGGTGCGGGCCTCTCACTCGGACGGGCGACTGGCCCGTCCCGCTGCTTCACGAACTCGGCGGTAAACCCCCGCCGCCACCCAGGCTGGGTGATCGACTGTGCGGTGGTTCGAGACACGACCCTAGTAACAGATCCGTGATCCGTTCAAATCCTTGTCGGAAAAAAGCCAGAAGAATACCCAAGTTCTTTTGTGAATATGACCATGTGTGATCGCCGCTCCACACGGAGCTGATCGTTCCTCACCCCGCGGCCGAACCCGCGCCCGAAACGACCGCGCCACCCCCGTTCGGAGGTGGCGCGGATCACAGGGCCTTCGGCGGGCCCGCGGGCGTGTCGTGGCGGACCGTCAGGCGGTCGGACGCCCCGGCGGCCCCTGCGGCGTCAGACGCGGCGAATCGTGTTGATCTTCATGCCGTCGGCCTTCATCACCTTGATCACGTCGCCGGTGCGCGGCGCGTGCACCACCATGCCGTTGCCGATGTACATGGCGACGTGGCTGCGGTCGTCGCGGTAGATGATGAGGTCGCCCGGCTGCGCCTCGGCGAGCGACGGCACCCGGGTGCCGTAGTTGCCCTGCGCCTGCGAGGTGCGCGGCAGCGAGACGCCGGCCTTGCCGTACGCCCAGACCATCAGACCGGAGCAGTCGAAGCTGTTCGGACCGGTGGAGCCCCAGCCGTACGGCTTGCCCTGCTGGGCCATCGCGTTGGCGACCGCGGCGCCGGCCATGCCGGAGGCCTGCGGCAGCGCGCCCAGGTCGGGCCGCTCGGTGCCGCCGCGGGAGGCCCGCTCCTGCTGCTGCTGGGCCGCCTTCAGGGCCGCGCGGTCGGCGGCGCTGAGCGAGTTCAGCAGGTCCTGGGCTTCCTTGAGCTTCTTGTTGACCTCGGCCTTGGACTGGTTGAGGTCCTTGGTGGTGGTGTCCAGCGAGGCCAGTACGGCGGCCGCCTCGGCCTTCTGCTGGTCCAGCCGGCGCTGCTGGTCCTGGAGACCCTTCAGCGCCTCGGTCTGGCTGGAGCTGGCCTGCTGGACGCTGGAGGCCTTGTCCAGGTAGCCGGACGGGTCCGAGGAGAGCATCAGCTGGACCGACGGGTCGATGCCGCCGGTGCGGTACTGCGCACCGGCCACCTCGGCCAGCCCGGCCTGAAGCTGGGTCATCTGCTCCTGACCGCGGGCCACCTGGTCCTGGAGCTGGTCGGCCTGCTTGCGCAGCTGGTCGGTCCGCTCCTTGGCGCCGTTGTAGCGCTCGGTGGCCTGCTCGGCCTCCTCCTGCAACTGGTCGATCTGCGCCTTCACGTCCTCCTTCTTGGGGGACGGGCTGGGCGCGGCGTGCGCGGCGACCTGGGCGGAGAGGGCGACCGCGGTCGCAGCGGCCGCAGTGAGCACGGACACCCGCGCGCGGCTGGGCTGCTTGGGACGGCGGTGGGAGGCCAAAAGACCGGCTCCTTCTTCCAATGGACTCACCTGTTCGGGTGAGAATCCGGAAAATAGGTTTGACGCCAGACCCTAGTGAAGATCCACGCATTGCGCCACTCCCCCGTTGGCGTGAACCCGTCTCCCCCGCCCTGACTTCACGAGATCCGCACATCACCGCAACCCGGGCACTGACCAGGCGTCATTCCCGTCCCCCGGATCCGGGGGACGGTTACGGCCGGGCCAGCCGGTTGAGCAGCAGGACGGAGGCCACGGGGCGCGCGCCGGCCTTCCGCACGCCCTCCGCGACCTCCCGGTCGGTGGAGACCACCACCACCGGGCGCCCCTGCGGCTCGGCCCGCACCAGCCGGCGGATCAGCTCGTCCGCCGTCTCCCCCGTCCGGCTGAACCGCACTCGCACCCCGCGCGGCGGCGCCATGATCACCGGCACGTCCAGGTCCTGGCCGTCGAACACACAGGTGACCTCCGCCTGGGTGCGCTGGGCCAGCATCGCCAGCCCGCCCAGCAGCCGGATCCGCTGCTGCTCCAGCGGCAGCGTCGGGTAGCCGGTCTTGGTCACGTTGTAGCCGTCCACCACCAGATGGACCTGCGGGATCGCCAGCAGCTGGTCCAGCAGCGCCGGGTCGTCCTCCGCCAGGCCGCGCCGCGCCACGTCGTGCGGCGAGGCCGAGCCCGGCACCACCGCCTCCACCAGGTCCGCCGGACGGATCTGCGACACCGGCAGCGCCAGCTCCCGCTGCAGCCCCTGGGCCGACTGCAGGACGGTGTCCAGCAGCAGCCGCAGCCGCATGTCCTCGACGCTGCGCCCCTCGCGGGCCGACCGGCGGCCCTGCTCCACGGCGTTCTCCAGCTCCGTCACCCGGTGCCGCAGCCGCCGCGTCTCGCTCTCGCCGGCGCTCCGCTCGGCCGCCGTCTGCGCCCTGACCGCCTCCAGCTCGGCGGCCAGCTTGCGGGTCTCGGCCTGCGCCCGGCGGGTGTCGCTCTCCAGCGAACGGACCTTCCGGCGGAGCGACTCGGCCTCCTTGCGGACGTCCTCCGACTCGGCCCGGTGCCGGTCCAGGTCGGCCCGCGCGGCGGCCCTCAGCTCCGTCAGCTCGGCCTGCAGCTTCTCCACCAGCCGGGCCGCCTCGGCCGCCGCGCCCTCGGCGCCGGCCCGCTCGGCCTCCTCGCCCGCCTCCGCGACCAGCCGGCTCCAGCCCGCCGAACGGACCAGGTAGGCGGCCGCGGCCACGTCCATCGGATCGGCGGCGCCCGGCACGGTGCCCGCCTCCAGGGCCCGGACCAGATCGGGCTGGCCCAGTCTCAGCCGCTCCGCTATCCGCACCCGGAAGGCCGGCTCGGACTCCAGCGCGGCGGCCAGCGCGGTCGCGGCGTACTTGGCCCGGCGGGCCGGGGTGAACTTGGCGTACTGGCGCAGCGACTGCGGCAGCTCACCGAGCGGCAGGCCGCCGAGCGCGTCGGCGGCCAGGCCGACCACCCGCCGGCGCACCCCCTCGGGCAGCGGGCGGTCCAGGCGCTCGGCGGTCGCCTCGGCCTCCGCCTCCGCTTCGGACCCGCCGCCGCGGTCCGGCCGGTCGGGCGCGTCGTCCGCCCCGGAACCGCCGTCCGGGGACCGGCCGGGGGAATCCGCCCCGTCGTGCGCGTCCGCTCCGGCCGCTCCACCGTCGGCTGCCGCCGGTTCGTCACCGCCGCCGGGCTCCTCGCCGGAGGCAGTCCCGGCCGCGCCCTCGGTTCCGATGGGAGCGGCCCCGGCCGCGTCCGGCGCCTGCGCGTCCACAGCGGGCTGCTGCCCCTGCGGCCCGGCGGGCTCCTTCGCTGCGTCCACCACGTCCTCGGCTCCGATCCTGGTCCAGCGGGGGACGGCCGGTGGCCGCCACCCCCGTCACACTCCGCGCGTTCTCTCCGTATTGTCCCGTGCGGCGGACGGCCACGCCGTGTGCCGCCCACCGCACGGACCGGGCATCAGCCCTGCTCGCCGGCGGCCTCGGCCCCGGCGTCCGCCGCGCCCGGACGGGCTACCAGCTCGACCTGGTCCACCGCGTTGCACCAGCGGCAGCGCACCGACTCCACGGTCTCGCTGAGGATCTGGGTCTCCTCGACCTTGGACTCGCCGGCCAGGTCGAAGTGGAGGAACTCGGTCACCCGGGCGGTGCGGGTGACGTCGAAGCGGGTCAGGTTTCCGCAGAGCGTGCAGCGCCAGCGCGTCTCGGCGGTCAGGGCGGGGACGGTCATCGGGGGTCCTCTCGGGTGGTCCCTGGATGGGCTCAGGCGCTCCCCCCGGAGCCCCGGCGTCGGCGGCGGGAGGCGGGAATGCCCGCCCCAAGCCTATTGCCTGGGGCAACCTTCGTGACCACCGGTCACGGCGATCGCCGCCTTGGGCCACCTGCCGTAACGACGCGGTGCCGGCCGGCCCGGCGGAGGGATGCTTGGCCGCATGGCGATCCCGGTCCTCGACCACGCCGGTGCACGGGACGGCCGACCGGCCGCCACCGCTCCGGCGGTCTGCTACGTGCTGATCGCGCTCAACACCCTGGTCTTCCTGCTCGGGCCCGCCGCCGGACTCAACCCGCTGTACGGGCGCGGCCAGGAGCGGGTCTGCGCCGAGCAGCGCTACGAGCAGCGCTGGGGGACCGTGCCCGCCGAACTGCTGACCGGGCACCCGCTCACCGCCGAACAGCTGGCCGAGGCCCCCGACCCGGTGCCCGGCTGCCCGGCCGCGCCGACCCCGGGGAAGCACCCGGCGCTCTCGGTGCTCAGCGCGCTCTTCCTGCACGGCGGCTGGCTGCACCTGCTGGGCAACCTGCTCTTCCTCCACGTCTTCGGCCCGACCGTCGAACGGCGGCTGGGCCGCTCCCGGTTCGTCCTCTTCTACCTGGCGGCCGGCGCGGTGGCCACCTACGGCTTCGCGCTCGCCGAGGCGCACTCGCCGAACTCCACCCGGGTGCTGATCGGTGCCTCCGGGGCGATCTCGGCCGTCCTCGGCGTCTACCTCCGGCTGCACCCGCGCGCCCGGGTCACCACGCTCGTCCCGCTGCTGCTCTTCCTGCCGCTGCGGTTCCCCGCCTGGCTGGTGCTCGGGCTCTGGTTCGCCCTGCAGTGGTGGTCGGTCCACTCGGCCGGCCCCGGAGTCGCCTACCTGGTGCACGTCATCGGTTTCGCGGCCGGCTTCCTCTACGCCTGCACCCTCGCCGAGCGCCGGACCCGGGCCGCCCGCCCCCCGCGACCGCCCGGCTGACGCCCGATACCCTGGCGGCACCTCACAAAGGAGCTCGCACCGTGATCACCGCCATCGTCCTGATCAAGACCAGTGTCGACCGCATCCCGGAGATCGCCGAGGCGATCGCCGCCATCGAGGGCGTCAGCGAGGTCTACTCGGTGACCGGCGGGTACGACCTGGTCGCGATGGTGCGGGTGCGGCGGCACGACGACCTCGCCGAGGTCATCCCCGGCCGGCTCAACAAGGTCCCGGGCGTGGCCCACACCGAGACCCAGATCGCCTTCCGCACCTACTCCCAGCACGACCTCGAAGCCGCCTTCGCGATCGGCCTCGACGCCTGACCCGTCAGTCCTCCGACGGGCGCCCCGCCCGTCGGAGTGCCGGGCGCCCGCTCAGGCGCCGCGCCGGGTGTCCGCGACGCAGCGGCCGCCCTCGTTCCGGTAGTTCCAGGCCGCGCCGTCGGTGACCAGCTCGCGGACAGCGGTCAGGAACCGGTCCACGTGCTCGTCCGGGGTGCCCGCACCGAAGCTCACCCGGATCGCGTTCAGGCTGCGCTCGCCCGGCAGCGACGGCTCCGGCGCCCCGCACTCGGACGGCGCGACGTCCTCGTCACCGAGCAGGGTGCGGACCAGCGGGTGCGCACAGAACAGGCCGTCGCGCACGCCGATGCCGTACTCGGCGGAGAGCGCGGCCGAGAAGTGCGAGCTGTTCCAGCCCTGGACGACGAAGGAGAGCACGCCCACCCGGGCCGACTCCGGGCCGAACAGGTTGAGCACCTTGACCTGCGGGACCTCCGCCAGGCCCGCCTTCAGCCGGTCGACCAGCGCGCGCTCGCGGGCCTCCAGGGCGTCGAAGCCGGCCTCGGTCAGCGCCCGGCAGGCGGAGGCGATCGCGTACGCGCCGATCACGTTCGGGGAGCCGGCCTCGTGCCGCGCCGGGCCGGTGTGCCACTGCACGGCCACCGAGCCGTCCTCCTCCCGGGCCACGGTCCGGGTGGCGCCGCCGCCGGCCAGGTACGGATCGGCCGCGTCCAGCCAGTCGGACCGGCCGGCCAGCACCCCGGCGCCGAAGGGCGCGTACAGCTTGTGCCCGGAGAAGGCGATCCAGTCCACGTCCAGCTCGCGCACCGAGACCCGGTGGTGCGGGGCCAGCTGCGCGGCGTCCAGCACCACCCGGGCGCCGTACCGGTGGGCGGTCCGGGTCAGTTCGGCGACCGGCCACAGCTCGCCGGTGACGTTCGAGGCGCCGGTGACACAGAGCAGCTTCGGGCCCTCGGGGGCCTCGGCCAGCGCGGCGTCGAAGGCGGCGACCGCCTCGGCGTGCGAGCGCGGGGCGCGCAGGTAGGTGACGGCCAGGCCGGCGTGCGCCCAGGGCAGCAGCGAGGCGTGGTGCTCGGTCTCGAACGCGAACACCCGGGTGCCGGCGGGGACGGCGGCGGCCAGCAGGTTCAGCGAGTCGGTGGTGGCGCGGGTGAAGACCACCTGGTCGCCCTCGCGCAGGTCCAGGAACTCGGTGACGGTGCGGCGGCTCTGCTCGAACAGGTCGGTGGAGAGCTGCGAGAGGTAGCCGGCGCCGCGGTGCACGCTGCCGTAGTAGGGGGCGTAGGCGGCGACGTCGTCCCAGACCCGCTGGAGCGCCGGGGCGCTGGCGGCGTAGTCGAGCGCCGCGTAGCCGACCTTCTCACCGGTGGCCAGCGGGACCTGGACGTCGTGGCCGAGGACGCTGAGGAGGGCCTGCGGGGAGGGCGCCTGGTCGAGGACGGCGGCCGGCGACTGCGGGGAGGAAAGGGACATGGGGATGCACTCCTTCTACGGGTCAGGACCCCGGGAGTGCAAAGTCGTCCGGTGTCCGCGCTTGTCACGCGGACGGTTCGCCGCATGACCCGGTCCTCACCCAGGGCACCCCGCCACGGACGGAGGGTTGCCGGACAGCCAGCTGGGGCTTGACGCTGTCGCTCATGACCTGGCGAAAACTCTAGGTCGCGTCCGCCCGGTGGTCAAACAGGGGTCCACATCCCGGACGGCCGTCCGGGGACCGGTCGGCCCCGGGCCCTCCGGACCTCCGCCCCGCCCGGGCGCGGGAACGCGAAAGGGCCGGCCGGGACGCCCCGGCCGACCCCTGACGGCGCCTCAGGCTCCGGCGGTGGCCTCCGACCAGTGCTTCAGCAGGTCCCGGGCGGCACCCGAGTCGATCGCCGCCGCCGTCCGCGCCATGCCGGCCGCCAGCTGCTCGGCCAGCGGCGCGTCGGTCAGGTCGAGCGCCACCAGCGCCGCCGCCGAGTTCAGCACCACGGCGTCCCGGACCGGACCGTGCTCCCCGGCCAGCAGCCGGCGCGCGACCTCGGCGTTGTACGCCGGGTCCGCCCCGCGCAGCGCCTCGATGCCGACCGGCTCGATGCCGACGTCGCGCGGGTCGAAGGAGGTCTCGGTGACGGCGCCGTCGCGGACCACCCAGACCTGCGAGGTGGTGGTGATGGTCAGCTCGTCGAGGCCGTCGTCACCCCGGAAGACCAGCGCGGTGGAGCCGCGCCGCGCCAGCACGCCGGCGATCAGCGCCGCGAGCCGGGTGTCGAAGCAGCCGATCGCGTGCGCGGTGACCCGTGCCGGGTTGGTGAGCGGACCGAGGATGTTGAACGCGGTCGGCACCCCGAGGTCGCGCCGGGCCGGGGCGGCGTGCCGCATCGACGGGTGGAAGGTCGCCGCGAAGCAGAAGGTGAGCCCCACCTCCTCGGCCACCTCGGCGACCCGGCGCGGCGACAGGTCCAGCCGGATGCCCAGCTTCTCCAGCACGTCCGAGGAGCCGCTCGACGAGGAGGCCGCCCGGTTGCCGTGCTTGACCACCTTGGCGCCGGCCGCGGCCGCGACGATCGCCGACATGGTCGAGATGTTGACGGTCTTGGCCCGGTCGCCACCGGTGCCGACGATGTCCACCGCCGGGCCGGGGACGGACAGCGGCTCGGCGTGCGCGTACATCGAGTCGACCAGGCCGGAGATCTCGTCGACCGTCTCGCCCTTGGCCCGCAGCGCCACCATGAACCCGGCCACCTGGACCGGGGAGGCCTCGCCGCTCATGATCCGGTCCATCGCCCACGCGGTCGCGGAACGGTCGAGGTCCTCGCCGCGCAGCAGCACCGACAGGATGTCCGGCCAGGTGCGGACCACCTGCGCGGGGTCGCTACCGCCGTTCGCAGGGTGCACGTTCACCATGGCTGACTCCAGCTCTCGTTCCCCGTCGTACGGGGATGACCGTAGGGATGGAGTCAGCCTATCGAGCGGCGGGGCGCGGGGGCTCGGCCGTTCACCCTTCTTCTCCCGTGGTGAGACGCGCGGCCCGGGAGCCCGGTCCGCGCGCCCCGTCCGGAACGCCCCGTCCCGGGTGGCTTCGCCCGCTCCGCCCGGGGGGCCGGCGCGCCTACCGGGCGGCCGGCGCCCGCTTGGCCAGCCGGGCGCGGAGCAGGGTGCCGGCGGCCTCGGCCAGCGCCACCGGGTCCACCGGCTGGGAGATCGCCGCGTCGGCCCGGCTCCAGGCGGCCAGCCAGGAGTCCTGCGGCCGGCCGATCAGCACCAGCAGCGGCGGGCAACCGTAGATCTCGTCCTTCAGCTGCCGGGCGAGCCCGAGCCCGCCGGCCGGCACCGCCTCCCCGTCCAGCACGCAGAGGTCCACGCCGCCCTTCTCCAGTGCCCTGAGCACCGCGGGGGTGGTCGCGCACTCCAGGTAGGACAGCTCCGGCAGATCCTCGGCCACCCGGCTGCCGAGCGCCGTGAGCACCTGCTCGCGGGTCGTGCGGTCGTGGCTGTAGACGAGAACGGTCAGCGTCTCGTCGGTCGTGTACGCCATGGGCCCTGCTCCCTCACGTGTGATCCGGACCACGTTCGCCTCTCCCCGGATGCTACTCCCGATCACCGGCCGCCGAGCCACTCCCGCGCGATCCGTCTCAAGCCGCCGCGCCCACCGATGGTCCGGCCGGAGGACAGCGCGTCACCCTCACGCCCGCAGTCCACCCGTACGGCGGACGGGGGCCTTCTCCCCTTACTACCGACGGGCCTCCGGGGGGTGGTACGACACGCAGGGCATCGGGGTCGAAGACGCCTTCGAAGAACCATCAGAAAAGGGACACGCCGCTGCTCAGCACCGGTACGGACGGCCCGTCGGGCACCAGGGGGGCATACCGCACGCACCGGACACTCCGAGGGACACCCCCCGACGTGAAGACGGAATAAGGGACCGACATAATGTCCGTCGTGGCGACAGCAACAGCAGTAGAAACCGGGCACGCGCACGGATCGGTCAACCGGCCGAACATGGTCAGCGTCGGAACGATCGTCTGGCTCAGTTCCGAGTTGATGTTCTTCGCGGCCCTCTTCGCGATGTACTTCACGCTCCGCTCCGTGAAGGGAGCCGAGTACTGGACCGAGAAGGCGCACGCCCTCAACGTGCCCTTCTCCTCGGTCAACACCACGATCCTGGTGCTCTCCTCGCTCACCTGCCAGCTCGGCGTCTTCGCCGCCGAGCGCGGGGACGTGAAGAAGCTCCGCTCGTGGTTCGTCATCACCTTCGTGATGGGCGCGATCTTCATCGGCGGCCAGATCTTCGAGTACACCGAGCTGGTCAAGAAGGACGGTCTCTCGCTGTCCTCCGACCCGTACGGCACGGTGTTCTACCTGACCACCGGCTTCCACGGTCTGCACGTGACGGGTGGTCTGATCGCCTTCCTGCTGGTCCTGGGACGGACGTACGCAGCCAAGCGCTTCACGCACGAGCAGGCCACCGCCGCGATCGTGGTGTCGTACTACTGGCACTTCGTCGACGTCGTGTGGATCGGCCTGTTCGCGACCATCTACCTGATCAAGTAACCAGCTGATCAGGTCGCTGGCCACCGGCTCCGGGTCCCGCCCTCCTGGGCGACGGCCCGATTTCGCCGGTGGCGACGCTCCCACCGACCGACCGCGCGCGCAGCCCTAGACAGGCCGCCTCGTGCCGGCCAGACCGGCCGCCGGGTGCACCCACCAGTCGACCAGATCCTGACACCGGGGTTATTCCGTGAAAAAGCTCTCCGCACGACGGCGCCACCCACTGGCGGCGCTGGTCGTCCTACTTCTCGCCCTGGCGGCAACCGGGGGGCTGTACGCCGCGTTCGCGCCCGCCGACAAGGCGCAGGCCGACGTCGCCGCGCAGTCGCTCGCGATCGATGAGGGCAAGAAGCTCTTCGCCGTGGGCTGCTCCTCCTGCCACGGCCTGAACGGCCAGGGTTCGAGCGACGGTCCCAGCCTGGTCGGCGTCGGCTCCGCCGCGGTCGACTTCCAGGTCGGCACCGGTCGCATGCCGGCCCAGCAGCCCGGCGCCCAGGTGCCGAAGAAGAAGAACATCTACTCGCAGGCCGAGATCGACCAGATGGCCGCCTTCGTGGCCTCGCTCGGCCCCGGCCCGGTGACTCCGACCGAGGAGCAGTACACCTCGACCAACCCCGAGGACCTCTCCAAGGGCGGCGAGCTGTTCCGCACCAACTGCGCCCAGTGCCACAACTTCGCCGGCCAGGGCGGTGCCCTGACCCAGGGCAAGTACGCCCCGTCGCTGGAGGGCGTGGACGCGAAGCACATCTACGAGGCCATGCAGACCGGCCCGCAGAACATGCCGTCCTTCCCGGACACCACCATGCCCGAGGAGCAGAAGAAGCAGATCGTGGCCTTCGTCCGCCACACCACCAACGATGAGCCCAACCCCGGCGGTCTCACGCTCGGCAGCCTCGGTCCGGTGACCGAGGGCCTGTTCGGCTGGATCTTCGGTCTCGGCGCGCTCATCGCGGTCGCGATCTGGGTCGCCGCCCACACCACCAAGGCCAAGAAGTCATGAGCCACGACATGTCAGAAGAGAAGCTCCCGGAGTCCCACGGCTCCGCCGGGCACCACGAGGTGGCCGCCCACGGCGATCCGTTCGCCGACCCGGGCCTGCCGGCCCACGAACCGCGTCGCACCGACATCGACGAGCGGGCCGCCAAGCGGGCCGAGCGCCAGGTGTCGCTGATGTTCGTGGTCTCGATGCTCGCCACGATCGGCTTCATCGCCTCGTACGTGGCCATCGACAAGGAAAAGATCGTCTACGTCTGGCCGCTGGGCAACATCAGTGCGCTGAACTTCGCCCTGGGCATGACCCTGGGCGTGGCCCTCTTCCTGATCGGCGCGGGCGCGGTCCACTGGGCCCGCACCCTGATGTCGGACGTCGAGCTGCCGGCCGAGCGTCACCCGATCGAGGCCGACGACGAGGTCCGCAACGACGTCATCGACCAGTTCAGGACCGGCGCCGCCGAGTCCGGCTTCGGCCGCCGCAAGATGATCCGCAACACCCTCATCGGTTCGATGGCCCTGGTGCCGCTCTCCGGTGTGGTGCTGCTGCGCGACCTGGGGCCGCTGCCCGAGGACAAGCTGGAGCACACCGGCTGGCTGGAGGCCACCCCGGCGAAGCCGTTGGCGCTCATCAACATGAACACCAACCTGCCGATGACCGCCGAGGACATCATCGTCGGCTCGCTGACCTTCGCCATGCCGGAGGGTCTGCACACCCACGACGAGGACTTCCAGCAGCGGATCGCCAAGGACGCCCTGATGCTGGTGCGCATCGCGCCGGAGAACATCAAGGACGAGAAGTCCAAGGAGCTGGGTTTCGAGGGCATCCTCGCCTACTCCAAGATCTGCACGCACGTCGGCTGCCCGATCAGCCTCTACGAGCAGCAGACCCACCACGCGCTCTGCCCCTGCCACCAGTCGACCTTCGACCTGGCGGACGGCGCGCGCGTCATCTTCGGCCCGGCCGGCCACCCGCTGCCGCAGCTGAAGATCATCACTGACGAGAAGGGCTTCCTGGTCGCCACCGGCGACTTCGACGAGCCCGTCGGCCCGAGCTACTGGGAGCGTGCTCGATGAGTAGCGCGAGCAGCACCACCTCCGGTGCCGCCAAGCCCGCCAGCACGCGCGCCAAACCCGCCAACAAGTGGGAGCAGGCAGCGGACTGGACGGACGGCCGGCTGGGGATCTACTCCCTCGCCCGGGCGAACCTCCGCAAGATCTTCCCGGACCACTGGTCCTTCATGCTCGGTGAGATCTGCCTCTACACCTTCATCATCATCATCCTGACCGGCGTCTACCTGACGCTGTTCTTCAAGCCCTCCATGGGCGAGGTGATCTACCAGGGCTCGTACGTGCCCCTCAAGGGCATCCCGATGTCCGAGGCGTACGCGTCGACGGTGGACATCAGCTTCGAGGTGCGCGGCGGCCTGCTGGTCCGCCAGATCCACCACTGGGCCGCCCTGGTCTTCGTCGCGGCGATGCTCGTGCACATGATGCGCGTGTTCTTCACCGGCGCGTTCCGCAAGCCGCGCGAGATCAACTGGGTCTTCGGCTTCCTGCTGCTGGTCCTCGGCATGTTCGACGGCTTCTTCGGCTACTCGCTCCCCGACGACCTGCTCTCGGGCACCGGTATCCGCTTCATGGAAGGCGCGATCCTCGCCGTCCCGCTGGTGGGCACCTACATCCAGATGTTCCTGTTCGGCGGCGAGTTCCCCGGCCACGACATCGTGCCGCGGTTCTTCACCATCCACGTGCTGCTGATCCCGGGCATCATGCTGGGCCTGCTGGTCGCCCACCTGATCCTGGTCTTCTACCACAAGCACACCCAGTGGGCGGGCCCGGGCAAGACCGAGAAGAACGTCGTCGGCATGCCGCTGATGCCGGTCTACATGGCCAAGGCCGGCGGCTTCTTCTTCCTGGTGTTCGGCCTCATCGCCGTCATCTCGGCGATCGCCACGATCAACCCGATCTGGGCGTACGGCCCGTACCGCCCGGACCAGGTGTCCACGGACGCCCAGCCCGACTGGTACATGGGCTTCTCCGAGGGTCTGATCCGCATCATGCCGGGCTGGGAGATCAGCCTCTGGGGCCACACCCTGAACCTGGGTGTCATGGTGCCGCTGGCGATCTTCCCGATGGTGCTGGCCGCGATCGCGGTGTACCCCTTCATCGAGGGCTGGATCACCGGCGACAAGCGCGAGCACCACATCCTGGACCGCCCGCGCAACGCCCCGGTCCGCACCGGTCTGGGCGCCGCCTGGATCAGCCTCTACCTGATCCTGCTGATGGCCGGTGGCAACGACCTGTTCGCCACCCACCTGCACCTGTCGATCAACTCGGTCACGTACTTCGTCCGCGTGGGCATGTTCGTGGTCCCGGTGCTCGTCTTCATCATCACCAAGCGCTGGTGCCTCGGCCTCCAGCGCCGTGACAAGGAGAAGGTGCTGCACGGCCGCGAGACCGGCGTCATCAAGCGCCTGCCGCACGGCGAGTTCGTCGAGGTGCACGCCCAGCTGCCGGCGAAGGACCTGCACACGCTCACCGCGCACGAGCAGGTGGAGCCGTTCGAGCTGCCGGCCGCGACGGACGAGAACGGTGTGGCCCGCAAGGCCAACGTCATCACCCGGACCCGGGCGAAGCTCTCCCGCGGCTTCTACGGCGAGGGCAGCCAGATCCCCAAGCCGACCTCCGAGGAGCACCACGAGATCACCAGCGGCCACGGCCACCACTGATCCCGTACGCACCCCGCGTCGCACCCGAGGGCCGCTGACCAGAGTTCATCTGGTCGGCGGCCCTCGGGCTTTTCCCGTCCCGCCCAGTCCCGACCAGTCCCGACCCGCCCAGTCCCGTCCCGACCCGTCCCGACCCGTCCCGTCCCGACCCGTCCCGACCAGCCCCGTCCCGACCGAACCCCAGGAGCCATCCGTGCAGCTGTCCGTCGACCCGGCCTCCGCCACTCCCCCGTACGAGCAGATCCGCGCCCAGATCGCCGAGCAGGCCCGCAGCGGCGAGCTGGCGACCGGTCTGCGGCTGCCCACCGTCCGGGCGCTGGCCGAGCGGCTGGGGCTGGCCGCGGGGACGGTCGCCCGCGCCTACCGCGAGCTGGAGGCGGACGGCGTGGTCGAGACCCACGGCCGGCGCGGCACCCTGGTCGCCGCGGTCGGCGACGCCGCGCACCGGCTGGCCGCGGCGGCCGCCGCCGAGTACGCCGAGCGGGTCGTCCGGCTCGGGCTGCCCCTGCCGGACGCCCTGGGGGCCGTGGACACCGCACTGCGGCTGGCCTACCGGGAGGGCGCCGGCGAGGGCTGAGGAGGGGCCGTGCGGGCCCGTCAGAGCTGCGGGGCGATCATCCCCGTGGCGGGGGCCCGGGTGACCGGTGCGGTGGTGCTGACGGGCTGCCCGAGGGCGCTGTGGCCGACCCAGTCCGCCCAGGCGATGTTCCAGTCGCCGAAGCCGTTGCCGAACGGCTCCATGCCCTTGCCCCGGCTGTTCACCACCGTCACCAGGTCCCCCACCCTGGTGTTCTGGTAGAACCAGCGGGCGTTCTCGGTGCTCATGCCGGTACAGCCGTGGCTGACGTTCTCGATCCCCTGCGCGCCCACCGACCAGGGCGCGGCGTGGACGTACTCGCCGCTCCAGGTGACCCGGGTCGCCCACTCGACGTCGAGGTCGTACGACTCCGCGCTGCCGGCCGCTATCCCGATCGTCTCGCCGCTCATCCGGACCTTGCGCTCCTGGCCGAGCACCACCTTGACGCCGTTGCGGGTGTCGAAGCCCGGCTTCCCGGTGGTCACCGGGATCGTCCGGACCACCTGGCCGTCACGCTTCAGGGTGAGCTCGTGGGCGGACGCGTCCACCACCGTCTCGACCCGCTCCCCGATCCGCAGCGCCAGGGCGGCCCGGTCGCCGCCGTACAGGCCGTCCGCGATCCGGCTGCCGGTGCCCTCGAAGGCGAGGCTGACCGTGGTACCGGTCGGCCAGTACTGCTCGGGGCGGAAGTGCAGGTTCCTGTCGTCCACCCAGTACCAGCCTCCGGTGACGGCCGGCTGCGAGACCACGGTGAGCGCGCGCTCCACCTCCTGGCGGGCCTGCGGGTCCTTCACCGCCTCGGAGAGCTGGACCGTGAGCGGCTGGCCCACGCCGTAGACGCCGCTGCCCGAGGAGTCCGGGCCGAGCTTGGCGGCCAGCAGGCGCTGGGCGGCCACCGTCGCGAACCCGGCGGTGGTCTCGCCCCGGCCGCCCCTGCCGTCGTCGGCGGCGATCCGGACGGTGTACGAGGTGGCGGCCTTGAGCCGCCCGGTGGTCTGCCAGCTGCGCTGGTCGTCCGAGAGCCGCCCGGCGACCACCCGCCCGTCCGGGCCGACCACGGTGACGTCGGTGAGCCGGCTGCCCGGCTCGGCGGTCACGGTGACCGGCTGGGACGGGTCCACCCGCTCGGTGGCGGAGAGGTGCACCAGCTTCGCGGCGTCGACCTTGCGCACGGTACCGGCGAGGTCGTCCCCGCTTCCGGACGTGCAGCCGGCCAGCGGGGCCAGTACTGCCAGGGCCAGCGAGATGCCGCCGATACCTGCGATTCCGCGCCTGTCGGCCATGACCGCCTCCGAGGGTTCGCACGATTGATCAGATCGTAGGAACCGTCCCGCCCGAGCGACATCCGGGCGACGCGCCGTTGCGCCGGGAGGGTGAGGCCGTCACTCCGGGGACGCAACAGGGCCGGGCATCCCGTGCGGGATGCCCGGCCCTGTGCGAGGGGCGGAACCTACTGGTTCTGGTTCTCGCCGCGGTAGAACTCGAAGACCCAGCCGAACAGGCCGATCAGGATCACCGGGATCGACCAGTACAGCAGCCACCAGCCGAAGATCACACCGAGGAACGCCAGCGCGCCGCCGATCGCCAGCGAGAGCGGCTGCCAGCTGTGCGGGGCGAAGAAGCCCAGCTCGCCGGAGTCGTCCGCGACCTCGGCCTCGGGGTTGTCACCCGCGCCGCTGTCCACCCGGCGGGCGGTGAAGGCGAGGTAGTACCCGATGAACGCGCAGAGCGCGAAGGCGAGGAACAGCGCGGTGGTGCCCGCCGCCTCGATGCCGTGCTCCGACTGGTTGGTCCACAGGCCGTACGTGATGGCCATGGCCAGCACGAAGACCGCCAGGCCCAGGAAGATCTTGCCCTGTTCCTTCATCAGGCGTCCCCACCCTTCTTGCCCTTGCCGAGCTGCGGGGCGTCGTACTTCGCCGGGGTCACGCCCGCGAGGTGCTTGGCCGGCTCACCGTGGTTCTCAAGGTAGTCCAGCGCGGCGATCTCCGGGTGGTGGAGGTCGAAGGCCGGGGATTCCGAGCGGATCCGGGGCAGCGTGAGGAAGTTGTGCCGCGGCGGCGGGCAGGAGGTCGCCCACTCCAGCGAGCGGCCGTAGCCCCACGGGTCGTCGACCTCGACCTTCTCGCCGTACTTGGCCGTCTTCCAGACGTTGTAGAGGAACGGCAGGATCGACAGGCCGAGCAGGAACGAGCCGATGGTGGAGACGGTGTTCAGGGTGGTGAACCCGTCGGACGCCAGGTAGTCGGCGTAGCGGCGGGGCATGCCCTCCGCGCCGAGCCAGTGCTGCACCAGGAAGGTCGCGTGGAAGCCGATGAACAGCGTCCAGAAGGTGATCTTGCCGAGGCGCTCGTCCAGCATCTTGCCGGTCATCTTCGGCCACCAGAAGTGGAAGCCGGCGAACATCGCGAAGACGACGGTGCCGAAGACCACGTAGTGGAAGTGGGCGACGACGAAGTACGAGTCCGAGACGTGGAAGTCGATCGGCGGGGAGGCCAGCAGGACACCGGTCAGACCGCCGAAGAGGAAGGTGACCAGGAAGCCGACCGTCCAGAGCATCGGGGTCTCGAAGCTCAGCGAGCCCTTCCACATGGTGCCGACCCAGTTGAAGAACTTCACACCGGTCGGGACCGCGATCAGGAAGGTCATGAAGGAGAAGAACGGCAGCAGGACTTGGCCGGTGACGTACATGTGGTGGGCCCACACCGTCACGGACAGGCCGGCGATCGCGATGGTGGCCGCGATCAGGCCGGAGTAGCCGAACATCGGCTTGCGGCTGAAGACCGGGATGACCTCGGACACGATGCCGAAGAACGGCAGCGCGATGATGTACACCTCGGGGTGGCCGAAGAACCAGAACAGGTGCTGCCAGAGCAGCGCCCCTCCGTTCGCCGGGTCGAAGACGTGGGCCCCGAACTTGCGGTCCGCCTCCAGGGCGAACAGCGCGGCGGCCAGCACCGGGAAGGCCAGCAGGACCAGCACGGCGGTCAGCAGGACGTTCCAGACGAAGATCGACATCCGGAACATCGTCATGCCGGGCGCGCGCATGCAGATGATCGTGGTGATGAAGTTGACCGCACCCAGGATCGTGCCGAAGCCGGAGAAGGCCAGACCCATGATCCACATGTCGGCGCCGATGCCCGGCGAGCGGACCGCGTCCGACAGCGGCGCGTAGGCGAACCAGCCGAAGTCGGCGGCGCCCTGCGGGGTGATGAAGCCGGCGACGGCGATCAGCGAGCCGAACAGGTACAGCCAGTAGGCGAACATGTTCAGACGCGGGAAGGCGACGTCGGGGGCGCCGATCTGGAGCGGCATGATCCAGTTCGCGAACCCGGCGAAGAGCGGGGTCGCGAACATCAGCAGCATCACCGTGCCGTGCATGGTGAACGCCTGGTTGAACTGCTCGTTCGACAGGATCTGGGTCCCGGGACGAGCCAGCTCGGCGCGCATGACCAGCGCGAGGATGCCGCCGATCAGGAAGAAGGCGAAGGACGTGCCCAGGTAGAGCGTGCCGATCGTCTTGTGGTCAGTGGTGGTCAGCCACTTGATGATGGTGGAACCCGGCTTGCGGGTCCGCTGCGCCCCGACCGTGACGGCCCCGGCGCCCCCGCCGGCCGCGGCGGGCTCGTTGAGGATGGTCACTTCTCTTCACTTCCCATGGTCGTGATGCCGGAGGGCACCGCGCCGGTCTGACCCTTGGCCCGGAGCTCCTTCAGGTGAAGGTCGTACTCGGCACGGTCGACGACCTTCACGTTGAACAGCATGCGCGAGTGGTCGACGCCGCAGAGCTCGGCGCACTTGCCCCTGTACTCGCCCTTGACGGTCGGGGTGACCTCGAACCGGTTCACCACGCCCGGCACGACGTCCATCTTCATCAGGAAGTTGATGGGCCAGAAGTCGTGGATGACGTCACGAGAGGTGAGGCGGAACTGCACCGTCTCGTTGACCGGCAGGTACAGGGTCGGCGCCGCTTCCGGGGTGCCCACCTCGTACGCCGCGTCCTGGTTGGCCGGGTCGGGGTTCTCGGTGTTCTCGTAGTTGAACGCCCAGCTCCACTGGAAGCCCACCACGTTGACCGTGTGCTGCGGCTTCTCGGAGACGGCGATCAGCTTCGACTCGTCGCGGGCGACGAAGTAGAAGAGGACCGACACGATGATGATGGGGACCGCGGTGTAGAGCGCCTCGATGGGCACGTTGTACCGGGTCTGCGGAGGGACCTGCACACCGGTGCGGCTGCGCCGGTGGAAGATCACGCTCCAGATGATCAGACCCCACATCAGTACGCCGACCACCAGCGCCGCGATCCAGGAGCCCTGCCACATGTGGAGGACCAGGGGTCCTTCCTCGGTGACGGGACTCGGGAGGCCAAGCCTGGGGAGGTCGTTGGCCGAGCAGCCGGTGGCGGTCGCGATGACGAGGCCCAGTGCCAGCGCCTGAGGCAGCTTCCGCCGCATCGTGCGCCGCGGCGAGCGGTCGGAGCCGTTGGGACTCACGTAGCGCCTTCCCGAAGTCTCGCCCGCCTTCGCGTCGCCCCGGCGAGGTTGTTCCCTCCCCGGCGACCCGACCACGGGCACGGTTTGAATGCTTATGCGGGCCAAACCCTACTCCAGCCTTATGCGCTGCTGACGGGCAGGTCCCGGTAACGCGCCGCCCGGACACCCGATCAGGCCCGGCAGGGGCTGCGCCGCAGGTCATCCTAGGCATTCGGGGTCCGTACGCCCGATCGGGGGATGACCTCGGACGACGTACGTGACAGTCCGTCGGACGCGGACTATTCGGACATTCGGGGTGATCGACTGACGGCGGGTAAGCACCCGGGGCGGCCCGGAATACACCCGGGAGTGTCGTTAAATGTGACCGTGTACTTCGATGTGGCCTCCACCGCACCGCTCCACCCCGTCGCACGGCAGGCGCTGACCGCCGCCCTGGACGAGGGATGGGCCGACCCCGCCCGGCTCTACCGCTCGGGCCGGCAGGCCCGGATGCTGCTGGACGCCGCCCGCGAGACCGTGGCCGGGGTGCTCGGCTGCCGGGCCGACGAGATCGCCTTCACCGCGAGCGGCACCCAGGCGGTGCACCTCGGGGTGCTGGGCGCGCTGGCCGGGAACCGCCGGCGCGGCGGGCACCTGGCGCACTCCGCCGTCGAGCACTCCAGCGTGCTGCACGCCGCCGAACGGCACGAGGCCGGCGGCGGCGAGGTCTCCGTCGTCCCGGTCGACCGCTACGGCCGGGCGACCCCCGAGGGGTTCGCGGCGGCGCTGCGGCCGGACACCGCGCTCGCCGTGCTGCAGTCCGCCAACCACGAGGTGGGCACCGTCCAGCCGGTCGCCGAGGTGGCCGGGGTCTGCGGGGACGTGCCGCTGCTGGTGGACGCGGCCCAGAGCGCCGGTCGGGTGGACGTGCCGCGCGGCTGGTCGCTGCTGACCGCCAGCGCCCACAAGTGGGGCGGGCCGGCCGGGGTCGGGGTGCTCGCCGTGCGCAAGGGCGTCCGGTACTCCTCGCCGCTGCCCGCCGACGAGCGCGAGGCCGGCCGGGTGCCGGGGTACGTCAACGTGCCGGCGATCGTCGCGGCGGCGGCCTCGCTGCGGGCGGTGCGGGCCGAGGCCGACCGGGAGAACGCCCGGCTGCACGCCCTGGTCGAGCGGATCCGGGCCGGGGTGCCGCGACTGGTGCCCGAGGTGGAGGTGGTGGGCGACCCGGTGCGGCGGCTGCCGCACGTCGTCACCTTCTCCTGCCTCTACGTGGACGGCGAGGTGCTGCTGACCGAGCTGGACCGGGCCGGCTTCGCGGTCTCCTCCGGCTCCTCCTGCACCTCGTCCACCCTGACCCCCAGCCACGTGCTGGCCGCGATGGGCGTGCTCACCGAGGGGAACGTCCGGGTCTCGCTGCCGTTCGGCACCGCGGAGGCGGACGTCGAACGGTTCCTGTCCGTGCTGCCCGGACTGGTGGCCGGCGTCCGCGCCCCGCTCGGACTGAACCTGTCCCTGCCGGCCCGGTCCGGGTCCGGCTCCGGGGAGCAGGAGCCGGCGCAGGAGCCGGCGGAGGAGCCGGCGACCGTCCTCGACGCCCTCGGCAAGCGCTGCCCGCTGCCCGTCATCGAGCTGGCGAAGCGGATCGGCGGGGTGCCGGTGGGCGGGACGATCGCGGTGCTGGCCGACGACGAGGCGGCCCGGCTGGACGTCCCGGCCTGGTGCGGGATGCGCGGGCAGGAGTACCTGGGCGAGGCCCCGGCCGCCGAGTACGGCGGCGACCGGGGCACGGCCTACCTGGTGCGGCGGACCGCTTGAGGCGGACTACTTGACCAGGTGCGCCCGGACGTCGGCGGCGGCCTCGGCGCCGTAGGCGGCCTCGAAGCGCTGCAGGAACGCGACCGGGCGCAGCTCGTACTCCTGGGTGCCGACGGTCTCGATCACCAGGGTGGCGAGCATGCAGCCGAGCTGGGCGGCGCGCTCCAGCTCCAGCTGCCAGGACAGGCCCGCCAGGAAGCCGGCCCGGAAGGCGTCGCCGACGCCGGTCGGGTCGGTCTTGCTGTTCTCGGGGGCGCAGCCGACCACGACCGGGGCCTCGCCCTTGCGGTCGATCCGGACGCCCTTGCTGCCGAGGGTGGTGACCCGGGTGCCGACCCGGCCGAGGATCTCGTCCGCGTCCCAGCCGGTCTTGGACTCGATCAGCGCGGCCTCGTACTCGTTGGTGAAGAGGTACGCGGCGCCGTCGACGATCTGGCGGATGTCGTGGCCGTCCAGGCGGGCCAGCTGCTGCGAGGGGTCGGCCGCGAAGGCGTAGCCGCGGGTGCGGCACTCCTGGGTGTGGCGGACCATCGCCTGCGGGTCGTCCGCGCCGATCAGGACCAGGTCGAGGCCGCCGACCCGGTCGGCGATCGGCTTGAGCTCGATGTTGCGGGCCTCCGCCATGGCGCCGGTGTAGAACGAGGCGATCTGGTTGTGGTCCTCGTCCGTGGTGCACATGAAGCGCGCGGTGTGCCGGGTCTCGGAGATGTGGACGGACCGGCAGTCCACGTTGTTGCGCTCCAGCCAGCTGCGGTACTCCGCGAAGTCCGCACCGGCCGCGCCGACCAGCACCGGCCGCAGGCCCAGCACGCCCATGCCGAACGCGATGTTGGGCGCGACACCGCCGCGGCGGATGTCCAGGGTGTCGACCAGGAAGGACAGCGACACGGTGTGCAGCTGCTCGGCGACGAGCTGGTCGGCGAACCGGCCCGGGAAGGTCATCAGGTGGTCGGTCGCGATCGAGCCGGCGACGGCGATACGCACGGGGTCTCCTCAGAATGGCGGCAGGGCCATGGGACGGCGGGGGTGGAACCCACCCACGGTACCCGGCGGGAGGTGGGGGCCAGCAAGAATGCCTCGCACGGCACCCCCCGCCCCCGGCCGTGTACTACCCCCCGGTAGCTCTGGTGGGGGCCGGAGGACCGGCCTAGGGTCGCTGACAGGGGCCGTTCCCGGCCCCGCCCTGGCCCGTGGCGTGTCCGCCGCGGCTCCGCTGGATCGGAAGTGATGGCCGATGATGCCCAGTCACCACCCGCTGCGGGTTCCGCCCGCCCTGCTCGGCGACGCGGACGGCGATTCGCTGGACGCGCTGGTGGACTCCTCGCGGCGGCTGCGCCGGTTCTGGCCGCTGCTGGCGACCGGCCCGCAGGACGCCGCCCCCGCCCGGGCCGCGCTGCGCGTCCCGTCCCGGACCCAGCGGCTGGTCGCGGGGATGCCCGAGTACGGGCTGTAGGGCGTTCGGGAGCACTCGCCGGGCGTGCGCGGGAACCGGAATCGTCCGGGGCACGTCACACCGGCGCGGTGCGGCCCCTGAGGCGTGCCGCTGAGCCCTCGGGAGGAAGTACAGATGGATCTGGAGACGATGCCCCGGCGTTCCGGCCGGGCACGCGCGGTGGCGCTGGCGGGTCTGGTCCTGGCGGCGGCGGCCGCACTGGCCGGGTGCGGTGACACGGGGAGCGGGGCGGGCTCGGACGCGGCCCCCGGTACGCGGGAGCCGTCGGCGGGCGCGCCCTCCTCCCCCGGTGCGACGGGCGCCGCCGAGAACCCGCCGGCGTCCGTGCAGGCCCCGGCCTCCCCGTCGGCCCCGGCTCCGGTGACCACCCCGCCGGCCGACCCCACGGCGACCGCCCCCGACCCCCGGCCGGCCAGTCCCGCCCCGGCGACCACCGTCCCGGGCCCGGCCCTGACCCCGACCCCGGCGCCGACGCCGCCCGGCGGCAACGGCATCGCGGTCGGCGAGCCGCCGCCGAACGGCACCCCGACCGGTTCGCAGGTGCACCCGGCGATCACCTACCGGGCGGACGGCAACAAGTTGACGGTCTGGTTCTACGGCGGGGTCTGCCAGCGGTACGCGCTCAAGGCCGACGAGTCGCACCCGGGCCGGGTGGACGTCCGGGTGACCACCGCTGCGCCGATACCGGCCGGGCAGGCCTGCGCCGACCTGGCCAAGCGGCAGACCGTGGCCTTCGACCTGAAGCAGCCGCTGCAGGGCCGTACGGTGACCGACCTGGCGACCGGCCGGGAGGTGCCGCTGGAGGCCGATCCGCACATCGGCCCGGAGCCGGTCGGACCGGAGATCGCCGGCACCCCGTAGCCGGCGCTCCGCAGACGGCGCCCCGTCGGCGGTGCCCCGTGGAGGAAACGTTTCGCGGACACGACGAAGGCGGCCCCGGGAGTCCCGGGGCCGCCTTCGGTCGAACCCTTAGCTGAACGAGTCGCCGCAGGCGCAGGAGCCCGTGGCGTTCGGGTTGTCGATCGTGAAGCCCTGCTTCTCGATGGTGTCGACGAAGTCGACGGTGGCGCCGCCCAGGTACGGGGCGCTCATCCGGTCGGTGACGACCTTCACGCCGTCGAAGTCCTTCAGGACGTCGCCGTCGAGCGAGCGCTCGTCGAAGAACAGCTGGTAACGCAGGCCGGAGCAGCCACCGGGCTGGACGGCGACCCGCAGCGCGAGGTCCTCGCGGCCTTCCTGCTCCAGCAGGGCCTTGACCTTGCCCGCGGCGGCGTCGGTGAGGAGGATGCCACTCTCTACGGTGGTCTCGTCCTGGACGGTCATCTGCTTTCTCCCGGTCTTGACGACGGTTCTGCCGCCAGTGCCAACCAACGGCCGTCCGGTTTCATTTCCCGGGCGGCGGGTGTATTCGGCTGGTCCGCGACGGCGGGGCTTCCGTGGGCCGGGTGTGCCACCCGCTCCTACGCTCCCCATGCTCGCACACCGGCAGGGCGGGCGGTCACCGCCGAGTGGTCCGATCCCGGCGAACCGGCCCCGCGGCGGCGCCGGTGCGGCCAGGATGGAGGACATGATCCTGCGCCTGGTCCAGGACACCGCCGCCGACGCGGAGGTCGTCCAGCACATCGCCCGCGCCGCGTTCGCCTCGCTGCCCGACTCACCCGGGCAGGACCCGCGGGCCCCGCACGGCCCGCCGCCCGCCTACCAGCTGGCCCGGACCAGACACCTGGTGCGCACCGATCCGCAGGGCTGCTGGCTGGCCGAGGACGACGGCGGACCGGTCGGCGCCGTGCTGTCGCTGCGCCGCGAGGGGGTGTGGATGCTGGCGCTGCTCGTGGTGCTGCCGGACGCGCAGGGCAAGGGCGTGGGCCGGCTGCTGATGGAGCGGGCCACCGCGTACGGGCGGGGCTGCCTGCGCGGCATGCTCTGCGCCTCGCCGTCCCCGGCGGCCGCCCGCCGGTACCGCCTGGCCGGGTTCACCCTGCACCCGGCGATGCAGCTGACCGGGCGGGTGGACCGGTCCGGGCTGCTCGACCCCGGGGACATCCCGGTGCACCCGGGCAACGCCACCCACCGGCACCTGCTGGACTCGGTGGACCGGCGGCTGCGCGGCGCCGCGCACGGCCCCGACCACGAGCTGCTGCTGGCGCACTGCGAGGAGCTGCTGGTCGCGGACGCGCTGGCGGGCAGCGGCTACTGCTACCGGGACGGCGGCGAGGTGCGGCTGCTGGCGGCCACCTCGAAGCGGATCGCCGTCCGGCTGCTGCGTGAGGCGCTGGCGCGGGTGCCGGACGGGGTGGAGGCGCGGGTGGAGGCGCTGACCGCCGAGCAGGAGTGGGCCGTGGACGTCGGGCTGGAGGTGGGCCTGACCCTGGAGACCCGCGGCTACGTCGGCCTGCGCGGGATGCGCCCGCCGTCGCCGTACGTGCCGAACGGCGGGCTGCTGTAGCGCGCCCGCCGGGGACGCGCGAACCCCCGCCGGGCGCACCGGCGGGGGTTCGGGGAGCGTGCGGGACGCGTTCCGGGCGCGTGCCTAGACCATCGTGTCGAGGATCTCGCGGACCATCTCCATGGTGGTGCCCGGGTGCAGGAAGGCGAAGCGGGCCACCGTCTCGCCGTCCCAGCCGGTGGGGGTGACGAAGCCGATCTGGTCCGCGAGCAGCTGCTGCGACCAGCGGTAGTAGTCGTCGTTGGTCCAGCCGGTGCGCTTGAAGCAGACGGCGGAGAGCTGCGGGTCGAAGAGCAGCTCCAGGTGCTCGGACTCGCGGATCAGCCGGGCGGTGTCCTGGGCCAGCTTGAGCCCGGCCTCGATGGCGTCGGTGTACGCCTGGACGCCGTGCACGGCGAGCGAGAACCAGAGCGGCAGGCCGCGGGCGCGCCGGGTCAGGTGGTAGGCGTAGTCGGTGGGGTTCCACTCGTCGCCCTCGGTGTGCAGGACGTCCAGGTAGGAGGCGTCCTGGGTGTGCACGGCGCGGGCGAGCTGGGGGTTGCGGTAGATCAGCGCGGCGCAGTCGAACGGGGCGAACAGCCACTTGTGCGGGTCCACCACGAAGGAGTCGGCGTGCTCGATGCCGTCGTAGCGGGCGCGCACGGAGGGGGCGAAGAGGCCCGCGCCGCCGTAGGCGCCGTCCACGTGGAACCACAGGTCGCGCTCGCGGGCGACCTCGGAGAGGCCCTGGAGGTCGTCGACGATGCCCTCGTTGGTGGTGCCGCCGGTGCCGACGACCGCGATCACCGTCTCGGGGTTCGGGTCGGCGGCCAGGGCGGCGCGCAGTGCCTCGCCCGTGAACCGGCGGTCCACGGTCGGGACCTTGAAGGCCTCGACGCCGATGATGTTGAAGGTGTTCTTGACCGAGGAGTGCACCTGGTCGGCGACGGCGATCCGCAGCCGCGCCTCCGGGCCGACGCCGAGGCGGCGGCGGGCGGTGTCGCGGGCGACGACGAGGGCGGAGAGGTTGCCGGCCGAGCCGCCGGAGACGAAGGTGCCGCCGGCCGTGGCGGGCATGCCCGCGCGGTCCGCGATCAGGCGCAGCACCTGGTTCTCGGCGGCGATGGCACCGGCCGCCTCCAGCCAGGAGATGCCCTGGAGCGAGGCGCAGGAGACGACCATGTCGAAGAGCAGCGCGGCCTTGGTCGGGGCGCACGGGATGAACGAGAGGTAGCGCGGGCTGTCGGCGGAGATCACCGCGCGGGAGAGCTCGTGGTCGTACAGCTTGAGCACGTCGGCCGGGTTGTTGCCGTCCTGGTTGAGCAGGCCGGACAGCTGGGTGCGCAGGTGCTCGCCGTCGCCGGGGTGGTCGAGCGGGACGGGGTCGTACTGCAGCCGGTCGCGCATGTAGTCGAAAACCAGGTCGACCAGGTCGCTGTCGGGCCGGTGCATGCGGTCGGGGGCTGCGGACACGGGTGTCCCTCTCGGCTGTGGGGGTCGGGGAGGGCCCGGTGGCACGGGGGTTGGCACCGTACTGCCGGACGTGATCAGCGTAGGCAGCCCCGGGCTTCCGCCGCGCGTCGGAACGCGGCCGGTCAGGCAGGTTTCGGGCGTCTTCGGCGGGGCCCGCGCAGGAATCCTGCGCGGGCGCGGAATCGGCCGTCCGGGGGCTGTCCGCGGCCCGTCCGCGGGCCGTCCGCGGGCGCCCCGCGGTCAGCCGATGAGCTGGGAGAGGACCACCGAGGAGCGGCTGCGCTGGACGCCGGGCTCGCGGCGGATCCGTTCGATGACCGCCTCCAGGTGCCGCATGTCGGCGGCGCGCAGGTGGACCAGTGCGTCCGGGTCGCCGGTGACCGTCCAGGCGGCGATCACCTCGGGGAACTGGCGCAGGCTGGCCAGGATCTCCTCGGGTGCGGTCCGCTCCCGGCAGTAGACCTCGACGAAGGCCTCGGTCTGCCAGCCGAGGACCGCGGGGTCGAGCACCACGGTGAAGCCGCGGACCACCCCGCGCGCCCGCAGCCGGTCGATCCGGCGGCGGACGGCGGTGGCGGAGAGGTTCACCTGCAGGCCGATCTCGGCGTACGAGGCACGGCCGTCCCCGGCCAGCCGGGCGAGGAGCATGCGGTCGGTCTCGTCCAGGGTGGCCCCGACCGTCTCGTGCGCTCGACTGCTGCTCATCGGTGCGGGGCTCCACGGGTCGTGCGGCATCGGGGACGGGGGCGGGGCGACGACGGCCCGCCGAAACGGTTCTGCACCATTCTGGCGGATGACAGGACCGAGTCCACCGCTGGCAGATGACGGCCGTCGGTCGGTCCGCCGTCCCGCCTCAGTCCACCAGCAGCACGATCTTGCCCCGGGTGCGGCCCTCCGCGCTGAGCGCCTGGGCGGAGGCGGCCTGGGCCAGCGGGAACACGGACGCGACGGTCACGGTCAGCCGGCCCGCGTCGGCGAGCGCCGCCAGCTCGGCCAGCCCGGCGGCGTCGGGGCGGACCCAGACGTAGTGGCCGCCGCGCGCCTTCACGCCGAAGTCGGCGATCGAGGCGATCCGCGCCAGGTCCGCGACCAGCCCGGCCGAGACCTCGACGGCGTCGCCGCCGACCAGGTCCAGCGCGGCGTCCACGCCCGCCGGGGCCAGGGCCCGGACCCGGTCCGCCAGCCCCTCGCCGTGGGCGACCGGCTCGGCGCCGAGACCGCGCAGGTAGGCGTGGTTGCGCTCGCCCGCGGTGCCGATCACCCGGGCCCCGGCGGCCCGCGCGATCTGGACGGCCAGGTGGCCGACCCCGCCCGCGGCGGCGTGCACCAGGACGGTGTCGCCCGCGCCCACGCCGACCGCCCGCAGGGCCTGGAGGGCGGTGAGCCCGGCCAGCGGCAGTCCGCCGGCCTGCGCCCAGTCCAGCGCGGCCGGCTTGCGGGCCAGTGTGCGGACGGGTGCGGAGACCAGTTCGGCGTAGGTGCCGTGCTCGACCGAGTCCTTGCGGACGTAGCCGTAGACCTCGTCGCCGGGGGCGAACTCGGTGACCCCGCCACCGACCGCGCGCACCACCCCGGCGGCGTCCCAGCCCATCACCAGCGGGAAGTGCGCGTCGAGCAGGCCGTCCAGCCGGCCGTCCCGCACCTTCCAGTCCACCGGGTTCACCCCGGCCGCCCTGACCTGCACCAGTACCGAGTCCGGGCCGACCTTCGGGTCCGGCAGGTCGGTGTACTCGACCACCTCGGGGCCGCCGTAGCGGCGGATCGCGATTGCCTTCATGGGGCCAGCCAAACCCGGGCGGCCGCGGATCCCGGCTCGGCCACGCCGGACCGCGCCATAACTTCCCTCCCGCCGCACCGCGGCGCACCGAACCGTCGAGCGGTTCTCGTCACATCGACAGGACGGCCATCGTCACTCTGACGCTAACCGGTTATCATAGATTGCGTCAGATAGACGAAAAGGCGTCACCGCTCGATCGGCCGCACAGAAGGGCACCCGCCCGTGACCACCACCATCACCGAGACCTACGGCGTCGACCCCGCTCCGACGCCGCTCGCTCTGCTGCTGCTCGGCCGTGAGGCCGACCCGAACAGCGAGCGCGGCGTCGAGTGCCCCGGCGACCTCCCGCCGGCCTCCGACCCGGACCTCGTCCAGCGCGCCCGCGCGGCCAAGGCCGCCCTCGGGAACCGCGTCTTCATCCTGGGCCACCACTACCAGCGCGACGAGGTGATCGAGTTCGCCGACGTCACCGGCGACTCCTTCAAGCTCGCCCGCGACGCGGCGGCCCGCCCGGAGGCCGAGTACATCGTCTTCTGCGGTGTGCACTTCATGGCCGAGTCGGCCGACATCCTCACCGGCGACGCCCAGCAGGTCATCCTGCCGGACCTCGCGGCCGGGTGTTCGATGGCCGACATGGCCACCGCCGAGCAGGTCGCCGAGTGCTGGGACGCGCTGACCGACGCCGGCATAGCCGACGTCACCGTCCCGGTCTCGTACATGAACTCCTCCGCCGACATCAAGGCCTTCACCGGCCGGCACGGCGGCACCATCTGCACCTCCTCCAACGCCAAGCGGGCCCTGGAGTGGGCCTTCGAGCAGGGCCAAAAGGTGCTGTTCCTGCCCGACCAGCACCTCGGCCGCAACACCGCGGTGCGCGACATGGGCTTCTCGCCGGACGACTGCGTCGTCTACAACCCGCACAAGCCGAACGGCGGCCTCACCGCCGAGCAGCTGCGCGCGGCGAAGATGATCCTCTGGCGCGGCCACTGCTCGGTGCACGGCCGGTTCAGCCTGGACTCGGTGAACGACGTCCGCGCCCGGATCCCCGGCGTCAACGTCCTCGTGCACCCCGAGTGCAAGCACGAGGTCGTCGCGGCCGCCGACATGGTGGGCTCGACCGAGTACATCATCAAGGCGCTGGACGCCGCCGAGCCCGGCTCCAAGTGGGCCATCGGCACCGAGCTGAACCTGGTCCGCCGGCTCGCCAAGGCGCACCCGGACAAGGAGGTCGTCTTCCTCGACCGGGCGGTCTGCTTCTGCTCCACCATGAACCGGATCGACCTGCCGCACCTGGTCTGGGCGCTGGAGTCGCTGGTCGAGGGCCGGGTGCCGAACGTGATCCGCGTCGACCCGGAGACCGAGAAGTACGCCAAGGCCGCGCTGGACCGGATGCTGGCCCTGCCGTAGCCGCGGCCGCCGGCCGGGAGACGACCGGAAGAAGGGCGGGCCCCCTCCGTCACGGAGGGGGCCCGCCCTTGTGTCTGGCGCGGAGACGGCGGCTACCCGGGGATCCCCGGGATCAGGCCGTCACCTTCGTCCCGCAGCAGCTGCCGGACCTGGTCGATCGTCGCGTCGGCATCCGGGAGGATCAGATCGGACGGCTCCAGGGAGTCGTCCGGCAGTGGGGTGCCGAATTCCTTCACCGCACCGAGCAGCTCACCGAGCGCCCGGCGGAAGTGTTCCTCGTCCCCCGACTCCAGTGCGGTGAGGAGCTCCTCGTCGAGCTCGTTGAGCCGGTTCAGGTGGGTCTCGCCCACCTGGAACTGCCCCTCACCCATGACCCTCATGATCATGCCGTGCGTCTCCCTGTTCCTGGGGAATGTTCCCGAAGGTGTTCCGGGTGGAGCTCAGATCACTTGTTGTAGTTGATGCGCGGGCCGTCCTGCTGCGGGGCGGCGTCCTGCGGACGGCCCTGCTCGATCGCCTGCGGGCCGGAGGCCGGGGAGCCACCGGTCAGCTCGGCCTTCATCCGGGCCAGCTCCAGCTCGACGTCCGAACCGCCGGCCACCCGCTCCAGCTCGGCCTCGATGTCGTCCTTGCGGCCGAGACCGCTGGCGTCGTCGAGCGCGCCGGAAGCCAGCAGCTCGTCGATCGCACCGGCCCGGGCCTGCATCTGGGCGGTCTTGTCCTCGGCCCGCTGGATGGCCAGGCCGACGTCGCCCATCTCCTCCGAGATCCCGGAGAAGGACTCGGCGATCCGGGTCTGCGCCTGGGCCGCGGTGTAGGTCGCCTTGATGGTCTCCTTCTTGGTGCGGAAGGCGTCCACCTTGGCCTGCAGCCGCTGGGAGGCCAGCGTGAGCTTCTCCTCCTCGGCCTGCAGCTGCTGGTACTGCGTCTCCAGGTCGTTGATCTGGGACTGCATGTTCGCCTTGCGGGTCAGCGCCTCGCGGGCGAGGTCCTCCCGGCCGAGCGAGAGCGCCTTGCGGCCCTGGTCCTCGTACTTCGCCGACTGCTGCTGCAGCTGGGTCAGCTGGAGCTCCAGACGCTTGCGCGAGGTGGCCACGTCAGCGACGCCCCGTCGCACCTTCTGCAGCAGCTCCAGCTGCTTCTGGTACGAATAATCGAGCGTCTCTCGCGGGTCTTCCGCGCGGTCCAGGGCCTTGTTCGCCTTGGAGCGGAAGATCAGCCCCATACGCTTCATGATTCCGTCGCTCATGGGCCTCGGGTGCCCCCTTCTCCGGCCTGCGGTCTCTATCTCGTTACCAGACACGACGAGTGTATGTGCAGCGAGCCCGTCGCCGCAGTGCACCTGCCTGCAACAAGCCTGCTACAGCCGACCCCCTCGCGGCCTCCTCCGCGGGGTGGATCCCGCCCTCGTCCCACCCTCCGGTCAGCTGAGTGATCCCCTACGGGAAACCCCCCGGAAACCCGTACCAGGGGCCCACCGGGCCGGATCGATATGCGTTTGGGTCCGGGGACACCGGAAGAAGCCGTCCCGCACCCCGTACCCTGGTGGTGTGTTCCGACGCCGTTCAGATGATGCCGCTGCCTCCGCCGCCGTGCTGGAGAAGCAGGACGAGACGACCCAGACCCGCGACCCGCAGGCGAAGAAGGGACGGCCCACGCCCAAGCGCAGTGAGGCCGAGGCCAACCGGCGTACCCGCGTGACCGTGCCCAAGGACCGCAAGGAGGCCTCCCGCCAGGCCCGCGAGCGGATGCGCACCGAGCGTGAGAAGCAGCGCACCGCGCTGCTGGAGGGCGACGAGCGCCACCTCCCGGCCCGTGACAAGGGCCCGGTGCGCAAGTTCACCCGCGACTACGTCGACGCGCGCTGGTCGCTGGCCGAGTTCTTCCTCCCCGCCGCGGTGCTCATCCTGGTCCTCAGCATCGTCAAGGTGCAGGCCGTCCAGCTGCTCTCCACCGTGCTGTTCCTGCTGTTCTTCGTCCTGGTGATCCTGGACTTCGTCCGGCTCGGCTTCGGCCTGCGCAAGCAGCTCGCCGAGCGGTTCGCCGGGCAGAACACCCGCGGCGCCGTCGCCTACGGCCTGATGCGCATCCTGCAGATGCGCCGGCTGCGACTGCCCAAGCCGCAGGTGCGGCGCGGGGAGAAGCCCTGACCGCCGAACCGGTGGACTCCGGCTGGGCCCCTCCCGTCTGGGACGGGCCCGGCCTCTACGCGCTCCCCGGCCAGGGGGACGGCGGCCACGACCGGATCGCCCAGGAGCGGATCGGCCACGAGCGGCGGCTGCCCTCGCGCAGCGGCTCCTTCGCCGGCGGCACCGGCCACTGGCTGGAGCGGCTCGGCACCCTGCGCAACCTCGTCCGGCAGGAGATGGTCGCCCGGCAGCTCGCCGAGCAGCTCACCGGGCGCAGCGCCCAGCGCGTGCTCGACATCGGCTGCGGCCAGGGCACCCAGGCGCTGCGGCTGGCCCGGGCCGGCCACTACGTCACCGGCATCGACTCCGACCCGGACGCGCTCGGCGTCGCCCAGGGGGCGCTGGCCGAGGAGCCGGACGAGGTCCGCGACCGGATCCAGCTGCTCATCGGCGACGGCCACCAGTGCGGGCGCTGGTTCGGTGCGCGCAGCTTCGACGTGGTGCTCTGCCACGGCGTCCTGATGTACCTCCCGGACCCCGATCCGATGATCGCCTCGCTGGCCCGGCTGCTCGCGCCCGGCGGCCTGCTCTCGCTGCTGGTCCGCAACCGCGACGCGCTGGCCCTGCGGCCCGCCGCCGCCGGTGACTGGCGGGCCGCCCTGCACGCCTTCGAGAGCGACCGGTACTACAACCGGCTCGGGCTGGCGGCCCGCGCCGACCGGATCACCGACCTGGCGGTCACCCTCTCCGAGGTGTCCGTGCCGCTGCGGCACTGGTACGGCGTCCGGGTCTTCACCGACGACGCCCCCGACGACGCGGCGCCGCCGGTCGACGGCCGGCAGCTCGCCCAGCTGCTGGAGGCCGAGGAGCGGGCCGGCCGGACCGACCCCTACCGGCAGGTCGCCGCGCTGCTCCACGTCATCGGGATGAAGTAGCCCGCGGAGCGGGTCCCGGGGGCGGCCCCCGGGACGGCTCCCCCGGGCCTCACGCCTCGTGCAGGCTCATCGAGTAGATCTCGCGGCCGTCGTCCAGCAGCACGGCGGTGTCCACGCCGTCCTCGGCCAGCTGCTTCCAGGCCTCCCCGATCCACGTCTCGGCGTCCCCCTGGCCGGCGAACTCCTCCACCTGGCCGTCGCCCGGGGCCACCGCGGTGCCGTCGGCCTTCTCGTACCGCCACGTCCAGACCATGCCCGGCTCCTCCCACTGGCGACCGCTGCCGACCGCCGATGATCACTGCTGATCGCTGATGACGCGCTTGTGCTGCGCAGCCTAAGTCCTCAGGTTGCCCACCAGGATCTTCGGTATGCGCGGTGGGAGAGGATGGGACGCATGACTGACGACGCCCCCCTCCCCCGCACGCTCGTCCTGGGCGGCGCCCGGTCCGGCAAGTCGACCAGGGCCGAGCAGCTGCTCGCCCCGTACGGCGACGTGCTCTACGTGGCGACGAGCGGCACCCGCGACGGGGACGCCGAGTGGGCGCAGCGGGTCGCGCTGCACCGGGACCGGCGGCCGGCGAGCTGGCGCACCGCCGAGACCTGCGCGCTGGAGGCGGTGCTGGCGGACGCCTCCGACCCTGCGCCGGTGCTGATCGACTGCCTGGCGCTCTGGCTCACCGCGGTCATGGACGAGTGCGGCGCCTGGGACGACCGGGTGTGGGCGGACGGCGGCGAGGCGGCCGTGCAGGCCCGCTGCGAGGCGCTGGCCGCGGCCTGGGCGGGCACCGGGCGGCGCGTGGTGGCGGTCAGCAACGAGGTCGGCATGGGCGTCGTCCCCGCCACCGCCGCGGGACGCCGGTTCCGCGACACCCTGGGCCGGCTCAACATGGCGGTCGCCGACGCGTCCGAGCGTGTGCTCCTGGTCGTGGCCGGGCAGGTTCTCACGGTCAAGCCCGCCGTTGGCTGAACACCTGCGGCGTGTAGCCTTCCGGACGATGGACACGACCGTGGATCTCGATACGTTCTCCTCGCTCGTCGAACGCCCCGACGAGAGCGCCCGGCGCGCCGCCGAGGAGCGCTGGCAGGAGCTGGACCGGCCGCGCAACGGCCTCGGCAGGCTGGAGGAGCTGGGCGCCTGGCTGTCGTCCGTGCAGGGGCGCTCCCCCGTGCGGCCGCTCGCGGCGCCCAAGGTGGTGCTGTTCGCCGCCGACCACGGGGTGGCGGCCCTCGGGGTCTCCCGGCTGCCCGCCCGGGGCGGCACCGCGGCGCGCGTCCGGGCCGTCCTCGACGGCACCGCGCCGGTCGCCCTGCTCGCCCGGCGCTTCGGTGCCGGACTGCGGGTGGTCGACGTCGCGGTCGACACGGACGCCGCGGACTTCCCCGACGAGGTGACCGCCCACCGGGTGCGGCGCGGCTCCGGACGGATCGACGTCGAGGACGCGCTGAGCCCGGAGGAGACCGTCAAGGCGTTCCGGGCCGGGATGGCCGTCGCCGACGAGGAGGCCGACGCCGGGACCGACCTGGTGGTGCTGGGCGACCTCGGGGTCGGTGCGACCACGGTGGCGGCGGTGCTGGTCGGCGTGCTCTGCGGGACGGACGCGGCGGCGGTCACCGGGCGCGGCTCGGGCATCGACGACAAGGTGTGGATGGTCAAGTGCGCGACCGTCCGGGACTCGCTGCGGCGGGCCAGGCCGGTCCTCGGCGACCAGCTGGCGCTGCTCGGCGCGACCGGCGGCGCGGACTTCGCGGCGATCACCGGGTTCCTGCTGCAGGCCGCGGTGCGCAAGCTGCCGGTGGTGCTCGACGGCGTGGTCTCCTCGGCGTGCGCGCTGGTCGCGCAGCGGATCGCGTTCCGGGCGCCCGAGTGGTGGCGGGCCGGGCAGTCCAGCGGCGAGCCGGCGCAGGCCAAGGCGTACGACCGGCTGACGCTGACGCCGCTGCAGGAGCAGGGCATCACGATGGGCGAGGGCGTGGGCGCGCTGATGGCGCTGCCGCTGCTGCAGGCCGCGTCGGACACGCTGGCGGAGAAGGCGCCGGCGCCGTTCGTGCCGGCCGCGCCGAAGGAGCCGGCGAAGCTGCCGTCGGCGGCGGAGCTGCTGGGCCGGCTGTAGGACGAGGCCGCAGGGCCACGGCCCCCGGGCCGCCGGACCGCCGTCACCGACGGCCTCCGGCGGACCGGGGGCCTTTCACCGTGCGCGGCGCCCGGTGGCGCCCCGGGGCGCGCGGGCGGCGGGCCGGCGAGGAGTACGGAAGGCTGGTCAGGGTGGAGGCACGGGCGATGGCGGAGGGACAGGGAGCGGACGGCCCGGGACCGGACGGGCGCGCCGGGTGGGCGGACGGGCTGCGGTTCGCGTTCGGGACGCTGTCGGTGCTGCGGGTCCGGGTCGAGCGCTGGGACCGGGCCGCGGGCGGCCGGGCGATGATCGCCGCGCCGCTGGTCGGCGTCGTCCTCGGCGCGGCGGCCGCGGGCACCGGGGCGCTGGTGGCCCGGCTCGCGGGCGGACCGCTCGGGGCGGTCGCGGCCGTCGCGGTGCTCGCGGCACTGACCCGGGGGCTGCACCTGGACGGTCTCGCCGACGTCGCCGACGGCCTGGGCAGCGGCAAGCCCGCCGAGGACGCGCTGCGCATCATGAAGCAGTCGGACATCGGGCCGTTCGGCGTCCTCACCCTCGTCCTGGTCCTGCTGGCGCAGGTCGCCGCGCTGTCCGGGCAGTTCTCCGCCTCCCCGCTGCGCGGCGCACTGGCCGTGCTCGCGGCGGCGGTGGCCGCGCGGTGCGCGCTCGCCTGGGGGTGCCTGCGGTCGGTGCCGGCCGCCCGGCCGGGCGGGCTCGGCGCGATGGTGGCGAGCACGGTGACGCCGGCCGCGGCGGCGCTGTCGACCGGCGCCGCGGCACTGCTGACCGCGCTCGCCGGACTGGCGGACGACTGGTCAGCCCTGCGGCTGCCACTGGCCGTTGTGATCGGCGCGGGCTGTGCCGCACTGCTGCTGCGGCGCTGTGTGCGGCGGTTCGGCGGGATCACCGGGGACGTGCTCGGCGCGATGGCGGAGACCGCCGCGACCGGGGCCCTGCTCACGATCGCGCTGGCGGGCTGAGTTCGGCGCCGAAGCGCCCGCGCCGAAAGGCGGTACACCGGGCGGCGCGTGATCCCAGCATGCGGACTACCATGCGGGGAGCACCGCAGCCCTGCACCGTCGCAGGTCCTGCCCGGCTGACGCGCGTTGGGACGCCGGGGCCTCTGGTGTGTGCGGCCGCCGCAGGGCGGCGGGGGCACACAGCCAGGGGTCCCGGGTCCGGCGGGCGCCGGCCGGACGGCCCTGTCCGGCGGTTCCGGGCTGCGCCGGTGCGGCACCCGCGCCGACCGGCCGTGGACCGCGAAAGAACAGGACGCATTACGTGACTGCATTGTCTGTGAGCACCTCCTCCGCCGCTTCGCTGCGCGCGGACGCCCTGGTGATCGGTGTCGCGAAGGGCCCCAAGGGCATTGTGCTGGCCCCCGGCGCCGAGGCCGTGAGCGAGGCGTTCGAGGGCAAGCTGGCCGAGATCCTCACCACGCTGGGCGCGACCGGCGCCGAGGGCGAGGCCGTCAAGGTGCCCTCCTCCTCCGGCCTGAAGTCCGCGCTCGTGCTGGCGGTCGGCCTCGGCGACGCCGCCGAGGGCGCTTACGAGCTGGAGGCCCTGCGCCGCGCCGCCGGTGTCGCCGCCCGCACCCTCGCCGGCAGCAAGAAGGTCGCGCTGGCCCTGCCGGCCGAGTCGGGCGAGGAGACCGAGGCGGTCGCGCTGGGCGGCCTGCTCGGCGCCTACGCGTTCGGCACCTACAAGAGCAACGGCGGCGCCAAGGAGCCGGTCGGCGAGCTGATCCTGCTCTCGACCCGCAAGGGCAGCAAGGACGCCAAGGCGGCCGTCGAGCGCGCCCTCGTCGTCGGCGAGGAGATGAACCGCGCCCGCGACCTCGTCAACACCGCGCCGAACGACCTCAACCCGAAGAGCTTCGCCGCGATCGCCCAGGCGGCCGGCAAGGAGCACGGCCTCAAGGTCGAGGTGCTGGACGAGAAGGCGCTGCTCAAGGGCGGCTTCGGCGGCCTGCTGGGCGTCGGCAACGGCTCGGTCAACCCGCCGCGGCTGGTGAAGGTGGCGTACACCCACCCGAAGGCCAAGGCGAGCCTGGCGTTCGTCGGCAAGGGCATCACCTACGACTCGGGCGGCATCTCGCTGAAGCCGGCCGGCCACAACGAGACCATGAAGTGCGACATGGCCGGTGCCGCCGCGGTGTTCGCCGCCGTGGTCTCCGCCAAGCGCCTGGGCCTGGCCGTCAACATCACCGCCTGGCTCGCCCTCGCCGAGAACATGCCGTCCGGCTCGGCCACCCGCCCGGGTGACGTGCTGCGGATGTACGGCGGCAAGACCGTCGAGGTCCTGAACACCGACGCCGAGGGCCGCCTGGTGCTGGCCGACGCGATCGTGCGGGCCGGCGAGGAGAAGCCGGACGTCATCGTCGACGTGGCGACCCTGACCGGCGCGATGATGCTGGCGCTGGGCAACCGCACCTTCGGCGTGATGGCCAACGACGACGAGCTGCGCACCGCCCTGCACACGGCCTCCGGCGAGGTGGGCGAGCAGTCCTGGCCGATGCCGCTGCCGGCCGAGCTGCGCAAGGGCATGACCGAGTCGACCGTCGCCGACCTCGCCAACATGGGCGAGCGGATGGGCGGCGGCCTGGTGGCCGGCCTGTTCCTGAAGGAGTTCGTGGCCGAGGGCATCGACTGGGCGCACCTGGACATCGCCGGCCCGGCGTTCCACGAGGGCGCGCCGTTCGGCTACACCCCCAAGGGCGGCACCGCGAGCGCGGTCCGCACCCTGGTCCGCTTCGCCGAGCAGAAGGCGGCGGGCGGCAAGGGCTGACCGACCGGGAGGCCCACGGGCCGAGGACGGACGCGGGACGGGGTCCGGTGCTGCCGCACCGGACCCCGTCCGGCTTCCACGGGGCGGTTACCGGCCGGTAGGGGGCGTGGCGGGGCATCCGCACCCCTGTTCGCTGCGGGCGAAACTTTGTTCCACCCTGCGGAACCAGGCGCTCCGCAGCCCCGCCCGACGCCTCCAGGCCCGCTGTCTACCCCGCGTTGAGCTGCGGTGATGCCCCTCCGTCCAGGGCGTTCCCACCCCTGCGACCACCCCTCGGGACACCCCTGGGCCGGACCCGGACATCAGCTGCCGCGAACAAGTGCGAAGATGTATTTCCGGCACGACTGGGCGCCCCACAAAGGCTTCCGAACTACCGGACCGTGACCGGCCCGGCGATCCACACCCCATTGCATGGAGGACGTGACGTGGCGAACGACGCCAGCACCGTTTTCGACGTAGTCATTCTCGGAGGCGGAAGCGGCGGTTACGCCGCGGCGCTCCGCGCCGCCCAGCTGGGCCTGAGCGTCGCCCTGATCGAGAAGGGTGAGCTCGGCGGCACCTGCCTGCACCGCGGCTGCATCCCGACCAAGGCGCTGCTGCACGCGGCCGAGATCGCCGATGAGACGAAGGAGGCCGCCGAGTTCGGCGTGCTGGCCACCTTCCAGGGCATCGACATCAACGGCGTCCACAAGTACAAGGACGACGTCATCGCGGGCCTGTACAAGGGCCTGCAGGGCCTGGTGGCCTCCCGCAAGGTCACCTTCATCCAGGGCGAGGGCAAGCTCTCCTCGCAGACCTCGGTGGACGTCAACGGCCAGCGCATCGAGGGCCGCCACATCGTGCTGGCCACCGGCTCCGTGCCGCGCTCGATCCCGGGCCTGGAGATCGACGGCAACCGCGTGATCTCCTCGGACCACGCCCTCAAGCTCGACCGCATCCCGAAGTCGGCCGTCATCCTCGGCGGCGGCGTGATCGGCGTCGAGTTCGCCTCGGTCTGGAAGTCGTTCGGCGTCGAGGTCACCATCGTCGAGGCCCTGCCGCACCTGGTCCCGCTGGAGGACGAGAACTCCTCCAAGCTGCTGGAGCGCGCCTTCCGCAAGCGCGGCATCAAGTTCGAGCTGAAGGCCCGCTTCTCCGGCGTCGAGTACACCGAGGCCGGTGTGCGCGTCTCCACCGAGAACGGCAAGCAGATCGACGCCGACCTGCTGCTCGTCGCCATCGGCCGCGGCCCGGTCTCGGCCGGCCTCGGCTACGAGGAGAACGGCGTCGCGATGGACCGCGGCTACGTCCTCGTCGACGAGTACATGCGCACCAACGTGCCGACCATCTCGGCCGTCGGCGACCTCGCCCCGACCCTGCAGCTGGCCCACGTCGGCTTCGCCGAGGGCATCCTGGTCGCCGAGCGCCTGGCCGGCCTCAAGCCGGTGCCGATCGACTACGACGGCGTCCCGCGCGTGACCTACTCCAACCCCGAGGTCGCCTCCGTCGGCATCTCCGAGGCCAAGGCCGTCGAGCTGTACGGCAAGGAGAAGGTCGTCACCCTCAAGTACAACCTGGCCGGCAACGGCAAGAGCAAGATCCTGAAGACCGCCGGCGAGATCAAGCTCGTCCAGGTCAAGGACGGCGCCGTGGTCGGCGTCCACATGGTCGGCGCCCGGATGGGCGAGCAGGTCGGAGAGGCCCAGCTGATCTACAACTGGGAAGCTCTGCCCGCGGAGGTCGCGCAGCTCATCCACGCGCACCCGACCCAGTCCGAGGCTCTGGGCGAGGCGCACCTGGCGCTGGCCGGCAAGCCGCTGCACGCGCACGACTGATCGCGCCCCACCCCCCCAAACTTCCAGTACGCAAGACTTGATAGGAGTCGCTGAAACCATGGCGGTCTCAGTAACACTGCCCGCGCTGGGCGAGAGCGTTTCCGAGGGCACCGTCACCCGTTGGCTGAAGGCCGAGGGTGAGCGCGTGGAGGTCGACGAGCCGCTGCTCGAAGTCTCGACCGACAAGGTCGACACCGAGATCCCGGCCCCGGCCTCCGGCATCCTGGCCTCGATCAAGGTCGGCGAGGACGAGACCGTCGAGGTGGGCGCCGAGCTGGCGATCATCGACGACGGCTCCGGCGCCCCGGTCGCCGCTCCGGCTCCGGTCGCCGAGGCCGCTCCGGCCCCGGCCGCCCCCGTCGCCGAGGCCCCGGTCGCCGCGCCGGCCCCGGTCGCCGAGGCCCCGGTCGCCGCGCCGGCCGCTCCGGCCGCCGCCCCGGCCGCCGACGCCACCCCGGTGCTGCTCCCCGCCCTGGGCGAGTCGGTCTCCGAGGGCACCGTCACCCGCTGGCTGAAGGCCGAGGGTGACACGGTCGAGGTCGACGAGCCGCTGCTTGAGGTCTCCACCGACAAGGTCGACACCGAGATCCCGTCGCCGGTCGCCGGCACCCTGGTGAAGATCCTGGTCGGCGAGGACGAGACCGCCGAGGTCGGCGCCCAGCTCGCGCTGATCGGTGCCGCGGGTGCCGCCGTGGCCGCCCCGGCTCCGGTCGCCGCTCCGGCCCCGGCTGCCGCTCCGGCTCCGGCTCCGGTCGCCCCGGCCGCTCCGGTCGCCGCCCCGGCTCCGGCCGCTCCGGCCCCGGTCGCCCCGGCTGCCCCGGCCCCGGTGGCCGCTCCGGCTCCGGTCGCCCCCGTCGCCGCCCCGGCCCCGGCTGCCCCGGTCGCCGCTCCGGCCCCGGTCGCCCCGGCTGCCCCGGTGGCCGACGCCGGTGACGCCTACGTCACCCCGCTGGTCCGCAAGCTCGCCGCCGAGCAGGGCGTCGCGCTGGCCTCCGTCACCGGCACCGGTGTCGGCGGCCGCATCCGCAAGCAGGACGTCCTGGCCGCCGCCGAGGCCGCCAAGGCCGTGCCGGCCCCGGTCGCCGCCGCCCCGGCCGCCGCGCCGAAGGCCGCCGCCGCGCCGTCCCCGCTGCGTGGCCAGACGGTCAAGATGACCCGCATGCGCAAGGTCATCGGCGACAACATGCTGAAGGCCCTGCACGAGCAGGCCCAGCTGACCAGCGTGGTCGAGGTGGACGTCACCAAGATCATGTCGCTGCGGAACAAGGCCAAGGACGGCTTCCTCGCCCGCGAGGGCGTCAAGCTGTCCCCGATGCCGTTCTTCGTCAAGGCCGCGGCCCAGGCGCTGAAGACCAACCCGGTCGTCAACGCCCGGATCAACGAGGCCGAGGGCACCATCACCTACTTCGACACCGAGAACATCGGTATCGCGGTGGACTCCGAGAAGGGTCTGATGACCCCGGTCATCAAGGGTGCGGGCGACCTCAACATCGCCGGCATCTCCAAGAAGACCGCAGAGCTGGCCAGCAAGGTGCGCGGCAACAAGATCACCCCGGACGAGCTGTCCGGCGCCACCTTCACCATCAGCAACACCGGTTCGCGCGGTGCGCTGTTCGACACCGTGATCGTCCCGCCGAACCAGGTCGGCATCCTGGGCATCGGCGCGACCGTCAAGCGCCCGGTCGTCATCGAGGCCGACGGCGGCACCGCCATCGGCATCCGTGACATGACCTACCTGTCGCTCTCCTACGACCACCGCCTGGTGGACGGCGCCGACGCCGCCCGCTACCTGGTGGCCGTCAAGGAGATCCTGGAGGCCGGCGAGTTCGAGGTCGAGCTCGGCCTGTAAGGGTCCTCGGAGGTACCGGAGCCCCGCGTCGTCCCCGGACGGCGCGGGGCTCCGCGTTTCCCGCGCCCTCCGCGGCGCCGGCGTCCTCCCCGCCCGGCTCCGGGGGCGCGGCCCGACGCGGCGTCCGACGCGGCCCGACGCCGCTCCGGGCGGGTCCGGGGCGCCGCGCACCGACGGTTCTTCCTGCGATTTCGGGATTTTTCGCCTGATTCCGGGGTGATTCGCCCGGTCATCGCATGCGCTCGTGCGAAGGAACAGGGATGCTGGAGCCGTGATGGACGAGACCGACTTCTGGCAGATCATCGACGAGACCCGGGAAGCCGCCGACGGCGACCCGGACGAACAGGCGGAGCGCCTGGTGGAACGGCTCGCCCAGCTGTCCCCGCCCGATGTCATCGACTTCGCGCGGCTGTTCGAGGCCCGGTTCCAGCGCGCCTACCGCCACGACCTGTGGGGCGCGGCGTACCTGCTGCTGGACGGCGCCTCGGAGGACACCTTCGACTACTTCCGGTGCTGGCTGATCGGCCAGGGCCGGGACGTCTTCGAGGGCGGGCTGTACGAGCCGGACGACCTGGCGGACCTGCTGCCCGACTTCGACGAGGAGGAGGACGGCGAGGCCGAGGACCTCGGTTACGCCGCCGACGAGGCGTACGAGCAGCTGACGGGGCTGCCGCTGCCCGAGGTGGGCGAGCGGCAGCCCGCGCGGCCGTCCGGAGCCGCCCTGGACTTCGACGACCCGGACGTCATGGCGAAACGGTTCCCCAAGCTCTGGGAGCGATACGGGGACTGAGCGCGCCGCGGCGGTCGGTCAGGTGTTGGAGCCGCCCGCCGCGCTGCTGTCCTGCTTGATCCCCTTGAGGATCTGGTCCAGCACGGTGGGGTCGGGCGCGCCCGCGGCGTCGTCCACCCCGCCCTCGAAGGCCACGTAGCCGCCGCCCTTGGCCGGCACCGCCACCATCAGGATGTAGCCCTTGCTGCCGTCCGCGGTGACGATGTGCCAGCGCACCGCGTAGCCGGAGATGCCCGCGACCGTGGTGCTGGCGGAGCCGGCGTCGGTGTGCGAGGCGATGTTGCTGAAGATCGCCGCCGCGTAGGTGGGCATCGCGGCCTCGGCCGCCGCCCGGGCCGTGGTACCCGAGATGGTGTCCTTCTCGACCGAGAACTGACCGCGGATGCAGGAGCCGCCGCCGGGGCAGGTGTACCGGCCGTTGCCGAGGAAGACCGTCGAGTGGTCGCCGTCGGTCGTCGCGTCCCAGCCCTCGAAGACCGGCACGGTGATGGCGTGCTGGGCGTCGGCCACGGTGTCCTTGACCACCGGCGCGGGGCGCGCGGTCGTCGTGGGGGTGGTGTTCCGGGTCGGCGTCGGGGTCGGGGTCGGGGTCGGGGTGGCCGTGGGGCTCGGGGTGTCCGTGACGGTGACGGTCGGCACCGGAGCGGTCGGGTCGGCCGACGGCGTGCCGCCGCCGCTGTTGAGCGCGATGGCGGCCACCACGCCGACCACGGCCAGCACGCCGAGCACGATGCCCACGGCCGTGCCGGTCTTGATCCGGTTCGACTGCTGCTGGGGCGGGTAGCCGGCCGGCGGGTAGCCGTAGCCGGGCGGGTTCTGCGTCGGGTAGCCGTACCCCGGCTGCCCCTGCTGCTGTGCGCCGTATCCGTAGGAGGGCGGTGCGGAGGCCTGCGGCGGGTTCTGCCAGGAGACCTGTGTCGGGGCGTCGGCCATCTGGCCGCCGCCCGCCTGGACGGGACGCACCTCGCTGGTCCAGGCGTTGCCGTCCCACCAGCGCTCATGACCGGCCGTGCCGTCCGCACCCGGTACCGGGTACCACCCCGGAGGCGTCGAGTTGCTCACGGCCGTACCGTACCCGTCCGGGTGACGGTCCAGACAGGCTGGGTCTGTCACGACTCTGCACCACCCGCGTCCGGATCTGACGACCCGTCGGCAACGGGGCAGGTGGGGGCCCGTGCCGGGGCGCGGCGGGGGGTGGGGGGACGGGACCGGAGGCGCGGCCGGGGTTGCGGGACGGGGTGGGAGGCGCGGCGCGGGCCGCCGGGGGTCAGGCCGTCAGGGTGCGGGCCATGAGGACGTCGTCGACGTAGCGGCCGTCGATCAGGAACTCCTCCGCCAGCGAACCCTCGACGACGAAGCCGCAGCGCTCGTAGAGGGCGCGGGCCGGGGCGTTGTGGCCGAGCACGCGCAGGGTGATCCGGCGGGCGCCCTGGGCACGGGCGGCCCCGCAGGCGGCCTCGACCAGCGCGACGCCGATCCCCCGGCCGCGGGCCCCGGCGTCGACCGCCAGGCCCTGGATCTGACGGACGTGCTGGTTGCTGGCCAGCGGGGTGGGCGGGACGACCCGCACGTAGCCGACGATCCGGTCGCCGAGCAGGGCGAGCAGGAACTGGTCCGGGGCGTGGCGCTCGTCGAAGACGCCCGCGTCCTCGGCGGGCTGCGGGGCGACGTCGGCCAGCCAGGTCCAGGCCGCGCGGTTGAGGGCTGCGAGTTCCTTCTCGTCCTCGGCCTGGGCGGGGCGGATGATCAGATCGTCGGATTCGCGCATGCGCGTCATGCTAATCACGGCCCTCGCGGGCGTACACGGAATTAGCGGCCGCCGGACGCCCGGGGCGCGCGGCGACCGGCTGCGGCCGACGGGCTGCGGCCGACGGGCTGCGGCCGACCGGCTTCGCCCTGGGGCTTCGCCGACGGGCTCCCGAGCGGGTTCCGGCGTTCGGCACCGCCGCCGGGGGAAGGGCTCGGGGACGGCCCGGGAAGGGCTCGGGAACGGCTCGGGCGACGGGGTGTGCCCGTCCGCCCTGGCGCGCCGGTCCCGCGCCCCCGGCGGCGGCGCTCCGGGCGGCGGAGTCCCGGTCTGCGGGGCACCGGCTGCGAGGATGTCCGCATGAGAATCGCGGTCACAGGATCCACGGGACTGATCGGCTCGGCGCTCGTCGGCTCGCTGCTGGCGGACGGCCACGAGGTGGTGCGCCTGGTCCGGCACCGGTCGCGGACCGGTCCGCGGCCGGACGGCACCACCGCCATCGGCTGGAACCCGCTGCTGGGCCAGGTCGACCGGGCCGGGCTGGCCGGCGTCGAGGCGGTCGTGCACCTGGCCGGCGCCGGGGTCGGCGACCGCCGCTGGACCGACGCCTACAAGCGGGAGATCCGGGAGAGCCGGGTGCTCGGCACCGAGACGCTGGCCAACGCGGTGGCCGGACTCGCCGAGCCGCCGCGGGTCCTCGTCAGCGCCTCGGCGGTCGGCTACTACGGGCAGACCGGGGACCGGGTGATCGACGAGGAGTCACCGGCCGGGGACGACTTCCTGGCCGAGGTCTGCGTCGAGTGGGAGGCCGCGGCCGGAGCGGCCGAGCGGGCCGGGGTCCGGGTGGTGCACCCGCGGACCGGCCTGGTGCTCTCGGCGGACGGCGGCGCGGGCGGGCGGCTCTTCCCGCTCTTCCGGCTGGGCCTCGGCGGGCGGCTCGGCGACGGGCGGCAGTACTGGAGCTTCATCTCGCTGGCCGACGAGGTCGCGGCGCTGCGGTTCCTGATCGACCGGAACGACCTGAGCGGGCCGTTCAACCTGTCCGCCCCGGAGCCGGTGACCAACGCCGAGCTGACGGCGGCGCTCGGGCGTGAGCTGCACCGGCCGACGCCGTTCCCGGTGCCGAAGGCCGCCCTGGGCGCGGTGCTGGGCGAGCTGGCGATCGAGGTGGTCGGCAGCCACCGGGTGGTGCCGCGGCGGCTGCTGGAGGCGGGCTTCCGGTTCCGGCACCCGGACGTGGACTCGGCGGTGCGGGCGGCGCTCTGACCGGACGGGCGGTCCCGGCGGACGTCCCGGCGGACGCCCCGGCGGCGGCCCCGTGGCGGCCTGCCGGACGGGCGGTGGACGCCCGGCCGAGGCCCGGCGGCGGGTGCGCGCGCTCGCCCGCCGGGTCGCCGCGTAGGCGCGGTACGACGTCCACCCTGGCCAGGGGCATATGCCCGGCGGAGCCCTGGCGGGGCTCCGGGAGGGGGCGCACGGGAGCATGCAACGGGCGCGTCGCACGCCCCCGGTGACCGTGCGCGCCCACCGGACCGGAATCCCGCCCCGATCGAATCACTGTCCGTGACCGAGCCCCCACCGGATGCTGTCGCTCCTCTTCCCGGCCCCGGATCCGGCCCGATGCGCCTGTCTGACGCTCACACTGACTGGGCATCACATCGTCGGACCGTGTCCCAGCACCCCGCTGCCTGCGCCGGCCCGAAACCCCGGGACCAGGGAGGGAGCCACCCGTGCCCACGTATGACTTCATTCGCCGCACCCGTCGGCAGTCCGATCCGGATGTCGTAGTGGTCGGAGCCGGACTCGCGGGCCTGGCCGCCGCCCGCGTCCTCACCGGCCACGGCCTGACCGTCCAGGTCCTGGAGGCCTCGGACCGGATCGGCGGCCGAGCGGCCACCCAGGAGCTGGACGGCTTCCGGCTCGACCACGGAAGCCACCTGCTGAACACCGCGTTCCCCGAACCGCGCCGCGTGCTCGACCTCGACCGCCTCGAACTGCGCCCGCTCGCGCCCGGCGTACTCGTGCACGGCGGCGGGCGCCGGTACCGGGTCGGGGACCCCCAGCTGACCACCGCCCGGCAGGCCGCCGTCCGGGCACCGCTCGGCAGCCCGCTGGACAAGGCGAGGCTCGGCAGCTGGCTCAACCGGCTCGCCGCGACCCCCGCCGCCCGTCTCAAGGCCCGGCCGGAGACCACCGCCGCCCGGGCGCTCGCCGACCGCGGACTCGCCCCGCGGACCGTCGACGGCCTGCTGAGGCCGCTGCTCGGCGCCCTGCTCGGCGATCCGGCCCTCGGCACCAGCAGCCGGGTCGCCGACCTGGTGCTCCGCTGCTACGCGCGCGGCCGGCTCTGTCTGCCCGCCGGCGGGATCGCGGCCGTGCCGGCGCAGCTGGCCGCCGCCCTCCCCGCCGGCACCGTGCGCACCGGCGTGCGGGTCACCTCGATAGCGGCCGACGGCGTGGAGACCGCAGGACACGGGCGGATCGGTGCCCAGGCCGTCGTCGTCGCCACCGACCCCCGGTCCGCCACCGGCCTGCTGCCGGGCCTGCGGCTGCCGGACTTCCACCCCGTCACCACCTACTACCACGCGGCCGACCGGAGCCCGCTCGGCGAGGCCGTCCTCCTCCTGGACGGTGACCGCCAGGGCGGTCAGCCGTCGCTGGTCTCGCACTCGCTCGTGCTCAGCGAGCTGCACCCCTCGTACGCGCCGCCCGGGCAGACGCTGATCGCCACCACCGTGCTCGGGCGCCGCACCTTCGACGCCGGCGGGCCGGCCGCGCTGGAGCCCGCGGTGCGCGGGCGGCTCGCGGAGCTGTACGGGACGCCGACCGCGGGCTGGCACTTCCTGAGCGTGCGCCACCTCCCGGACGCGGTGCCCGCCATGCCGCCGCCGCACAACACCCGGCGGCCGGTCCGGCTGCTGGCCGGGCTCTACGTCTGCGGCGACCACCGGGACACCAGCAGCGTGCAGGGCGCGCTGGTCTCCGGACGGCGGGCCGCCGAGGCCGTCGTGCGCGACCTCGGGGTACCCGCCACCGTGCGGGAGGCGGAGGCCGCGGCCTGACGCGCCGTGCCGCACCCGGCGGCACGCGGACGGGCCGCCGACGGAGCACCGACGGGCCGCCCGCCGCCGGGTGCGGCACGCGGGCGGGCTGCCGGAGCGGGGCCCGCCCGCGTGCCAGTATGCCGATATGATCGCTAATCGGATGGTTTCCTCCCCCCGGCCGGCCACCCGGTGAGCGCCGGACTGGAGGTCCAGCCGCTCGCGCTGATCCTGGTCCCGGCCGCCGCCGTGGCGGCCCCGCTGCTCGCCGACCGGCTGCTGCGGTGGCTCGCCGTCCCCACCGTGGTGTTCGAGATCGTGCTCGGCGTGCTGATCGGACCGGACGTCCTGGGCTGGGTGCACGTCGACGACCTGGTCGACGCGCTCTCCCGGTTCGGCCTGGCCATGCTGATGTTCCTGGCCGGGTACGAGATCGACTTCGCCAAGCTCCGCGGCGGCCCGCTCCGACAGGCGGGCGCCGCGTGGCTGGTCGCCCTGACGGTGGCGCTCGGCGTCGGCGCGATGGTCAACCGCGACCCGCTGAACGGCGCCTTCGCCGGGCTGGCGCTGACCACCACGGCGCTCGGCACCATCCTGCCGATCCTGCGCGACGCCGGGGAACTGCCCACCCCGTTCGGCTCGCTGGTGATGGCCACCGGCGCGGTGGGCGAGTTCGGGCCGATCATCGCCATCGCGGTGCTGCTCAGCGGCAACACCCCCGCCCGGACCGCCGTCATCCTGGCCGCGTTCGCCGTGATCACCGCGGCCGCGATCGGCTACGCCCGGCGGGCCCGGCCCGTCTGGATGACCCGGCTGATCCGGCACACCCTGCGCACCTCGGGCCAGTTCGCCGTCCGGATCGTGATCCTGGTGCTCGCGACCATGGTGGCGGCCGCGCTCTGGCTCGACCTCGACATGCTGCTCGGCGCGTTCACCGCCGGCATCGTCTCCCGGCTGCTGCTCGCCGACATGCCGGCGGCCGAGGAGGAGGTGATCGCGGCCAAGCTGGAGGGCATCGGTTTCGGCTTCCTCGTCCCGGTGTTCTTCGTCGTGAGCGGGATGAACTTCGACCTGGAGGCGCTGCTGGACGACCCCGGCACGCTGCTGCTCGTCCCGCTCTTCCTGGCCCTGCTGCTGGCCGTGCGGGGGCTGCCCGCGGCGCTGCTCGCCCCGATCGGGCTCGGGCGGCGCGACCGGGTGGCGCTCGGGCTGTACGGCGCGACGGCGCTGCCCCTGGTCGTGGTGATCACCACGATCGAGGTGGACGCCGGACGCCTGCCGTCCTCCACGGCGGCCGCACTGGTCGGCGCCGGGATGCTCTCGGTGCTGTTCCTCCCGCTCGTCGCCCAGCGGCTGCGCGGGCGGGTCCGCCCGCCGGCCGCCGTCGGGGGCGACCGGCCGCGGGTGAACGCCGAGAGCTGGTGAGTGCTCCGCCGTACGGCGGCCGGACGTACGACAGCCGGACACGGCGGTCGGACGCGCGGTGCTGGGACGCACGGCGGTGGGGCGTGCGGCGGGTGGGACGCAGGGCTGTCAGATCACCCCCGCCTGACGGACGGTTTCCTCGAACGCCCGGGCGACCGGGCTGCCGCGGTACGGGGTGAGCCGGCGGTGGAAGTCCCGCACGTACTCCAGCGAGCGGGCCGAGCGCATCTCCCCCGCCGCCCGCAGCGCGTCGGTGGCCATGCCGCAGGCCTCGTCGAGGTCGCCCATGCCGAGCCGGGCGGTGGCCAGCACCAGGCGGCAGAAGATCCGGCTCCTGGCGTAGGCGGGTGAGCGCAGCCGCAGCGACTTCTCGGCGTGCTGGGCGGCCGTCCGCCACTGCTGGAGGTCCCGGTAGCAGTGGGCGAACTCGTCGGAGAGCTGGGCCTCGTCGAAGAACCGGGCCCAGGAGGGCAACTCGTCACCGGCCCGGGCCGCGGCCAGCGACCGCTCGGCGCGGACGAGCGCGGTGGTGCAGGAGCGGACGTCCCCGAGCAGGCCGTGCCCGCGCGCCTCGGCGGCGTGCAGCAGCGCCTGCACGGTGGGCGGCACGGCCCCGCCCACGCCCTGCTGGGCGACCCTGGCGAGCTGGACGGCCTCCCGGCCGTGGCCGAGGTGCACGGCCTGCTGGCTCATCGTCACCAGGACGTACCCGCCGAGCGCGCGGTCCCCGGCGGCCTGGGAGAGCCGCAGGGCCTGCACGAAGTAGCGCTGGGCGAGGCCGTGCGCGGCGATGTCGAAGGACGTCCAGCCGGCCAGCCGGGTGAGGTCCGCGACGGCGCCGAACAGGGCGCGGCCGATCTGCTCGCCGTAGCGGCCGCGCAGCATCGGCTCGGCCTCGCTCTCCAGGTAGCGGACCAGCGCCTGGCGGGCGTGGCCGCCGCCGTAGGCGTGGTCGAGCGCGCGGAAGAGGTCTCCGACGGCACGGATGGCGGCGATGTCGCCCCGGCCGACCCGCAGCGCCGGACGGGACTCGCGGGCCGGGTCGTGGTACGGCGGCTCGACGGCGATGGGCGGGCGGCGGCTCTGGGTCGGCACCCGGCCGAGCGCGGTCGTGCCGGCGGCCGACCCGGAGGCCGGCCCCGCGGTCGCCCCGGTGGCCTGGCCGGAGCCGGCGGGCGCCCCGGACTGGGCGGCGGCCCGGCCGGCGGGCGCACCCGGCGCGGCGGAGGCGCCCGGGGCGGGGCCGCGGCCCGGGGTCGGGGCGGACCCCGCCGGGGCGGGCGGACCGGCGGGTGGTGCCCCGCTGCCCGGATCGGGCCGGGCCAGGGTGGAGCCGTCCCGGGCGACGCGCTCGTCGGTCCGGCCGATCAGCCAGTCCCGGCTGGGCACGACCAGTCCGGCCGGGGTGAAGGCGATCCGGCGCAGCTCGGACTGCGGGCCGTTGTCCTTGCGCCACATGCTCGCCACGATGTCCACCGCCTCCTGCGGCGTCTCGGCGAACTCCAGGCCCGCGTAGACCGGGGCGCAGGCGTCCAGGCCGAGGTCCTGGGCGGTGAGGCGGCGGCCGAGCCGGCGGGTGAACACCTCGGCGATCAGCGCGGGGGTGGCGCCCCGCGGCTGCTGGCCCCGGAGCCAGCGGGTCACCGAGGTCTTGTCGTAGCGCAGGTCCAGCCCGTGCTCCAGGCCGAGCTGGTCGACCCGGCGGGCCAGGCCGGCGTGCGAGAAACCGGCCTCCTCGATCAGCGCCGCCAGCTGGAGGTTCTGCGTGGCCGACCCGGAGTGGCCGCCCGCCTGGCCGCCCGCCTGGCCGCCCGTCGGACCGGCCGCGGGACCGGCCGCCGGGCCGCCGGACGGGCCGGGGGCCGGGCCGTTCCGGGCGGGCTCGTCCGCGGTGGCCAGGGCGGCCGGGTGCCGTTCGGGCATGGCCTGCGCGGGGAGCCGCAGCTCGTCGGCGGCCGGGGCGTCGGGGGCGTCCGGAAGGGCCCGGCCGACCGGACCCCGGTGCTGGTCGAGCGGGTCGAGCGGTCCGTACGCCGGGCTGTCGGTTGCAGGCCTTTGGGGCATAGTCAGTCAACACCTCTCGGACGCCGCACCGGCTCCACCAGCGGTTCGGCTGCCTGTGGCGACGCCCCCTGTCGGGAATCGGCGTGAATGTAGCGAGCATTCGGGCGCTATGGGTGGTTCTGACCGAGCAATCCTCCGAACGGGTGAAGCATCCGCGCCCATTGTGGGGAAGACGCCTCAGGATGGGTTTGGCTTTGACGGCCTCACCCGCCGATCGGCCGTCGTGGCGGTGATCACCACAGTTCGCCGGGGTGCTGTGGCGGGCCGCCACATAGGAGTGCGGGCCCGGGATTCCTACCGTTCTCGGCCATGGACACCACTTCAGCCCGCCCGCTCGAAGGCCGCACCGCCCTGGTCACCGGGGCCGCCTCGGGCATCGGCCGGGCCTGCGCCGAGGCCTTCGCCGCGGCCGGCGCCCGGGTCTACGTCGTCGACCTCGCCGGCGACCCGGCCCGCCGGCTCGCCGAGCGGATCGGGGGCGTCGCGCACGTCACCGACCTCTCCGACCCGGAGGCGGTGGAGGCGCTCCCCGCCGACGCCGACATCGTGGTCAACAACGCCGGCCTCCAGCACGTCGCACCGGTCCACGAGTTCCCGGTCGACCGGTTCACCCTGATCCAGCGGGTGATGGTGGAGGCCCCGTTCCGCATCCTGCGCCGGACCCTGCCGCACATGTACGCGCGGGAGTGGGGCCGGGTCGTCAACGTCTCCTCCGTCCACGGCCTGCGGGCCAGCGCCTTCAAGTCGGCCTACGTGACCGCCAAGCACGCGCTGGAGGGGCTGAGCAAGACGGTCGCCCTGGAGGGCGCGCCGTACGGCGTCACGAGCAACTGCGTCAACCCCGGCTACGTCCGCACCCCCCTGGTGGAGCGCCAGATCGCCGCCCAGGCCCTCGCCCACGGCATCCGGGAGGACGAGGTGGTGGAGCGGATCATGCTCGACCGCACCGCCGTCAAGCGCCTCATCGAACCGGACGAGGTCGCCCGGCTCGTCGTCTGGCTCTGCTCCCCGCACGCCTCCTACATCACCGGCGCCAGCCTCCCGATCGACGGCGGCTGGACCGCGCGCTGACCGGCGGCCCGAGCCGCAAGCACGGTCCGGGGGACCACAGTCCCTCCCCGACCTGTGTGGTTCACCCACATAGCCCAGGGGGTCGGCGCTTCCTACCGTGTGGCGACGTCCTCCCCCCGCCCCGTTCCCCTCCCTGTTCCCCCGGCCCGGAAGTGGTGATCATGACATCCGCTGTCCCCACCCAACCGACGAACCGCTCGCTGCCCCGCGTCGTGGCCGCGAGCCTGATAGGTACCACCATCGAGTGGTACGACTACTTCCTGTACGGCACGGCGGCCGCGCTCGTGTTCGGGAAGCTGTTCTTCCCGTCGAGCGATCCGCTCACCGGGACGCTGCTCTCCTTCCTGACCTACGCCATCGGGTTCGCGGCACGGCCGCTCGGCGCGCTGGTGTTCGGGCACTTCGGGGACCGGGTGGGGCGGAAGAAGCTGCTGGTGGTGAGCCTGCTGCTGATGGGCGGGTCCACCACGCTGATCGGGTGCCTGCCGACCTACGGCTCGATCGGCGCGATGGCCCCGGTCCTGCTGACCGCCCTGCGGCTGGTGCAGGGGTTCGCGCTCGGCGGCGAGTGGGGCGGCGCGGTGCTGCTGGTCTCGGAGCACGGGGACGCGCGGCGGCGCGGGTTCTGGGCGTCCTGGCCGCAGGGCGGGGCTCCGGCCGGGAACCTGCTGGCGGCGGGCGTGCTGTCGCTGCTGACCACCGTGCAGTCGGAGGAGGCCTTCCTGTCCTGGGGCTGGCGGGTGCCCTTCCTGCTGTCGGCGGTGCTGGTCGGGGTGGGGCTGTGGATCCGGCTGGCGGTGGACGAGTCGCCGCTGTTCAAGCAGGCGCTGGCCCGGGCGGAGGCGCGCGAGGCGCAGGGGAGGGCCGAACAGCCGCCACTGGTGGCGGTGTTGCGGAACCACTGGCGGGAGGTGCTGGTGGCGATGGGCGCCCGGATGGCGGAGAACATCTCGTACTACGTGATGACCACGTTCGTCCTGGCCTACGCCGTCACCCACGTGCACCTGTCGAAGCAGACGGCGCTCAACGCCGTACTCATCGCCTCGGCCGTCCAGTTCGCGCTGATCCCGCTCTTCGGTGCGCTCTCCGACCGGGTCGGCCGCAAACCGGTGTACCTGGTCGGCGCCGTGGGCGTCGGCGTCTGGGCGTTCGTCTTCTTCGGGCTGGTCGACACCAGGTCCTTCGGATCGCTGCTGCTGGCGGTCACCGTCGGCCTGGTCTTCCACAGCGCGATGTACGCGCCCCAGGCCGCGTTCTTCTCAGAGCTGTTCGCCACCCGGATGCGCTACTCCGGTGCCTCGATCGGTGCCCAGTTCGCCTCGGTCGCCGCGGGCGCTCCGGCCCCGCTGATCGCCACCGCGCTGCTCAGGGACCACGGCAGCTCCACGCCGATCTCGGTGTACGTCGCGATCGCCGCCGTCATCACCGTGCTGGCCGTGCTCTGCGCACGGGAGACGCGTGGAAACGACCTGGCGGAGGGGGACGTTCCGGGGGACGCGGCGGTGGGGACAGGGCAGGGGAAGGGGACGGACGACGCGGTGGTCGCCAAGCCAGCGGCCGCGTGACGCCCCTGGCGGCCTGACGGGGCATCGCGGGGCGCCGTCGCGGGCGGGGGGCGGGGGCGGGGCTCGTGGGCGGGGGCGTGGGCAGGGGTCGTGAGCGGGGCTCGCGGCCGGGACCGGCGAGCAGGGGCCGCGGACGTGCTTCGCGGGGCCGGATCGTGACACGGCGTCGCGAGACGGCACCGCGGGGCGGGGCGCGGAGGTCCGGAGCGGCCTCCGGCGGTCGGCGCCCACCACCGCACGAGCGCCGACCGCCCACGGCCACCCCGGCTGAACAGCTACGATCGCGCTTCCCTCCCCAGGGCCGAGTCCCACTGCCGATTGGCGGCCGCACCATGAACGACCGCGCCACGAACGACAGCGCCACCGACCGCAGCGCCACCGACGAGGGCGCCGCGAACGACCCCCGCCCCGGCTCGGCACCGGCGCTGCGGCGGCTCCTCGACCTGCTCGCCTCGGGCGCCGCCACCGAGGACTTCGCCGACGTCCTGGCCGACGCCCGCCGCGGGGGCGCGCCGGCCGCGGTGCTGAGCGAGATCGACGACGCCACCTGGCAGGCCCTGCGCGTCCACCGGACGCTGCGCCAGCACCGGCGCCGGGAAGCCGAACTGACCGCCCTGTTCGACACCGCCGGGGACCTCGCCGCCTCCCGGGACCTCGACGCCGTGCTCCAGGCCATCGTCCGCCGGGCCCGGATGCTGCTCGGCACCGACACCGCCTACCTGACCCTCCCGGACGAGGCCGCCGGCGACACCTACATGCGGGTCACCGACGGCTCGGTCTCCGTCCTCTTCCAGACCCTGCGGCTCAGCCTCGGCGACGGCCTCGGCGGCCTGGTCGCCCAGACCGCCCGCCCGTACGCCACCCCCGACTACCGGACCGACGACCGGTTCCACCACACCGGCACCATCGACGCGGGCGTCCTCGACGAGGGCCTGGTGGCGATCATCGGGGTGCCGCTGCTGCTCGGCGGCCGGGTGATCGGCGTCCTGTTCGCCGCCGACCGCTCGCCGCGCGCCTTCTCCCCCGACGAGGTCGCACTGCTCTGCACGCTGGCCGCGCACGCCGCGATCGCGCTGGACACCGCCAAGTCGCTCGCCGACACCCGGGCCGCACTCGCCGAGCTGAACACCGCCAACGCGCTGATCCGCGCCCACTCCGCCGCCGTCCAGCGCGCCGAACAGGGCCACGACCGGCTCACCGACCTGGTGCTGCGCGGCGCCGAGGTCCCGGACGTCGCGGCCGCCGTGGCCGGCCTCCTCGGTGGCGAGATAGCGGTCCTGGACGCCGAGGGCGAGCCGCTGGCCGGCCGGGCAGCCCCCGGCTCCGGACTGGCCGAGGCGGCGGCCGCGTCCCGCGCCGAGGGCCGCTCGGTGCCGCACGGCGACGCCTGGGTCTGCGCGGTGCTGGCCGGCCAGGAACAGCTCGGCACCCTGGTGCTGCGCGGCCGCCCGGACGTCGACGACGCGGACCGCCGGCTGTTCGAACGGGCCAGCGTGGTGACCGCGCTGCTCCTGCTGCTGCGCCGCTCGGTGGCCGAGACGGAGAACCGGGTCCGCGGCGAGCTGCTGGCCGACCTGCTCACCGCCCCCGGCCGGGACCCGGCCGGGCTGACCGCCCGCGGACGGCGGCTCGGGGTCGACCTCGGGCGCCCGCACCTGGTGCTGGTCGCCGAACCCGCCGGAACCGGCGGCGGCACCGCCACCGCCACGGACCGGGCCCGGCTGGCGGGCGCCGCCGGGCGCTACCTGTTCGGGTCCAAGGGGATCAGCGCGGAGCACGGCGAGGCGGTGGTGCTGCTCGTGCCGTCCTGCGACGGCGAGCCCGGGGACACCGCGCAGCGGGCGGCCGCACAGGCCGCCGAACGGCTCGCCCGGCTGACCGGGTTCCCGGTCACCGTGGGCGCCGGGCGCCCCGCCGCCGGCCCGCTCGCGCTCGCCGCCGCGCACGCCGAGGGCCAGCGCTGCGTCCGCGCGCTGCAGGTGCTCGGCCGGGCCGGGGACGGCGCCTCGGCCGGGGCGCTCGGCTTCCTCGGCGTCCTGCTCGGCGACGGCCACGACGTGGGCGGCTTCGTCCGGGCGACGCTCGGCCCGCTGCTGGAGTACGACGCCCGGCGCGGCACCGAGCTGGTCCGCACCCTGCGCGCGTACTTCGACTGCGGAGGCAGCCTCACCCGGGCCAAGGACGAGCTGCACGTCCACGTCAACACGGTGGTGCAGCGGCTGGACCGGGTCGAGGTGCTGCTCGGGCGGGACTGGAACCACCCCGAGCGTTCGCTGGAGCTCCAGCTGGCGCTGCGGCTGCAACTGCTCTCGGAGACCTGAGCGGGGCGTCGGCAGCGGACCGACGGCAGCGGGACCGGCGGCAGCGAGGTCGGCGGCAGCGAGGTCGGCGGCAGCGAGGTCGGCGGACACCTGAGCGGGGCGTCGGAAGCGAGGTCGGCGACGGGGCGAGCGGCAGCGGGGGGCGGGCGCGGCCACGGGGCGCGACGGCACCGCTACGGGGCGGGGCCGGCCACCGCCAAGGCACCTGGACGGCCCCTCGGCGGGCGGGCGTACAGTGGCCAGGTTGGTCTCGAACGCCTGGCAAGGAGCAGTTGGTGAGCGAGAACGTACGTTTCGTGCGGATGGGCATAGGCGAGGGCGCCGTGCCCTACCAGGAGGCCTGGGAGGAGCAGCAGCGGCTGCACGCCCTGCGGGTCGCCGACGAGATCCCGGACACGGTGCTGCTGCTGGAGCACCCGCCCGTCTACACCATGGGCAAGCGCACCAACCCCGCCGACCTGCCGCTGGACGGCACCCCGGTGGTCGAGGTCAACCGGGGCGGCGAGATCACCTGGCACGGCCCTGGCCAGCTGGTCGGCTACCCGATCGTGAAACTCCCCGACCCGATCGACGTGATCGCGTACGTGCGCCGGCTGGAGGAGTCCCTGATCCGCGCCTGCGCCGCGATCGGCGTGGACACCACCCGGGTCGAGGGCCGCAGCGGCGTCTGGGTGCTGGGCGACTCCCTCCCCGACGCGGTGGTGGACCCGTCCCAGGTGGTGGACATCGGCAAGCTCTCCCTGCGGATGGGCCTCCCGCTGGGCATCGACCCGCGGCTGGCCGGCCCCGAGTACGCGCCCTCCAACGCCGGGCAGCGCGGCGGCGACCGCAAGCTCGCCGCGATCGGTGTCCGGGTCGCGCGCGGGGTGACCATGCACGGCTTCGCGCTCAACTGCGATCCGGACATGACCTGGTTCGACAGGATCGTGCCGTGCGGCATCCGGGACGCCGGCGTCGCCTCGCTGGCCGGCGAGCTGGGCCGGGACTTCACCGTCGCCGACGCGCTGCCGCTGGTCGAGAAGCACCTGGCCGAGGTGCTCGCCGAACTCCCCGAGCCCGCGCTCGGCCGCTGACCGCCCCGCGGTCCGCGCGCCACCGACCTCGACCGCCTCCGGGCGCAACGCCACCACCTGCGATGCCACCGACCTCGACCGCCTCCGGGAGCGACCGCCACCGGGCCGTCGGCCAGGGCGTCGCGCCGGTCGGAGGCACCGTCCCCGGAACCACCGTCCACGAAGCCACCGCCCTCCGGGCCGCCGCCCCGAAGTCCCGGGCGGCTTCCGGGGAATCTACCCGCCGGTAGTGCTGTTGCCCTGCGATTGCAGGGCCACCGCCCCGACGAAGGCCGTACAAGCACAGGCGTACCCTGGGGGTACCCCGTCTAGTTCTAGGAGTCGCACGTGTCCGCTGTCGCACCCGACGGCAGGAAGCTTCTCCGCCTGGAGGTCCGCAACAGCGAGACCCCCATCGAGCGGAAGCCCGAGTGGATCAAGACCCGCGCGAAGATGGGCCCGGAGTACAACGCCCTCCAGTCGCTGGTGAAGAAGGAGGGGCTGCACACCGTCTGCCAGGAGGCCGGCTGCCCCAACATCTTCGAGTGCTGGGAGGACCGCGAGGCGACCTTCCTCATCGGCGGTGACCAGTGCACCCGCCGCTGCGACTTCTGTCAGATCGACACCGGCAAGCCCGCCGATTTCGACCGCGACGAGCCGCGCCGCGTTGCCGAGTCCATCGTCACCATGGACCTCAACTACGCCACCATCACCGGTGTCGCCCGCGACGACCTGCCGGACGGCGGAGCCTGGCTGTACGCCGAGACCGTCCGCCAGGTGCACGCGATGACGGCCGGCCGCGAGAGCGGCCGCACCGGCGTCGAGCTGCTGATCCCCGACTTCAACGCGGTGCCCGAGCAGCTCGCCGAGGTCTTCTCGTCCCGGCCCGAGGTGCTGGCGCACAACGTCGAGACGGTGCCGCGGATCTTCAAGCGGATCCGCCCGGCGTTCCGCTACGAGCGCTCGCTGGACGTCATCACCCAGGCGCGCGCGGCCGGGCTGGTCACCAAGTCCAACCTGATCCTCGGCATGGGCGAGACCCGCGAGGAGGTCAGCCAGGCGCTGGCCGACCTGGTCGGGGCCGGCTGCGAGCTGATCACCATCACCCAGTACCTGCGCCCGTCGCTGCGCCACCACCCGGTGGAGCGCTGGGTCAAGCCGCACGAGTTCGTCGAACTGCAGCAGGAGGCCGAGGAGCTCGGCTTCGCCGGGGTCATGTCCGGCCCGCTGGTGCGCTCGTCGTACCGCGCCGGGCGGCTGTACCGGCAGGCGCTGGAGCACCGCGAGCAGCAGGAGCAGCACGAGCAGGCGGCGGTCTGAGCCGCGGCCCGGTGCGGCCCGGCGGTTTTACGCCATCGGAGGGGGCGGAGCTTCGGCTCCGCCCCTTTCGCTTCACCGGGCTTTGACTGCCTGGTCACGGACTGGTAACACGGGGTGGGGACGATGGCGGGGTCGCGATCGTTCGATTCTTCTCGGCCACGGCACCTCGCGGCCGCGCGACAGCGGGGACGAACAGGTCTTCGCGGAGAATCTCCCCGGCACGAGAGGAGCTGTTCGGCATGCGGGTCGGTATCCGGTCCATGGGCACCGCGCTGAGGCTGGCCGAGAGCGTGCTGCTGGCGGGCGGTCAGCGCCAGGCCCGGCGAAATGCCTGGTCAGCGGTCTGCGAGAACCGTCAGTACGCCGCCGACAGGGAGCGGGACGCCCGGGTCGCGACCGTCCCCGCGAAGGCCGCGGGGCACTGACGGAGGACGTCGGTACGGGGGCGCACGGGTCACGGTTCGGGGCGAACGGGGACCCGGGCTTGGATATCCCGTACCCACGCCACGTACCATGAGCGTTATGGCGAGGGAAACATCCGAGAACCCCGGGCGACTGAAGCAGATCCGCCTGGCGTACACCATGACCAAGAAGGTCGACACCAAGATCGGCCTGATCATCGCCGGCGTCGGCCTGCTGACCTTCGGCGTGTTCCTCGCCATCGGCTTCGCGATCGAGCACCCTGTCTACCTGGGCATCCTGGGCTTCATCGTGGCCTTCCTGGCCATGGCGATCGTCTTCGGGCGCCGGGCCGAGCGCGCCGCGTTCGGACAGATGGAGGGGCAGCCCGGGGCCGTCGCGGCGGTGCTGAACAACATCCGGCGAGGCTGGAGCGCGAGCTCCACCCCGGTCGCGGTCACCCGTAACCAGGACGCGGTCTACCGCGCCGTGGGCCGGGCCGGCATCGCGCTGATCGGCGAGGGCAACCCGAACCGGGTCCGCCAGCTGCTGGCGTCCGAGAAGAAGAAGATGGCCCGGGTCGTCGGCGACGTGCCGGTGCACGACATCGTGGTGGGTACTGGCGAGGGCGAGATCCCGCTCAAGAAGCTGCAGATCCACCTGATGCGCCTGCCCCGTGCCATCACCGCCTCCCAGGTCACCGAGACCAACGACCGCCTGCGGGCGCTGGGCGACCTGCTCTCCAAGGCGCCGATCCCCAAGGGCCCGATGCCCAAGGGCGCCCGGATGCCCAAGGATGGCCGGGTCCGCTGACCCCCTCCCCCGTCGAAACAGAACGGCCCCTCCGCGGAAGCTCCGCGGCGGGGCCGTTCTTACGTTTCCGGTTCCTGCGCTTCCGGTGGGTCGGGCGCGACGCCGGTCGGCGATCCTGACCGCCTGGCCCGGGGGCTCCGGGGGCTCCGGGGGGCCTCCCCTCCCGGGGGCTCCCGAGGCTCTCGGACGGGGCCCCGGCTCGCGGATCACGGCCGTGGCCGAGCCTCCGTGGCCGAGCCTCCGATCCCGGGCTCCGGTCCCGAGCCTCCGGTCCCGGCTCGCCGCCGGGTCGGCTCCCGGTCCGATCAGATCCTGACCTCGACCGTGCCGACCGCCTTGTCGTGCAGACCCCGGGTGTCGCGGTCCCAGACCAGGGCCGGCACCAGCAGGCAGAGCAGCACCGTGCGCAGCAGCACCTGCGGGATGGTGGCCCGGCCGCCGTCCAGGCGGACCACCCGCAGGCCGAACAGCCGCTTGCCGACGGTCGTCCCGGTGGTGGCGAGCAGCAGCACGGTGACGGTGAAGAACAGCGGGGTCGTCCACATGTTGGCCGAAGCCGCCGTGCCCTTGCCGATCAGCCCGAAGGAGACCAGCGCGACCAGCCAGCCGTCGACGAACAGGGCGCCCATCCGGCGGCCCGGGCCGCCGATCGAGCCGGGACCCTCCTGCGGCAGTCCGAGGCGCTCACCGCGGTAGCCGAAGTCGGCGCCCATCTTCTCGGCGGCCGCCTTCGGGCCGTCGATCCACGATCCCAACGCTTCTCTGGTGTCCACCGATCCACACTAACCGGGCATACACCCGGCTCCGGCACCGCCTCCCCCGGGGAGTCCCGGAGAAGCTCCGGAGGAGGCCCGGAGCCTTCCCCCGAAGAGTGAACCGCGTCACCCGGGCTTTCCCTCACCCTTCCCGAGTGGTCCAGACCACTTCACGGGCCCGACCTGGGCGGGCGAGGCGTTTTGTCCGAGACCGTACGGCTTTGCCGCCCCTCCGACCACGGCGGTTAACATTCAGGAAACGACTGGGTCACCGGTCGGAAACGGGCCATTCCTAGGGTGAGCCCCATTCGCACGCCGAGGAGGACGAATGTTCAACAACGCCACCGAAGTGAAGCAGTTCATCCAGGAGAACGACGTCAAGTTCGTCGACGTCAGGTTCTGCGACCTGCCCGGCGTCATGCAGCACTTCTCCGTACCCGCGGCGACGTTCGACCCGTCCGAGGTCCTGATGTTCGACGGCTCGTCGATCCGGGGCTTCCAGGCGATCCACGAGTCCGACATGGCCCTGGTCCCCGACCTCGCCACGGCGAGGCTCGACCCGTTCCGCCAGGAGAAGCACCTCAACATCAACTTCTTCATCCAGGACCCGGTCACCGGCGAGGCCTACAGCCGCGACCCGCGCAACGTCGCCAGGAAGGCCGAGGCCTACCTCGCCTCCTCCGGCATCGCCGACACCGCCTTCTTCGGCCCCGAGGCCGAGTTCTACGTCTTCGACTCGGTGCGGTTCGACACCAGCGCGAACGCCTCGTACTACCACATCGACTCCGAGGCCGGCGCCTGGAACACCGGCTCCGCCGAGGGCGACGCGCGCGGCTACAAGGTCAAGTACAAGGGCGGCTACTTCCCCGTCCCGCCGGTCGACCACTTCGCCGACCTGCGCGCCGAGATGTCCCTGGAGCTGGCCAAGGCCGGCCTGGAGGTCGAGCGCCAGCACCACGAGGTCGGCACCGCCGGCCAGGCGGAGATCAACTACAAGTTCAACACCCTGCTGCACGCCGCCGACGACCTGATGCTGTTCAAGTACATCATCAAGAACGTCGCCTGGCGCAACGGCAAGACGGCCACCTTCATGCCGAAGCCGATCTTCGGCGACAACGGCTCCGGCATGCACGTCCACCAGTCGCTGTGGACCGAGGGCTCGCCGCTCTTCTACGACGAGCAGGGCTACGCCGGCCTCTCCGACACCGCCCGGTACTACATCGGCGGCCTGCTCAAGCACGCCCCGTCGCTGCTGGCCTTCACCAACCCCTCGGTGAACTCCTACCACCGCCTGGTGCCCGGCTTCGAGGCCCCGGTCAACCTGGTCTACTCGCAGCGCAACCGCTCGGCCGCGATCCGCATCCCGATCACCGGCTCCAACGCCAAGGCCAAGCGCATCGAGTTCCGCGCGCCCGACCCGGCCTCCAACCCGTACCTGGCCTTCGCCGCCATGCTGATGGCCGGCCTGGACGGCATCAAGAACAAGATCGAGCCGCTGCAGCCGGTCGACAAGGACCTCTACGAGCTGGCCCCCGAGGAGCACGCCAACGTCCCCCAGGTGCCGTCCTCCCTCCCGGCCGTCCTGGAGGCCCTGGAGGCCGACCACGAGTACCTGCTCGCGGGCAACGTCTTCACGCCCGACCTGATCGAGACGTGGATCGACTTCAAGCGCACCCACGAGATCGCCCCCATCGCCCTCCGCCCCCACCCCCACGAGTTCGAGCTCTACTACGACCTGTAGGAAACCCTCCGACCTGCGGAGACGCAGTTCGATCTCTCAACGTTTCCGCAGGCCAGTACGTTGCTGACCTGCGGAAACGCGCATGCGGGCGCGGGCACCGAGTGCTGGCCAGCTCGCGGTGTGAGATGGACGTGAAATGAGTTCGATCTCGACCCAGACCACTCGGTGGTCTCAAGCGGCGCATCTCGCCTCGCCGTTCCGTAACGGTGAGTAGCCGTCGGCTGTGGACGCGCTAAGTCGCTATGGTGGTAGTGCTCACTGACGATCCTGATCCAGCAGGGGGACAGCCGCGTGGTTGGTCTTGGCCGCCCGTTCCATGACACGCCTGCACGGTGAACGCAGGCGGTCTGGTATAGCCAGCTCCACCAACGGCTGGGAAACTCGCGGGGTGGCGAGGAGAGGTGGGAGGCCGAACAGAGCGGGGTACAGCGGAGAAGCTTAGAGACGAGCAGATTCTGGTCGAGCAGGTAGTCGAGTGGATCCTCGGTGGAATTGGTGGTCACAGCTGCGATCGCCGCCTTGACCAAGCTGGTACCCCGCCACGTCAGGCATCACCGCAGCGTCATACGGGTCGGTTGTGGCCCACAGCTGAAGGCTATGGACGATGGTGCGGTCAGTGCCAGCAACCATGCGGAAGGTGCTGTCGACAAGGAAGTCTGGTGCGAGGAGGGAAGCTGCCAGCGACCAAGATGGCGCTGCTGCCGGCCCCGTCCTCGACGACACCCCGGTCGTGTCGTAGCGAACACCGGTGACGGCCATCAGCAGGTCAACACTGTCACCGTCTGCGGTTAGCTGCCGCTGCACAAGGGCGACCTTCTTGAGGACCGAGTCGCCGCTAGCCGGGCTGTGCTTGGTGAGGCGATCCACCTCTGACCGGCGGAGCCGTCCGCGGCGTACCTGAGCTGCGGCGGAATGCCGCGCAGCAGGACGACGTGGTCCACGTTACCGACATTCTCATACTCGGCACGGACGCTCCGAAACGGGTCGGGCAGCCGAGCGGCGCCCTCCCTCACGAGAACCAGATGGCGCTGGAGACCTTACGACGTGCAGCTGGCATGCCTGAGCTGCTCGATTACGCCAGTTCGGGGACCTTCGAGGAGGATAAGCTGGGCTCAGGGGCCGTGATGGAGGATGGAGAAGCCCGACGGCAGGCCCACGGTCGGCTGGGCGGAAGGAGTAGGCAGGCGTGATGGAGGATGGCCGCTGGACGACGGTCACCGACTCCGAGTTCGAGCACGAGCGCCGCGGGTTGAGTGCCATCCGCCGGCAGCTGCCGAACGCTGACCCGTGGCGCGCCTGGTCCAACTTCACCTTCACCGCCAACAGCGGGCACGTGCGTGAGGTCGACCTGCTGGTTGTCACGCCTGGCGGCGTACATCTGATCGAGCTCAAGGATTGGCACGGCTCGGTCGAGTCTCGCAACGGCACCTGGCTGCAGACTCAGCCGAGCGGCCGCCAGGTCGCTCACAGTAACCCGTTGCATCTGGCCAACAAGAAGGCCAAGGAACTGGCCAGCCTGCTCTCCCAGAGCGCCGGGCCGCACGATCGCAAGCGCTGGTGGGTCTCCGAGGCCGTCTGCTTTACCGACAACGCCCTTGATGTGCGCCTCCCGTCCCATGATCGCAACGGGGTCTTTGACGTGAAGGGGCTGGTCGAGCACCTGTCCCGGCCGCCGCGCGACGAGGCCAGCCGGATCAAGAGTGTGGACTCCGCCCAGCTCACGCGCCTGCTGGCCCGCATCGGCATCGCCCGCAGCAACGCGGAGTACCGGGTTGGCCCGTACCGGCTCGACCGCAAGGCGTTCGACAGCGGGCCCACTTGGGCCGACTACCTGGGGCACCACGCCGACCTTCAGGAGGTAGCGCGGGTCCGAATCTATCTGCGCGAGCGCGGCGCGGACCAGTCGCTCCAGGAGTCGGTGGAGCGAGCTGCCCGGCGCGAGGCCGCGGTTCTCACCGGTTTCCGTCATCCCGGCGTTGTCCAGCTGGCGCAGTACGACGCTTCGGGCCACTCGGCAGGCCCAGCGCTGATCTTCAAGTATGACCAGCGAACCCTGCGCCTGGACGAGTACATGGCCCAGTATGGCGAGAAGCTCGACCTGCCAGCCAGGATGGCACTGGTCCGGCAGCTCGCCGAGACCGTCCGCTCCGCCCACAGCCGCCGTCTCTACCACCGGACGCTCTCCGCGCGGGCAGTGCACGTCGTCCCCGTGCGACGCACGCCGGGCGCCAGCGAGGACGCGGCCTGGCTGACGCCCCGACTTCAGCTCTCGGACTGGCAGGTCGCGCTGCGCTCGGGCTCCGCCAGCCAGGGCGGGACAGCGGCGCTGGAGCGGGCCGGTCTGGCGCCGACGCGCGCCTCACACCTCGGCCAGCACCTCTCCGAAGCGGCAGACCCCTACCTGGCACCGGAGCTGACGGTCCGTGACGCTGACCCGATCGCGCTCGATGTGTACGGCCTGGGCGTGCTCACCTACCTGCTGGTCACCGGCCAAGCTCCTGCGTCCAGCCAGGCAGAGCTGGAGGCGAAGCTGGAGCAGGACGAAGGCCTGCGGCCCGGCGCCGTCAAGGACGGGGTGCCACAGGATCTCGATCTGCTGGTCGACTGCGCCACCGCCTACGACCCGCAGCGACGCCTGGCAACGGTGGACGAGTTTCTGGAGTTGCTAGAGGACGTCGAGTCCGCGATCACCGAGCCGACTGCAGGCACGGGTAGTGCTGGACATGACGCCAAGAAGCAGTCGGCGGCAGACGCCGGCACGGTCCCGGCTCACACAAAGCCCGAGCCGGAACCGGAGCCGGACCCCCTCCAGGCCGTGGCCGGGCAGGTCCTGGCGGGACGTTGGGAGGTGCTGCGCCGGATAGGCACCGGCTCCACCAGTCGGGCTTTCCTCGTCCGCGACCTCACAGTGGAAGAGGAAGGCAAGACCCGTAGCCTCGCAGTACTGAAGATCGCGCTCTCGGACAACCGAGCTGCGGTGCTGCGCCGCGAGGCTGAAAGCATGTCCCTGCTGCGCCCGGACTCCCGGGTGATCCGCCTAAAGGTGCCCGAACCGGTGCTGATCGGCGGTCGGACGGTGCTGGTCCTTGAGTACGTCGGTGACGAGCGTGCCGCTCTGGAAGGTAGGAGCAAGCAGGAGACTGTCGCCCGGCAACTGCGTGAGCAGGGTCGGCTGACGATCGACCAGCTGGACGCCTACGGGGACTACCTGTTCGGCGCGGTGGACTTCCTGGAGGGCGAGGGTGTCTGGCATCGCGACATTAAGCCGGACAACATCGCAATCCGGGTGCGTCCCAATCGCACCCGCGAGCTGGTGCTGATCGACTTCTCGCTGGCCAATCTTGACGTCAAGGAGGTCGAGGCTGGGACAGAGGGCTATCTCGACCCTTTCATCGGCACGCTGACCCGCAGTGTCTACGACGCACACGCGGAGCGCTATGCCGTCGCTGTGACTCTGCACGAGATGGCATCTGCCGAGCTGCCCGTCTGGGGCGACGGCCGTGCCCTGCCGAGACAGACCGATCCGGTCGCCTTCCCGACAGCCCGGGTGGCGGCCGACGCCTTCGACCCGCAGGTCCGGGACGCGCTGATCGCCTTCTTCGCGCAGGCGCTCCATCGGGACGTCGCCAAACGATTCAGCGACCTGAAGCCGATGCGGGACGCGTGGAAGCGAATCTTCCTCGCACTGGATGAAGTCCGGCCTTCCAGCCGCACTCGCCACGCCGACCCGTCTGCCCCGACCGGTCCGGAGCAGCAGACTGTCGCCGAAGGGGACACCTCTGCCGAGGCAGCGGTCACGGAGGCCGAGCCGGAGAGCGTCTCGGATCATCGCAACGCGCTCGCAGCGCAGGTCACCTCCGGGACCCTGCTCGACCTTTCCGGCCTCAGCCCGGCCGCGGTCTCCTTCGTTCACGGCCTCGGTCTGACGACCGTGCAGGATCTGCTCGACCTGAGCCAACGTGGTTTGGTGAACAAGCCGGGTCTGGGTGCCAAGACCCGCCGTGAGCTGCAGGACCGGATGAAGCAGTGGCGCATCGCCCTCGCCCAGCAGCCGGCCGCACCGCTGGGCGCGGAGGGGCGGGAGGCTGCGGGCGCTGAGCTCAGCGAGCTGGAGGCGGAGGTCGCGCGGCTGGCCGTCACATCCGGAGCCGATCCCTCCACGTTCTCGACGCAGACCCTGCGCCGCTTCAGTCTGGATATTCTGGCGACGCTGTTCGTCCCCGAGCTGAACAGGCAAAGCAGCAATCGCAAAACGGTGGAGACCGTGCGTCTGCTGCTACGCCTGCCAGGCGAGAACAGCGAATTGCCGGGCGGCCATGCTTGGCCTCGGCAGAGCGACTTCTACCAGCAGGTCGGCATCACGCAGGGCCGGGTCGCGCAGATCGTCTCCGAGCAGCGCCGCCGCTGGGCCAAGCACCCTGCGATCGAGCAGGTCCGGGCTGAGGTCATCGAGCTGCTCGCCGGCCTGGGGCGTGTAGCTTCTGCGGTGGAGATCGCGGATGCTCTCGCCGTACGGCGTGGCACCCAGCTGCAGGACAAGCGGCATCGCCGGGCCCTGGCGCTCGCAGCGGTCCGGGTCGCGGTGGAGATCGACCAGCTGAAGCGGGATGACAAGGCGATCGCTCACCTAGCGAACCGGGACGCGGCCGATGACGTCCTTGGCGCGGGGCTGCTGGCGCTGGAATACCGCGAGGCCATCGACGCGCCCGATACCCCGTCCGCCCCCGGGCTCTTGGACTACGCGGCACGACTCGGCAAGGTCGCCGACCGACTGGCCCGCTCGGAGACACTGCCGACTTCGGGGACAGTACTGACAGAGCTGTCAGCCGTCGCCCAACCGAGCGGCAATGTGCCCGAGTGGGACGAGCGCCGGATGGTGACGTTGGCAGCTGCTGCTTCCCAGCGGGCGGCCGCGACACCTCGTCTGGAGATCTATCCGCGCGACCTGTCCCTGGTGCGTGCTCTGCGGATTACCCAGGCCGGCGTGGTGCGATGGGTGCCAGAGCTGCCGACCGAACTGCAGCCGGGGCTCACCGCGGCGGACGTCCACAGGCATGTACGGGCACGCTTCCCAGAGTTGTCAGCGGAGCTACCGGAGGGCGGCGCGCTGTCACGGGCGCTGGCGGAGGCTGGATTCGACCTCGTGCTGGGCGTCCGCGAAGGAAGCCGCCAGGAGCGCTACATCCCTCGCCCCATGGACGGCAGGACCACCGGGGCTACGTTCATGACCGTGATCCCCGGCCGCGGCTCCGATCGTAGCTCGTCCAGGCCGGCGACGACGCAGCTTTACTCCGACAATCCTGAGGAGCGCTTGCAGGCCCGCGCCGACCAGCAGCTCGCGGACGCTCGGGAGCGCGATGGGTTCAGAGTGCTGACCGTCCGTACCCAGGTGGCAGGCGCGGCGCGGGAAGCGCTCGTGCGGGAGTACGGCGTCGAGCCAGTGTCCGCGGCAGGCCTCTTCCTGGCCGCGCTGCACGAGCAAGTGGATCCTCGCCCCAGGCCGACCTGGGAGACGATCCTGCGTGCGGACGTCGCGCCGGCCGGAACGACGGCGCGGATGAAGTTCAGCGAGTATGCCGTCACTGCTTGGGGCGCGGCCGAGGCGCGACTCACGGATCTGGTGCGAACAGGGGAAAGCAGTCCGTTGCTGGTGACCGACGCGGCGGTCTTCGCCCGGTACGACGCAATGGGCGTCCTGCACCGGCTCGCCGAATGGGCGCGGCAGGGTCGACGCGGCCTCTGGCTGCTGTGTCCGCAGTCGGACGCCACGGCACCGCCGCACTTCGGGGCGACGGTGGTGCCGTATCAGGCAGGCCTTAACGAGTGGGTCAAGCTCAACGATGCTTGGGTGAACGAGAAAAAGCTGCCAGCCGCACCGGCGATGGCGAACGTGAACGGGACTGGAGATTCGCAGTGATCGACCGCAAGGCGCTGTTGGCGGACCTGATCAAGCAGGTGAAGCTTGTCGAGGCTGACCTGAAGAAGCAGATCCCGGCGGTGCCAGAGGTACGGGACCGACTGCGCGCGGAGTACGACAAAGCGCGGGAGGTCGGGCGTACGGCGAGTACCTGGACCGAGTGGAGCGGCGAGCGAGCCACGCAGGCTGCTGTCGCGTGGGTTCTGGGTACGGTGTTCGTGCGGTTCTGCGAGGACAACGGGCTGATCGGCGAGCCGTATCTGGCGGGCCCGGAACGGGAGCGCTTCGCGCTGGCGGAGGAACGGCAGGAGGAGTTCCTCGCTGCGGACGCAGCGCGGACTCACCGTGACTGGCTACTGGCTGCGTTCGGGGAGATCGGCGCAGGCCAAGCGGGGCGTCTGCTGTTCGACGAGAAGCACAACGCGCTGTTCCAGGTTCCGATCTCACACGACGGCGCGAAGGAGCTGGTGGCGTTCTGGCGACTGCGCGGCGAGGACGGCTCGCTGGTGCACAACTTCGCCGACCCGCTTGTCGTGGACGCGGACGGCGTGCCGAGCGGGTGGGACACGCGGTTCCTCGGAGACCTGTACCAGGACCTGTCGGAGTCGGCGAGGAAGACGTACGCGCTGCTGCAGACCCCGGAGTTCGTGGAGGAGTTCATCCTCGACCGGACGCTGGACAAGGCCGTGCTCGAGTTCGGGTACGAGGGTATCCGCATGATCGACCCGACATGTGGATCGGGCCACTTCGTGCTGGGGACGTTCTGGCGACTGTTCGGCCTGTGGACGAAGGGCCGGCCGGGCAAGGATGCGCACGAGCGGGTCCGGGCGGCGATGAACTCCGTGCACGGGGTGGACATCAACCCGTTCGCGGTGGCGATCGCGCGATTCCGACTGCTGGTCGCGGGGATGTCGGCGGCGGACGTGCGAACGCTCGTGGAGGCCGGGAAGTACGACTGGCCTATGCACCTGGCGGTGGGCGACTCGCTCATCAAGCACCGGCAGCTGGAGCTAACACTGTTGGGTGAGACCACGGGCGACCCGCTGGCCGAGTTCGCATACGCGACGGAGGACGTGCAAGAGCACAAGGGGATCCTGGAGGAGGGCAGCTACCACGTTGTCGTAGGAAACCCGCCTTACATTACGGTGAAAGACAAAAAGCTTAACGCGCTTTACAGGGATCTATACAAGTCATGCGCGGGCATCTATGCACTATCAGTGCCGTTCGCAGAACGATTCTTTCAGCTGGCCCGCACCGGCCGAACCGATGGTCGCGAATATGGCTTCGTAGGACAAATCACGTCGAACTCTTTCACAAAGAGAGAATTCGGATCCAAGCTGATCGAACAGTACTTCGCACATAAGGTCGAACTTACCGAAGTTATCGACACATCAGTTGCCGTTATTCCGGGCCATAAGACTCCAACCATCATTCTGATTGGGCGACGACGATCCGGAGCCGCCCGCGCAACTACGGTTCGCACTGTCCGGGGAATTCAGAGCGAATCCGCCTCAGAGGTCGATAGCAAGCCAGGTCCGGCATGGCAAGCAATCGTGGATCAGATCGACACACCCGGATCCGCGAGCCCCTGGGTCTCGGTGGATGACCTGGACCGCGGCCAGTATTTTGGCAAGAAGCCTTGGATTCTTAATGACGGTGGCCTAGATCTAGTAAATCAGCTCGAAACGATCAGCTCGTCCCACCTGAGCGATCATGTCCTTCGGATTGGATTCTACGGCGATACTCATGCCGATGATGCAATGATCTTCCCCGGGGATGTACTTGCTCGTGCAGCCGCAGAGCCTGATTACATTAGGAAAATCTGCATCGGCGAAGATACGCGCGACTACACATTCACCAGCGGCAGTCACGTCTACCATCCATACGATGATTTGCGCCAACTGGCGCCAATCAACCGTATGCCAAATCTTTCACGGCTCCTCTGGAGCAACCGGACCGAGCTGGGAAATCGATCAACCTTCTCTGGGAACACTTATTTTCAAGACAATAAGCCCTGGTGGAAGTGGCATCAACTCCCCAAAGATAGCGAAGCGCACCCCTGGTCTCTCAATCTGGCATTCGTAGCAACCCATAATCATTTCACGCTAAATCGCAATGGCTACGCAGCCACGCGAACCGCCCCAGTGGTAAAGCTCAAGAGTGGCTCGACAGAAGAGAAGCATTTTGGCCTCCTTGGAATTCTGAACAGCTCCACAGCTTGCTTCTGGCTGAAGCAGTACTGCTTCTGCAAGGGAAATGCTACGGCATCGAGCGGCATGGCGGATCAGCCATGGTCGTGGAACTATGAATTCAATGGCACAAATCTTGAGAAGCTACCAATTCCTGCACACTTTCCCGTTTCACTCACGGCAACCCTCGACTCACTAGCCCGCGAGATGACGTCTGCAATCGCACCGACGCCTGGGGCTGGCGGCGCGCCAACGCGGCAAGCACTCCGTTCAGCGCGCGAGAAATGGGAAAGAGTTCGGGCTAAAATGATTTCCTATCAAGAGGAGCTGGACTGGCAGGTATATGCACTATATGGCTTGCACGCAGATGATCTCCGAATGACCGGAGAACAAGTTCCCGATCTTGCATTGGGGCAGCGTGCATTTGAGATCGTCTTGGCTCGTAAAGTTGCACAAGGTGAGGTAGAAACCCGATGGTTCAGCCATCATAACTCTATTCCCATTACCGAGCTTCCCGACCACTGGTCCGACGAGTACAAAACAATTGTCAACGCCCGGATCGCCGCTATCGAGTCCTCCCGTGCGATCAACCTCATCGAGCGCCCCGAGTACAAGCGCCGCTGGCAGACCGAAGGCTGGGAGAAGCTTGAAGCTCAGGCGCTACGCGCCTGGCTGCTCGGGCGCATCGAGGCGCGCCACTTCTGGTACTCCTACGACGAAAACGTCGTCGAGCAGCCCCGTATCCAGACAGTCTCCTCGCTCGTCAGCGAGCTGACCCAGGACGAGGACTTCGTTTCCGTCGCCGCGCTCTACGCACCGCAAAAGGGCCTCGCCGACACCGTCGCCGCGCTGCTCTCGGACGAACATGTCCCATTCCTTCCCGCCCTACGCTATAAGCCCACCGGCATGACCAAGCGCATTCAGTGGGAAGAGGTCTGGGCGGAGCAGCGTCGCGAGGATGCCGCACCTGACGAGCCGTCGAAGAGGAAGGTCCGCGACGCGATCCCCGTCCCACCGAAGTACACCTCCGCCGACTTCCTCAAGCCGTCGTACTGGAAGGCTCGCGGCAAGCTCGACGTGCCAAAGGAGCGCTTCGTCTCCTACCTCTCTCCGGCCCTCCTCGGCTGGGCCGGCTGGGATCACCGTGAGCAAGCACAGGCCCTCGCTGTGCACATCACCGAGCGTTACCAGAATGGTGCGGACCGAGACGAGCTGCTCCCGTTGCTCGCCGGGCTGCTCGAGCTCCAGCCATGGCTGATGCAGTGGCACAACGAGTTCGACGCGATGTACTCCGGTAGCCCCGCCGGCTTCTTCGAGGGATTCCGTACCAACCTGCAGGGTGAGTTCGGCATCACCGACGACGACCTCCGCTCCTGGCGCCCGGCCCCGCCCGCCCGTGGGCGTGCAGCTACTGCCCGGAAGACCAAGAAGGCGGCCACACCGGCTCCTGACACGCTCCCCGAGCCAGCTTCCGACTCCCATATCTGACCACCCCTCACTCCCAGGAACGCAGAAGCGAGACCCCCGTGGCCACCAACCGTCAGTCCTCCCCCGGCACCCCGCCGCAGCCCCCGCTGCTGCGGGAGGTCATCGACATCAAGCCCCGCATCTCCACCTCGGACTTCGTCCTCAAGCTCGCCGAGGCCGTCACCGAGGAGGGCTCAGCTGCCGCCTTGCGGGACTACGTCATCACCGACCGTCTGGTGGAGAACTTCGACGAGGCCACGGGGCTCATCCGCGCCGCCCTCGAGGGCCAAACCTCAAAGGCCGCTTACCTCCACGGCTCCTTCGGTTCCGGTAAGTCGCACTTTATGGCCGTTCTGCATGCCCTCCTCCGGGGTGACCAGGCGGCCCGCGCCCGTGAGGAGTTCACCGACCTCCTCGCCCGCAACGCCGATTGGCTGGGCGGCGGTACGGCACAGCACGCCCGTAAGCGGTTTCTGCTCGTGCCTTACCACATGCTCGGTGCGAAGTCCCTGGAGCAGCGGGTTCTCGGCGGGTACGTCGCCCATATCAAGGCTCTGCACCCCGAAGCGCCGACCCCGCAGGTCTACCGCACCGACTCCCTCATGGAGAACATTCAGGCCACCCGCCGCAACGTCGGCGACGACCTGTTCATCTCCAAACTAGCGGAGTCCGGAGACGAGGCAGTAGTAGACGACGAGTGGGGCGACGCATTCGCCTGGACGACCGAGAAGCTCGACGCAGCCATCCACGCCGAGCAGATCGTTCGCGACGATGACGACGTCGACCAAGCGGCTCCGATCAACATCGTCGCCCCCACCACCCCCGCCGAGCTCCGTGCCAAGCTGGTGCACGATGCGCTGATCAGCTGGTTCCCCGGGTTCTTCAGCAACGCGGCCGAGGACGAGTACGGCTTCATCTCCCTCGACCGCGGTCTCGGCATCATCGCCGAGCACGCCAAGGCCCTCGGCTACGACGGTGTGATCCTGTTCCTCGACGAGCTGATCCTCTGGCTGGCCAACTCGATCCACGACAGCAAGTTCGTCGCCCGCGAGGCTGGCAAGATCACCAACTTCATCGAGGGCGGCGACGCCCGCCGCGCGATTCCGGTCATCTCGTTCATCGCCCGCCAACGCGATCTGCGTGAGCTCGTCGGCGAGGAGGTCTCCGGCTCCGCCGAGGCCGCGATCCAGGACACGCTCAGCCTGGCGTCCGGTCGCTTCGACCTGATCACGCTCGAGGACCGCAACCTCCCCGTCATCGCCAATAAGCGACTGCTCCAGCCCATCGACGCTGCAGCCGAAGCCCGTATCGACACGGCCTTCGCCAAGGCCAAGAGGGTCTCGCCCCAGGTCTGGGACATCCTCCTCGGCTCCGAGGAGGGGACGACCGGCGCCGACGAGGCATCGTTCCGTCTGACGTACCCCTTCTCCCCCGCCTTCATGGACACCCTGGTCCACATCTCCGGCGCGCTTCAGCGTTCCCGTACCGGCCTCAAGCTGATGGGCCAGCTGCTCGCCGATCACCGCAACGATGCCCGCCTCGAGCAGCTGATCCCCATCGGCGATCTCTACCAGGTGATCGCCGCCGGCGGTGACGAGCCCTTTGTCGCCAAGTTGAAGGCCGAGTTCAAGGCCGCCGACAAGCTCTACAAGAACAAGCTCCGCCCGTACCTCCTCGAGACCTACAGCCTCACCGAGGACGACGTCGTGGCAGCGGACTCCGGCCCCGCCGCCATCACCGACCCGCAGCTACGCCAGCGCCTCAATGCCTTCCGCGGCGACAACCGCCTGATCTGCACCCTCCTGTTGTCTGCCCTCGCGCCCAGTGTCCCCGCGCTACGCGACCTGACGCTGCGTCGCCTGACGGCGCTGAACCACGGCTCGATCACCTCGCCCATCCCCGGCGGTGAGATCGGCATGGCAAAGAGCAAGGTCGCCGAGTGGGCCACCCGCTTCGCGGAGATCAAGCCGACCGGCACCGACTCCACCCCGGGCGTCCGGCTTGAGCTCGTCGGCGTGGACGTGGATTCCGTGATCGCCAATGCCAACGTCAACAACCGCCCCGGCACCCGGCGCGCGCTGATGAGGAAGCTCCTGTGGGAGGAGCTCGGCGTGTCGTCCGAGGGCCGGCTCACCGGTGACGAGCTGCCGTTCACCTGGCGCGGGTCGGCCCGCTCGGTCGAGGTGGCCTTCGGCAACATCGCCGACCGCAACGACCTCGAGGACCACGAATTCAGGCCGTCCACCGATTCGGCGTGGAAGCTCGTCTTCGACATGCCGTACGACGAGGGCGCCTATGGCCCCGCAGAGGACGCCAACCGCGTCCGCGAGTTCCGCACCCAGAACAACCGTCCGAACACGGTCTGCTGGATCCCGAGCCACTTCAGCGCAGGCCGCTACGGCGACTTCCAGCGCCTGGTCACCATCGACTCCGCCCTCGATGACCCCAAGCGCTTCGATACCCAGTACGCGGCACACCTGAATCCTGACAACCGGCAGCGTGCCAAGGGGCTTCTCGAAGGCCAGCGCGAGACGCTGATCCAGACCGTCAAGAAGGCGCTTCGCCAGGCATACGGACTGAACGCCAAGTCCGAGACCGACGTGCAACCCGGCTACGACGAGCACCTCATGCCGATCCCGGACATCACGCTGACCACCTCCATCGGCCAGTCGCTGCACGACGCGGCCCGGCACGTCGCACGACAGCTGCTGAACGTGCAGTACCCGGCGCACCCCGACTTCGACCCGGACGGCAAACACCTCCCGGTCAGGGCCTCCGACATGAAGACCGTCTTCGGCTACGTCCGCCAGGCCGTTGACAGCGGCGACGACCGGGTCGAGGTGCTTGCCAAGGACCGGGACCTGATGCGCCGCATCGCTGGGCCGCTGAAGCTGGGTGTACAGCATGAGGCGTACTTCCAGCTCGGTCGCCACTGGGTTGAGCATTTCAACAGGAAGGCTGCGTCCCTGGACACTTCCGAAGTCCTCTCGGTGGTCAAGCTCACCGACTGGATCAACGAGCCCGACGCGTACGGGCTTGACCCCTTCGTCGCCAACCTCGTCATCGCTGCCTTCGCCGAGCAGGCCGACCGCGTCTGGACCAGGCAGGGCGGACCGGTGGATCCGCCCCCCGCCGATCCCTCGGCGATCCGCTCCGACTACTCGCTGCGCGAGCAGGCCAAGCCCGAGCAGGAGGACTGGGACGAGGCCCGCGCCCGGTTCATGGACATCGTCGGCGAGAAGGCCCCGACCCTGCGGCGCGGAAGGATCGTCAGCCACTTCGCCAAGCAGATCACCGACTTCGCTCGGCAGCAGCAGGCGGCGGCGGACAACCTGGTCGCCCAGCTTCTGAAGCACGCCCGCACGCTCGGGCTCGACGAGGACGACAGCAGCGGCCGCCTCTACCTGGCCCGCCGTTCGGCGGAATTGCTGGACGCGCTGATCGTCGCCGGCAGCGGCACGAACAGCGCCAAGCAGGTCGTCACCACTCTGGCCTCCTTCGACCTGGGCGGCGTACCGGCCCGCCGGTACGGCACCTCCGTCAAGTCGGCGCACCGGATCACCGCCGCGCTCGCCCAGACCGGCTGGGAGATGCTGGAACTCGGCGCTTCCAACGGGCCCGAGGGACAGGCGGTACTCGAGTCACTGCGCGGAGCCGCGCGGGCGGACGAGCTGACGGCACCTCTCGCCGCAGCGCTCGACAGGGCCCAGAAGGAGATCGTGAACGTGATGCGGCGCGCACAGGCCGCCGCACGCGCTGCGGCCCCCGCACCAACCCCGACGCTGCCGCCCGAGCCCGTCGAACCGCCGGTCAGTGCGGCCTCGGTGGACCTGGGGACCACCACCAGCCACCCCCCGCTGCCCATCGAAGACCCGACGCTTCCCACGCCGTCAAACTCGACACAGCGCGCTCCACGCCGCTCCGGCGGAGGGCGGACCACCGCTGCCCGCATGCTCGCTGAGCTGCGTGCCGAGCTGGATGACCTGGCCGCCCGCGAACCCGACGCCGTGATCGAGATCAGTTGGCGGGTGGTGGAGTGATCGCCCCCGTCTCCGGTCAGAGCACTGCGCCCCAGCTGAGCAGTGCGGTCCGGCTGAGTCCATCCATGCTCGCCCAGCACCTCAGCGGGCTGCTGGTCCCCGGCAAGCACCGCTCTCTGGGGTCAGACCGCCGCTCCCTGCTCCTGGTGCGCGCCGAGCCGCGCTGGGAGGGCCCGGCCATCCTCTCTGTGGAGACCGCCGGGTCGGTCGCGGCCACCCGGCGTGTACGGGTCGTGGCTACCCCCTCGCCTCTCGCGGTCTACGAGCTGGCCCTCGACCACCAGGACTCCTCCCACCCGGTCGAAGCCGAGCTTCTGGTAATCCTGACGGACCGTGAGGAGAGCGAGCTGGGCGAGGATCTGCTCTCGCTCGCGTACCGGCAGCGAGTGCAGGTGATAGAGCCCTGGACGGTAGTGGCACAGCTCTTCGGCGTGGATCTGGAGAACGTCGAGAACAAGCTGCGAGCCGAGACGTGGGCCGCCGAGGCACTGATCGACGCCACCCCTCCGGGCGGCTGGACCCGGCCCGGTAGCCGACTCCTCAGTCGGGACGACGCGCTCACGCAGCTCGCCGGTCGCCGCCTCGGACTGGCGGGCGGCAGCGTCGGCGTCACTGCACTGCTCGACTGGGCAGCCACACCCGGTGGACCGGCCAGGTTCTCGACGCTGCGGCCGGCAGAGCACCAGGGGCTGCGGGCATTCCTCGTCGGCGGCCCGGCCGGACAGGCCGGCGAGCTGCTCTTTGCCCTGGTGGACGCGGGCCACGGGACCGATGCCGCCGCCTACGGATTGGTCTGCGCGGCTCTGTGGGTGCACAGCGCAGATGTCGCGGAGAACGAAGTGTTCCGGGCTCGTGGACGAGCCGAGCGGTTCCTCGACGAGGATTGGGTCAAGCAGCACGAAGCATCAGGCGCTCAGGCTCTGGACGGCTTCGCTGCCGCCTACGGGCTGGCGGCAGAGGGCTACGTCGGCCAGTTGATCGCGGCGACCCGCGCGCGTTCCGGTGCCGATGCGGTGGCTTCGCGTCGTGTGCTGGACACGGTCCTCTCCCGGGCCGAAGCGCTGGTCCGCCAATTCGGCGCCGAGAGCGCGGCTGCTCACAGCCGGATCCTTCGGGCGGGCCTGGAAGCACGCTTCGCGGCCGTGGGAACCGCGCTGGCCGAGGGCACTGAGATGGCGGAAGGTGCCATCAGGCGGCTGACACAGCACCATCTCGCGGACGAGCCCGAGGTACAGACCCGGATCACACGCGCCCAGATGGCTCTTCGCCTCGTGCGGTGGTTGGGCGCACCGGCACGGACCGAAAACGCAGGGCCGGGCGGCACACCTCCGGACGCTACCGCCACCGTCGCTTCATATCTCGACCAGCACATGGCCGAGACGGCGTGGGTCGACCTGGCCCTTGAACACGTCCGAACCGGGGGGGATCCTGACCCCGCGCTCAGCGCCGCTTACGACCGCATCGCGCATGACGTGCGGACACGCCGCCACAACCATGACGGCTCGTTCGCCAACCTCCTCAAGCGCTGGACAGCAGCCGGCACCGACCCAGGCTCCATGCTGACGGTCGAGAGCTTCCTGAGTCGCATCGTCGCCCCCGTCGTCAAGTCCGCCGAAAAGCTGGTCCTGCTGGTCGTGCTGGACGGGATGAGCGCACCCATCGCGGCCGAGCTCGGGGACGAGCTCCGGGAACGCTGGGCCGAGTTCGACCCGCTGCTGGCTGCACCTGACGCTACCCAGGCCACAGCCGACCGACCGCGTCGACGCGCCATGGCGGCCGCCCTCCCAACACTCACCGCCGTATCCCGTACCTCGTTGTTCGCCGGTCGGCTGATGCGCGGCGACCAGAATGTCGAGAAGCGGGTGTTCCCCGAGCACCGCTTCTGGGGAAAGCAACCCGTCGCCGTGTTCCACAAGGGAGACCTGAACGGCCAGGGGGTCGGCGCCATCTTCGGTCCAGAGCTGACCGATGCTCTGTACGACGGGGAAACGCATATCGCCGTCGTCATCAACACGATCGACGACCGCCTCGACAAGGAGCAGCCCAGCAGCGACCCTTCATGGGGAGTACGGGAGATCGGCATGCTGCGGACCCTCCTTGACGTGGCAGCGTCCCAAGGCCGAGCGGTGCTCATCACCAGTGACCATGGGCACGTCGTGGAACATGGCGGCACCCGGCTGGGAACACCCGGATCCGTGTCCAACCGCCATCGTGCAGCCAGTGAGCCCCTGCAAGCAGGCGAGGTGGAGCTGGCTGGCCCGCGGGTGCTCTCGCCGGACACCGGGAACCGGATCGTGGCCCTGTGGGACACCGAGAAGTACTACTCCTCGCGCCATGCCGGATACCACGGGGGCGCGTCTCTGGCCGAGTTCGCGATCCCGGTGCTGGCTCTGCTCCCGTTCGGCGCCACACCGCCCAAAGGTTGGCGCGAACTTGGCGACCCGCATCCGCTCTGGTGGTCGGCGGGCGAAGCGTCGGCCGAGCTGTCCGTCGCCACGCAGCCTCCTCACGAGCCGCCCGTCCCTGCGCGTCCGAAGCGCAAGCCGAAGGCGGAGACCTCTGACACTCCGTCCCTCTTCGACCTGGGTGCCGTCACGTCTGCCGAGCCCGACTCGTCGGCCGACACAACGGTAGCCGCGTCCCCCTCCGGCTCTGCGAGTGATCCGCTGCTGGCGGCCCTGCTCTCATCGGAGATCTTCGATGCTCAGTGCAAGGGCCTGGCCCGAAAGCAGGACCCTGCCCGGATCGAGGCTGCGCTCACCGCGCTGTTGGACGCCAACGGGACTCTCCCCGTGACGGCCCTGGCCCAGCGAGTCGGAATCCTCCCGGTCCGCGCCGATGGGTTTGCTGCGACGCTGCGCCAGATTCTCAACTTCGATAGCGTCCAGGTGCTGGCTACCCTCCCGGACGGCCGCACGCTGCGCCTGGACCGCGGGCTGCTGCGAACCCAGTTCGGGTTGTAGCAGCCCGCGCCCCGCGTGCCCTCCGTGATCAAAAGTGGAGGGCACGCAGCAGTCCGGCGAACTCCTCAAGCCGGCGCATCTTCCTCGGCGCCAGGGGCGTCGGATCGAAGTGCATGACGGCGTTCCGGATGTCGACCACCGCATTCAGGTCGGCTAGGAACTGCTCCATCGGCACTTCCGGCCAGCCCAGTTGCTCCCAGATGCCCTGCGACTTGAAGAAATGCCAGTAGGCCCCCATGGTGAGCTGGTCAATGGCGTTTGCACGTGCCGTGGACTGCTTGACGTCCTCATCGGTGAACCGACGATGTACTCCGTCCCGGAGGGTGCGCTCGATCTCGCCGATGACATAGAAGGGAGCCGCGAAGATCCCGAAGCGCTCGGCGAGATCCGCACGCGTGATGATGCCGGAGAACTCCCCGAGCGGGCTACGCACCATCACGTAGCCGTGGTCGCGGACGCGATCCATCGCCGGCAGCAGCTTGTCTTGCCAACCGACTTCAGGGATCTCGCCCCGTTCGAAGGCATCCTCCACCACCGTGCCCTGCACACCACGCGCCCGCATCGCCGCGATCGATTCCCAAGTAACCACACCGCACAACTTGGCGAAGCCGTCGACAACGGGAAGCTGGCCCACCCGTCTGGTCATCATCCGCATGGTTGCCTGTATCAGCGGCGTGCCCGGCTCGACGGAATCGAGACCGGCGCGCGAGGCGGGCAGCGCGCCGACCACCATCGGCGGGTGGAGCGGCTGTTCCTGCAGGCCCGATGTCGTGGCGTCCTCGTCGTCGCCGCCTCCGGAGGCCGCCGGGGCCGTCAGCGGTACGACTGCCACCTCCGCGAACAGGTTCGCCGTCGCAAATGAGGGAACGGTAGTCAGACTGACGGCAGCCAGGGCCGCGCGGACCTGCATCACCACGGCCTGGTCTCGCGCAGTGGCCTGGAACAGTCCGAGCAGCTTCTCCACCGTCAAGGTCTTGCCCTGAAGACTTTGGAGATCTTGGTCAGTGGGCATCGACACTCGCCCCTTCGGCCCTGGTGCTGCTGGTCTCCCGACCGGCGACAGGTTTTCCCATCGCATCCTCGATCAGTCCGAGCAGCCGGGTTCGACGATCCTCGTAGAACGCGTCGAAATCGTCGGCGCGGAGCAGTTTGGGATCGATGAGGTGGCTGACGATCCGGTCGTCGAACCAGACCTCGTCGAGCCCGGCCTCGCGCGCCAGCACCTGGAGGTAGCCAGACGGAGCTCCCGTGGCACTGCTGCCTGCCCGATAGGACATGAGCATCTTGTTGACGATTGACGTCGACCGGATGTCATTGCCGCCGTTCTTCGCGAACCAGCCCTTGGGGAAGATCTGACGGATATCCACGTACTGGCTGACCATGGTCTCGCCGGTCATCGGCGCCTCGGTGAAGTACCAGTCGTACACACCGCGCTTGCCGAGCAGCGCGTAGACACCCTTGTAGGCAGCGCTGCTGCGACTGGCGAGCCGGTCGATCCGCGCGGCCTGGAAGTTGGCCTCCACGATGGTGTCGGGCTCCTGCGCGTCCGGATCGTCGATCGCAGCCAGCAACTGCTCGACATCGCGAGGCATCCGGCTCTCGGTCCCGCTGCCGTACATCTCTCCCATCACCCCGCACCAGTACCAACGGGTGATCAGCGCCTCGCTGCGCTCATCGAGCCCACCCGTCCGGCTCAGTAGTGCGTGCACCGCAGCCAGCGGCACCAGCTGCGTGCGGTAGGGAAGGTCTCCGTGGTGGAAGACGAACTGCTTGGCCAGGAACCTGCCGACCCAGTCGAAACCCTCGAGAACAGCCGGGGCCAATCGGCGGAAGTCGGCCAGCGGAAGACTGAGCAGGTCCCGCCGCTTGCACGAGACCGCGGCCGCCTTACCCTCCTGCTTGCGCTCGTAGGTGCGCACCAGACTGATTGCCTGTAGGAAGTCACTGCTGGTAATTCCGCTGTCCTGACGGCCTTCCAGGGTGCCGAGCACCGGGTGTGCCGTGGTGAGCTCCTGCTTAGTGGCAGTCCACACGTTGCCGAGGTGGAAGTCCTCGCCGTACTCCTCCCGGTAGCTCCGGTCGCCGGCGTACGTCGCCGTGAGCAGCTCGAAGACGTCAAGCGGTACACCGCCGGTGTTCACCCGCTCGAACACCGAACAGACCGCGTCCTGCGGCGTTTCCGAGGGGAGCACGATCATCGGAATGTCGAATCCAGTGATGTGGTTGAGGACCCGTTGTGCGAACTGCGGCCAGAGCGTCAATGCCTCCTGGCCGTGCACCTGGATGTACTGCATCTGCCAAGCGAACTTCTCGGTCTCGTCAAAGGCGAGGTTGACAGGGAACATCCCTGCCGAGCACTCGAGCTGACGGGTACTGAGATCCAGCTCGGTCTGGCGCCCGAAATCGCGGCGGAGCACCCGGTTCTCCGGCAGGGAGATCACGGCTTCCTCGCGGTCGATGACGCCCTTCAGGGCTGCTTCGATGTTGATGTAGTACCAGCGCTTCATCGGCGTGCCCCTGGCGTCCTCGGTGTCGACCGGAGCGCCCTGCCGCAGTGCCTGGTACAGGGAGGTCAATCGCTGTTGGCCGTCAAGGAGTAGCTTCGCCGGGGTGACCCCGCCGCCGTGCTCCGCTCCGGACAAGGTCCGTGCCTTGAACTGCGGTACGCCCCCGGTCTCCAGAGTCATCACCACGCCGAGGGGATACCCAAGGGTGATCGTGGCCAGCAGGGCCCGGATCCTCTCGTCATCCCACTTCCAGTTCCGCTGGAACTCAGGCAGCTGAAGCTTGCCCGAGCTGATGTCGTCCAGCACCACGCGCAGCTTCGGATTGTCGAGCGCCACGATCTCCTCGTCCCCACCCTTGAGTCACCCATCGGTGATCGAACTGTGGCACAACTACACTCTGTTCGTCCTAGTTCACGCAAGTCCCGGGGGCGTCCCGGAGATCCCACCCACCGCGTAGGTCAACGGAGCCGGCCGACGAATGGGAAACTGTCCCGGTGACCGAACCCGACGCTCCCGCCACCGCCATCTCACCCGTCAGTGCCGCCCGGCGGCGCGCGGTGATAGACGCACTGCGGCGTGGGGCCGTGCCGGAGAGCGGGCTGGACGTCCTGGCCGTCGGGCTGGATCGGTTCGAGGCTGCCCTCGACTCGGAGCTGGACGCGGTCGCTGCCGGGGCGTCCATGTTCAAGGCCGTACGCGGTGAGTACGGTTCGGGCAAGACGTTCTTCACCCGCTGGCTCGGAGAGCGCGCGAAGCGGCGCAACTTCGCGGTGGCCGAGATCCAGGTCTCGGAGACCGAGACTCCGCTTCATCGGCTGGAGACTGTCTACCGCAGGCTCACCGAACGCCTGGCCACTTCCAGCTTCCCGCCCAGCGCGCTCCGGCCAGTAGTCGACGCCTGGTTCTTCGCCCTGGAGGAGGACGCGCTCGCCACCGGGGCCGACGAGGCGGAACTGTCAAGCGCGGTCGAGGAACTACTGACGGTACGGCTCGCCGAGGTGTCGCGGCACGCGCCCTCCTTCGCCACGGCTCTGCGCGGCTACCGCGCGGCCCAGAGTGCAGGGGACGACGCCACCGCGTCGGCCGTCCTCGCCTGGTTGGGCGGCCAACCTCACGTCGCCGCCGCCGCGCGCCGTTCGGCCGGCGTGCGCGGGGATTTGGACCACTTCGGCGCTCTTGGCTTTCTGCAGGGCCTGCTCACCGTGTTGCGGGATGGCGGCCAGCCGGGGCTGTTCCTGGTCCTGGACGAAGTGGAGACCCTGCAACGAGTGCGTTCCGACGCCCGCGACAAGGCCCTGAATGCCCTACGCCAACTTATCGACGAGGTGCACTCGGGCCGGTTCCCGGGCCTCTACCTAGTGATCACCGGTACACCCGCCTTCTTCGATGGCCAGCAGGGCGTCCAGCGGCTCGCACCGCTGGCTCAGCGATTGGCCACCGACTTCACCACCGACCCCCGCTTCGACAACCCGCGCGCCGTACAACTGCGATTGCCGGGCTTCACGCTGGAGAGCCTCGGTGAACTGGGCCGCACCATCCGTGATCTCTATGCCGAGGGTGCGGAGTCCCCCGAGAGGATCAAGGCACTGATCGACGACGTCTACGTGACCGACCTCGCCCAAGCCGTGGCAGGGTCGCTCGGTGGAAAGGTCGGGGTCGCGCCGCGGCTCTTCCTCAAGAAGCTGGTCGGTGACGTCCTGGACCGAGTGGACCAGTTTGCGGACTTCGACCCTCGCATGCACTACAAACTGACCGTCGCCTCGAACGAATTGACAGAGACGGAGCGCAACCTCGCCGCCGCAGCGGACGACATCGACCTGGACCTCTCATGAATGAGCGACTTGAGGACGGGCAGTCCAGTCCCCCTTGGCCGGATGTCCTGGACCGACTGCATCCTGTCCTGTTGCACCACATCGCCAACACCCTCGGATGGCCCGACCTGCGGCCGCTGCAACGTGCGGCAATCGCCCCTCTGTTGGACGGCGATGACGCTGTTCTGCTTGCCCCCACTGCGGGCGGAAAGACAGAGGCAGCCTGTTTTCCACTGCTCTCGGCCATGGAGCAGCACCGCTGGAACGCCCTGTCCGTGCTATATCTGTGCCCGCTCAAGGCATTGCTGAACAACCTGGTCACCCGGGTGGACACCTACGCGCAGTGGCTCGGTCGTCGGGCAGAGCTCTGGCACGGTGACACCGCAGAGAGTCGTCGCCGCCAGATCCGTGCCGACCCACCCGACATCCTGCTCACCACGCCGGAATCCCTCGAGGCCATGCTGATCGGCTTCACCACGGACCATGGACACCTGCTCGGGAATGTCCGCGCCGTAGTGGTCGACGAGGTACACGCCTTCGCCGGGGACGATCGCGGCTGGCACCTCCTCGCAGTACTGGAGCGACTGTCGCGAATCACCGGCCACCCGATCCAACGCATCGGCCTGTCGGCGACAGTCGGCAACCCTGATGCGCTGCTCACCTGGCTACAGGGCTCAGGTGCCGGCATGCGCCCCGGACAGGTGATCGCGCCGGACGTTCCCATAGCCGGGACCGCAGCATCCAGCATTGCCGCCAGCCGGCCAGCCGGCGAGGTCGAACTCGACTACGTGGGCTCGCTCGACAACGCCGCAAAGGTCATCGCCGCCCTGCACCGGGGCGAAAAGCGCCTAGTGTTCTGCGACTCCCGACGGCAGGTGGAACTCCTGGGGGCAGCGCTGCGTGAGCGGGGAATCAGCACCTTCCTCTCACACGCTTCACTCTCGTTGGACGAGCGACGCCGTTCCGAGCTGGCCTTCGCAGAAGCCCGCGACTGCGTCATCGTGTCCACCTCCACACTGGAACTCGGCATTGACGTCGGCGACCTGGACCGGGTGATCCAGATCGACTCCCCGTCCACGGTCGCTTCTTTCCTCCAGCGGATCGGCAGGACCGGAAGGCGCGCGGGGAGCAGCCGCAACTGTCTTTTCCTCACCACATCCGAGTCATCGCTCCTGCAGTCCTCCGGGCTTCTCGCACTCTGGGGCCGCGGCTGGGTCGAGCCGGTCGAACCGCCCCCGAATCCCCGGCATTTGGTGGCGCAGCAACTGCTTGCGCTGTGCCTGCAGAACCACAAGATCGGCGACAGGCTCTGGTCGGCGGAGTGGAATGGCCTCACGCCTTTCGATGGCTCCGCCGAGCCGATCCTGCGTCACCTCGTCGATTGTGGCTTCCTCAACGAGGACAGCGGTCTACTGTTCATCGGCCCGGAGGCGGAGAAGAAGTTCGGCCGACGCCACTTCATGGGTCTCACCGCAGCATTCACTGCGCCGCCGCAGTTCACCGTCCTCCTGGGACGCACCGAAGTCGGGCGGATCGATCCGACCGTGCTCACCGAGGAGCGCGCCGGTCCGCGCCGGCTGCTGCTCGCTGGTCGCAGCTGGCAGGTCACCCACATCGACTGGACCCGTCGCCGTACATTCGTCGAACCCGCAGATGGCGGTGGGGTGGCGAAGTGGAACAGTTCTGGCATCGGCGGTCTCTCCTTCGCCCTCACCCAAGCCATGCGGTCCGCCCTACTCGGCGAAGAGCCGCCCGTCCGCCTGACCCGCCGTGCCACCGCACAACTCGCTGGGATGCGCGAAGATACAGCGGCGGGCAGCGTCCATCCAGGGGGCACCTTGATCACTCGTGTCGGCGGCGACGTCCGATGGTGGACCTGGGGCGGCTATCGCGCGAACGCCACTCTCACCACGACCCTGTCCGGCCTCGCCGATCAGACCCAGCGCCCGACGGACGCCTGGCTAAGGCTGCGTGAGGACCTCACTCCAGCCATGTGGCGCAAGGCCACCGCTGGAGCCGCCAACCGCATTGCACTCCCCAGCGTGGACCCACGTGCCGTTAAGGGATTGAAGTTCTCCGCGGCACTGCCACTACACCTGGCCTCAGCCGTAGTGGCCGAGCGCCTGGCGGATCTCGACGGTGCCGCGAGCCTGCTGGGCCACCCCGTACGCTTTGATTTCCGTCAGTGAGAGTCGGCTCACTGGGTGACGTGACCGACCTGGATCCAAACACGAACTTGTTCGATGCTTGGTAACACTACGTCGCACCCCTCCGCGAGCAACCAGCGCGACCTCCTCATCACAACTCGAGTGCTTCTCAACGTATTTAATTTATTAAGGCTGCCTCATTTTCTCTGGTCGTAAAATGATCTCCTCTTAGGTCAGCATTTCGGCAGACCAGACGCATTTTCGAGTATTACTGCTACCTATAAAGACCTCTCCGATGCCTGCGCTAGAACAGGCATCGAGGGCCGGCGGTCTCGCAGTGTGAAATTGAAGTGAAATGAATTTGAGCTCGCCACAAAGCCCGAGGCCCCCGAATACCTGGACCACCAGGGATCTAACGCATATTTGAGCTAAATGCTGCTGAGGGTTTTCCAATCCGCCAGCACCTCGAGGAGCCGGCGGATTGGTTACGGGTCCAAGAACTCCATCGCGGGACCGTACTGCGCCTGCCGACGCTGCCTCATCTGCTCAAACGGGCAACCTGTCCGTCAAAGCGGACCCTCGGGGCCCCCGTCGCTCGACAGGTCAGCGGACGGTGAACTCTTTGAACGAGTGGGTACGGTGCCATGCGAAGTACTTCTCACGGTCCGGGTTCCACCATGAGACGGTGCGATTCGCGAGGATCTGGTCGACATGCTGCAGAACCGCAGCTGAGGCTTCGACTGCTGGGCTAACCAGGACTTCGCCGTCCGCTCCGACACTAATGAATCCCCGCTCGAAGAGCCCGTCACACCCGAGCAAACAGGCCAGCATAGCTATATTTCGGAAATCTCGCTTCTCCTCGTCCGTGCAGACCGAACGCTTCTTGATATGGGCAGCGACGAGGAAGGCCCGAGGAAGCGTCCGGCCACAGAGCGCACATTCGCCCTCTGCACCGGGGAGGAGCTGCTGCTTGAGCAGCGACTGCTCAGCTCGGTAAGCCCGCTGGGCGGTTCGCTCGAGCGGCCCGTCATACTCCTTGAGCGCACTCTCTGCATCTTCACGCTCCTTCGCTGACAACTCGCCGGTCGCACGGTCAAGGTTCAGCAGATCGTGAAGGAGCTCACTCGCGCTGTCACTCAGCGCCTGGAAGTTCCGGACGTGCCGGTTCTCGTTCTCCCACCCGAGAACCCGGCGAATCTCGACCATAGGGACGTCGAACGTCCTGCCGTCGGAGAACGCATACATGCACTCCCAGGTGCTGCCTCCCTCATCCGTGCCCCAGAGCCGAGTTGCGAGGAGGCGGTCTCGCCACACCACCCGCACCCTGCCGCCAAAGTACAGATGGTTGTCACCGGTGAAGAACACCCAGTCGCCTGGCTTCAACTGTCGGTAGAAATGGACGTTCCGCTCGCCCTTACCGGGAACAACGCCCCACATCTGGGCTACGCCCCGAGGGAACTCATCGCTCAAGCGCTTCCTTACCTGCTCGTCCAGCAGGTCGGTGTGCTTCTCGATATCAACCGGACTGAGAACAGTGTCCCGGTAGTGGTCCATGATCAGCTTCTTCGAGAGCTTCGCGGGCTGAAGGAAGACTCGCATCAGTGGTTCGTACCCCCGAAAATTGACATCAGGCGCTATGTATACCAGCAACCCCGGACAAGGTCGCCGGGTGTCAATGTCCACCCAACAGCTACAGCCCGGTCCCGCCTGCATTCGTGACGTCGGGCCAGCTTCCGCAGCTCCGCGTGGCGCTACGCGGAGGGCTGCCGACTCGACCTCGCGGTCTCCGCTCGGCACCTCTCACCGCATCTCATCGTCATCGCCGCCGCATGTGCACTGATTGTGAAATGATCTTCCTTTAGGCTTCCATTTCCGCAGGTCAGAGGCATGTTCGATCAGAACTACGACCTGTAGGAAACCCTCCGAGCGGGTGACGGCCTGTTGGGGCGCACTGATGGTGCGCCCCAACAGGCCGTTACGGGCAGCGTCGGTTTCACAACCAGAAACGTCTCGGCAAAAGGTCGACCCCGGCGCCCTCGGGCACAGGATGGGGCTCCCTTGCATGTGGGTCTCGGATGCACAATCGCCCGACACGGCCGCGATCATCCGCGGTGAGCAATACGGATCCTGGCCGCCGCTCGGCGGGCGATCGGAGACGGATCGCTTCCCTGTGCGGCGGTCACCAGAGCCGGGCGGAACGGGTACTGGTGACCGCCGCCTTCCGCCGTGTCCGGTCGGTAGCGGTCCTCCGACCACTCAATCGGAGCGCTTCGGGCGCCGGTGGTGATCCAGCGCTCGCGCAGCAGCGGTGCGCCGAGTTCCCGACGGACCGGCGCAGAGGCCGGGGGTACCGGGGTGACCGGGCGGGCGCTCATCCGGTGTCGGTGTCCGGCTCGCTGTCGTGCCCGTCCGGGCCCGGCGCCGGGGCCCCGAGTTCCTGGCGCACCCGGCGCCAGGCGCGGATGAGTTCGGGCAGTTTGGCCAGCACCTCGCGGATCTGGGCGAGCACGAGCATGACGCATCCGAAGGCCGCGAGGATGCCGAGGGTGATGCCGTCCCAGTTCACCGCGGCACGTCCGCTTCCGGGACGAACACGCCCCGGCGGCAGAGCCAGTCGAGAGCGTCCGCGCCCAGTCGGTCCGGTGCTTCCCGGAGCGCGGCTTCGACGGCTGCGAGGTCGTGCAGCGTCCCGGGCGCGTCCGTCCGGTCCAGCGCGCCGGTCCTCCGCAGGGCAGTGGCCGCGACGGCGGGCCAGCCTGGCATGCCGAAGTGGCCCCGGGTCTTGACGGCGGCCGACATCGCCCGGTGCATCAACGCGGTCCGCCACCCCAGTTCCTTCATCTGCTTGCCGGTGAACCAGATCCGGTTGTCGACGTCGTGGCAGAACTCCTCGGTGGGCTCACCGCAGGCCATCAGGGTGAAGGAGGAACCGCCCGCCCACCGCAGCCGCACGTCGGAGGCGATCGCCTGGAACACGAGCAGTTCCTCCGGGCCGCCGTCCCGGGCGGCGAGCAGGGCCGCGCGGGCCGTCCGGTAGAGGTCAACGCTCTGGGCGAAGATCTCGCCGTCGGTCGGCCCGGTACCGGCCGCGTGAATCGCGTCCAACGGGCCGTCTCGCCAGACGTCGGCCACCAGCCCGACCGCAGCCGCGTCGACGAGTACTTCGGTGTTCTCGTGGTCGAGCCCGAAGTACGCCAGCACCTGCCCGTACCCGTCCACCAGTTCGTCCGGGTCGCCGTCGAAGCCGGTCAGCGGCGGTTCCTCCTCCGCCGGCGGTCTGCGCCGCGGCGGCGGGAGGTCATAGGGGCGTTCCAGCTCGATCCCGCGGCGGGCCAGGTCCTCGAAGACGGCGTCCGGTCCGCAGTCGATGTGTTCGCTGTCGTGGCGGCCGGAGCAGGACTCCGGGCACCCCGATTCCGCGCAGAACTCCGGTTCCGGCAGCGCGGCTTCGTTGATCAGGTGGTAGACGAGGCGTCCCGCCACGGCCTCGCGGGCGGAGATCATCTCCAGCGAGAGGCGGAAGCCCGCTTCCCGGAGTTCCTCATCCGCCGGCTCGGAACCGGGCGGCCGGGGAGCGTCCTCGGTGGTCCAGGCGTGCGCCGACTCCAGCGACACCAGCAGCCACGCCACCTCGAGCGGTTCGACGTCGTCGTCCGCGGCGAGACCTGTCACGGCCTCCGCGGCCCGCCTCACGTGTTCCAGGGAGGCCAGGTGGCGGAGGCGGGTCGCGGTCCACGCCACCGACTGCGCGTGTGCCAAGTCGGCCTCCTGGACGAGCGCGCTGTCGCGATGCTGACGAGCCCGCTTCACCAGCCGGGTCAGGCAGTCCCGACACCCGAACAGACCCGTGGTCGGAGTCGGCCCGAGCGGGACGGCCACCCGACCGTCGAACGGCTGGTCACACAAGCAGCAGTCCAGTGAGGCCACTTGACGCGAAGTGGGTACCATCGGCAAGGCGGAGCGGATCGTGGCCCGGGCATAGGCGGGAATGTGCACAGGTGTGGCTCCTCGGGGACGGGACGCGGCCGCGGTCCGGCGCGTACGCCCATCCTCGACAGCGCCGCCAACAACCTGTCACCATTCTGACAGTCCACTCCCCGGAAAGTCTGGCGAAACCTGACAGCTGCCAAAGCAGGATCGTGCGGCCGTCCGGTATCCGGCCCAGGAAGGCGGTCTGTCGAACCGTGGCAGCCAATCCGTCCCATCAACCGACCCTCCCGCACCAGGAGTTGGTCCGGTCCTTGCAGGAACTGCAGCGCGCGGCAGGGCAGGTGAGTTCGCGTAGGATCAGTGCCCTGATCGCGGACCGCCCCGACCTCCCCGGCTGCCCCAGCCACGAAGGCGTCCGCACCGCCCTCAACGGCCTCCACGTACCGAAGTGGGACACCGTCCAGGCGATCGTCGCAGTGCTGGCCGACCAGTGCGCCCCGCCCAGGGACCCGCAGGGCGAGGTCCGGCGGTTCCAACGCCTGTGGCGGGCGGTGCACACCGGCGAAGCCGGCACCATGAGGTCCGCCCGGGAGCTGACGCTGCACGGCTGGGGCGGCGAGAACGGCGAGTGGACACCGGAGTTGGTCGCCGGAATGCTGCTGAATCCGTTCAACGCCGTCGAGATCCACCCGTCCCTCGTCGTCCCGCACGAGCCCCAGCTCACGGAGGACGACTGGGTCAGCTCCGGCGTCCGGCTCATCGAGGAGCACGGCGCGGAGTTCGCCCTGCGTGCACTGCTGCGCATCCTCAAGGGCGACTACATCGGGGCCGAGAGCGGCTCGCCCTACGGCTACCGGGACCCGGACTACGAGGCGCTGGAGATGCACCTCGGCTTCCGCTACGGCTGCCAGGAGATCGTCCGGCGCCTGCGTGCGGAGCCGAACCTGCTCCCGGCCTCGATCCGGGCCATGCACGCCGACGACACGATGGACCGCGAGGACCGCATCGAGATGCTGCGGGCCGAGGCCGACCGCAGCCTGGTGCGCGAGGTGATGACCCTGACCCCGGACACCTGGGACGAGATCTCAGAGGAGGCCCAGCACCAGGTCTTCGGCTACCTCGTGAAGAGCATGATCCCGGTCGGCCGGCCCGGCCAGTCCCCGTCGGAGCGCTTCCTGATCACCTGGCGCATCCCGGAGACCCACAGCCAGTAGCCCCTGCGCGCCCGGCCCCGTCGGGTGGGGAGGGTACGGGTCGGCGGGTCAGGTGGGGCGAGGGTGGGGAGGGTACGGGCCCTCATCGTCGAGGGGTGCCAGGTGTACCGATAGGCCGGCATCCACGGGGCGGGCGGGCGGAGGGTCGGTTGTGGCCTCCGGACCAGTGCACGACCCGGGTGATCGGGGGTCGTCACCCTCCTCGCGGGGGGGGGACGCCCCCCGATCCGTGGCGGACTACCGCGGGCGCGGGAGCACCCAGTCCGGTGTCCAGGTCCCGGGGGCGTCGTGGCCGGCTGTCGTGGCGGCGAGGTGGGTGCGGAGGGTGGCCAGCGCCGGGTGGGGGTTGTCGCGGTGCCAGAGGAGCGAGTGCGGGTAGACGGGCGTCGGGTCGGTCACCGGGATCCGGCGCAGGCCGTGGCCGGAGGGCCAGATGAGGCGGGTGTGCCCGCCCATGAAGGTGGCCAGGGCCGGGGTGTCGGCGATGGTGTCGAGGAGCGCGTCGGAGCCGAAGTTGGGGCCGGTCGCCTCGATGGTGAGGCCGAACTCGGCGACGAGGTCGTCGTAGTAGGCGCCCCACTCGGTACCGGGGACGATGCCGGGCATCCAGATCCGGTGTCCGACCAGTTCGGCGACGGTCACCGACCGGGCGCCCGCCAACGCGTGGGCGGGGCCGGTGAGCAGCTGGAGCGGCTCGTCGATCACCCGGACCGACTCGATCTCCTCGGGCAGGGGCCGACCGGGCGCGGCGACGGCGCGGAAGGACGCGTCGATGGCACCGGACCGGACGGCGGTGACGGCCGTCTCGATGTCGAACAGCATCACCACGTCGAGTTCGATCTCGGGGTGCGCACGGTGGAAGCCGCGCATCAGGCCGGACTGCGCGCTGCGCGAGGCGATCACGTCGACGCGCAGCGGACGGCTGCCGGGGCGCACGGACGCGGCCGCGCGCTCGGCGATCTGCAGCAGCTCGCGGGCGTGGGGCAGGAACGCCTGCCCGTCGATGGTGAGTTCGGCACCGCGAGGGGCACGGGTGAACAGCCGGACGCCGAGGTCGCGTTCCAGCCCGGCGATGCGCTTGGAGACGGCCTGCTGGGTGATCGACAGGTCGGTGGCGGCCTTCTGGAACTGACCCGCTTCGACGACGGCGGCAAAGGTGCGCACTGCTTCGAGGTCCACGCCGATCCACCTTAGTGAACAACGGATGGTTGTGGCCCGTCGGCCGGGTGGTTGTTTGACCCGCGGCGGTACCGCTCGCTTGGCTCTCACCGGTCAACGTCGGTTTGTCCGGGTGGGAGCTTCGGGTGGGAATGCTGAGCGTGCCGGACAGGGCGCCGCTGGGCCGGGGGTTCGGCCGGCTGTGGGCGGCGTACGCGGTGAGCGCGTACGGCTCCGGGCTGGGGTTCGGGGCACTGCCGCTGATCGCCGTGCTGGTGCTGCACGCCGGACCCACCGAGGTGTCCGCGCTGTCCGCCGTGGGGCCCGCGGTGGGCGCGGTGATCGCGGTGCCGCTCGCGCCGTGGGTGGACCTCCGGCGCAAGCGCCCGGTCATGATCGCGATGGACCTGGCCCGGTTCGCCGCCATGGCGTCGATCCCGGTCGCCCATGCCTTCGGCGTGCTCGGCTTCGCCCAGCTGCTCGTGGTCTCGGCCGTGGTCTCCGCGGCCAAGATCGCCTTCAACGCGGCCAGTGGCGCCTACCTCAAAGCCCTCGTCCGGCCGGACCACCTGCTCGTGGCCAACGCCCGGTTCGAGTCCACGAACTGGAGCTCCATCGCGGTCGGGCCACCGCTGGGCGGGGCGGCGATCGGCCTGTTCGGGCCGGTCACCACCGTGGTGGCCGACGCGCTCAGCTACCTGCTCTCCGCGCTGGGCATCACCGCGATCCGCGGCCGGGAAGGAGCGCCGCGGACGACGGACAGGAGCCCTGCCCGGGCCGGCGCGATGCTCGACGGCTGGCGGCACATCATGGGCGAGCCCGAGCTGCGGGCGCTCTACCTCAACACCGTGGCCGTCTCCGGTCTGATCATGGCCACCGAGCCGCTGCTGGCCGTACTCCTGCTCCGGCAGCTCGGGTTCCCGCCCTGGCAGTACTGCCTCGCCTTCGCCGCCCCCTGCCTCGGCGGACTCATCGGCTCACGGCTGGCCCGCCCCGTCGTGGCCCGCTACGGCCGGCAGCGGGTCTTCCGGACCGTCGGCACCCTGCGCGTCGTCTGGCTGATCGGCCTCGCCTTCGTGCGCCCCGGCGTCGTCGGCCTCGTCACCGTGATGGCCGTCGAGCTGGCGATCATCGTCAACATGAGCCTGTACACCCCGGTGCTCGCCACCCGTCGGCTCGAACGCACCCCCGACCACCTCGTCGCCCGCACCCTGGCGGCCTGGTCCATCGGCCAGCAGGCGTCCATCGCCGTCCTCACCGCGCTCGGCGGGCTGCTCGCCGCCGCCACCGGACCGCGCACCGCCCTCGCGGTCGCGGGCCTGCTCGCCCTGACCACCCCGCTCCTGCTTCCCCGGAGCGACCGCACGCCGCGGTGCGGGCCGGAACCGGCCCGTACCCGGTAGCCACCGGGAATCCGGCGCGCAGGCGGGCACCGACAGCTCGTGGCAGCGGTCCCGGTCGGCTCCGGTGGCCGCCCGGGCGGGCGGCGGCGGGCGGTCCGGGCGGCTGGGCGGGTGGGGCGGGGGGATGCGCGGGATACTGGGGGCATGGCGAAGAACACTCCGCCGCCGCACGGCCCGCCGACCGTCACGGTCAAGGGCAGGGATCTGCGGCTGCGTACGATCGGGATCGGCGTCCTCGCGGTCCTCGCTGTCTGGTTCATCGCGGCCAACACGGATTCGGTGTCGGTCACGCTGTGGGTCGCCGACGTGACGATGCCCCTGTGGGTGGTCCTGACCGCGACCCTGCTGGTCGGCCTGGTGATCGGCTACTTCCTCGCCCGGCGTCGCCGGAAGCCGTAGGACCACCGGAAGCGCTGGGCCCGGAACTGAGCCCGGGAGTGGGCCCGGGAGTGGGCCCGGGACTGGGCCCGGAAGTGGGCCCGGGAGTGGGCCCGAGCCTCAGGGGCCTACCGCCGGGGCGTGCGGGCCGGGGGTGCCGGACGCATGCGGGTCTTGGGGCGGGGCGGTGGCGCGGGGGCGTCGGCCGGTGTGGGGGCGAAGCGCAGGAGGAGCAGGGCGGCGTCGTCGTCCAGCGGGTCGCCGGTGTACTCGGCGAGGTCCCGCCGCAGGTCGGTGAGGGCCTCGGCGAGGTCCTGGCGGTCCAGGAGCGCGCCGCGTTCCTGGAGCGGGAAGAACTCCCCGGCCCTGTTGCGGGCCTCGGCGGTGCCGTCGGTGTAGAAGAGGATCCGGTCCCCGTGGCGCAGCCGGACCACGCAGGTGCCGGGCCCGTCGGCGTCGCGGAACGGCAGGCCCAGGGGCAGGCCGGGCAGGTCCGGCTCCGCGAGGCGGGTGGTGCCGTCCGCCCGGCGGACCAGGGGCGGCGGGTGGCCGAAGTTGACCACGGTGACCTGGCCGGTGTGGCTGCAGTCGGCGATCACGGCGGTGACGAACTCGTCGCCGCCGGTCCGGCGCGCCAGCCGCTCCTCGATGTGGTCGGCGATCGCCAGGAGGTCGTTGCCGGCGGCGGGGGCGGACTCGCGGAAGGCCTGGAGGACCGCGACGGCGCCGGTGACGGCCGGCAGGCCCTTGCCCTGGACGTCGCCGACGATGACGCGGACGCCGCCGGGCACCGGGATGGCCTCGTAGAAGTCTCCGCCGATCCGGGCGCCGGCCGCCGCGGAGGTGCAGGAGACGGCCAGGTCGAGGGAGCCGTTGCGGGCGGGCACCGGGCCGAGGATGACGTTCTGGGCGACGTCGGCGACGGCCTGGGCGGCCGCCAGGTCGCGTTCGGCGCGTCGGCGGTGCTCCTCGGCGTCCCTCCGGTGCGCCTCGGCCCGGCGGTGGGCACCGGAGGCGTAGGCGCCGGCGGCGGTGACCGCGACCACCGCGCCGTAGGCCACGAAGGCGCGCTGCGAGGCCGGGATCCCGTTGACGGTCGCCGCCGCCAGGCAGGCGAGGAGCGCGGTCGTTCCGACCAGGAGGACCTGCCGGGGTGCGGAGCCGACGGCGGCGAGGGCCGGCGGCGCCGCGAGCAGGGCCAGCAGGATCGTGGCGCCGACCACCATGTCCAGTCCGGTGACGGCGGCGATCAGTGCGTACGGCAGGAGGGCGTCCGTGGGTGTGCGGGGGCGCACGGGGCGGGCGTCCATCGGGTGTTCCCTTCGGGCGGGTGTTCGGGGAGCCGAACCCCGCCCGGCCGCGACGGGACGGCCGACGGGCACCCCCCGGATCCCTCTCCTCCATGACAAAGGGTAGGTAAAACGACAGGGGAACGGGAGGATACCGGGGCGAATTCGGATGAATCGCCAAACGTCCTCCCCCGTGCGGAGAGGACGCGGCAGCCGCCCCGCGGCGTCAGCGGACCGTGACGGGAAGGGTCTCGTAGCCGCGCAGGACGAGGCGGTCGCGGCGGGTCGGGACGCCGCCGGGGGCCAGCCGGGGGAAGCGGTCGAGCAGGGCGGGCACCGCGATGTCCGCCTCCAGACGGGCGAGCCTGCTGCCGAGGCAGAAGTGCGGCCCGCCGCCGAAGCTGAGCGGCTGGCTGTCGGTCCGGGCCGGGTCGAAGCGCTCCGGGCGGTGGTACCGGGCCGGGTCGTGGTTGGCCGCGCCCAGCATGACGAACACCACGGTGCCGGGCGGCGCGGACAGGTCGGCCACCGTCAGCCCGTCGGCGGCGGCGACCCGGGTGGTCAGCTGGACCGGGGAGTCGAAGCGCAGCACCTCGTCGGTGAACAGCCCCGGGTCCAGCGCCCCGGTGCGCAGCCCGTCCGCCGCCTCCGGGTGGTGGAACAGCAGCGAGAGTCCGTTGCCGAGCAGGTTGGTGGTGGTCTCGAACCCGGCCACCAGCAGCAGGACCAGGTTGCTCAGCAGCTCCTGGCCGGTGATCCGGTCCGGCGAGTCCGCGGCGATCCGGGCCAGGTCGCTCACCAGGTCGCCGGTCGGGCGGGCCAGTCGCTCGGCGATCAACCCGGTGAAGTAGTCCGACAGTTCGTCGGCCGCGGTGTCGGCCGACGCCAGCTCGGAGAGGTCCTGGACCAGTTCCAGGGCGATGGTGAGGTCGGACGCCAGGGTGCGGAAGCGGTAGCGGTCCGCGGCGGGCACGCCGAGCAGCTCGCAGATCACCTCGACCGGCAGCCGGAAGGCGAAGGCCTCCATGAAGTCGACCGGCGAACCGTCGGCGCCCTGCTCGGCCAGCCGGTCGAGCAGCCGGCCCACCGCCGTCTCGATCGACGGGCGGAGCGCGGCCACCCGGCGGGTATTGAAGGCCGAGGCGATCAGCGACCGGACCCGGGCGTGGTCGGGGGCGTTCCGCTGCAGGACCGACTGGCTGAGCAGGGCGATCGACGCGTGGGCGAACAGCTCCTCGTCGGCTCCCGCCAGGGTCGCGGCGTCCTCCAGGGCGAAGGCGGGGTTGCGCAGCACCTGGTTGGCGGCGGTGTGACCGACCGCGAGGATCACGTCCGGACCGGCCGGTACGGCGGCGCCGAGCTCGTGGGCCCGCGCGTAGAGCGGATAGGGGTCGAGCCGCCCCTCGGTGGTCATGAGCTGCTCGACGATCGCTGCGCCGTCCATCCGGTACTCCCCGTCCAGAGAAACCAACTCCCTTCGGACCAACCGTTGGTAGGGGCACGGTAGTTCCCGGCGGACGGGAGCGGCGGCGCTCGGCGGGAGGCGGTCCGGGAGACGGGGCAGGAGCCGGTCCGGGAGGCGGTCCGGGAGACGGGGCAGGAGACCGGGCGGCGGGGCCCGCGGGGCCGGGGCACGGCGCGGGTGGGGACCCGGCGGGCGGATGGTCGGTAGGCTGACGGGATGGAGATCTGGATCAACCCGCGCTGCGGGAAGTGCCGTGCCGCGCTGGGCGCCCTGGAGGGCGCGGGTGCGAAGTACACCGTACGGCGCTATCTGGAGGATCCGCCGAGCGTCGCCGAGCTGGAGAAGGTGCTGGAGCGGCTGGCCCTGGAGCCGTGGGACATCACCCGGATCGAGGAGCCGGTGGCCAAGGAACTGGGCATGAAGCAGTGGAGCCGGGAGCCGGACGACCGGGCGCGCTGGATCGCGGCCATGGCGGAGCACCCGGTCCTGATCCAGCGCCCGATCATCACCGCTGACGACGGGCACGCCCTGGTCGCGCGGACTCCCGAGGCGGTCAGGTCCGTCCTGCCGTAGGCCGCGACCCGTCGGCCCCGCCCGGCTCCGTCCCCGCCCCTCGCAACCCGGCGGGGTGGTGTGGCGGGCCGCCGGTCGTCAGCGGCGCTCGACCGTCCGCACCGGCTCGCCCGGGCGCCAGGAGCTGATCCGGACCGCGTCGCCCTCGACCGTGGTGTGCACGACCTGCTCCACCTCCAGCCTGAACGCCTGGTACGGGCCGGGCGGCGGCTCGGGGAGCTCGGCCTCGTAGGCGGCGCGTTCGGCCTCGCCGGTCACCTCGACGGCCCGGCCGGAGACCTTGGAGTCGCCGTCCGCGAGCGTCTCGTCGCTCGGGTTGCTGTGCAGCGCGAAGCGGGCGTCGCGCCGCAGGTCCAGGGCCTTGACCGCGCCGTCCATCGACCCGAGCATCAGGTCGGCCCCGATGAAGTCCACCTCGGTGCCGCTGACCCTCGGCGAGCCGTCCCGGCGGAGCGTCGCCAGGACGTGGTGCTTGTTCGCCTCGAACCGGGCCCGCACGGCGGGGGCGAGGTCCGGTGCCTCGTGCTCGAAATCCTGCCAGGTAGCCATGGCGCCAGTCTGGCACCCGGTACCGACAGTCGCCCGGGCGGGCGGGACGGGCTGGTGCGCCGCCGAGCCGCAGGTGCGCTGCGGCCGGGCGCGGCTCGGCGGGCGGGCGCGGCCGGGCTGTCGGTGCCGGGTGCCAGACTGGCCGCGTGACCTCCACGACCACGTACATCGCCTTCCTGCGGGCCGTCAACGTCGGCGGAAGGACGGTGCGGATGGAGCGGCTGCGCGCCCTCTTCACCGAACTCGGCCTGGACCGCGTCGGCTCCTACATCCAGAGCGGCAACGTCTTCTTCGCCGCCGACGACCTCGACGGGGAGGGCCGTGCCGCGCTCACCGCCCGGATCGAGCAGCACCTCGCCGATTCGCTCGGCTACCCCGTGCCGGTGCTGCTGCGGACCGTCGACGAGGTCGAGGCGGTGCTCGCCGCCGAGCCGTTCGCGGGCGTCGAGGTGACGCCGGACGTCCGGCTGACGGTGAACTTCCTCTCCGAGCCGCTGCCGGCCGACTTCCCGGTCCCGTACACCTCCCCCAAGGGCGACTACGAGGTGATCGGGGCCGATGCCGGCACCGCCTACGTGGTGGTGCACCTGAAGGACGGCAAGTGGGTGACCAGCGGTTCGCTGTTCGGCAAGTCCTACGGCGGCACGGCGACTTCGCGCTTCCTGCACACCACCGTCAAGATCCTCGCGGCCGCCCGGAAGGCCTGACCCTCCCCCCACCGACGGAGAACCCCTTGCCCCGATCCGCGCTCGCCGCCTTCGCCGCGCTGCTCGACCGCTCGCTCGTCCGGATCGCCGAGGCGGCCGCCGACGCGCGGACCTTCGACCGGGAGACCGTCGTGCGGTGCTCGGACGTCTGGGACAACAACACCCTTCCGCTGTGGGCCGCCGCCGGACGGCGGACGGCCCTGCGGCGGGAGGATGCCGCACGGCGCGGGCTGCGGTGGATGGCGGCAGCGGGCGCGGCGCGGCACGCGTGGACGGTGGAGCAGTCGGCGGCGGCCGGACACCCGGTGGCGGGGCTGTTGCCGGCCTCCGGGGCGGACTCCCTGCGGCACCCGTACAGGGGTTACACCGGGCAGCTCTTCCCGGTGACCGTGCCGCTGACGGAGGGGGCGGTGGCCGGGTACGACCTGGCCCGCTGCCGGTTCCTGAGCCTGGCTCTGGAGCTGGTCGGCGAGCGCCTGGACGCCCGGCTGACCCTGGAGGCCCCCCGCGCGTACGGTCTCGGAGGCCGAACCCCGGCACAGGAGCCCCTGTTGACGCTGACGCTCACCGACGTGTCGGAGGCCGAGTTCGAGTCCGGTGCCACCGTGACGGGTCCGGTCGGCCGGCGGATCGACGCGGCGGGCGTGGAGCTGACGCTCGCCGGGCGCGGGCGGCTGCGCGCGGCCCGGGCCGAGTGCCACGTCTCCGACGACCTCTGGCACCTGACCGAGGCCGGACGGGCCGCGGACGCCGCGACGCCGCCGTTCCGGCCGCCCGTCGCAGCCCGGCCGCCCGCCCCGCGGGGCCACCGGGTCGACCCGGTGGCGGCCCCGCTCCTGCACGGCGCGATGCTGGAGATCCGGACCGCGCGGTACGCCCACGTGGTCTCGCGGCGGAGGATCCTGGAGCTCTGCCGCATCTTCGAGGGAGCCGGGACGGACCTGGTGGCGGCCGCCCGGCGCGGCGGGGCCGGGCAGCGCGCGCTGGTCGAAGGATGGGTGGAGCGCGGCGGCTCCGAGTGGGCGGGCTGGTTCGCGGAACAGCTCGCCGTGCGGTGGCGCGCCGGACAGGGCGAGGACTGGGTCGGGCGGCTGATCGACGAGCTGCGCACGGCGCCGGAGGCCGACCGCACCCCGGCCCGGAGGCCCGGACACGCGGCGCTCCGCATGCTCCTGATCGGCTTCGCCGGCTCGGGGCACGACCCGGACGAGCCCGCCTCGGCGGTCGTCCACCTCGCGGTGCCGCCGACGGGCCGGGACGGGAATGCAGGCGGGGATGCGGGCGCGGGCGACGGGCCGTGGGGGCTTCTCGTGGCACGGATCGCCCGGCTGGAGCGGCTGCGACTGGGGGCGGGGGCGGGGGCGTTCGGAACGGCGGACGCCGCGGGCGCGGTGCGGACGGAGGGCGGGCTGCTGACCGTGGGCGCGGGGTTCGAGGCGGTCCGACGTCCCCGGAATCTGGACAGGTCGGCGGTGGCGAGCTGACAATCAGGCCATGACGTCTCCAGAGATCCGGACATCCGTGGTCCGGCCGTCCGAGGCCGAGCGGGAGCAGGTGCTCGACGCGCTGAGGGACGGCGCCGGCAGCGGCCGGCTGTCGCACGACACGTTCCTCGGGCGGCTGGACCTCGTACTCCACGCGGGCAGCCGGGCCGAGTTGAACGCCGCGATGGCGGGCCTGCCGGCCGGGAACCCGGTCGGGCGGTTCGTGCTGCGGGCGGTGGGCCGGGTCTCGGCGTTCGGGGTGCGGCTGCGCGGGGCGTGGCGGGTCGAGCGACTGCCGGGGCTGAGCCTCCCGCACGGCGGTGCAGGGCAGTTGACGATCGGCCGGATCCCCGGGTCGGGGCTGCGGCTGAACGACGCCTCGGTCTCCCGGCACCACGCCGAGCTGCGGCGCGAGGGCGAGGGCTGGGTGCTGTACGACCTCGGCTCGACCAACGGGACGCACGTGAACGGCCACCGGATCGCCGGAGGGGTGCGGGTGCGGCCGGGCGACCAGGTCCGGTTCGGCAACCTGGAGTTCAGGCTCGCCTCGGGCTGAGCCGACGCCCGGGCCGACGCCCGGACGGTACCGACGGCCGGGGCGGCGCGAACGGTGCCGACTGCGTGGGGCGCCGACGGTGCGGCCCTCCGGCCGGGCGGGGCGCCGGCTCCCGCGGCCGATCGGCCGGGGCGCGCCTTCTGCGGCCCCCGGTCAGTGCGGGAACCGGCGGGCCGGACGCCGGACGGGCAGGTCGTCCTGGAACTCGCCGATGGCGGAGATGATCTGGCGCATCGACGTGGTCGGCTCCAGCCGGTCGAGGTAGCGGTGCTCGGCGGCCAGCGCCTCGACGGTGACACCGAAGTAGAGCGCCATCAGCGGATTGACGAAGAGCTCGCTGTACCTGGTGCGGTCGGTGAACCGGACATCGCCGAACTCGCCGCGCAGCGCCGCCGCCACCGAGCCCTGGACGATGCTCGGGTGCTCGGGGAAGGCCGCCCGGGCGTGTTCGACGGCGTCCAGGTAGAGCGTGCCCTCCCGGCTGTCGCGCGGGATCGAGAAGGCCCCGAGGTAGCCGCCGGCCCGGTCGAGCGCGGCGAGGTTCTCCAGCACCAGCGAATGGCTGACGCCGTGGTAGGCGTCGACGCCGAAGCCGAGGCAGGCGACCAGCCGCTCGGGCACCTCGGTCAGTCCGGCCACCGCCGCGAGGCTGGCCATGTCCTCCTCCGGGGTGCCGAGGCCCGCCTCGTCGCCGCGCATCAGGATGTCGGTGCCGCCGTCGACGAGCAGGACGGCGTCGATGCCGAGGTGGCCGACGAGCGCGCGGTAGGCGTCCCGCAGCGGCCGCACACCGGACCGGGGGAACGCCCAGACGGTGTCGGGCATGCGGTGCGCACGGAGCCAGCGGGCCAGCGTGCGCTCCGGGAAGTAGCCCTCCGGGGCCGCCGTGTCGGGGCCGATCCGGGCCGCGTCGGGTGCCAGCCAGACGTCGAGGGGCAGGCTTTCGAGCGGGGCGAAGGAGAGGTTGGCGAGGTGGACCTCGCGGCCGGCCGCGCGCAGGGCGAGGGCCAGCGGCAGGCCCGCGTAGACGTCGAACCCGCCGCCGGCACCGGCGATCAGGATGCGCTCGGCGGCGAGCAGACGGGTGATCAGCGGTGGCTGGAGGAGGGAGGACACCCGGGGACGGTAGCACCGGGGACGCCCTCCGGAGCGGCCGGCCGGATTGTCGGTGGCGGGTGCTTGGATACCGGCATGGACCAGGACACCGTGCACACCACTCTTGCCGCCGAGGCGCTGCGGGACGCCGAGGAGCGGGCCCGTGAGCTGATCCGGTGCGGCTTCCAGGAGCCGGACGAGATAGCCGAGTCCCTGGTCGAGGACCTCGACGACCAGGGACTGACGGCGGAGGAGGCGGAGCGGATCGTCGCTCCGCTGTGGCGGGAGCGTCTGGAGGAGCAGGCGTCCTGGCCGGAGACGACCGACGTCGACCGGCTGGAGGCCGCCTTCGACGCCCTGGAGGAGCAGGGCATCGTCGCCGCGATGGACTTCACCTGCTGTGCGAGCTGTGGCTACGCGGAGATCGGCGGCGAGGCCGACGAGGACTCGCGCGGCTTCGTCTTCTTCCACCAGCAGGACACCGAACGGGCCGTCTCCGGCGGCTCGCTGATGCTGCGGTACGGCGGATTCCAGGTGGACGGCGAGTCGACGGAGGCGGCCGTCCGGCGGACGGTGGGGATCGGGCGCGCGGTGGCCGCGGCGCTCGGGGCGGCGGGGCTGCCCGCGGAGTGGGACGGCTCACCGGAGAGGGCGATCGCGGTCACGCCGATCACCTGGCTCAACCGCCTTCCGGAGTAGCCGCGTTCGGCGCCCGCCCGGCGGCGGTCGGCACCCCCGGCGCCCCGGCACCGCACCGTCGGTGGTGGCGGTCGAGGCGGGTCGTCGACGGCGGCGGGTCGTCGGCGGCCCCGGTGGCGTCCGGGCGGGCCCCGGCAGGTCGGCGCGGGTGACGGGGCCGGTCACCGCGGACCGGCCGGCACCCGTTCACCGGCGGTGCGCGGGCCGGAGGACGGGCGGGCCGGCGGGTCTCCGGTCAGCGGACGACGTGGAGTTCGGCGGAGTGCTCGCGTGCGCTGGCGTGGCGGAGGGTGACCTTCGCCCCGCCGACGGCGGTCTCGGTGTCCTCGGTGAGGGTCTTGGTGTCCTCGCCGAGCTTCACCTCGGCCGTGGTGTCGGTGATCCGGCCGACGGTCAGCCGGACGGCCCGGTCCCCGCCGAAGACCTCGACGGTGTGGGTGGAGCCGGCGTCGTCGGTGCGGACGACGACGTCGCAGCTGTCGTCGCTGAGGCAGAGCGAGGCGCCGCCCTTGCAGGCGGTGAGCCCGGCGCCGAGCAGCAGCACGGCGCCGGCCGCGAGTGCGGCCGACCGCACGGCCGCACTGCGGTGACGGGCGGGCCGGCGGGCGGGCCGGAGGTCGTGGTGACGGGCGGGTCGGCGGTCGTGGTGCGGAGCGGTGGGCGCGCTGGTCATGGTTCCGACGGTAGGCGCGGGCCGGCAGTCGGCCATCGGCCATCGGCGGTATCCGCCCCCTGGCCGGCCCCGGACCGCGGCGACGGCCACGACCCGGAGGCAGATGGGTCGAAACCCCTAGGGGGCGGCTGGAGTTGACCGACCGAGCAGGCTCTCCACGCCGGCCACCACGATGGCGACGCCGCGCTCGAAGCGCTGGTCGAAGCCGCCGAAGAGGTCCTGCCCCGCGGCGGCGGCCAGGCCGTGCTCGGGGGCGATGGCGGCGGCCCGCTGCTCGGGGTCGTACCCGGGGGCCCGCTCCCCCGGCAGCGGATGGACGGCCTGCTCCTCGATCACGAAGCCGATGGTGAACGCGTACGCGGTGGTGAACGCGAGGACGGCGTCCGCGAGTTCGAATCCGGCCCGGGTGAACGCGGCGAGCATGACGTGCTGCCCCTCGGCGTGCCCGTAGTCGGTGAGCCGGGTGCCGCTGAAGACCTTGGCGCCGTCGCGGTAGCCCAGCAGTCCCGCACGCAGGACGCGGCAGGTGCCGGTGACGGCCTCCTGCCAGGAGGCCGGGGGCTCGACCGGACCGGAGTACATCCGGCGGAGCATCTCGGTGGCCATCTCGTCCAGCAGGGCCTGCTTGTTCGCGAAGTGCCAGTACAGCGCCGGGGCCTTGACGTCCAGCGCGGTGGCGATCCGGCGGAGGGTGAGGCCCTCCAGCCCGGTCTCGTCGAGCAGGCGCAGGGCGGCGTCGACCACCTGCGCCCGGTCCAGCTTCGGCGGCATGCCGTTCCTCTCGCAGCGTCCCCGACCCGGCGCCCCTCCGTCCGCCCGATCCCGGCATTGACAATTTAACACCGTTAAGCCCATGCTTCCGGACGTCAGCTACTTAACAACGTTAAGGAGAGCGCTCGTGCCGCACGTCCGGATCCCCGAGCAGACCGACGTCCTGATCGTCGGCGCCGGCCCCACCGGCCTCACCCTCGCCTGCGACCTGGCCCGGCAAGGGGTGGGCGCCCTGCTGATCGAGAAGGCCGGGGCACTGTTCCCCGGCTCCCGCGGCAAAGGGCTCCAGCCCCGCACCCAGGAGGTCTTCGAGGACCTCGGGCTGATCGCCGCCGTCCGCGCCGCGGGCCGCCCCTACCCGCGGATGATGTCCTGGGAGGACGGCGAGCGGCAGGGCGAGTGGGACCTGGTCGAGACCGCCCGGCCCGACCCGACCGTCCCGTACCCGGCGGTCTGGATGCTCCCCCAGTGGCGCACCCAGGAGCTGCTGCACGACCGGCTCCGTGAACTCGGCGGGCAGGTCGCCCTCGGCACCGCGCTGACCGGCCTGGACCAGCACCCCGACCGGGTCGAGGCCCGGCTGACCGGGCCGGACGGCACCGAGCGGACCGTCACAGCCCGCTACCTGGTCGCCGCCGACGGCGGACGCTCGACCGTCCGCCGGGCGGTGGGCGTCCCGATGGCCGGCGAACAGGTCGACCCGCGCCCGTCCCTGGTCGCCGACGTCGAGATCGACGGCCTCGACCGCGACAACTGGCACATCTGGCCGAAGGCGCCCGGTGGCCCGCTGCTGCTCTGCCCGCTGCCGAGCACCACCGCGTTCCAGCTGTTCGCACAGTTCGGCGGCGCCGGTACGGGCGCCGGGGACGGCACGGCGGACGCCGAGGGCCCAGCGGACGCGACGGATCCGACGGGCGCGACGGGCGCGACGGGCGCCACCGACGCGGAACAGCCGGACACCTCGGCGGAGGGCGTACGCCGGACCATCGCGGCACGCACCCACCTGCCCGCGTCGGCGGTCGGCCGGGTGCACTGGGCCTCCGACTTCCGCCCGCGGACGGCACTGGCCGAGCGGTTCAGGATCGGCCGGGTCTTCCTGGCCGGCGACGCGGCGCACATCCACTCCCCGGCCGGCGGGCAGGGGCTCAACACCAGCGTCCAGGACGCGTACAACCTGGGCTGGAAGCTCGGCCGGGTGCTGCGTCACGGCGCGGACGAGGAGCTGCTGGACAGCTACGAGGCGGAGCGGCTGCCGATCGCCGCCGACGTCCTGGACATCTCCACCCGGCTGCACCGCGCGGGCGGGGTCCGGGCCGGCGAACTGCGGCGGGGGCCGCGGACCGAACAGCTCGGGCTCGGCTACGAGGGCGGCCCGCTGACCGTGGAGGCGCGCCCGGGCCTGGCCGAGGACGCGCTGCGGGCCGGTGAGCGGGCGCCCGACGCACCGCTGGGCGGTGCGTCACCGGCCGGTGCAGCGGAGGACGGGACGGCGGGGAGTGGGACGGCGGAGGGCCACGGCGCGCGACGGCTCTTCGACCTGTTCCGCGGCCCGCACGTCACCGTGCTCGCGGTGGGCTGCGAGCTGCCCGGGCTGCCGGCCGGCGTGCACGGCCACCGGATCGACGGCGGCATCGCCGAGAGGACGTACGGGCGCGGGCTGTTCGTCGTCCGGCCGGACGGCTACCTGGGTCTGGCCACCCACGACCCGGCCGACCTGCCGGGGTACCTCGCCCGGCTCGGCCTGCGCTGAGGCGGGCGGGGCACCCCGACGGGTCCGTCCCTCCGGGCGTGCGGGCCGGATGAGCGGGCGGCGCGCGGGGTCCACGCCATGGCGGCGGCCCGGGGACCCGCCGTCGCGAGGGCGGCTTCCGCCACCGGCCGGGGCGGCGGAAGCCGGGTCCGACCACGTTGCGGCGTCGGCGGGCGGCCGGGGCGAGGCCACGGGGGCGTTAGCCTCCGCGGCCTCGACCCGTCGAGCCGGTCGACGCGGGCAGATGCGGGCAGATGCGGGCCGGAGCGGGGCGATGGGAGCCGATGCCGGTCGACGCGGGCCGCCGCGTGCGGGCCGCCGGACGGGCGCCCCGCCGACACGGACCCGCGCGGGTGACGGGCGAGCCGCGGCCCCGACCGCGACGACGACACATCCGCACCGAGCGCGGGAACCGGCCGAGCGCACGGACCGGCCGGTCGACGCGGCCCACCGCATGCGGGCCGGGATGAAAGGTCCTAATCACTCTGCGGCGGCGCACCGTATTCGACGGCCAGCTCGGCGGCATAGGCGTCCGGGACGAACCGGTCGCGGAAGACTTGCGGCAGCCAGGACGCCAGCGCACCGGCTGCGTCGACACACAGCCCGTACCGGACGCTCCACTCGCGCCGGGCGGCCCCGTCCGGGAGACCTCGGACGACGGCGACCTCCGGATCCCGCTCGCCCCAGCAGCCCCAACGGCCGGAGGGACCGGTCAGCGCGACGGTCCGCGCCGCGATGGTGATCGACTCCAGGGGTTCCCGGCCCGAGTCGAACCCGATCTCCGCCCAGTAGTCGTCCGGGGTGGCCTCGACGGACAGCGACAGTGCCGGTCCGGCGATGCCGTCCGCCTCGACCACGAGCAGGTCCACCTGCTGGTCGCCGTGGAGTCCGGCCAGCGCGGCGAGCGCCGGCCAGGCGTCCGGCGTGAGCAGCGGATCGAACTCGCAGAACACCGCCTCGTCGGCGAGTTCCCGGAAGACCTGCGCGGGCAACCTGGCATCGAGATCGAAGACGGCGGCGGCACGGGCGCGGACGGCGTCCGGGTTCGAGGCCATGAAGCGGGGTCCTGGTCCTCGGTCCGGTCCGTGGTCGGCGTGAGCGGGCACCGGGCAAGCGTACTCACGTCATGATCGGCCGGGCAGCCCCCCGGTCGAAGCGGGCCGCCGCGTGCGGGCCGCCGCGCCGGCGGCCCTCCGACACGGGCCCACGCGGAGGACGGGCGAGCCGCAGCCCCGTCCGCGACGGCACATCCGGCCCGGAGGCGCGGGCGGCCGGACCGGGCGCGCGGGCGGCCGGACCGGAGGAGGCCCGCTGCCGAACCGCGGAGGCGCTCCCCCGGCAGGTGCTGTCGGCATAGGCCAGCGGCACGTGCCACGCGCGTAGAACGAAGACCGCGAAGAACCCGACGGTCAGTCGCCGGCCGCGTCCCGGGCCTCGGGCGTCCCCCAGAGCGGCGCCGTGCAGCGCTGGTAGGTCGCCTGCCAGTGCGGCCAGTGACGGGCCACCACGTCGTCGCAGTCGGCCAGCAGCCGCTCGATGACCGCCGGTTCGACGTCCTCCAGCAGCCAGGCGAGCGCGTCGGCGGTGCCCGGCCCGTCGGCCCCCCGCAGCACGTCCAGCAGCTCGGGGAGGCCGCCCACGCGGGAGTTCTCCGTGAAGACCCGCTCCATCCGGGGCAGCAGCTGCCGCTCCTCGATCCGCAGGTGGGTCTCCAGCCGCGCCGCCAGGTCCTCGATCGCGTAGGCCACCGGCCAGACCGACCCGGTGTCCCGGCTGGCGATCCGGACCAGGGTGGTGACCCGGGTGAACGAGTGGTCGAGGTTGTGGTGGTCCGCCTCAAGCCAGTTGAGCAGCAGTCGCAGCTCGGGCGCGAAACGGCTGACGATCGGCCAGATCCGGGTGTCCTGCTGCTCGTGGTGGCAGGTCAGCATGGCGGTGAGGAAGTTCCAGTGCCGAAGCAGCGCGGCACCCTTCTCGTCCTCGCCGGGCTGGATCAGCCGCAGCGCGTTGGGCAGCCGGGCGAGGTCGCGGCGGAGCGCGGCGTGCACCAGCTTCAGCCCGGCGAAACGGACGGCCTGCGGTTCCTCGTCGGCGGTGCGCTCGCGCGAGGCACCCCTCTGGGCGGGCACGGGCGGGGACGCTACGGGCAGGAGGTGGCTGGGCATGGCACTCTCTTCACGGCTTGGCTTGGCTGGGCTGGGCTCGACCTGGCACAGCTGGCGGGCCGGCTGTCCCACCACAGTGGGCAGAGCACATCAGGACGGAATCAATGTCCGATTGACGTGCAGGTCAGCGGCCCGGAGCGGGGTTTCCCGGCTCCCTCCGGCGGGGCCACGCAACATTCCGCCGGGCTCGCTCCGTGTAGGAGGCGAGGGTGTGTGCGGTGGGGGTGCGCGCGGCGGGGCGCGTCCGACGACGGCGCACCGGGAGCGGACGAGGAACAGCGAGGCCGGATGTCACCGGAACAGGAGCGGTCGTTCGACGAGTTCGTCGCGGGCCGGTACACGGCGCTGCGCCGCACCGGGTACCTGCTGTGCGGTGACTGGCACCTGGCCGAGGACCTCGTCCAGACCGCCCTGGTGAAGCTGTACGCCCGCTGGCCCCGGCTGCGCGAGCCGGAGGCGGCGTACGGCTACGCGCGGACGACGCTGGTCCGCGCCTACATCGACACCCGGCGGCGGCGCGGGTCGCACGAGGTCGCCTCGCCGGATCCCGGCGCGCTGCTGGAGGGCGGCGCGGACGGCAGCCGGGACGGCGGGCGGACGTGGGTGCAGCCCGCCCCCGATCGGCGGCTGGCGCTGCTCGCGGCCCTGGCGCAGGTCACCCCGGCGTACCGGGCGGTGCTGGTGCTGCGGTTCTGGGAGGACCAGTCGATCGAGTCGGCGGCGGCCACGCTGCGGCAGAGCACGGGCGCGGTGAAGTCCGCGACCAGCCGGGGGCTGGTCCAGCTGCGGGCGATCCTCGGCGAGTCGGTGCACGAGATCGCCGCGGAGTGAGGGCCCGCACGGCCCGGGGCGCGCCGTCGCCCGGCCGCGGACCGCGGACCGCCCGGTGCGGCCGGTCCGGCCGGTGCCGCCCCGGCTCAGTCGCTCTGCGGCCCCGCGAGGTTCTTGGTGAGCCACTGCAGGGTGTCCGGGATCATCTTCTTGAAGTCGCTGGTCAGGTGCTTGCCGCCGGGCTGCTCGTAGTACTCGACGGTGAGCGGCGCCGCGGCCTTGGCGACCCACGCCTTGACCAGCTTCATCTCGTACGCGTTGGCGCCGCCCGCGGTGGCGAGCATCCTCACGTCGGCGGTGCCCTGAGCAACCATCAGCTCGGGGCTGTTGGCCTGCCGCTCCGCGTCGTGGCCCTTCCAGAGCGGCGAGTCCGGGACGAAGTAGCCGTCGATCGGGACGGCGGCCTTGAACTTGTCCGGGTGCTGGAGCGCCAGCTTGGCGCTGCAGAACGCGCCGGTGGAGGCGCCCATCAGGCCCCAGCCGTCGCGGCCCTTCACGGTGCGGAAGTTCGCGCGGACGAAGTCGGGGATGTCCTCGGCCATCCAGGTGCCCATCTTCGGCTGGCCCGGGATGTCGGCGCACTCCAGGGCCTTGGCCTCGTTGGAGTCGAGGTTCTGGACCGGCATCACCATGATGAAGGGGTGCGCCTTGCCCTGCTTGGACAGGTCGGCGTCGTACTCCTGGATCGGCAGCTGGTTGTCGGTCCAGGTGTTGTAGCCGGCGCTCTGGCCGCCCGCGTAGAGGGTGAGCACCGGGAAGCCGGTCCGCGCGTACTTCGGGTCGTTGTACTCCGGCGGCAGCCAGACCCAGACCTTGCCGGAGACGCCGGACTTCGGACCGTTCAGCGTGGTCATCATGATCTGGCCGGCGGCGGTGTCCCGGGCCTTGCTGAAGGCGGCGGCCGGGCCGGTGGGCATCAGCACCTTGCCGGCGGCGGCCTGGGTGGGCGTGGCCGGGGCGTCGGGGGCCGGCGCGGAGGTCGAGGACGAGGCCGAGGCGGGCGGGGAGGCCGGGGCGGAGGAGGTCGTCGGGGAGCCGGGGGCCGAGGAGGCCGGGGCGCCCGAGGCCGCGGGGGCCGAGGACGAGGAGCCGCCGGCGCCGGTCGCGGCGGTGCCGCCCTTCACCGAGTCGCCCTTGGCGCTGCCGTCCGTACTACCGCAGGCCGCCAGTGCGGCGGCCAGGGTGAGGGCGGTGGCACCGGTCAGCACGGCGCGGAAACGGGTGGACTGCGGCTGCACGGCGTGAACTCTCCGACCGGTGTCGCGCCCGCTCCTGGGGAGCACGGGCGGTGGCCCCCGGGTGGGGCCGGACAGGCCCGGGGCGCGGCTACCTGCGGGACCCCCGGGAGGCGGCGCGCCGCCCTTCGCGGTGGCGTGCCGTCCTGCGATCTTATGACGTGCACCGGGGTGGGCCGGTTGCGTGCGGACCACCGCCCGTCCAATGTTTGTTCCCGATCGGGTAAAGGCCGCCAAGCCTCCCGCCGGTCGGCGGGGGCCGCTCCCCGCCGGTCGGCGGGGGCGCCGGCCGGGCACCCGGACGTCCGAACGCGCGGGCAGGCGAGCGGCAGACGAGCGGGCAGGCGAGTGACGGGCGGCTGGAGGAGCGGGCCGGCGCACAGTCGTCCGACCGCCCGACGGGCCGGGTCTTGGAGCCTCGCACCAGTGACGCCGGGCGCGGGATCGGGAACGATCGAGCCACCCGCCGTCACCCGAGGAGCCCGCCGTGCCCCAGCCGACCCCCGACCCCCGCACCGGACGCACCACCGCGCACCCCGCCGCCCACCCCGGCGGCCGCACCGCCGTCGTGACGGGTGCCGGCAGCGGTGTGGGCCGCGCCGTCGCGGCGGAGCTGGCGGCCGGCGGCTGGCGGCTGGTGCTCGCCGGACGCCGGGTCGACCCGCTGCGGGAGACGGCCCGGCTGTGCGGCGCCGGGGCGGACGACACCGCCGTGGTGCCGACCGACGTGACCGATCCGGCCGCGGTGGACGCGCTCTTCGCCGCGGGCGTCGCCCGGTTCGGCCGGATCGACCTGCTGTTCAACAACGCCGGCACCTTCGGAACCGCGGCCACGGTGGACGAGCTGGAGGTCGCCGAGTGGCGGGCCGTCGTGGACCTGAACCTGACCGGCGCGTTCCTCTGCGCACGCGCCGCCTTCCGGCAGATGCGGGCCCAGCACCCGCAGGGCGGCCGGATCATCAACAACGGCTCGATCTCCGCGCACGTGCCGCGCCCGAACTCGATCGCGTACACCGCGACCAAGCACGCCGTCACCGGGCTGACCAAGTCGCTGTCGCTGGACGGCCGCCCGTACCGGATCGCCTGCGGGCAGATCGACATCGGCAACGCCGCCACCGAGATGACGGCGGCGATGAGCCGGGGCGTGCGGCAGGCGGACGGGCGGATCGCGGTGGAGCCGACCATGGACGTCGCGGACGTCGCCCGCACCGTGCGGCACATGGCGGAGCTCCCGCTGGAGGCCAACGTGCAGTTCGCGACGGTGATGGCGACGGCCATGCCGTACGTCGGACGCGGCTAGGGCCCGCAGGGCCCGCGGCGGCGGCCGGGTCCCGCCGGGGCCGGTCGCGGCAGGCCCCGGGGCGTCGACGCGCTCGCGGTGGCAGCCCGCCGCCCAGGTCGCCGCGGAGGACGAGATCCGGCCCACGGACGAGGACGAGGGCGAGGACAGCGGGGTCCCGCCCGCAGGTTCGGGTACCGGGAGGCCACCGGGCCGGGGAACGCCGGTCACGGCCGTCCCCGCCCCGCGGCGGGACCGGCCGCCCCCGGCGGGCGGGCCCTCCGAAGGCGGACGGCCCGCTCCGCGGCTCAGCCGCGCCAGGTGTCGTTCAGGCTCACCCGGCCCGAAGCGGGCACCGTCGCCGTCCGGTTGGCACCGGACTCCCAGGTGACGTTCCCCGCGGCGTCCTTGCGGATGTACTTGTAGGAGAAGGCCGTCCCGGCGGCCAGCGCGACGTCCGCCTTCCACACCGGGTAGGCGGCGGAGGAGAGCGGCACCGCCCGGCCGGTGTCCCAGCCGCCGAGCGCGGCGCTGTCGCCGACCACGTAGACGTTCTGGCCCCACGCGGTGGTCGCGCCGACGGCGAAGGACGCCCCGCCGGTCACCACCGCGCCGCTGCCGGGCGCGCCGACGTACAGCGCGATCGCGTCGCCCGCGCCGACGGTGGCGGTGAACCGGCCGTCCGGACCGACCGTGTAGGACGGGCCGGTGCAGCCGCCGGCCGCCGGGTCGCCGTGCTGGACGTCGCAGTAGCTCCCGGCCGGCAGCGAGGTCCGGAAGGTCTGGGTGACCGCTCCGCTCTCCCGGTTGACCGCGACGAAGCCCTTCGTACCGCGGCCGAAGGCGATCGCGTTGCTGCCGTTGGACCACCAGTCGGTCAGCCCGGTGCCGGCCACGGCGTTGCGGAAGCCGACCATGTTGGCCACCTGCCGCCAGGCGTGGGTGCAGTTCCAGCCGTCCTGGTAGCAGGCGTTGACGGTGCCGCCGTTCGGCGGGCCGTCGTCGTGCCCGGTGAACGCGTAGCCGGAGTGGACGTTGGGCGCGCCGTACGGGTGGGCCAGCATGAAGACGTTGGCCAGGGTGTACGCGGAGCCGTCCTTGTAGGTGAGCGTGGAGCCGTTGCGCTCGGTGTCCCAGTTGTCGACGAAGGTGCGGGCCCGGTCTGCGGGGAGCAGGCCGGAGCCCCAGCCGGACAGGTCGGCGAGCCGGCCGCCCTGGAAGGCGCTCTTCAGCCAGGTGCCGGAGCGGAACTCGTCGACGTCGCCGGTGCCGGTGTACTCCGTGGGCAGGACCGGTTCGCCCGCGCCGTAGATGACCTCCTGCACCCAGTACGCCTGCGGGGCGGCCGTCCGGGCCTTGATCGCGGCGAGGTCGGCGGCGGCGATGTGCTTGGCCGCGTCGATCCGGTAGCCGTCGACGCCGAGCGAGGCGAGGTCGTCGAGGTAGCGGGCGATCGTCTGCTGGACGTAGGCGCTGCCGGTGTTCAGGTCGGAGAGGTTGACCAGCTCGCAGTTCTGCACGTTGGAGCGGTCGTTGTAGTCGGTGATCGCGGTGCGGCAGGAGTGGAAGTCCTGGTCCTGGTACAAGCCGGGGTAGGTGTACTTGCCGTACGCGGTGCCGCCGGTGCCGGTGCCGGAGCCGGCGGACATGTGGTTGATCACCGAGTCGGCGATCACCTTGACGCCGGCCCCGTGGCAGGTGTCGATCATGTTCTTGAAGGCGGTCCGGTCGCCGAGGCGCCCGGCTATCCGGTAGCCGACCGGCTGGTAGGAGGTCCACCACTGGCTGCCCTGGATGTGCTCCTGGGGCGGCGAGACCTCGACGAAGCCGTAGCCCTTGGGGCCGAGGGTGTCGGTGCAGGCCTTGGCGACCGAGTCGAAGCGCCATTCGAAGAGCGTCGCCGTGACGTCCTTGCCGTTGCCGGGCGGGGCGGCCTGCGCGGCGGGGGCGGCGGCGAGGGCCGCGGTGAGGGCCGCGGTGAGCGAGAGCGCGAGGGCCGCCGAGGCGGCGAGTGCGCCGGCCGTCCGGACGGGCCGGCGGGCGGGGGCGGTGGTGACCACGTTGTCTCCTGGGGTGGCTGGGGTGGGGGCAGCCCGGGTACCGCACGTGAAAGCTTGCTGAAACTTTCTGGAAACTTGCAGCGCTGAACCTAGGGTCGCCACCGGAACCCGTCAAGAGCCTGGAAGGAACGTTTCGTCAGCTTCAGAAAGCTCGTGTGCGACTCTTCCCGCTCCCCGGCGTGGAAAGGAACGGCGGCCGGCCGGAGCACCCGAGGACACCGGGACCGGCACGGACGCAGGCGGACGCGCAGCCGAAGGCAACGGCACAGGCAGCAGGCACGACGACGGGGCGCGGCCACCGTCTCGGTCGTCTCGGTCGAGGTGCACGGCCCGGCCTCGCAGGCCGCCGCGCCGACCTGCGGCCTCAGGACGGGCGCGGGGCGCGGGGCTGGGGGTACCGCTGCAGCAGCACCCCGAGGGCGGCACGGCGGCGGGGCCGGCCACCGCCGTGAGGCGGTGGCCGGCCCCGGCCGGCGGCGGCCCGCCGGGCCTACACCGCGTCCGGCCCGCGCTCCCCCGTGCGGACCCGGACGATCGTCTCCACCGGCACCGCCCAGACCTTGCCGTCGCCGATCTTGCCGGTCCGGGCGGCCCGGACGATCTCCTCGATCACCAGGTCGGCGTCCTCGTCCTCCACCACGACCTCGATCCGGACCTTCGGCACCAGGTCGATCCGGTACTCGGCACCGCGGTAGACCTCGGTGTGCCCGTGCTGGCGGCCGTACCCGCTGGCCTCGCTGACGGTCAGTCCGTGCACGCCGACGGCCTGCAGTGCGCTCTTGACGTCGTCCAGCTTGAACGGCTTGACGATCGCGGTGATCAGCTTCATGCGGAGGGCGCCTTGTCGGACGGGTGCGCGAGCACGGTGGCGGCGGTGCGGTCGGGGCCGTGGGTCGCCGAGAACACGGCGGCCCCCTGCCCGAGCACGCCGTGGCCCAGGACGCCGTGATCGTACGCGGTCTCGGCGTGCACGGCGAGGTCCAGGCCGGTGAGTTCGTGCTCCTCGCTGGCGCGGAATCCCATCACCCGCTCGATCACCCGCCCGATCCCGTACGTGACCGCGAAGGAGTAGACGGCGACGGCCAGGATCGCCACCAGCTGTTTGCCCAGTTGGCCGAAGCCGCCGCCGTGCAGGAGCCCGGCCGGGCCGCCGGTCATGGTGGCGGTGGCGAACAGGCCGATCAGCGCGGTGCCGATGACCCCGGCCACGAAGTGCACGCCCACCACGTCCAGCGAGTCGTCGAAGCCGAACCGGAACTTCCAGCTCACCGCGTACGAGCAGACCACGCCGGCCGCCAGCCCGATCAGCAGCGCGCCGGGCAGGTCGACGCTGCCGCAGGACGGCGTGATGGCGACCAGGCCGGCCACCGCGCCGGACGCCGCGCCCAGCGTGGTGGCGTGGCCGTCCCGCCGCTTCTCCACCACCAGCCAGCCGAGCAGCCCGGTGCAGCCGGCCGCCTGGGTGTTGAGCAGTGCGGAGGCGGCCAGGCCGTTGGCGCCCAGCGCCGAGCCGGCGTTGAAGCCGAACCAGCCGAACCAGAGCAGGCCTGCGCCGAGCAGCACCAGCGGCAGGTTGTGCGGGCGCATCGCGTCCTTCCGGAAGCCGAGCCGCGGCCCGAGCAGCAGCGCCAGCGCCAGGCCGCTCGCCCCGCAGTTGACCTCGACGACGGTGCCGCCGGCGAAGTCCAGCGCGCCGAGCTTCGACAGGATCCAGCCACCGGGCGCGAACACCCAGTGCGCGACCGGGACGTAGACCAGCAGGGTCCAGACCGCGGTGAAGGCCACCCAGGAGCCGAATCTGGCCCGGTCCGCGATGGCGCCGCTGATCAGCGCGGCGGTGATGATCGCGAAGGTCAGCTGGAAGGTGGCGAACAGCACGGTGGGGACGCGGCCGGTGACGGAGGACGGGGTGATCCCGGCCATCCCCAGGTGGTCGAGGCCGCCGATCAGGCCCCAGCCGCCGGCGTCCGGGCCGAACGCGAGCGAGTAGCCGGCGAGCAGCCAGACCACGGTGACGACGGCGATCGAGACGAAGCTCATCATGATCATGTTGAGCACGCTCTTGGTGCGGACCATGCCGCCGTAGAACAGGGCCAGACCGGGCGTCATCAGCAGGACGAGGGCGGTGCTGGCGAGCAGCCAGGCGGTGTCGCCGGTGTCGATGCCGGGCGGCGCGGCCGGGCCGTCGGCGGCCGGCAGGTCGGCCAGCCGGAGCACCGGGTGGGCGAGCGGCTGAACGGCCGGGTGAACGGCCGAGAGGGCGGCCAGGAGCATGGGGGAACCTCCGGGGGTCCTGCGGCGGAGCGCGTGCCGGAAGTGTGGCGAGGCCGGATTTCCGGTCGCGGACGACCGCGTTTCGCCCGTGTTTCGTGTTGCCCGCCGGTTGCCCCGGGGTGACCGGCGGGTTTCCGGGAACTCACGGCGCCGCCCGGGCACGCCACAGGGCCCGGCGGCTTGGATCCGCCGGGCCCTGCCCCTGTCTTACCTGGTCCTACCCGGCTCCGCCGGTGCTACCGGCGCAGGTCAGCTGGTGGCGATCGCGGTGTCGTCGATCACGAAGCTGGTCTGCAGCGAGGCGTCCTCGGTGCCGGTGAACTTGAGGGTCACCGACTGGCCCGCGTAGGCCGAGAGGTCGAAGGTGCGCAGCTGGTAGCCGGCCGCGGCGTCCACGTTGGAGTAGGTCTTCAGCGCGGTGCCGTTGACGGTGACGGCCAGCTTGTCGTACTGGGTCGTGCCGGACTCCCCGGTGTCGATGTGCAGGTAGAAGCTGAGCGTGGCCTTGCAGCCGGCCGGGATGGACACCGTCTGGGAGAGGGTGTCGGTGTGGGTGGAGCCGTAGCCGTTCAACCACGCCTTCCAGGTGCCGCCGTGCGGGGCCTGCGAGGCCGACTTGTCGACGACGCCGCTGGAGGCGGTCCACGGCGTCGCGGTGCCGGTCTCGAAGCCCGCGTTGCCGAGCAGCTGCGCCGGGGTGCAGGTGCTGCTGGTGTCGGTGACCGTCCAGGTGAAGCTGGCGGTGCCGGTCTTGTTCGCCGAGTCCTTCGCGGTCACGGTGACGTTGGAGGTGCCGACGGTGGTCGGGGTGCCGGTGACCACGCCGGTGGAGGCGTTGATCGACAGGCCGGCCGGGAGGCCGGTGGCGGAGTAGGTGAGCGGGGCGGTGCCGCCGGTGGCCTTGATGGCCAGGTTGACGGCGGTGCCGACCTTGGTGCTCTGGTTGCCGGGGCTGGTGACGGTGACGCCGCCCGGGTTCGGGGGCACGGTACCGACGTTGACGCCGGCCCAGGCGGTGCCGACCGCGATCCACTCGGGGCTGTTCTCGCCGTACAGGTCCTTGGCGGCCTTGAGCGTCGCGTCACGGGCGGCCGAGTAGTTGGTGGTGGAGGTCATGTACGAGGTCAGCGCCTTGTACCAGACCTGCAGCGCCTTGTCCCGGCCTATGCCGGTGACGGTGACGTTGTTGGCGGTCGGGCTGTTGTAGCTGACGCCGTTGATCACCTTGGCGCCGCTGCCCTCGGCCAGCAGGTAGAAGAAGTGGTTGGCGACGCCGGACGAGTAGTGCACGTCCAGGTTGCCGACGCCCGAGTACCAGGAGTCGGCCGAGCGGCCGTCCTTGGAGGGCTTGTCCATGTAGCGCAGCGGCGTGCCGTTGCCGTTGATGTCGATGAGCTCGCCGACCAGGTAGTCCGGGTTGTCGGCGGCGAGGTTGGCGTAGAACTCGACGGCGTTGCCGAAGATGTCCGAGGTGGCCTCGTTGAGGCCGCCGGACTCGCCGGAGTAGTTGAGGTTGGCGGTGGCGGAGGTGACGCCGTGGCTCATCTCGTGGCCGGCCACGTCGAGCTCGGTCAGCGGGTGGGTGTCGCCGTCGCCGTCGCCGTAGGTCATGCAGAAGCAGTCGTCGTCCCAGAACGCGTTGACGTAGCCGCGGTCGTAGTGGACGCGGCTGAAGGCGCCGACGCCGTCGTTGCGGATGCCGCTGCGGCCGAAGGTGTTCTTGTAGAAGTCCCAGGTGGCGGCGGCGCCGTACTGGGCGTCGACGGCGGCGGACTCCTTGTTGCTCGCCTGCCCGTTGCCCCAGGTGTCGCTCGACTTGCTGAACAGCGTGCCGTTGCCGGTCGTGCCGTTGTTCATGTTGGTCGTGTACTGGCCGCCGCGGGTGCCGTCCTTGAGCTGGTACGTGGACCCGCTCTGGGTGGTGGTCAGCGGCACGTTGCCGACGAAGACGCCCTGGCCGGTGCCGGTCTTGATGGCCTCGTTCTTGCCGAGGACGGCGCCGGTGGCGGCGTCGGTGACGACGCGCAGGCGGCTCGGGGTGCCGTCCGACTCCTTGCCGGTGACGACGGTCTCCCAGGCGAGCTTCGCGGCGCCGTCGGCGGCCCAGACGACCAGGCGCGGGGCGGCGTCGAGGGAGGAGCCGGCCTCGGAGGCGAGCGCGGCCTCCTGGGCCTTCGGGGCGGCGAGCTTCGGGGTGGTGCCGACGCCGGAGAGGACGGCGTCGCTGGCCTTGGTCACGCCCTGGGTGGCGCCGGTGGCGTCCTGGTGGACGATCAGGTCGCCGCCGAGCACCGGGAGGCCGGCGTAGGTGCGCTCGTAGCGCAGGTGGCGGGCGCCGTTGGCGTCCTGGACGACGTCCTTGGTGACCAGCTTCTCCTCGCCGGTCAGGCCGAGGGTCTGGGCGAGGCCGGCGGTCTGCTGGTTCGCGGAGGCGATCAGCTGGGCCCGGCTCGCCTGCTGCGCGGCGACGACCGCCGGCGCGTCAGCGGTGACCGCCTGCGCGATGACCGGGATGCCGGTCACCAGCAGCGCGGTGGTGGCGGCCATGACAACCGCTGCCTTCCGGGCGTGGGCGTAACGGGACATGCGGACTCCTTTTCCGACCGCCGCGGGGTTCGCGGACGGTGGACAGAACCTGGCCGCGGGGTCGCGGCTCAGTGGGGGCCCCCGCCGCCGGTGCGCGGCGCGGGTGCGGTTGCGGAGCTGATCTCTCGGCAGGGGGGATGCGCTGTACCTGACCTGGGACAGCTGCACCGGGGGGTGGGGCCCCCTCGTCTGCAGCCGGAGGAATCGTGGCAGCAAACGAGCCGTGAATGACAGATGCATGCCATGGATTGGCCGATTAGCTACCGACCCGTACATCCGTCAGACCCCCGCCCGTGTTACGGCCGTGGGAACTACCGGAGATCGTTTTCATCGTCGCCGGAAAGGTTCGATCACTCCCCGCGGGCACTGACCAGCGACTCCGGGCCGGAGCCGGGTCCGCGCACCGGACGACAGCGTCCGGCGGACGCGGCACATCACCTTTCCGGCCGTGCCAGGAGCGCTTTTCGGCCAACTCCATTCCCTGAATGGAACCGGGCCCCGCACCCGTGGGAACGGTGCGGGGCCCGGGGCCGACGGTGGCCCGTCAGCTCTGCACGAACACCGCCACCGTCCGGCCCGGAACGGTGAACGTGCCCGTGGCGGCGGCGAATCCGGCCTGCTTCACCACCGGGTCGGCGCCCCCGGCCTGGACCGGGTGGAGCGCCTGGGCCGTCCCCGCCAGCCCGGCGACCGTCTGGACCTGCGCGGTCGGCGTCGCGTTGAACACCACCGTGACGCCCTTCTCCGCACCCGCGAGACCGGCACCGTCCAGGTGCAGGGTGATCACCCCGGGCGTCTCGCCGGACGTCCCCGAGAGCGGGTAGGAGAGCCGCTGCTGGACGGCGGCCAGGGTGGGCAGCGAGAACAGCGGCGAGGACCGCTTGATCCGCAGGAACCCCTGGTACTGCGCGCTCGCCGACCGGATGTCGGCGGCGCCCACGGTCAGCCGCGGGTCGCCCAGCAGGGCCGCGGCGGCCGGCCACATCTCCCGGTTGTCCGCCGCCGGCGGCAGGCCCCGGCCCCAGCCGTTGCCCTGCGCGGCGTCCCAGTGGATGGCGTTGAACCAGTCGCCGGAGTCGTAGGAGTTGGCGTCCAGCGACTTGGAGCGCAGCAGGTCGCTGCCGGCCTGGGCGAAGCCGGAGCCCTGGGTGAGCGCGGTCAGCGAGAGCGCCAGCGCCTGCATCCGGGCCCGGTCCGCGGGCGCGGTGGCCGGCGGCAGCTTGTACGCCAGCGCGTCGAACAGGTCGGCGTTGTCGTGCGCGTCCACGTAGCCGACCGCTTCACCGGGCCGGGCCGCGTACCCGGTCGGGGCGCCGTTGTAGTCGACGTCCCGGCCGGTGACGGACCGTCCGGAGCTGTCGGTGAAGGCGTAGCCCGCCAGGTTGCCGGTCAGCCCGACCTTCAGCTGGTCCATCTGCTGGAGCAGCCGGGCCTTCTGCTGCTCGGGCGTGCCGTTGGCGGGCGAGCCGTTCGGGTCGGTGAACAGGCCCGAGGCGAAGCCCTGCCGGGGGGCCGAGGAGAGCCGGAAGTCGCCGCCCCGGGCCGCGTCGCGCAGCCGGTCGTCGAAGGTGGCGATCCCGGTTCCCGCCATGGCGAGCTGGGTAGCCTGCTCGAACCGGGCGTCGTTCGCGACGACGCCGAAGTTCCAGCCCTCGCCGTAGAGGAGGACGTTCCGCCCGTCGACACCGTCCGACTCCGGGGTCATCCGGCGCAGCGCGGCCTGCACGTCCAGCATGGTGGACTTCGGGTCCAGGCCCATCAGGTCGAAGCGGAAGCCGTCCACCTTGTACTCGCGGGCCCAGGTGGTCACCGAGTCGACCACCAGGCGGTTCATCATGGCGTGCTCGGGCGCGGTGTCGGCGCAGCAGCTGTCGGTGGTCACCTTCCCGTCGGCGTCCAGCCGCTGGTAGTAGCCGGGGACGACCTTGTCCAGCACCGAGTGCTCGGCCTGGCCGGCGGCCGCGGTGTGGTTGTAGACGACGTCGAGGACCACCCGGAGCCCGGCCGCGTGGATCGCCTGCACCATCCGCCGGAACTGCACGGTGCGCGCGGTCCCCTCGGGGTCGGTGGCGTACGAGCCCTCCGGCACGGTGTAGTGCAGCGGGTCGTAGCCCCAGTTGTAGGCGTCCTCGGCGGCGACGGCGGCCACGCACTCCTGCTGCTTCCCGCTGTCGGCGGCCAGGGCGGCGAGGTCGCAGGCGGGCGGTTTCTGCTCGGCCCGGTTCTCCCGGATGGTGGCGATGTCGAAGGTCGGCAGCAGGTGGACGGTGGTGACGCCGGCCCGCGCCAGCTCGCGCAGGTGCTTCATGCCGGCCGACTCGGACTCCGTGAAGGCCAGGTAGGTGCCGCGCTCCGCGGCCGGGACGGTGGTGTCCGCCACCGAGAAGTCCCGGACGTGCAGTTCCTGGATCTGCTCCCGGCCGAGCGGGACGGCCGGCGGGACGGCGTGGTCCTCCCAGCCCGGCGGCTTGAGGCCCGCGGCGGCGAGGTCGGCGACCAGGCTGCGCCCGGAGTCGGTGGAGAGCGCGACCGAGTACGGGTCGGTGACGGTGTTGACCACCACCCGCTGGACCGACGGCGCCCAGACCCTGACCTGGTACAGGTAGTACTTGCCGTCCAGCTCCGCCCTGTCGCGGACGAGCTCCCAGACGCCCGTCTCGTCGTCGAGCTTCAGCGGCAGGGTCCTCGGGGTGCCGCCGGACGGCGTGTCGAAGACCTGGACGGAGACCTCCTGCGCGGTCGGCGCCCAGAGGGACAGCGCGACCTTGCCGTTGTAGTGGGCCGGGCCGAAGTCGACCCGGCCGGTGCGGCGGGCGTAGAGGTCGTCGAGCACGCCGGGGGTCTGCACGCCGGTGGCGGCCAGCACGGCGCCGCTGGGCAGGTGCTCGGTGAAGAGCAGTTGCCCGCGCAGGGCGGCGGGCACCCGGGCGGCGTCGCGCGGGTCGACGGTGAAGGCCCGGTAGCCGGCCAGGTGCGGGTACGCGGCCTTCTGCGCGGCGGTGAGACCGCCCGGGGCGGGCTCCAGCCGGATCCACTGCCCGGCCTTGGTCAGCGTGCCCTTCTCGGCGCGGATGCCGCCGGCCGGGTCGTACACCAGCTGGGCGCTGGTGCCGGCGGCGAGCGCGGCGTCACCGGCGCCGTAGTCCGCCGGGACCGCCACCGTCCTCGCGTCGATCCACTGCGCCTTGGCCGAGCCGGGGTCCAGCTGGGAGGAGGCGGCGGCGGTCTGCGGCAGCAGGTGGCCCTCGCGGCCGCCGAGGATCCAGACCTCGCGGCCGACGGCGGCGAGGTCGAGGGACTGGTCGTTCGGCAGGTCCTTGTCGTTGCCCCGGTGCAGGATGTAGCCGAGGCTGGTCGCGCCGGGGGCGAGCGGCACCTCGAAGACGGCGCCGAAGGAGTCGCGGCGCACCGGCATCAGCGGGTCGCCCCAGTCGGTGGGGGTGGCGGCGCCGGTCCAGTCGTGCAGGCCCCAGCCGTCGTAGTCCCCGTCGGCCCGGTTGTAGTGGATCACCGCGGTGCCGGGCGGCTGGGTGTTCGCCGGTCCGGGGTTCGCGGTCAGGACGGCGGGGTCGCCCTCCTTGAGCCAGACCTCGCCGGTCGCGCCGATGTCGAGGTGGCGGTCGGCGTCGACGTCCTTGACCCCGTCCTTCTCCACGATGAAGCCGACGTCGGAGGCGCCGGGCTTCAGCTTCACGTAGGCGAAGGCGCCGTAGGCGTCCCGGCCGGTGAATCCGTGGCCGGCCGGCCACGGGGTGGCCTCGCCGTCGGCGAGGTCGCCCCAGGCGTAGAGGTTCCAGCCGTCGTAGTCGCCGTTCTTGCGCTGGTAGTGGACGACGGCGTACGGGCGGGCGGCGGCGCTGGGCACCGGCACGGGCGCGGGGGTCCCGGTGGTGAAGCCGCCGGTGGCGGAGCTCAGCCGGCCGGCCGTGTCCTGGACGACGGCCTTGTAGCGGACGGGCGTGCCGGGGGCGACGCCGGCGAGGTCCTGGGTGACGGCGTAGCGGCCGGTGTCCGAGGTGCCGAGCACCTGCCAGGGCCGGTCGCCGACCTGGGCGGCGAAGGTGACCCGGCCGAAGCCGCCGCCGGGCACGTCCGCGCCGACGGTGACGGTGCCGGTGGAGCCGTCGGCGGGGGCGCACAGGGTGACGGCGGGCGCGGCGGCGGCCGGGGCGGGCTTCCCGGCGGCCTTGAGGACGACCGAGGAGAGCGCCGGCACGGTGACGGTGACCCTGCGGTCGGCGCCGCTGGTGGTCCGCTCGCCCGCGGCCGGGTAGATCCGGTCGAAGCCCTGGCCGGCCGAGAAGGTGTCCAGGGTGACGGTCTTCGGCTCGGCGGCGTTGTTGACCGCGACCAGGTACTCGACCTGCTGTCCGGCGTCGATCCGGGAGAAGGCGTAGACGCCCGGGCCGTCGGCGGCGTAGCGCTCGATCTGGGCGCCGTCGGCGAGGGCGGGGTGGTCGCGGCGCAGCTTCGCCAGGCCGGCGATGCCCCGGTACAGCTCGCCGTCCCGCCCGTACCGGTCGGCGGGGCCGGTGGCGCCGCCGAGCACCCGGTCGGTGTTGTAGGAGGCGGTCTGCGAGGCGAAGACGTCCTGGCGGGCGTCCTTGTCGCCGCCCGCGCCGGTGAAGCCCTGCTCGTCGCCGTAGTAGACGACGGGCTGGCCGCGGGTGAGGAACATCAGCTCGTTGCCGAGCCGGTCCTTGCGCAGCAGGGTCGCCTCGTCGGCGCCCGGGTTGTCGGCGAGCAGGAAGGAGCCGAACCGGCCCATGTCGTGGTTGCCGAGGAAGGTCGGCAGCTCGTAGGCGTCGGTGTCGGCGGTGGTGTAGCGGTGGTCCTGGCCGTAGACGTCGGCGAGGCCGCGCGCCGAGCCGCCCTGCGAGGCGTAGGAGCGGGCGGCGTTCTGGAAGGGGAAGTCGAGGGTGGCCTGGAGCCGGCCCTTGGTGACGTACGGCGCGGTGACCGCCGGGTCGCCGGAGTAGACCTCGCCGAACATGAAGAACCTCTTGTTCCCCTGCTTGGCGGCGAACTCCTTGAGCGAGGGCGCCCACTGCTGCCAGAAGGCCATGTTGACGTGCTTGACGGTGTCGATCCGGAAGCCGTCCACGCCGGCTTCCCGGACCCACTGCTGGTAGACCTTCTCGAAGCCCTTGACCACCCTGGGGTTCTGGGTGTCGAGGTCGTCGAGGCCGGAGAAGTCGCCCTCGGTGGCGGACTCGCCGGCGAAGGTGGAGTCGCCCCGGTTGTGGTAGAGCGCGGGGTCGTTGAGCCAGGACGGGGTCTTGGCGGCGGCGTCGGCCGGCTTGCGGAAGACCGGGCTGTAGGGGAAGGAGTCCCGGCCCAGCTTCGGCCAGGCGGCGTTCGCGTCGGCGAGCGCGGTCTCGTCGACCGGGTTGCCGTCGGCGTCCAGCACCGGGTACGCGCCGGTGCTGCGGTAGCCGTACTGCTTCTGCCGGTAGTCGATGACGTCGGCGGTGTGGTTGGTGATGACGTCGAAGAAGACCTTGATGCCCCGCTGGTGCGCCCTCGCTATCAGCTCCTTGAGCTGCTCGTTGGTGCCGAAGTGGGGGTCGACCTGGGTGAAGTCGGTGATCCAGTAGCCGTGGTAGCCGGCGCTCGCGCCGTCGCCGGTGCCCTGGACGGGCTTGTTCCGGAAGATCGGCGCCATCCAGATCGCGGTGGTGCCGAGGTCCTGGATGTAGTCGAGCCGCTGGATCAGGCCGGCCAGGTCGCCGCCGTGGTAGAAGCCCTTGTCGGCCGGGTCGAGGCCGTGGTCGAGCCGGGTGCCGGTGATGCCCCCGGTGTCGTTGCCGCGGTCGCCGTTGGCGAACCGGTCCGGCAGGACGAAGTAGAACTGCTCGCGGGTGAGGTCGTGGCGCCCGGCGGTGGCGGCGAGCGCGGCGTCCGAGGGCGGTCCGGGCGGGGCGGCGGCGAGCGCGGCCGGGCCGGCGGTGCCGAGGGTGGCGGCGGTCAGCGAGGCGGCGAGCAGCACCGCCGTCCGGCCGGGTCTGCGGGGGGTGCTCCGCCTGCGGCGGGGCGGGACTTCGGCCACTGAGGGCTCCCTTGCGAGGGAAGGGGTGAGCGAGTTGCCAGGACGCTAGCGGCCTGCAATATGTTTCAGCAAGATGCAGAAAGGGTTTCGGGCGGGGACAATACGCCCGCCGCACCCCCGGCCGACCCCCGAATGAGCCGGTCGCCCCGCCCGGCGTGACAATGGGACGTATGCCCGTCCCACCGGTTCGCACCAGACTCGTCCCCGCCCCCTACCCCGGTGGGAGAAACCCCCTAGCCCTGAAGGGGGACATCCGGTGAAGAATCCACTTCCGGAGGATGAGCAGACGGCTACGGGACGTCTGGCAGACTTCTCGTCCATGGGGGAACCGACCGAGATCCAGCAGAACGGTGGCCGCATGCCCGACGGAGCCACCCGCGCGGCCCAGACCCGTACCGCCGCGCTGCGCAGCCGCGTCCGCGAGCAGCGCCGCTCCCCGGCCCGGCCGCGGATCTGGTTCGAGCTGGCACTGATCGGCCTCAGCTACTGGATCTACTCGCTGGTCCGCAACGCCGTCCCGGAGCAGGAGGCGATAGCGCAGAAGCACGCCACCTGGATCTGGGACTTCGAGCAGAGCCTCGGCGTCGCGGTCGAGCGTTCGGTGAACCACGCGGTGGACGGCGTCGGCTGGCTCATCACGGGGATGAACTACTACTACGCGACCCTGCACTTCGTCGTGACCATCGGTGTCCTGGTCTGGCTCTACCGCCGGCAGCCGGGCCGCTACGTGGCGGCGCGCACGGTGCTGTTCATCACCACCGGCATCGCCCTGGTCGGCTTCTACTTCTTCCCACTCGCCCCGCCCCGGCTGATGACCGACGGCGGCTTCATCGACACCTTGAAGACCCACGGCACCTGGGGCTCGATGGCCTCGGGACCGGCCACGCACGTCTCCAACCAGTTCGCGGCGATGCCCTCGATGCACATCGGGTGGTCGCTCTGGTGCGGGCTGACCATCTTCTTCCTCGCCCGTGCCACCTGGGTCCGGGTGCTCGGCCTGCTCTACCCGGCGGCCACCCTGGTGGTGATCGTGGCCACCGCCAACCACTTCTGGATGGACGCGGTCGGCGGCATCGCCTGCCTGGCGGTCGGCTTCACCGCGTCCCGGCTGATCTACCACGCCTGGCCCTACCGGCTGCCCCGGGTGCCCGCCCGGGAGACCTCCGAGGACAAGCCGGTCACGGTGCCCGAGCAGTGGAGCGAGCCCTCGGTGAGCGCCGGACGGCGCTGACCCCGTACGTGCCGAAGGGCCCCGCGATCTCGTTCGCGGGGCCCTTCGGCGTACGCCGGGGGCCGAGGGCTCGCCCGGGGGATTCCGGGCCCGCCCGGGGCCGGAGGCCGGACCGGGGCCGGGAGCTCGCCCGGCCCGGGGCCCGGGGGCTCACCCGTAGAACAGCCGCTCCACCACCGCCCTGGCCCGCCGCGTGGTCCGCCGGTAGTCGTCCACCAGCTCCCCGCTGTGCCCGGCGCCGTACCCCAGGTAGCGGGCCACTCCGGCCAGCTCCCGGGCGTCCGCGGGGAACGAGTCCCCCGGTCGCCCGCGGACCAGCATCACCGCCGACCGCACCCGGGAGGCCAGCACCCAGGCGGCGTCCAGCACCTCCGCGTCCCCTTCGTCGACCAGCCCCGCCGCCACCGCCGCAGCCAGCGCCGCCCTGGTCCGGGTGGTGCGCAGCCCCGGCAGCTCGTGCCCGTGCCGGAGCTGGAGCAGCTGCACGGTCCACTCGACGTCGGCCAGCCCGCCCCGGCCGATCTTGGTGTGGGTGGTCGGGTCGGCGCCGCGCGGCAGCCGCTCCGCCTCGATCCGGGCCTTGATCCGGCGGATCTCCACCAGGTCCCGCTCCGGCACCCCGGCGCCGGGGTAGCGCAGCGGGTCGACCAACTGCCGGAACCGCTCCCCCAGCGCCGCGTCCCCGGCCACCGGATCGGCCCGCAGCAGCGCCTGGCTCTCCCAGGCGTGCGACCAGCGCCGGTAGTACGCCGCGTACGAGGCGAGGCTGCGCACCAGCGGGCCGTTGCGCCCCTCCGGCCGCAGGTCCGCGTCGACCTCCAGCGGCGGCTCGGTGGACGGCGCGGCCAGCAGCGAGCGCAGCTCGTGGCAGACCGCCTGGGCGGCCCGGGCCGCGTCCTGCTCCAGCGACCCGAGCAGCGGCTCGTGGACGAAGAGCACGTCCGCGTCGGAGCCGTAGCCGAGCTCGCGCCCGCCGAACCGGCCCATCGCGATCACCGCGATCCTGGTCGGCAGCGCCCCGTTCCGGGCCTCCCAGCCGGCCACGCAGGCGCGCAGCGCACCCTGCAGGGTGGCGGCGTTCAGCGCGGTGAGCGCCTCCCCGGCGGCGTCCAGCGCCTCGGCCGGGTCGTCGCCGAGGCGCCCGAGCACGTCCGCGGCGGCGGTGCGGAACAGCTCCCGGCGGCGCACCGAGCGGACCGCGGCCACCGCGGCGGCGGTGGAGTCGGCCCGGCCCACGGCGGCCAGCACCTCCTGCTCCAGCGCGGTCCGGCCGCGCGGCACCAGCCCCTGCGGGTCGCCGAGCATGGCGACCGCCTCGGGGGCGCGCAGCAGCAGGTCGGGGGCGAGCCGCCCGGCCGACAGGACCCTGGCCAGCTGCTCGGCGGCGGCGCTCTCGTCGCGCAGCAGCCGCAGGTACCAGGGGGTGCGGCCGAGCGCGTCGGAGACCTGCCGGAAGTTGAGCAGTCCGGCGTCCGGGTCGGCGGAGTCGGCGAACCAGCCGAGCAGCACCGGCAGCAGGGTCCGCTGGATGGCCGCCTTGCGGCTGACCCCGGAGGCGAGCGCCGAGAGGTGCCGCAGGGCGGCGGCCGGGTCCGCGTACCCGAGCGCCTCCAGCCGGGCCCGGGCCGCGTCCGCGGTGAGTCCGGCCGCGCCGGGCGGCAGTTCGGCGACGGCGTCCAGCAGCGGACGGTAGAACAGCTTCTCGTGCAGCCGCCGCACCTCGACGGCGTGCCGCTTCCAGTCCCGCTGGAGGGCCGCGACCGGATCGGCCCGGGTGTCGCCGTTGATCAGCGGGGCGAGCGAGCGGGCCAGCCGGCGCAGGTCCTCCTCGCCGGTGGGCATCAGGTGGGTGCGGCGCAGCCGGTGCAGCTGGATCCGGTGCTCCAGCGAGCGCAGGAACCGGTAGGCGGCGTCCAGCGAGGAGGCGTCCGCCCGGCCCACGTACCCGCCCCGGGAGAGCGCGGCCAGCGCCTCCAGGGTGTTGCCGCTGCGCAGCGCCGGGTCGGTGCGGCCGTGCACCAGCTGGAGCAGCTGGACGGAGAACTCGACGTCGCGCAGTCCGCCCGGGCCGAGCTTGAGCTGGCGGTCCAGCTCGGGGGCGGGGATCGACTCGATCACCCGGCGGCGCATCTGCTGGACGTCGGTGACGAAGTTCTCCCGGGCGGCGGCCTGCCAGACCATCGGGGCCAGTGCCGCCGTGTACGCCTCGCCGAGGTCGGCGTCCCCGGCCACCGGGCGGGCCTTCAGCAGCGCCTGGAACTCCCAGGTCTTGGCCCAGCGCTGGTAGTACGCGAGGTGGCTGGCCAGGGTGCGGACCAGCGGGCCGTTGCGGCCCTCGGGGCGCAGGTTGGCGTCGACCGGCCAGATGGTGCCCTCACCGGTGGTGTCGGCGCAGAGCCGGGTGAGTGCGGCGGCGAGCCTGGTGGCGGCCTTGACCGCCTCGTGCTCGTCGACGCCCTCGCGCGGCTCAGCGACGTAGATGACGTCCACGTCGGAGACGTAGTTGAGTTCGCGCCCGCCGCACTTGCCCATGCCGATGACGGCGAGCCGGCAGGCCGCGTCGGCGTCCGGGTCCTGCTCGGCGGCGATGTCGAGGGCGGTCTGCAGGGTCGCGCCGGCCAGGTCGGCGAGCTCGGCGGCGGTCTGGGCGAGGTCGGTGGTGCCGGTGAGGTCGCGGGCGGCGATGGCCAGCAGGCAGCGACGGTAGGCGATCCGCAGCGCGTCGGCCCGGCCGCGGGCGCCCGCGTCCTGCTCCCAGACGCCCTGGCGGAGCGCGCGGAGGAAGTCCTCCGGCCCGGGGTGCATGTCGCGCAGCTCGAAGGTGACCAGGACGTGCCAGTCGTGCGGGTGCCGGGCCAGGTGGTCGGCGAGCGCGGTGGACGCGCCGAGCACCCCGAGCAGCCGGTCGCGCAGCGGCTTGCTGGTGGTCAGGGTGTCGCGCAGGGTGTGCCGGTCGGACTCCTCGGCGGCCTCCAGCAGCCGGGCCAGCCCGAGCAGGGCGAGGTCCGGGTCGGCGGTGGCGCCGAGCGCGTCCAGCAGCACCGGGTCCCCGGCCAGCCCCTCCAGGGCGGGGTCGGCGAGCAGCCGCACCGCCCGTGCGGGGTCGGTGAACCCGCGTCTGACCAGCCTGATCTCCGGTCGGCTGACCCGGCTCCCGGCCCGCTGTTCCTCCACCGCCATCGCCCCTCCGGCTTCCGGCCCGCTTCCGGTCCGCCCGGCCAGGGGCGGGCCCGCCCCAGCAGCGTACGCGGCCGCGCCGCCACCGGCGCGCGACGGCACGGCGCGGGCCGCACCGCACGGGCCGCACCGCACGGGCGGCGGCGTGCTCCCCGGGCGGGCCGCGGCCACGGTTGCACGCCGAGGTGGACGACGCCTTCGCCAAGGGCACGGTGCGGTTCGACCAGGGCATCGGCCTCCTGCACCGACCCCGCTCCGGACGCGTGTCCCCGACCGGCCCCGGCTCGTTGGAACCGGGGCCGGTCCGTTCCCGCCCGCCCCTCCCCCGTCCCCCTCCCTCTCCCCCGTCTCCCGTCCCCCGGAGCCCCGATGCCCACCCGCCTGCCCTCCCTCACCGGGCTCCGGTTCTGGGCCGCGCTGCTGGTCGTCGTCTACCACCTGGCCCGCAAGGTCGGCGAGCTGCCGGTGCTGGGCCCGCTGGGCTGGTACGGCCGGAGCGGGGTGACCTTCTTCTTCGTCCTCTCCGGCTTCGTCCTCGCCTGGACGTACGACGGGGTGCCGACCACCCTCCGGCGCTTCGCCCGCCGCCGCTTCGCCCGGATCTGGCCGCTGCACGCGCTCACCACCGCGCTCTCGCTCGCCGCGGGGACCGCCCTGGGCGCGGCCCTCCCCCTCGCGGCGGTGCTCTGGTCGCTGCCGCTGCTGCACACCTGGGCCCCGGGCACGGTCTTCGGCGGCAACCCGGCCGCCTGGTCGCTGGGCGCCGAGGCCTGGTTCTACCTGCTCTTCCCCTTCCTGCTGCGGGCGCTGGCCGGACGCCGCAGGCTCTGGGCACCGCTCGCGGTGCTCTGCGCGACGGCCGGCCCGGCGCTCTGGCTGGCCGGACCGCTGCTGCCGGCCGACCCGGCGGTCCGCGGCTGGCTGCTCGACTACCTGCCGCTCACCCGCACCCCGCAGTTCGTCCTCGGCGTGGTCGCCGGACTGGCCGTCCGGCACGCGCCGCTCCCCCGCCTCCGGCTCGCTCCGGCCGCCGCGGCGGTGGCCGGCTGGCACCTGCTGCTGGTGCCGTGGCACGCGGCCGCGCCGGACTCCGTCTGGTGGGGGCCGTACAGCGCCGCGCAGCTCTTCCCGGCCCCGCTGTTCGCCGCCCTGCTGGTGGCCGCCGCGCAGCGGGACCTGGGTCCGTCCGGCGGGCCGCGGCTGCTGGCCGGGCGGACGGCGGTCCGGCTCGGCGAGTGGTCGTACGCCTGGTACCTGGTGCACGAGATCGGCATCCGCTGCTGGCTCGCCGCCGCCGGCCGGCCCGCCCCCGGGGCGGTGGCGGCGACGGCCGCCGTCTGGCTGCTGCTGGCCGGCGCCTCGCTGCTCGCCGCGGCCGCGCTGTACCACGGGGTGGAGCGCCCCTGCGAGCGCCTGCTGCGCGGCGCGGCGCGCCACGGCGGAACGCCGCTGCCGCACCACCCGGTGCGGGTGGTGCGGCAGCGGAGCTCGCCGGTGACGCGGGATCAGCCCTCCAGCGAGCCGTCCAGGTTCACGTAGGCGTAGAAGACGCCCAGGTCGTAGCCGTCCTTGTCGGTGTCGAACTTGATGGAGATGTCGGTGTCCCCGTTGCGCAGGTAGGGCGAGATGTCCCAGCGGTTGGAGTCGTAGCCGAAGTTGTTGCGGTTGTACGGGTTCCGCGCGAACTGGTCGGCCGGGGTCAGCTCCTCGATGGTGGAGTTGAACGAGTCGTCGACCGGGTGGTTCACGTCCTGGAAGGGCGTCAGCGGGCCGTTGGTGGACTTCATGGCGAGGGTGTCGCCGGTCCACTTCAGGTCGCCGTCGTAGACCACGAAGCCGAGCTTGCCCGCGACCGGCCCGGTGGCCGGGGTCTGCAGCCCGGTGAGGTCGAACTCGCGCGGCGGGCTGTCCGGCAGCTCGACCTGGAAGCCGTCCCACAGGTGGATGTGGCGCAGCGGCTTGCACGGGTTCTCGTACGCGACCACGATCGTCCAGCCGCCCCAGCTGTGCGGCTTGACCACGGAGTCCATGTTGGCCGCGGTGTAGGTGCCGTTGCCGTGCTGCTTGACCAGGTCGGTGATGTCGGCGGAGGCCTGGTAGCTGCTCTCCTCGGTGGTGGTGATGTAGCCGATGGAGGGCTGGTCGTTGGCGATGTTGGTGTACTGGCTGTCGCCCGGGAGCTTCAGGTAGATCTCGTCGATCCGGCTCTCCGGCAGCACCGTGTCGCCGATGCCCCGGGTGCCGCCCCAGTACAGCCGGGCGTACTTGATCTGGGAGCCCTCCAGCAGGCCGAGGTCGGCGGAGCTGGCCGAGTAGATCGGGTCGCCCAGCGGGCCGACCGAACCGGGGTCGATGTTGATGTACTTCATCTGGTAGTTGTTGTTGATCGGCCGGCTGCCCGCCCCGGTGCGGGCCTGCTCGCACGGCGGCTGGGCGGGGTCGACCGGGGGCTGGCTCTCGTCACAGGTCATCAGCGAGTTGCTGATCCGGGTGACCGACCCGTGGAAGTCTCCCTGGAACCGGGTGGTGAAGGGCAGCGGGTTCGAGGAGATGGTGTCGGCGCGCAGCTCCGGCCCCTTCGGGCCCGACCCGCGGGCGTCGGCGACCGGGCCGGACAGCAGCTGTCCCGCGACGGCGGCGACGGCCACCCCCGCGATCCCGATCCGACGGGCGAACAGGCGGGAGGCGGCGGCGCGGCTGACGATGGAGGAGGGCATGAGGTCCTCTTCAGGTGGGAGGGGTTGATCACGCTTATCGGATCACAACCCACCGTCACACTCTCATCACATTCCGCCATCAGGGTCCGCCGCAACCCGAACGGCGGGCCCGCCGTCGTCCATTCGAACGACAGCGGGCCCGGAGATACTTGACTCGGCGTCAGACTCAGAGCACCTGGAGGTTCTTCCGCAGCTCGAAGGGGGTGACCTCGGAGCGGTACTCCTCCCACTCCTGGCGCTTGTTGCGGAGGAAGAAGTCGAACACGTGCTCGCCCAGGGTCTCGGCGACGAGTTCGCTGCGCTGCATCAGGTCGATGGCCTCGCCGAGGTTCTGCGGCATCGGCTGGATGCCGAGGGCGCGGCGCTCGGCGTCGGTGAGCGCCCAGACGTCGTCGTCGGCGCCGGGCGGGAGCTCGTAGCCCTCCTCGATGCCCTTGAGGCCTGCGGCCAGGGTGACCGCGTACGCGAGGTACGGGTTGCAGCCGGTGTCCAGCGAGCGCACCTCGACCCGGGTGGAGCCCTGCTTGCCGGGCTTGTACATCGGGACGCGGATCAGCGCGGAGCGGTTGTTGTGACCCCAGCAGATGTAGGAGGGGGCCTCGCCGCCGGCGCCGGCGGTGCGCTGCGAGCCGCCCCAGATCCGCTTGTAGGAGTTCACCCACTGGTTGGTGACGGCGGCCGTCTCGGCGGCGTGCTTCAGCAGGCCGGCGATGAAGGAGCGGCCGACCTTGGAGAGCTGGTACTCCGCACCGGACTCGTGGAAGGCGTTGCGGTCGCCCTCGAACAGCGAGAGGTGGGTGTGCATGCCCGAGCCCGGGTGGTCGGAGAAGGGCTTCGGCATGAAGCTGGCGTGCACGCCCTGCTCCAGCGCGACCTCCTTCATCACCAGCCGGAAGGTCATGATGTTGTCGGCGGTGGAGAGCGCGTCGGCGTACCGCAGGTCGATCTCCTGCTGGCCGGGCGCGCCCTCGTGGTGCGAGAACTCCACCGAGATGCCCATCGACTCCAGCATGGTGATCGCCTGGCGGCGGAAGTCGTGGCCCACCCCGCGCGGGGTGTGGTCGAAGTAGCCGGACTGGTCGGCGGGGATCGGCGCGGTGCCGTCGCCGGGGAGGTTCTTCAGCAGGAAGAACTCGATCTCGGGGTGGGTGTAGAAGGTGAAGCCCTGGGCGGAGGCCTTCTCCAGGGTCCGCTTCAGGACGAACCGCGGGTCGGCGAAGGACGGCGAGCCGTCGGGCATCAGGATGTCGCAGAACATCCGGGCCGTACCGGGCGTCTCCGAGCGCCACGGCAGGATCTGGAAGGTGGTCGGGTCCGGCTTGGCGATCATGTCCGACTCGTAGACCCGGGCGAACCCCTCGATCGCCGAGCCGTCGAAGCCGATGCCCTCCTCGAACGCCTGCTCCAGTTCGGCCGGGGCCACCGCCACCGACTTCAGGAACCCCAGCACGTCGGTGAACCACAGCCGGACGAACCGGATGTCACGCTCTTCGAGCGTCCGAAGCACGAACTCCTGCTGCTTGCCCATGGGGACAGTCTCACCTCTGCTCTTTACGTTCGTGTTACGCCCGGAAACCACCCCGACAGCGACTGCCCCCATCATGGCGGATCACCACGGCGGAGGGCAGTGGCCACCCCGGCCGCGACATTTCGTCAGATCGACGATTAGACTCGGGACCATGCCCAATCTCCGTCTCGCCCTCTGCCAGACCGACCCGTGGGTCGGTGACATCGCACGCAACGGCGATGAGGTGGCGCACTGGACCAGGCAGGCCGTCGAGGCCGGTGCCCAGCTGGTGGCGTTCCCCGAGATGGCCCTCACCGGGTACCCGGTCGAGGACCTCGCCCTGCGCCGCTCCTTCGTGGAGGCGTCCCGGTCCGGACTGGTGGAGCTGGCCGGGCGGCTCGCCGCGGAGGGGCTCGGCGAGGTGCCGGTGGTGGTGGGGTACCTCGGGCGCTCCGAGCAGGCCTCGCCCCGGTTCGGGCGGCCCGCCGGCTCGCCGCAGAACTGCGCGGCGGTGCTGCACCGGGGCGGGGTGGTCACCCGGTTCGCCAAGCACCACCTGCCGAACTACGGCGTGTTCGACGAGTACCGCTGGTTCGTCCCCGGCGACCAGCTGCCGGTGCTGCGGCTGCACGGGGTGGACGTCGCCCTGGCGATCTGCGAGGACATCTGGCAGGACGGCGGCCGGGTGACCGCCGCCCGCGAGGCCGAGGCCGGCCTGCTGCTGGTGCTCAACGGCTCGCCGTACGAGCGGAACAAGGACGACACCCGGCTGGAGCTGGTCCGGCGCCGGGCCGCCGAGGCCGGGTGCGCGCTCGCGTACGTCAACATGGTCGGCGGCCAGGACGAGCTGGTCTTCGACGGCGACTCGATCGTGGTCGGCCCGGACGGCGGGGTGCTGGCCCGTGCGCCGCAGTTCGAGGAGCACCTGGTGGTGCTCGACCTCGACCTGCCGGCCGCCAGCAGCGACCACACCGACGGGCTGCTGCTCGCCGACGGCCTGCGCCTGGTCCGCACCGAGCTGGGCGGGGAGCCCGGGGCCGCACCGGCCGAGCGGGCCCGGGCCGGGGTCGCGCCCCGGTCGAGCGACGAGGCCGAGATCTGGTCGGCGCTGGTCGCCGGCACCCGGGCGTACGTGCACAAGAACGGCTTCCGCTCGGTGCTGCTCGGCCTGTCCGGCGGCATCGACTCGGCGGTGGTGGCCGCCGTCGCGGTGGACGCGGTCGGCGCCGGGAACGTGCACTGCGTCTCGATGCCCAGCCGCTACTCCTCGCAGCACTCCCGCGACGACGCGGCCGAACTGGCCCGCCGCACCGGGCTGGAGTTCCGGACGGTCCCGATCACCCCGATGTTCGACGCCTACCTGGCGGCCACCGAGCTGACCGGGCTGGCCGAGGAGAACCTGCAGTCCCGGCTGCGCGGCACGCTGCTGATGGCGATCTCCAACCAGGAGGGGCACCTGGTGCTCGCGCCCGGCAACAAGAGCGAGCTGGCGGTCGGCTACTCCACGCTCTACGGCGACTCGGTGGGCGCGTACGGCCCGATCAAGGACGTCTACAAGTCGCTGGTCTTCCGGCTGGCCGCCTGGCGCAACGAGGAGGCCGAGCGGCGCGGGGAGGTGCCCCCGATCCCGGAGAACACCCTCACCAAGCCGCCGTCCGCCGAGCTGCGACCGGACCAGAAGGACACCGACTCGCTGCCCGACTACGACCTGCTGGACGCCGTGCTCGACCTCTACGTGGAGGGCGACCAGGGCCGGGACGCGATCGTGGCGGCCGGCTTCGACCCGGCGGTGGTCGACCGGGTGGTCCGGCTGGTCGACACCGCCGAGTACAAGCGCCGGCAGTACCCGCCGGGTCCGAAGATCTCGGTGAAGGGCTTCGGCCGGGACCGCCGCCTCCCGATCACCAACCGGTGGCGGCGCGGCTGACCCGGCACCGGCCGGGGGCCGGACCGGCGAGCGGCCCCCGGCCCCGGTCGGGCCTCGGCCGGGCCCCCGGCCGGGACAAGGTCCCGGTCACTGGTAGCGGTAGGTGGCGGCCACCGCGAGGTGGTCGCTGCCGTCCCGGTCCAGGGTGCGGGAGTCGGTGGGCTTCAGGCCGCCCTTGCTCATGATCTGGTCGATCCGGGCCATCGGGAAGGACGCCGGCCAGCTGAAGCCGAAGCCGTCGCCGGCCGCGCCCTGGGCCGAGCGCATCTGCGAGGTGATCGGGGCCAGACTGCGGTCGTTCATGGTGCCGTTGAGGTCGCCGAGCAGCAGGACCTTCTTCAGCCGGTCCGCCTGGATGGCGTCGCCGAGGGCCTGGGCGCTGGCGTCCCGCTGGTTGACGGTGAAGCCGCCCTCGGCCCTGAGCCGGACCGACGGCAGGTGGGCCACGTACACCCCGACCGGGCCCTGCGGGGTGGTGACCTGGGCACGGAACGCCCTGGTCCAGCCCATCTTGATGTCGACCACGTCGACCTCGCCGATCGGGTACTTCGACCACAGGCCGACGGTGCCCTCCACCGCGTGGTACGGGTAGGTGTCGGCGAGCCCGGTCTCGAAGGTACGCCGGGCCTTCGACTCCAGCTCCTGGAGCGCGACGATCTGCGCGCCGGACTCCTTCAGCAGCCGCACGGTGCCCGGCAGGTCGGTGTTCCCGGCGGCCACGTTGTGGCTGACCACCGTCCAGTCGCCGGCGCCGCCGCTCTTGTCGGTGAGCAGGCCGCCGAAGAGGTTGGACCAGATCGCCACCGGCAGCAGCAGGGCGATCAGCGCGGTGGCGGAGCGGCGCAGCAGGGCGGGGACGAGCAGGACCGGCACGGCCAGGCCGAGCCAGGGCAGGAAGGTCTCCAGCAGGCTGCCCAGGTTGCCGACGCTGTTCGGCACCTCGGCGTGGAGGACCAGCAGGGCGGCGGTCAGCAGGGCCAGTACGGCGATCACCAGGCCGCGCCGCCAGGTGTCGCTCCCCCGGGCGTCCCGGCCCCAGCCGCGCAGGGCGAGGAAGCCGGGCGCCGGGCGCCGGGCGGTCCCCTGGTCACCGGCCTCCGCCGCCGCCATGAGATCCGTCCTGTCCGCCTGCGCCATACCGTGGCTCCCGTCGTTCGCGCCGTCTGTCCGGTCCGATGCCGGCCCCCGCCCGGTGACGGAGGACGTGCCGGACTGGTGCCGGTTTGGTCGGATTCCCGGCTCAGCCTATGCCGGGACAGACGTCCGGTCGGTGGACCGGGGTTCCGGCGCGGCCGGGTTTGGTGAGCCAGGCCACGTCGACCGGCGCGCACGGGTGCCGGGCCCCGGGCGGACGGCCGCCCGCGGCACCCGACGGGCCGGGCGGGCCGGACCGGACGGGCGGCACCGCGCGGGCGCCGCCCGTCCGGTGCCGCCCGCCGCTCAGGCGCCGCCGGCCCGGTGCGCCGGTCCGCCGAGGCCGTCCAGCAGCGAGTCGACCATCCGGACCGCCAGGTCCGGGTCCTCCAGGTCGGAGTCGTCCCAGAGGATGCTGCGGGCGAGGATCGGGCCGAGCAGCATGTCGCCGAGCAGTTCCTCCTCAAGGTCGGCGCGGAGCAGGCCCTCGGCGATGCCCCGCCGGACCACCTGCCGGGCCATCTGCCGGCGCGGGCCGATCACCCGTTCGCGGTACGCGGCGTGCAGCTCCGGCCAGCTCTGCATCTGGCCGAGCGCGACCTTGAGCACCCAGCGGGACCGCTTGGCCAGGCCGCGCATCCGCATGTACTCGACCATCGCGACCAGGTCGTCGCGGGCGGAGCCGCCGGTCGGCTCGGGGACGGGCGTCTCCATCCGGTGGAGCATGTCGACCAGCAGGGCCTCCTTGTTGGGCCAGCGCCGGTAGATGGTGGCCTTGCCGACGCCGGCGGCGGTGGCGATGCCCTCGATGGTCAGCTCGGACAGGCTGGTGCCCGCTGCCATCAGCTCCTCGACCGCGGCGAAGATGGCCTGTTCGGCGGCCTCGCTGCGGGGCCGGCCGCGGCGCGGGCCGGCGAAGGTCGGCGCGGCCGTCGGGTCCGTCTTCATCCCGGTCTTCTCCCTGGCTCCTCGCGGACGCACGACGTCGTTCCACTCCCGATTCTCCCGCCCGCGGCCGGAACGGGTGCGGGCCCGGCACGGACGGCGGCCCCGCCGTCCCGGACGGACCGGAACGGGCAGGGCCCCCATTGTCGCTCAGCGGTGTTGCAGGTCAGCCGTCCACCGGTCCGCTCAGGCGCCCGCGGCCGCGGCCTTCCGGTCCGGACCGCCCTGGGCGGGGAGCTGCTTCCCGTCGGCCGCCGCGGCGCCCGGACCGCCCGGACCGCCCGGACCGCCCGGCGCGCCGGGGGCTCCCGGACCGCCGGCCGGCACCCGGCCGGGCAGCAGGAACCAGGCCAGCAGGGCCCCGACGGCTATGATCCCGGCGGAGAGCCCGGCCACCACGTGCATGGCGTGGATGAAGGCGTCGTCGGCCGGGCCGACCAGGGCCCGGCCCTGCTCCCCGAGCCTCCCGGCGACGGCCAGGGTGGCCTCCAGCGACTCGCCCGCCTTGGCCCGCAGCTCCTCGGTGGGCAGCTGCGCCAGCTGGTCGGACATGCCGTCGCGGTAGACGGTGGAGAGCACCGCGCCGAGCACCGCGACTCCGAGCGAGCCGCCGACCTGGCGGAAGGTGTTGTTGACCGCCGAGCCGGCCCCGGCCTTCTCGCGCGGCAGCGAGCCCATGATCGCGACGGTGACCGGCGGCATGACGTGGGCCATGCCGGTGCCCATCAGCAGGCCGAGCACGATCAGCACCCAGATCGGGGTGGTGGCCCCCAGCAGCAGGTAGCCGAGAAAGCCGGCCGCCATCAGGGCCATGCCCCCGGAGCAGGTGGCGCGGACGCCGAACCGGTCGACGACGAGCCGGGCCCGCGGGGCGAACAGCAGCTGGGCGACGGCCAGCGGCAGCATCAGCAGACCGGCCTGCAGGGCGCTGTAGTCGCGCACGCTCTGGATGTAGAAGACGCCGAAGAAGGAGACGCCCATCAGGGCGAAGAAGACCACGCCGACGACGACCACCGAGGCGCTGAAGACCTTGTCGCGGAACCAGGTGACGTCCAGCGCGGGGTGTGCGGTGCGGCTCTCGAAGATCACGAAGGCGGCCAGTGCCACCACGCCGACCAGGACCGGCCCCCAGGCCTCGACGGCGGTGAAGTCGGCCAGCTCGCCGCCCTTGATGATGCCGTAGATCAGCGCCACCAGGCCGATGATGGAGAGCAGCACGCCGACCGGGTCGAGCCGGCCCGGGTTCGGGTCCTTGGACTCGGGGACGAGCAGCACCATCGCGATGATGGCGACGATCACGATCGGCACGTTGATCAGGAAGACCGAGCCCCACCAGAAGTGCTCGATCAGCAGGCCGCCGGTGATCGGGCCGATGGCTATGGCCAGGCCGACGGCGCCGGCCCAGATGCCGATCGCCTTGGGCTGCTCGGAACGCTCGAAGACGTTCATGACGATGGCCAGCGTGGCGGGCATCGCCAGGGCGCCGCCGACGCCCATCACCGCGCGGTAGCCGATGAGTTCGCCCGGCGTGCTGGCCAGCGCGGAGAGCAGCGAGGAGACCCCGAAGACCGCCATTCCGGCCACCAGGGCCCGCTTGCGGCCGAAGCGGTCGCCGAGCAGGCCGGAGGTGAACAGCAGCCCGGCGAAGACCAGGGTGTACGAGTTGATCGACCATTCCAGGTCGCTCTGGCTGGCGCCGATCCCGGTGGGCGCCGGCGACGCGATGGTCTTCATCGCGACGTTGAGGATCGAGTTGTCGAGCACGACGACGAGCAGGGCGAGCACCAGGGTGCTCAGGATCGCCCAGCGCCGGCGGTGGATGGCTTCGGGCACGCGGGGTGGCGCGGCTGCGGTGGTCATTGGTCTTCCCGTCCGTGGTACGACGTGGCACTGGCGGGTATTTCCGAGCCGCGAGCGTCTCGTAACCCCCCTCGGTCAGCGTAGCGCCCTTTTCGATACGAGACGAATCCGTTTCGTAAAGACCGGGCAAAGGTCCGCCCCCGGTTTCCCGGCGGTCCGGTGTGTCCTGGATCGCACCGTGCGGCACGCGCGCCTCTTTGCGCCCGCGCCGGGGCGTGCAAGCATGGAGGGGATCCGGGGACGCCGCACGGCGCCACGAGACGACAACCCTTCAGGAGCCTGTTCGATGAACGCTTCTTCGCCTTCGCCTGCCCAGAACCAGGCGTCGACCGCCACCCTCTACGGTGGGGTCGCCAACCGCCGCGTCACCGTCCGCGACCTCGCCACCGCCAAGCAGCGCGGCGAGAAGTGGTCGATGCTGACCGCCTACGACGCCCTCACCGCAGGCGTCTTCGACGAGGCCGGCACGCCCGTCCTGCTGGTCGGCGACTCCGCCGGCAACTGCCACCTCGGCTACGAGACCACCGTCCCGGTGACCATGGACCAGATCGTCATGCTGGCCGGCGCCGTCGTGCGCGGCACCAAGCGGGCCATGATCGTCGCCGACCTGCCGTTCGGCTCGTACCAGGAGTCCCCCGCCCAGGCCATGCACAACGCGGTCCGCCTGATGAAGGAGGCCGGGGTCGGCGCGGTCAAGCTGGAGGGCGGCGAGCGCAGCGCCCGCGCGATCGAGCTGCTGGTCGAGGCCGGCATCCCGGTGATGGCGCACATCGGCCTCACCCCGCAGTCCGTGCACGCGCTCGGCGGCTACCCGGTCCAGGGCCGCGGCGACGAGGCGGCGCACCAACTGCTGCGCGACGCCAAGGCGGTGCAGCAGGCCGGCGCCTTCTCGGTGGTCCTGGAGGCGGTGCCCGCCGAGCTGGCCGCGCAGGTCACCGAGCAGCTCGCCGTCCCGACCGTGGGCATCGGCGCGGGCCCGGACACCGACGCCCAGGTGCTGGTCTGGACCGACATGGCCGGCATGACGGCGGGCCGGGTGCCCAAGTTCGTCAAGCAGTACGCCAACCTGCGGGCCGTGCTCGGCGAGGCCGCCCGCGAGTTCGCCGAGGACGTGCGGGGCGGCTCCTTCCCCGCGCCGGAGCACACCTTCCACTGACGCGGCACCCCGCCGTGGTGCCGTCGGCCGGCCGACGGCACCACGGCGGCGGGCACCACGGCGGCGGACACGGCGGCGGCGGACACCCGCACCGGCCGCGCCGACAGCGGCGTGACAGCGAGCCGACAGCGGACCGGGCGGACGACCGGGCACTGACAGCGGGCTGACAGCCGGGCCGGGCAGCCTGAGGGCATGACACGAATCGCCACCGCCCCGAACGACCGGGGGCCCGCCGCGGGAAATGCCGTCGAGGTCCGCGGCATCGTCAAGCACTTCGGCGCCACCAAGGCGCTCGACGGTGTCGACCTCAGCGTCCGCGAGGGAACCGTGCTCGGCGTGCTCGGCCCGAACGGCGCCGGCAAGACCACGCTGGTCCGCGTCCTCTCCACGCTGATCAAGCCCGACGCCGGCACCGCCTTCGTCGGCGGCTACGACGTCGTGCGCCAGCCCAAGCAGCTGCGCCGCACGATCGGCCTCACCGGCCAGTACGCCTCGGTCGACGAGCTGCTCTCCGGCTACGAGAACCTCTACCTGATCGGCCGGCTGCTCGACCTCTCCCGCAAGGACGCCAAGGCGCGCGCCACCGAGCTGCTGGAGCGGTTCTCGCTCACCGAGGCCGCCAAGCGCGTCGCCAAGACCTACTCCGGCGGCATGCGCCGCCGCCTCGACCTGGCCGCCTCCATGATCGGCCGCCCCCGGGTGCTCTACCTGGACGAGCCCACCACCGGCCTGGACCCGCGCACCCGCAACGAGGTCTGGGACGAGGTGCAGCGGATGGTCGCCGAGGGCGCCACCGTGCTGCTCACCACCCAGTACATGGAGGAGGCCGAGCAGCTCGCCCAGGAGCTGACCGTCATCGACCGCGGCCGGGTGATCGCCAGCGGCGGCGTGGCCGAGCTCAAGGCCAAGGTCGGCGGCCAGACCCTCCAGGTCCGCCCGACGCACCCGGCCGAGCTCCCCGAGATGGCCCGCTGCCTGCACGACACCGGTATCGCGACGGCCACCTTCTCCGCCGACACCGGCCTGCTCTCGGTGCCCCTCACCTCGGACGACCAGCTGACCGCCGTGGTCGGCGTCCTCGGCACCCGCGGCTTCGGCATAGCCGGCATCGACACCAAGGTGCCCAGCCTCGACGAGGTCTTCCTCACCATCACCGGCAAGCCCGCGGACGCCGCGGACCTCACGGACACCGCCGCCCCCAGCCTCGCCAAGGAGCCCGTCGCATGACCACCGCCACGCTCACCCCGACCCCGGGCGCCCGGACGACGGCGGCCGAGGACGGCCGGATCGGTCTGGGGGCCAACCTCCGCCACGTCGGCGCGCTGACCCGCCGCAACCTGATGCGGATCAAGGCCGACCCGGAGTCGATGTTCGACGCGGTGCTGATGCCGATCATCTTCACCGTGCTGTTCGTCTACGTCTTCGGCGGCGCCGTCTCCGGCGACCAGGACGCCTACAAGCAGTACATGATCCCCGGTCTGATGGGCCAGACCGGCCTGACCCTGGCGATGGCCGTCGGCACCGGGCTGAACAGCGACTTCCAGACCGGGGTGATGGACCGGTTCCGCACCCTGCCGATCGGCCGGGCCTCGGTCCTGCTCTCCAAGATCGGCGCGGAGACCTGCCGCGCGCTGCTCTCCTTCGCCATCATGATCGTCTTCTCGCTCTGCATCGGCTTCGACCTGAACGGCGGCCTGCTGCCCACGCTGGCCGCGGTCGGGCTCTCGCTGCTCTTCGGCATGTCGATCGTGTGGATCTCGATGCTGCTGGGCATGTCGCTGCGCAGCGCCCAGGCCGTCCAGGGGGTCTCCATGCTGGTCCTGATGCCGATGCAGTTCGGCAGCTCGATCTTCGCCCCGGTCGACACCATGCCGGGCTGGCTCCAGTCCTTCACCAAGGTGAACCCGCTCTCGGCCCTGGCCGACGCCTGCCGGGGCCTGATGAACGGCGAGGGCGCGGTGGCGCACCCGGTGCTCATCGTGCTGGCCTGGTCGATCGGCATCACCGCGGTCTTCGCACCGCTCGCGGTCGCCCGGTTCCGCAAGCGGACCTGAGCGACGGGCAGCGGCCTGAGCCGCGACCCGCACGGCCGCCCGAGCGGCCACCCGCCGGCCGGGGACACCCGAGGGGAGTGCCCCGGGTCGGCGCCACGGAACGGGCCGGCCGGCCCGGGGGCGACGGGACGGACCCCCCGGGCCGGCCGGCCGATCGAGCCGGTCGGTCCGGTCGGTCGGATCAGCCGACCGGACCGGCCGGCGAACCGCTCACCAGGTCGAGCAGCTCGCCGGTCTCCGTCGCCGACAGCCCGCTGCCCTCGGCGAGCGCCGCCTCGAAGGCCTCGTCACCGAGCAGCCCGCGCAGGCTCTGCTCCGCACGCTCCCGCTCCGTCCGGTCCAGGTAGCCGCCCTTCGGCCCGATCAGCCCGGCGTGCGCACCGAGCAGCATCGTGGCCCGGCGGGCGACCGCCCGGTCCCCGTCGCGCCGGGCGAACGCGTCCAGCACCCCGATCACCGACGGCACCAGCATCACCGACATCTGCTCGACGAAGCCCGTCGCGCGCTCCTGCACCGCCCGGAGCAGCCGGCGCCCCTCCTGGACCAGCTCCAGCCCCCGCTCCGGATCCCCGGCGAGGGCGGTGATCCCGCCCCGGGTGACGGACAGCATCCCGCCCATCACGTCCGGGGCGAACAGGCCGAGCCTGGTCCAGCTGAGCTGGTCGAGCTCGGCCAGCGCCTCCTCGTAGGCGCCCCGCTGGGCGGCGAGGCCGCAGAGCATCAAGCGCCCGAACAGCAGCGCGCCGTTCGCCGCCTGGTTCTGCCCCGGCTCGACCCCGGCCAGCGTCTCCCGGATCAGCCGCTCCCCCTCGGCCGGGTCGCTGCCCAGCAGTGCCGACCCCAGGTGCACCCGGAGCATCGGCACCTCCTGCGGCGCTCCCAGCTCCTCGGCCAGCCCGATCGCCCGCCGGTACGCCTCGGCCGCCTCCTCCGAGCGGCCCTGGTTGGCCAGCGACTCGCCGCGCGCGGCCAGCGCCTGGGACATCCCCCACCGGTCGCCGGACTGGCGGAACAGCTCCAGCGACTCCTCGCCGTCCCGGATGCTCTGGTCGGCACCGCCCGGCCAGTCGTTCATCATCTTGGCCCGGATCTGCAGGATGAACGCCAGGTCGCCGGCCGCGCCGTGCACCCGGCAGCCCTCGACGGCCTCGTCCAGCATCGCCTTCATCCCGCTGAGCTCGCCGACCAGGAAGGCCCCGAAGACCCGCATCAGACCCGGGAAGCGGTAGGACTGCGGCAGGTCCGGGGTGTAGGCCTCGGTGATCAGGCGGGCGGTGGCGATCGCCACCGGATCGGCGAGCACGTCCAGGTTCGCCTCGAACAGGCTGACCAGCCGGTAGATGATGATCGCCCGGCGCGCCTCGGCGACGGCCGCCTCGGGCATCGGCTGCCGGTACTCCAGCACCCTCAGCTCCAGCGGGGCCGGCGGCGGGGCCCCCGGCGCGAACGGGTCCGGCCCGAGCGCCAGCACCGCGTCGTACCAGCCCCGGGCCTCCAGGCTGAAGCCTCGCAGCGACCAGTACCAGCTCATGCCCAGGGCCAGGACCAGCGCCTCGGCCTCGTCCCGCAGGTCGACGGCCCGGCGCAGCGCCGCGCGGATGTTGTCGTGCTCCCGCTCCAGCACGGTCAGCCAGTACGGCTGCTCCGGGCCGTGGATGCTCAGGTCGGCGACCCGGACCAGCTCGCGGAAGTGGGCGACGTGGCGGCGCTCGGTCGTCTCCGCCTCCCCCGCCTCGGCGAGCCGCTCGACCGCGTACTCGTGGATGGTCTCCAGCATCCGGTAGCGCGGCGGGCCGTCCCGGCCGAGGTCGGCGACCAGCAGCGACTTGTCGACCAGCGACAGCAGCAGGTCGGCGAACTCCTCGCGGGGCACCTCGGTGTCGTCCGAGCAGACCGCCTCGGCGTCCTCCAGGGTCCAGCCGCCGGCGAACACCGCGAGCCGGCGCAGCACCGCGCGTTCGCGCTTGCCGAGCAGGTCCCAGCTCCAGTCGACCACCGCGCGCAGCGTCTGCTGGCGCGGCAGCAGGGTGCGGCTCCCGGCGGTGAGCAGCGCGAACCGGCCGTCCAGCCGGTCGGCGATCTGCCGGGCCGTCATCACCCGCAGCCGGGCGGCGGCCAGTTCGATGGCGAGCGGCAGACCGTCCAGGCGCCGGCAGATCTCGGCGCAGGCCTCCGGCTCGCTCCGCGGGTCGAAGCCGGGGCGGGCGGCGGCCGCCCGCTCGGCCAGCAGCCGCAGCGCCACCGGGTCGGGCAGCGGCTCGACCGGCAGGACCGTCTCGCCGGGCACGCCGAGCGGCTCGCGGCTGGTGGCCAGCACGGTCAGGCCGGGGCACTCGGTGAGCAGGGTGTCGGCGAGGTCGGCGGCGGCCTGGATCAGGTGCTCGCAGTTGTCCAGGACCAGCAGCATCCGGCGGCGGCCGCAGTGCTCGACGAGCCGGCGCACCGGGTCGTCGCCGCGGGGCTCGATCACCTCCGCGACCATGCTGCCGGTGGTGTGCAGGACGGTCTCCCGCAGGCCGAGCGCCGAGACCACCGCGCCCGGCACCGCGCCCGGGCGCTCCACCGGGGCGAGCTCGGCCAGCCAGACGCCGTCCGGCCAGTGCCCGGTGGCCTGTTCGCCGCGGCCGGCCTCGACCGAGAGGCGGGTCTTGCCGGAGCCGCCGGGGCCGGTCAGGGTGACCAGCCGGCTGACCGACAGCGCCGCGCGCAGGGCGGCGAGGTCGCTCTCGCGGCCGACGAAGCTGGTGAGCCGGCCCCGCAGGTTGCCCGCGCCGCGGGCCGGCGGCGCCGGTTCGGGCACCGGTCCGGCGGCGGGAGCGGAGCCGGGCGCCGCGGCGGAGCCGGCTCTCCCGGCGCCGGAGGCGGGAGCCGCGCCCGCGGCGGGCCCGCGGGCCGGCTGGTCACCCGCGTCCGCCGGGGCCAGCAGCTCCGCGTAGAGGGACTGCAGCCGGCGGCCCGGGTCGACACCGAGCTCGTCCGCGAGGAGGCGCCGGGTGCGCTCGTAGTGGCGCAGCGCCTCGGCGGTCCGGCCGCTCTCGTGCAGCGCCCGCACCATCAGGTACTGGACCGGCTCGTCCAGCGGCTGCTGTTCGGCGAGCTCGGCGAGCTCGGCGACCAGCTCGGCGGCCCGGCCGAGGCCGAGGTCGGCGGTGATCCGGTGCCGGCGGGCCTCGTCGCGCTGCGCCTCCAGCCGGGTGGCCGGGCCGCTGCGGTCGGGCAGGTCGGCGAGGGCCGGGCCGCGCCAGAGCGCCAGGGCCGCCCGCAGCCGTTCGGCGGCCGACACGTGGTCGCCCTGCTCCAGGGCGCCTCGCCCCTCTCCGGCCAGCCGCTGGAACTCGGCGAGGTCGGTGTCCGGGTCGGTCAGCCAGTACCCGGCGGGGCCGGAGCCGACCTGGTCGCGGCCGATGGTCCGGCGCAGCCGGCCGACCAGGGTCTGCAGCGCGGCCGAGGAGTCCTGCGGCGGCTCGGCCTCCCACACCTCGTCCACCAGGAGGTCGGCCGGGACCGGTCGCCCCTGCCGCAGGGCCAGCGCGGCGAGCAGCGCCCGCAGCCGGGCGCCGCCGAGTGGAACCGGGGTGCCGTCGTCGTGGTGGACCGTGGTGGTGCCGAGGATGCCGTAGTGCACCGGACCATTCTGGTCGATCGGCGCGGCGCCCACGCACATTTGTCCGGGACCGTCCCGCCGCCGCTCCCCCACCGGAACCGGGCGCGGGCCGCCGGAACCCGGCACCGGGCCGCCGGAACCCGGCGCGGGGCTCCGTACGTTCACCCGGAACGGCTTGTCCGGTGGCGGGCAGGCCCGGCATGATCGACCCTCGCCCGCATTCCGGACCCGTACACACCGTTCCCAGACTCCCGGAGCTCCCACGCCATGACCTTCGCCGCCACGCAGCGCTCACGCAGCGAGGACCGCCGGATCAGCCCGGTGTTCTGGGTGCTGCTCGCGATCCTCGTCACCTCCGGCTGGGCGGTCTCCCAGGGCTACGGCAACGCCCGGTTCGGCGTCTTCCTGTTCGTGGTGGCCGGCTGGATGGTCTCGCTCTGCCTCCACGAGTACGCGCACGCGCGGACCGCGCTGCACGGCGGCGACCTCACCGTCGGCGCCAAGGGCTACCTGACCCTCAACCCGTTCAAGTACGCGAACGTGCTGCTGAGCTTCGTCCTGCCGATCGTCTTCGTGCTGCTCGGCGGCATCGGCCTGCCCGGCGGCGCGGTCTGGATCGAGCGGCACCGGATCCAGGGGCGGCTCAAGCACAGCCTGATCTCGGCCGCCGGGCCGCTGGTCAACCTGCTCGCCGCCGTGGCGCTCCTGGTCCCGGTGGGTGCCGGCTGGCTGGACGACCCCGAGGTGCACGCGTTCTGGAACGGCTACGAGCTGAACGTCTCGCCGCTGGCGCTGGCGCTGGGCTTCCTCGGCATGCTCCAGCTGAGCGCGACCCTGCTCAACCTGCTCCCGGTGCCCGGTCTGGACGGCTACGGGATCGTCGAGCCCTGGCTGTCGCACAAGACGCGGCGGGCCATCGAGCCGTTCGCGCCGTACGGCATGCTGGCGGTCTTCGCGCTGCTCTGGCAGCCCGAGGTCAACCACTGGTTCTTCGAGGCCGTGTACGGCGTGATGGACCTGCTCGGTGTCGACCGGATCTACCCGCAGCTGGGCCGCGAGCTGTTCACGTTCTGGAAGGACTGAGGTCCGGGGCCGCGGGGCCGCCCTCCGCGGGGGCCGCCCCCGCCGGCGCGCTACGCGCCGGCGCTCTGCGCGGCCCGCTCGGCGGCGGCCCGGGACTGCTTCTCGCGGCGCAGGTTCATCCAGAGCACGTTGCTGGCGATGCCCGCCAGCGGGAGCCAGATCAGGCCCGGCCACCAGCCCTGCACCAGGGAGACCACGGAGGCGGCCAGCGCGAGGACGACGACGATCGAGGCGAGCAGGGACGTGCGGGGCATGGCGGGAGGCTCCTAGGGCCGGAGGACGGACGGCCCCATTGTCGCCGACCTCACCCCCGGAGCGGGTCCAGGGGTGAGGTCGCGTCCTCCGGGACGGCGGCCCGGGGGCGGTGTCCGGCCTCCGCCGCGGACGGGGACGGCGGCGGCGGGGACGTCGGCGGCGGACGTCGTGGGGACGCCGGTCAGACGTCGGTGATCCGCAGGCCCGCGTGGGCCTTGTACCGGCGGTTCACCGAGATCAGGTTGGCGACCAGCGCCTCGACCTGGTGCGCGTTGCGCAGCCGGCCCGCGAAGATGCCGCGCATGCCGGGGATCCGCCCGGCCAGCGCCTGCACGATGTCGGTGGCGGCCCGCTCCTCGCCGAGCACCATCACGTCGGTGTCGATCCGCTCGACGGACTCGTCCTGCAGCAGCACCGCCGAGAGGTGGTGGAAGGCGGCGGTGACCCGGGAGTCCGGCAGCAGGGCGGCTGCCTGCTGGGCGGCGCTGCCCTCCTCCGGGACGAGTGCGTAGGCGCCCTGCTTGTCGAAGCCGAGCGGGTTGACGCAGTCCACCACGATCTTGCCGGCCAGCTCCTCGCGGAGCGCGGTCAGCGTGGCCGCGTGCCCGTCCCAGGGCACCGCGACGATCACGATGTCGCTCTCCCTGGCGGTGGTGGCGTTGTCGGCGCCGCGCACCCCGAGGCCGATGTCGGCGGCCGAGGCCTCCGCGCGGGCCGCGTCGCGCGAACCGATGATCACCTGCTGGCCGGCCTTGGCCAGCCGGAGGGCCAGCCCCCGCCCCTGGTCGCCGGTGCCGCCGAGGACACCGACCACCAGCTGCGAGACGTCCGGCAACTCGTGGGCCGGGTTTGTCGCTGAATCGAGGGAAGTCATGGGCCGATCCTGCCAAACCGGCGGCCCGCCGCGACATCCTGTCCGCCATGGACGCGGTGAGAGTTTCGGCACTCCGGGAGCGGCTGACCGGAACCGGCTGGCTGGAGGCGGTCGGCGGCTTCGCCGGCGAGCTGCGGCACGCGGTCTCCCGGCGCGGCGCGGACGGACTGCTGCTGGTCGGCACCGAGGGGTACGAGCCCTGGCACCTGGCCGCCCACCTGGAGGACGAGGCCGCCTGGTCGGACGTCCCCCGGCTGGCCCCGACCCTGCTCCGGCACCGGGTTCCGGACCGGGCGCCCGCCCACCTGGCGCACGGCCTGCGGCGGCTGACCGAGGCCGGGCGCGGGGTCACCGTCCTGGTGGTCGCCCCGACGTCGGCCGGCGTACCGCTGCTGGAGCGGGTGCACGACGCCCGCCGGAACGGCGCGACGGTGCTGGCGCTGGACGGCGCCGAGTGCGGCGGTGCGGGCGGGGGCGGAACGGGCGGGCGCGGTGGGCCCGGTAAGCGCGGTGGGCCCGGTGGGCGGCTCGGGCCGGGCCGGACGGACGGGGCGGGCGCGGTGGGCCGGACGGACGGGGCGGGCGGTGACGGCCTGGCCGACCTCGCCGGTCTGGCGCACGGGCGGCTGTCCGTCGGCACCGCCGCGGAGGAGCCGTTCGACCTGGCCCAGCACCTGGTCAGCGCCGCCGCCGGAGAGGCCCCGGCCCGGCGCTCGGCCCTCGACCGGCTGGCCGCACTCGCCGGCCGGCTCACGGAGGGGCCCGCGATCAGCCGCTGGTGAGCGGTGCCGCCCGCGGGGGCCGGGCCGAAAACCTGTTGCGGCCCGGTGCGGCGCCCTCCGAGGATGGTCACTCGTGAACGACTCCGACCATCCCCCGACCGGTCGGGTGCGCTCCCTGCTGCGCTCGGTCGCCCCCGATCTCGCCCCCTGGCGTTCCTCCCGGGACTTCCGGCTGCTCTGGTTCTCCGGCTGTGTGACCAGCCTGGGCAGCTTCCTGACGTACGTCGCCCTGCCGGTGCAGATCAAGGAGCTCACCGACTCCTACTTCGCGGTCGGCCTGATCGGCGCCTTCGAGCTGGTCCCGCTGATCGTCTTCGGACTCTGGGGCGGCGCCCTCGCCGACGCCCTGGACCGCCGCCGGCTGGTGCTCTTCGCCGAGGCCGGACTCGGGCTGCTCAGCGCCCTGCTGCTGCTCAACGCGCTGCTGCCGACGCCCGTGCTGTGGCCGATCTACCTGGTGGCCGCGCTGGTCGCCGCCGCCGACGGCCTGCAGCGCCCGGCCCTGGACTCGCTCACCCCGCGGATCGTCCCGCACGACCAGCTGACGGCCGCCTTCGCGCTCAACTCCCTCTACCGCAACGTCGGTTCGGTGGCCGGCCCGGCGCTGGCCGGGGTCATCGTGGCGTTCGCCGGCGTGCAGACCGCGTACGCGCTGGACGTGCTCACCTTCGGCGCCTCGCTGCTGCTGCTCGCCAGGATCCGGGCCGTGCCGCCGCCCACCGGCGCCGAGAAGCCGTCCGTGCGGGCGGTGCTCACCGGCGTGAAGTACGCCTGGAGCCGGAAGGACCTGCTGGGCACCTACGCCATCGACCTGGTCGCCATGCTGTTCGCGTTCCCGGTGGCGATCTTCCCGTTCCTCGCCTCCGAACTGGCCGCCGACTGGGCGCTCGGCCTGATGTACGGCGCCACGGCGGTCGGCGCCCTGGCCGTCTCGGTCACCAGCGGCTGGACGTCCCGGATCCACCGGCACGGCCGGATGCTGGTGCTGGCCGCCCTCGGCTGGGGCGCGGCGATCACGCTCGCCGGGTTCTCCGGCTCGATCTGGCTGGTGCTGCTCTGCCTCGCCCTGGCCGGCGGCGCCGACCAGATCAGCGGCATCGCGCGCTCCACCATGTGGAACCAGTCCATCCCGGACGAGGTGCGCGGCCGGATGGCCGGCGTGGAACTGCTCAGCTACTCGGTCGGTCCGCAGCTCGGCCAGGTCCGGGCCGGCGGCATGGCCGGCCTGGTCGGCGTCCGCGCCTCGGTCTGGGCCGGCGGCGTCGCCTGCGTGGTGGGCGTGGTCGCGCTCGCCACCGCCCTGCCCAGCCTGCTCGGCTACGACGACCGCACCGACCCGAACGCGGCCGCCGTCCGCGCCGAGCACGAGAAGGCCGCCGCCCTGCGCGAGGAGGCCGAGCGGGCCGAGGTCCTCCGCGAGGCGGCCGACCGGGAGCGCGAGGACGCCGGGCGGTAGCGGGCGGAGGCGTCCAGAGCCCGGGGCCCGGGGTGCCCGACCGTCCGGAACACCCGGAGTCCCTTGAGCCCCTGCCCACCACCGCGCGGCCCCGCCGCCCGGCAGGACCCTCCAGCAGGCCTTCGGGGCCGGGCGGCACGTCGTCGTGCTCGCGATCACCGTCCCGTACCACCCGCCGGGCGGGCCCGAGCCGCCGTGGACGCCGGACGCGGGCGCCGCCGGCCGACCGGCCGGGGCGGCGACTACTCCTTGCCCTCGCCCGCGGGCCGGTCGGACCAGCGCGGGTCGTTCGCCCACTCGCGGTTGCGGAGCTCGGCGGTCTCCAGCGCGTGCGCCGCCTCCTCGGGGGTGGCGTACGGGCCGAGGCGGTCCTTGGCCGGGCACTCCGGCCCCTCCTCGACCTTGCCGTGCTTGATGCAGTAGAACCACTCACCGGGCTTGCCGGTCGGCCGGTTGCGGTGGAATCCCAAGGGCATGGCGGTCACTTCCCGTTCGACGGCTGCGTCGTCCTGATCATTCCCCGGCCGGACTCCATCCGCACACCCGGCGACAGGCGCTGCCATAGACTCGCGGCCATGGCTCTCGTACCCGGCATCCAGTCCCCCACCCGCAAGGTCCCGGCGAACATCGCGCGCCCCGAGTACGTCGGGAAGCCCGCCCCGACGCCGTACACCGGGCCCGAGGTGCAGACCGCCGAGACGATCGAGAAGATGCGGATCGCCGGCCGGATCGCCGCGCAGGCGATGGCCGAGGCCGCGAAGCTGATCGCGCCCGGCGTCACCACCGACGCGCTGGACGCCGTCGCCCACACGTACATGTGCGACCACGGGGCCTACCCGTCCGACCTGGGCTACCGGGGCTTCCCCAAGTCGATCTGCACCTCGATCAACGAGGTGATCTGCCACGGCATCCCGGACTCGACGGTCCTCCAGGACGGGGACATCGTCAACATCGACGCCACCGCGTACATCCACGGCGTGCACGGCGACCTCAACGCCACCTACCTCTGCGGCGACGTGGACGAGGAGTCCCGGCTGCTGGTCGAGCGGACCCGGGAGTCGCTCGACCGCGCGATCAAGGCGGTCAAGCCCGGCCGCCGGATCAACGTGATCGGCCGGGTCATCGAGTCCTACGCCAAGCGCTTCGACTACGGCGTGGTGCGGGACTTCACCGGCCACGGGATCAACACGTCGTTCCACTCCGGCCTGATCGTCCCGCACTACGACAGCGAGCGGGCCACCGAGCTGATCAAGCCGGGGATGACCTTCACCATCGAGCCGATGCTCACCCTCGGCACCTACGACTACGAGATCTGGCCGGACGGCTGGACCGTCGTCACCAAGGACCGCAAGCGGACCGCCCAGTTCGAGCACACCCTGGTCGTCACGGCGGACGGCGCGGAGGTCCTCACCCTGCCGTAGCGCGGCAGCCCCCGTCCGTGCCGGGCCCACGGGGCTCGGCACGGCGGGCCGGGCGGGGCTCCGGAGGCGGGCCGGGCGGGGCTCCGGAGGCGGGCCCTAACCGATCAGCCACTGCTCCTCGGCGACCGCGCCCACCTCGGTACAGGCGTCGGTCAGCACGTCCAGGACGCGCAGCGGGTCCGGCAGCGGCTGTTCGGGCCCGCGCAGCCACCGCACCTCGGAGCCGTCCGGCAGCGCGGCCGGCGGCAGCAGGGTGTAGGAGCCGCGGCAGTGCCAGCGCAGGCCGGGGTGCTCGGACATGGTGTCCGGCGTGGAGTCCAGGGCGCTCGGCCACCACTCGTCCTCGTCCACCGGGGTGCCCCGGGTGGCGGTGAAGAACAGGTAGCGGTCCTCGCCGACGGCGGCCACCGGGAGCTCGACGCCGAGCGCGGTGAGCCGCTCCAGGGCGAGCCGTCCGGCCTCGGTGGGAACGTCCAGGACGTCGTGCGCGCGGCCGGTGGCGGTGACGAAGTTGGCCTGCGGGTCGCGGGAGAGCCAGCGGGCGAGCTGCTCCGGGTCGGTGGTGGCCTGGGTCTGCCAGGCGAACGAGACCGGGTGCTGGGCGGGTGCCGGGCAGGCGACCCGGTCACAGGAACATCGGTAGCCGGCCGGGTGCGCGGCGGGGGCGAGCGGGAAGCCGGCGCGGACGGCGCCGAGCAGCTGGTCCAGTCTGGCGGCGGGACTGTCCGTGTCCGCCCCCCGGGCCCGCTCACGGTCACGCTTCTGCCACCAGGTCGTCCACCTGCTGCCGGATTCCATCGGGCCCCTTCCGCGCGTCGCCGTGCCTGGTGTGACACAGCGTTCGACGTACCACTCCGACGCAACGCACGGCGCCCCCCGCTGCTTCCCGGGTGGTGCTCGGCCCTGCAGTCCCGCGCCCTGCCGGCCGGAGCCGGGGTTGCCGGGCGGCCGACGCCGGGGTCACGGTACGGAGTCAGGGCAGCACGGCGGCTGCGGCTCAGCGGCCCGGCGGGCGCGGTCAAGTGCGCCTCGCCCGGCCCGTACGGGCCCGCTGACCCGGGTGGACCCCGAGGGCGTAACAGGAAGGATAAGGGTGCGCGGAGCCTCCGGTTGACCGGGGGCGGTGCCTCTCCGGTCACACTCCCGGCACCCGGCCGTCACAGCACCTCCGCCCGGCCCCCCTTCGCCCTCCGCCACCTGCGGCGGGATGAGACCCTGGTGGGGTGAAGAGTGCGGACACCGAATTCGTCGGCGGCCCCCTGGACGGCCGGATCCTCCCCATCCCGCTGGGGCCGATGTACGGCGTGCCCAAGAAGTACACCGTGCCGGTCCCCTCGCACGGGGACGCTCCGGCGCGCACACTGGTGTACGTCCGGGCCAAGCAGCAGCGGGGCACCCGCTGGTTCTGGCGCTACGAGTACGACGAGGCGGCCACCGCCCGCGCTTCCGGGTGACGGCCGCCCCCTGGCGGGAGGACGGCGATGGCGAGGACCGCACGGCACCCCAGGACCCGCGCCCAGTCGGTGGCGCTCCACAACCGGCAGGTGGCCGGCGTCACCGTCGGGCTGCTGGTGCTGATCAGCGCCTACAGCGCGGCGCTCGGCTCCAACGGCTGGCTCTGGCTCGGCTGGACGGTGCTGCTGCTCGCCTGCGTGGCACTGTTCGCCATCCGGACCTGAGCCCTTCCCGCGTCCCGTGCCCCCCGCGTGCCCCCGTCGCCCTTCCCGCCCCCTGGGCGTTCCGGGCCGCGAGCGGCCGCACCGTCCACCGCGGCCGCTCCGGGGACGGCCCTCCGCGGTCGCCCGCGGTCGGTCGTCCCCGGTCGGCCGCCCTCGGCCAGTCGTCCCGGTCAGTCGTCCCCGGTCAGTCGTCCTCGGCCAGGATCAGGTACAGCTTCTTCCGGGCCTCGGTCAGCACCGCCAGGCCCTTGGCCCGCTGCGCCTCCGTGCCGGTCGCCATGACCTGCCGGACGGCCTGCTCCACCGCGCCGAGCGCCTGGCCGACCTCCTGGACCGCGGCCCAGTCGACGTCCTGGCCGGCCTCGGCCCACGGCTCGTCCGGCCCGGCGTCGGCCTCGGCCCGGCCCGCCTCGGTGAGCGAGACCAGCCGCTTGCCGCCGACCTCCTCCGCCGTGATCAGGCCCTCCTCCTCCAGCAGCTGGAGGGTCGGGTAGACCGAGCCCGGGCTGGGCCGCCAGGCCCCGCCGGACCGCTCGGCGATCTCGGCGATCATCTCGTAGCCGTGCATCGGCCGCTCCTTGAGCAGCGCCAGCAGCGAGGCACGCACGTCCCCGCGCCGTGCCCGGCCGCGCCGGCCGCGCGGCCCGAAGCCGCCGGGCCCACCGGGGCCGCCGAAGCCGCGGGCCCACGGCGGGCCGGGCAGCCGGCCGGGTCCGCCGCCGAACGGCGGCCCGAACGGGCCGAACGCCCCGCGGCCCTCGAAACACTCGCCGGGCATGCCGACGAACTCCGGACCCCGGCGGCGTCCGCCCCAGGGGCCCTCTTCACGGAATCGTCCTGGACGCATGGCACCCACCTCCCGTTTCCGGCCGCGGGAACGCGGCCGCACAGACGATCGTTCGAGGCAGTCGAGTTACTGTCTCGATAACTCGACGATATATCGCTGACTGTCGACCGTCAACGCTTCCGATACACCTCGGCCGGCCTGTGACGGGCGGCCCGGACCGACTGCCGGCGGCGTCGGTCCGCTGCAGGCCAGGTCCCGGGGGCCGTGGCCCACCCGGGGTCGAGCCGACGTGGGCCGAAAGGAGCAGGGGGAGGAACGACGGCTCGCGGCGCGCTAGTTTGGGGCACCCCGAAGCAGAGGAGAGGCCCGTGGGCAAGGTGGTCATGTACGGCTCGGTGTCGGTGGACGGCTTCGTCGCGGACGAGAACGACCAGCCCGGACCGCTGTTCGACTGGCTGTCCAGCGGTGACGTCCCGTTGGACGAGAGCGGCGCGCTGAAGGTGTCGCAGACGTCCTACGACTACACCCGGCCGTACTGGGACGGGATCGGGGCCACGATCGTCGGCCGCCACGTCTTCGACATGACGGACGGCTGGGACGGGAAGCCCCCGGGCGGAATCGACCACGTGGTCGTCGTGACGCACCGGCCGGCGCCCGAGGGCTGGGACCCCGAGGCGCCGTTCCACTTCGTCGACGGCGTCGAGGCGGCCGCGGCCAAGGCGCAGGAGCTCGCCGGTGACCGCGTCGTCGAGGTCGCCGCGGGCGACGTCGGTGGCCAGGTGCTTGCCGCGGGCCTGGTCGACGAGGTGCGCATGGACGTCGTCCCCGTCGTGTTCGGGTCCGGCAAGCGCTTCTTCGGACCGGTCCACGCGCAGCACCTGCTGGAGGGTCCTGACGTGGTGGTCCAGGGCGACCGGGTGCTTCACCTGCGCTACCGGGTGCGCCGCTGACCGGTCCGAGCGGGGACGCGGAGAAGTCCGCCGCGCGGTCCGGCTCCGACGGCGATCGGTCCGGGGCGCCCGCCACCGGACACCGGCGGCCGGTCCGCCGACATGCCCGGCCGACATGCCCCGCCGGTACGGCCTCGACCTGCGGCGGAGCCACTACCGTGACGGGCATGGCCGGAGAACGAGACCTCGCGACACTGCTGCGCGGGATGCACCCGCAGCTCAACCCCGGGCGGTACGTGTACTGCACGCTGCCCGCCAAGGTGCCCGCCGGCATGCGGCCGGTGGTCACCGTCGCCGAACCCGAAGGGGTGACGGTGGTGGTGGCCCAGGAGGAGGCCGACGCTTTGGGCCTGCGCTACGAGTACGTGGCCGCGTGGATCACCCTGCGGATCCACTCCGCGCTGGAGGCCGTCGGCCTCACCGCCGCGGTGGCCGGCCGGCTCGCCGAGGAGGGGATCAGCTGCAACGTGGTGGCCGGCTTCCACCACGACCACCTCTTCGTCGCCGCCGACGACGCCGACCGCGCCGTCCGTGCCCTGGAGGAGCTCTCCGCCCGGCCGGTCTGACCGGGCCCGGCGCGGAACGCGACCACCCGGCCGCCCGACCACCCGGCCGCCCGACCGCCCGGCCGCCTGACCGGGTGCGCCGGGTGGCCGCTCCCCGAGGGGGCTCCGAGACTGGGAGGACCGGGCACCGGCCCGGCCGGTCAGCCCCGCTCCGGAAGGGAGTGCGCCACCATGGCCACCTGCGTCACCTGCGGCAACGACTACTGGCTCGCCTTCGAGATCAAGACCGTCACCGGCGACGTCTACACCTTCGACAGCTTCGAGTGCGCGATGGAGAAGCTGGCCCCGCGCTGCGAGCAGTGCCAGGTCAGGATCGTCGGCCACGGCGTCGAGGTGGCCGGCATGTTCTTCTGCTGCGCCAACTGCGCCCGCGTCAACGGCGGCCTCGGCACCCAGATCCGCGACGCCGTCGGGGCCCACCCCACGTCCTAGCCGTCGGGCCGGGTCAGGCGTGGCAGGCGGGCAGGCCGCCGAGGTGCTCGACCATCTCCCGGAACGACGCCAGCACGTCGATCGGGGCGCCCGGGGCCGCGCCCGCGAGTTCGGCGGCGGCCCGGTGCAGGTTGGAGACCAGCCGCTCGGCGTCCAGCAGGCCGGCGAACGGTCCGGCCGACGCCTCCCGGGCCGCCGCCAGCGCGGTCAGCCCCGCCTCCGCCGCCTCCACCGCCAAGCCCTGCACCCAGCGGAGGTAGGCGATGTTCCGCTCGATCAGCTCCGGTCCGCCGACCGGCCCGTGGCCCGGCACCACCACCTCCGGCCTGAGCGCCGCCAGCCGTTCCAGTGCGGCCAGCGAGCCGGCGACCGAGCCCATCAGCACGTACGGCGTGACACCCGACATCACCAGGTCCCCGGCGAACAGCACCCGGCGCTCGGGGAGCCAGACCACGGTGTCGTTGGTGGTGTGCGCGGGCCCCGGGTGGAACAGCTCCACCCGCAGTCCGCCGACGTGCAGGGTGAGCGCGTCCCGGTAGGTGAGGGCGGGCAGCCGGACGCCGACCGCGCCCCACTCGACCTGCGGGAAGAGGCCTTGGAGGCCGAGACCGGCGAGCTCCGCCTGCACCCGGGTCTCCCGGTGCGCGACGACCACCGTGCGCGGGTCGAACAGCACGTTGCCGAAGGTGTGGTCGCTGTGGTGGTGGGTGTTGACCAGCAGACCGGGCTCACCGGGCGCGACCTGCGCGATCGAGTCGCGCAGCAGCGCGGTCCGGCGCTCGGTGGCGGCGGTGTCGACCACCAGCGTCTCGCCCTCGGAGACCACGATCCCCGCGTTGTTGAGGCACCAGCCGCCGTCCGGCTGGACGTGCGCGTAGACGCCGGCGGCCAGCTCCGCCAGGACCGGGGCCGGGGTCGGCGTCTCGCGGCGGTCGGATCCGGTGGGGCGGGCGGACGGCGCGGTGGTCATCGGGACTCCCGGTCGGCGGCGGAGGGGCTGGCGGCAGCAGCCCGGCGGGTGCGGCCAGCCTCGCAGCGCACGGTGCAGCCGCCCTGGAGGTCCGGTCCAGGACGGTTGGACCGGACCTCCAGAACGCTCTGCGACGGTCGGTGGCGACGGCGGACCGCGCCCGGCGGTACGCGGCACGGGACGGAGGCACCACCGTGGCACCCACCACGCACCCGCAGACCGAGGTCAGGACCGGATCCGGCGGCCGGACGGACGCGGCCCTGCGCTACACCGAGATCCTGGAGCTCTACGCCCGGCAGGCCTGGCAGTTGGACGGCTTCGACGCGGACGGCTTCGCGGCGACGTTCACCGCCGGGGCCTCGTTCAGCCACGTGTCCAGCGGCGAGGTCCTGGTCGGGCCGGAGGCGATCGCGGCGGCCGTCCGCCGGGTCGCGGAGCGGCGGGCCGGGGCCGTCCACCGGCACTGGTTCTCGCAGCTGCTGGTCGAACCGGCGGAGGAGGGCGCCGTACCGGACTCCGAGGGGGGTGCGGCGGACGGCGACGCGGTGCGGGCGCGCTACTACGCGATCGTCAGCGTCACCGGGAAGGACGGGGCGGTCGCCTGGGACCCCAGCTGCGTCGTCGAGGACGTGCTGGTGCGGCGGGACGGGCGGTGGCTGACCGCCGAACGGGTCGTCCGCCGGGACGACCTGCTGCTTCGCTGAACGGACGCGGGCGCGGGCCCCGGGCCCGACCCCGTGGTGGGGCCGGGCCCGGGGCCCCGACCGCTCAGCGCCCGCGGCCGCCCGGCACCGCGGCGAGCAGCTCGCGGGTGTACGGGTGCTCGGGCTCCTCGAAGACCCGCTCGGTCGGGCCGGTCTCCAGCAGGCGGCCGGCGCGCATCACCGCGACCCGGTCGCAGAGCTGCCGGGCGACGGCCAGGTCGTGGGTGATGAACAGGTAGGCGATCCCCAGCTCGGCCCGCAGGCCGTCCAGCAGGTCGAGGATCTGCGCCTGCACCGAGACGTCGAGGGCGGACACCGGCTCGTCGCAGACCAGCAGTTCGGGCTGGAGGGCGAGGGCCCTGGCGATGGCCACCCGCTGCCGCTGGCCACCGGACAGCTCGGCCGGCCGACGCTCCAGGAAGTCCCGGGGCAGCGCCACGAGGTCGAGCAACTCGGCCGCCCGGGCGAGCCGTTCGGCCCGGCCGCCGACCCGGAAGGCCCGCAGCGGCTCCTCCACGATCCGGCGGACGGTGAACCGCGGGTCCAGCGAGGCGAAGGGGTTCTGCTGCACGGTCTGCAACCGGCGGCGCAGACGGCGCAGTTCGGCGCCCGGCAGCTCCGCGAGGTCGGCGCCGTCGAAGCGGACCCGGCCCGCCGTGGGCTTCTCCAGGCGCAGCACCAGCCGGGCCGTGGTGGACTTCCCGGAGCCGGACTCGCCGACCAGGGCGAGCGCCTCGCCCCGGTCCAGGGTGAACTCCACGCCGTCCACCGCACGCAGCGTGCGGACCGGGCCGGCGCCCCGTGGCAGGTCGAAGTCCTTGACCAGGCCGGCGACTTCGAGGAGCGGCGGCGCACCCGCGGACGACCGGGCGGCCGGGGCCGCGGCCGGACGCCGGAGGACCTTCGCCCGACCGGGGACGGCCGCCGTCAGCTGCCGGGTGTACGGGTGCCCGGGCTGCTCCAGGACCTGCCGGGCGGGGCCGGACTCGACGACCCGGCCGCCGGTCATCACCACCACCCGGTCGGCCCGGTCCGCCGCCACCCCGAGGTCGTGGGTGATCAGCAGCAGCGAGATGCCCAGCGTGCCGGTCAACTCCTCCAGGTGGTCGAGGACCTGGCGCTGCACGGTGACGTCGAGGGCGCTGGTCGGCTCGTCCGCGACGATCAGCTCGGGGCCTGCGACGAAGGCCATCGCGATCAGCACCCGCTGCCGCATGCCGCCGGACAGCTGGTGCGGGTACTGCCGCGCCCGCAGACCGGCGTCCGGGAGGCCGGCCAGGGTCAGTGCCTCGACCGCCCGGTCCCAGGCCTCCTGGCCCCTGGCCAGGCCGTGGATCCGCAGCACCTCGGCGACCTGGCCCCCCACCCGTCGCAGCGGGTTGAGCGCGACCGCCGGGTCCTGCGGGACGAAGCCGATCGACCGGCCGCGCAGGGTGCGCAGTTCGGACTCCCGGAGCGCCGCCAGGTCGCGTCCGGCGAAGCGGACCGTGCCGCCCTCGACGCGGGCGGCGGCGGGCAGCAGGCGGGTGACCGCGAGCGCGGTGGTGCTCTTGCCGGAGCCCGACTCCCCCACCACGGCGACGGTTTCGCCGCGCCGCACGTCGAGGTCGACGCCGTCCACCGCCGTGACCGGCCCGCGTCGGCCGCCCCGGTAGACCACGCGCAGCCCGCGGACGGAGAGCAGCTCGCCGGGCTCCTCCCCGGCGGCGGCGGGCGGGGCGCCGGACGGGCCCGACGGGCGGCCCGCGTCGGCGGCGGACGGGCCGCCGCGGTCCTGGTGATCCGGGTAACTGTCCATGTCTCTCCTGCCCTTGGGCGTGCGGCCGGCCCGCTCCGGCGCGACCCTAGCAGGCACCGGGCCGGCGACCGGCCGGCGTTCGTACAGCCGTCACACGGCCGTCACACGGGGACCGGCCGCGGCGCCCCCGGACGCCGCCCCGCGGGTCGCGAACGGGCCTCGTGGCGGCGCGCGGACGGGCCGCGGACGGGCCTCGGAGCGGCGCACGGACCGGTCACGGACGGGTGCCGGGCCGCACGCCGGAGCCGTTCTGGAGCGCCCCTCCAGTCGCGGCTGCGAGCCTGCTCGACGCGGCGCCACCCCCGACCCGGGGGCACCCGGCTGCCGGGACAACGAGCGGAAGGGACATCGGGCATGACGGAACTTCAGTCACGCAACGCCCTGGTCACCGGGGCCACCAGCGGCATCGGACTGGCCACGGCGACCACGCTGGCCGGCCTGGGGCACCGGGTCTTCCTGACCGCGCGGACGGCCGAGGCGGTGGAGCAGACGGTGGAGAAGCTGCGCGCCGAGGGCCACCAGGCGGACGGTCTCGCCGCCGACGTCCGCGAGGCCGGGGACGTCCGCCGGCTGGTCGCCGCCGCGACCGAGCGGTTCGGGCCGGTCGACATCCTGGTCAACAACGCCGGTCGGAGCGGCGGCGGCCCGACCGCCGGACTGACCGACGAGACCTGGTTCGACATCATCGACACCAACCTGCACAGCGTCTTCCGGGTCACCCGGGAGGTGCTGGCGGCCGGCGGACTGGCCGAGCGCCCCTGGGGGCGGGTGATCAACATCGCCTCCACCGCCGGGAAGCAGGGCGTCGTGCTGGCCGCCCCGTACTCGGCGTCCAAGCACGGCGTGGTGGGCTTCACCAAGGCGCTCGGCCTGGAGCTGGCCCGCACCGGCGTGACGGTCAACGCGGTCTGCCCCGGCTTCGTGGAGACGCCGATGGCCGTCCGGGTGCGGGCCGGTTACGCCGACCTCTGGGGCACCGACGAGCAGGACGTGCTGGGCCGGTTCGAGGAGCGCATCCCGCTGGGGCGCTACACGACGGCCGAGGAGGTCGCCGGGCTGGTCGGGTACCTGACCACCGACGCCGCGGCGTCGATCACCGCGCAGGCGATCAACGTCTGCGGCGGACTGGGCAACTACTGACCGGCGCCGCCGACGGGCGGCGGACGCGACCGCGGCGGTGCCCCGGCCCGAGGAGGGCCGGGGCACCGCCGTGTTCACGGGTGTGACGCCCGGGGAACCGGTGCGCCCGGGCGCCGGGGCCGCCACGGGCCCCGGCGTCCGGGCGTGTTCAGAGCCGGATCCGCCGTACCGCGCCGACCTCGGCGATCCGCCGCTCGGCCAGCCGGTCGGCCGCCGCGGCCGGGGTGACGCCCTGCTCCCGGGCCTCCCGGAACACCGCGCGGGCGGTGTCCCGGATGCCGAGCGCCCGGGCCCGGGCCCGCGCCTCGTCGTAGCCGCCGTACTCGTCCGCGACCTGGATCACCCCGCCGGCGTTGACCAGGTAGTCCGGCGCGTACAGGATGCGGCGGTCGGCGAGGATCCGGTCCACCTTCGGCGAGGCCAGCTGGTTGTTGGCACCGCCGCAGACGATCCCGGCCTCCAGGGTGTGCGCCAGGTCCTCGGTGAGGGTGCCGCCGAGCGCGCACGGCGCGTAGACGTCGAGACCGGCGGCGAGGAAGGCGGCGCGATCCGCCACCACCTCCACGGACCGTTCGGGCAGCCGGTGGCGGGCCCGTTCGGCCGCCGCCGGGTCGGTGTCGTGCACCACCACGGTCGCGCCGTGCTCGACCAGGTGGGCGACCAGCCGGCGGCCGACCTTGCCGGCGCCCTCGACGCCGATCCGACGGCCGGTCAGGTCGTCGCCGCCCCAAGCCTCCTCGGCGGCCGCCAGCAGGCCCTGGAGCACACCGAGCGCGGTCAGCACCCCGGAGTCCCCGGAGCCGCCGTGCTCGACCGTCCGGCCGGTCACGTAGCGGCTCTCCCGGGCCACCACGTCCATGTCGGCGCTGGTGGTGCCGACGTCGCAGGCGGTGATGTAGCGGCCCGCGAGCGACTCGACGAACCGGCCGTAGGCGCGCAGCAGCGCCTCCGAGCGGAGCACCCCCGGGTCGCCGACGATCACCGCCTTGCCGCCGCCGAGGTCGAGTCCGGCCAGGGCGTTCTTGTACGACATGCCGCGGGACAGCCGCAGCACGTCGTGCAGCGCGCTCCGCTCGTCCCGGTAGACGCGGAACCGGGTGCCGCCGAGGGCCGGACCGAGCGCGGTGGAGTGCACCGCGATGATCGCCCGCAGTCCGCTGGCCCGGTCCTGGCAGTAGACCACCTGCTCGTGCCCCCGGTCCGCCTCCCCGTCGGCGCCTCCGCCGGCGCCTCCGCCGGCCGACCGGTCCGTGCCGAACACCGGCCACGTCTCCCCGCCGCCGCCCGGACCGCCCCCGGTGCTCATCGCGCGAACGCGGGCGCGACCCGCTCCGCGAACAGGCGCAGGGCCCGCTCCGCCGCCTCGGCCGGCAGGTTGCCCGAGTGCACGGTGAGGCTGACGGTGATGTCGTCGCCGAACGACTCGACGACCTCGTGCAGTTGGGCGGTCACCTCGTCCGGGTTCCCGGCCAGGATCAGGTTCTCCTTCAGCCGGCGGTCGAAGTGGAGCAGCTTGCCGGCCTCCTCCAGCTTCTCGTAGCCGGGGTAGTCGGCGCTGCGCGCCGTGCCCCAGGCCCGGGTGGCCTCGGCGATCCGCTCGCTGTACTGCTCCTCGTCGTAGCGGCCGAGCCTGCGGGCCTCCTCGCCGTCCTCGTCCAGGAAGAGGCCGAAGCTGACCTGCACCTGCTCCTGGCCGGCCTCCCGGCCGCCCTCGACCCAGCCCTCCCGATAAGCGGCCAGGATCTCCTGGAAGCCCTGCCGGCCCGCGATCGCCGGGACGCCCTGGAGGCCGCGCCCGGCCAGCCCGGCCGCACGGGCGGAGGCGGGGCTGGTCGCGGAGGCGACGAAGATCGGCGGGTGCGGCCGCTGGTAGGGCCGGGGCAGCAGGGTGACCGGGCCGAAGCGGTGGAACCGCCCCTCCCAGACCACGTCCTCCTCCGCCCAGAGCCGTTCGACGGCGCGCGAGCCCTCGTCGAACCGGGCCCGGCTCTCGTCCAGCGGCACCTCGAAGGCGGCGAACTCGTCGGGCAGGAAGGCCCGTCCGAAGCCGACGTCGAGCCGGCCCCGGCTGAGGTTGTCCAGGACGGCGAGCCGCCCGGCCAGCTGGACCGGGTGGCTGAACGCGGGGATCACCGCGCCGGTGGCCACCCGGATGCGGGAGGTGGCCCGGGCGATGGCGGTCAGCAGCGGGACCGGGTCGGGGCTGTAGCCGCCGTACGCGAAGAAGTAGTGCTCGACCGTCTTGACGTGGTGGTAGCCGAGCCCGTCGGCGAGCACGGCGATCCGCACCGCGTCGTCGTAGTAGTCGGCGGCGGCCCGCTGCTGCGGGCCGACGGTCGGGAAGAAGGTGATGCCGAAGCGCATCGGGACTCCTGTCGGATGGTTCTGCGGGCGGGCGGTTCGGACGAGGGGATCGGGAGAGGGAGCTGGATCGGGAGAGGGAGAGGGAGAGGGAGCGGGAGCGGGATCGGGGTGGAGGGCGGGACGGCGGGGCACCGGGCCCCGGACGGAGAGCGGCGGTGGCGGCGTGCCGCCACTCAACGCCGCACGACGAGGGCGGAGTTGAAGCCGCCGAAGCCGCGCGCCAGGATCAGCGCGGTGCGCAGCACGGCCTCCCGCGGGGCGCCGGTGACCAGGTCGATCGGCAGGTCGTCGGGCACCGTGGTGCCGACCGTCGGCGGCACCACCTGGTCGCGCAGGGCGAGCAGGGCGGCGACCACGTCGACCGGCGGTCCGCCCGCGAGCAGCCGTCCGGTCATCGTCTTGGGCGCCGTGACCGGCACGCCGCGCGGACCGAACACCTCGGCCAGCACCTCGGCCTCCGCCCGGTCGGCCTCCGGGACGCCGGCCGCGTCGGCGAACACCACGTCCACCTCGTCCGGCCTCACCCCGGCGTCCGCCAGGGCGAGTTCGACCACCCGGCGGAGCGCCGGCGGGCGGCCCGAGCCGGGGCGCGGGTCGAAGCCGGAGGCGTAGCCGACGATCTCGCCGTAGCGCTGCCGCGCGCCGCGCCCCTCGGCGGAGTCCGCCGACTCGACGACCAGCAGCGCGCCGCCCTCGCCGGGCACGTAGCCGTCGGCCTCCGGGTCGAACGGCCGGTAGGCCGTCTCGGCGCTGCGGGCCCGGCTCAGCAGACCGTGCGAGATCTGCGAGACCAGCGCGTACGGGTTGAGCGGTGCCTCGACGCCCCCGGCGACCACCAGCCGGACGCCCTTGCGGAGCAGCCGGCGGGCGTGGCCGAGCGCGTCGAGGCCGGCCGCCTGCTCGGCGACCAGGGCGCTGCTCGCCCCGCGCAGGTTGTTCCGGATCGAGATCTGGCCGGTGTTGACGGCGTAGAACCAGGCGAAGCACTGGTAGGCGCTGACGTGCTGCGGGCCGAGCGTCCACAGCTTCTGCACCTCGTGCTGGGTGAACTCGAAGCCGCCGGAGGCGTTGGCGGTCGCCACTCCGACCTCCAGCGGGTCCAGGCTGCCGAGGTCCACGCCCGCGTCCTCGACCGCCCAGTCGGCGGCGGCCAGGGCGAACCGGGTGACCTGGTCGGTCTGCGGGATGAGCCGCCCGGGCAGGTGTTCCGCCGGGTCGAAGCCGCGGACCTGGCCGGCGAAGCGGGACGGGTAGCGGGACGCGTCGTACCGCTCGATCTCGCCGATGCCGCTGCGCCCGGCCAGGGTCGCCGCCCAGTACTCCTCGGCGCCCAGGCCGTTGGGGGCGACCACGGACAGGCCGGTCACCACCGCCGTCGCGCTCACCGGGCGCTCCCGGCGGCCTGCGGGCGGCGCAGGACCATCGCGCTCTGGAAGCCGCCGAAGCCGCTGCCGACCGTCAGGGCGACGTCCACCCGGTGCTCGCGGGCGGTCAACGGTACGTAGTCGAGGTCGAGTTCCGGGTCGGGCTGGTGCAGGTTGGCGGTCGGCGGGACGACCGAGTGCTCGATCGCCAGGGCGCAGGCGGCGATCTCGATGGCGCCGATCGCCCCCAGCGAGTGCCCGATCATCGACTTGATGGAGCTGACCGGGGTGCGGTAGGCGTGCTCGCCGAGGCTGGTCTTGAACGCCGCCGTCTCGTGCCGGTCGTTCTGCTTGGTGCCCGAGCCGTGCGCGTTGACGTAGTCGACCTCGGTCGGGTCGGTGCGGCCCTCGTCGAGGGCGGCGGTGATGGCCTGCGCCATCTCGGCGCCGTCGGGGCGCAGTCCGGTCATGTGGTACGCGTTGCAGCGCGAGGCGTGGCCGGTGATCTCGGCGTAGACGCGGGCGCCGCGCCGCCGGGCGTGCTCCAGGCTCTCCAGGACGAGGACGGCGGTGCCCTCGGCGACCACGAAGCCGTTGCGGGTGCGGTCGAACGGCCGGGAGGCGTGCCCGGGGTCGTCGTTGCGGGGGCTGGTGGCCTTGATGGCGTCGAAGCAGGCCACCGCGAGCGGTGAGATCGGGGCGTCGGTGCCGCCGGTGATCACCACGTCGGCGACGCCGTCGCGGATCAGGTCGCGGGCGTGCCCGACCGCGTCGAGGCCGGAGGTGCAGCCGGTGGAGATCAGCACGGTCGGCCCCTCGGCGCCGACCGCCCAGGCGACCTCCGCCGCGATCGAGCTGGGGACCAGGTAGTTGTACAGGTGCGGGGTGGCGTGGTCACTGTCCAGCACCCACTTGTCGCCGGTGTCGCTGAGCACCACGTACTCGTCCTCCAGCGCCATGGTCGCGCCGACGGCGCTGCCGACGCTGACGCCGAGCCGGCCCGGGTCGGTGCCGGAGAGGTCGAGGCCGCTGTCGGCGACGGCCTCGCGGGCCGCGACCACGGCGAGTTGGGCGGCCCGGTCGGTGCGCCGGATCTCGCGGGCGGTGAGCCCGTGCTCGGCCGGGTCGAAGTCGCACTCGCCGGCCATCTGCGAGCGGAACGGCGCCGGGTCGAAGAAGCTGATCCGGCGGGTGGCGGTCCGCCCGGAGGTCAGCAGGTCCCAGAAGTTCTTCACCCCCGTCGCGCCCGGCACCACGGTGCCGATCCCGGTGATGACCACTCGTCCGTCCATGCGTTGTCCTCGGTGTTCGTCGTCGGTCCGGCCGGTGGCCGGTCTGGTCGGTGCGCCCGCGCGGGCGGCTGCCCGGTCACCGGGCGCGGCCCCGGTCACGGGGCGGGCAGCCGGATCGAGCGGGGGTGGTGGAAGAAGTCGGTCGGGTCCCAGCGGGCCTTGACCCGGCGCAGCCGGGGCAGGTTGACGCCGTGGTAGAGCTCGGCCCAGGGGACGCCGGAGGTGTTGGCGGCCGGGTCGTCGGCGGGGGCGGTGTCGGGGTAGTTGATGTAGCAGCCGTCGGTGCGGTCGTCCGGCACCGGGACGCCGCCGGTGCGGGCGTACACCTCGCGGTAGAGCCGGGTGGCCCAGCCGGTGTTGGCGGCGTCGTCGGCCGGGTCGGTCCACAGGCTCTGGAACAGGGCCTTGGCGATCGCGCCGCGCTGGGCGACCGCGGTGTCCCGGGGTGCGACGGCGCCGATCCGCCCGCCCACCAGGTTGACCACCACCATGGCGTTGGGGTTGTCGATGCCGTCGTCGGTCAGGTGGCGGTGGATCACGGCGATCTGTTCGTCGGTGAACCCCTTGAGCAGGTAGGCGGAGTGGTGGTCGCCGCGCACCGCCGGGTGGTTGCCGATCGCCGAGGCGGTGCCGAGGTAGCGGGTGGCGCGCAGCCAGGGCAGCCGCTTGGGCGGGGGCAGCGCGGCCGGGTCGGTGCCGGTGCCGGCCAGCAGGTCGCGCAGGTAGGCGTCGAGCAGCGCGCGGGCGCCGGGGACGCCGGCGTCGAGCTGGGCGAGCAGGGTGACGTGGCCGCTCGACCGGTGGGTGAAGGAGAAGGAGCCGCTGAGCGCGGTGTACGGGGAGTCCGGCCCGCTGTGGGCCTCCAGCCAGGCGCCGGCGTTGCGCAGCAGGGCGGTGAAGCGCGCCTCGGTGAGGGTGCTCCAGGGGATCGGGACGGCGCTGATCAGCACCTCGCGGGGCGGGGCGACCAGCAGCCGGCCGGGGTCGTCCCCGGTCCGGCCGGGGGTGCGGAACCAGTAGCGGGTGATCACGCCGAAGCTGCCGCCGCCCCCGCCGCTGTACGCCCAGAGCAGGTCGCGGGCCGGGTCGCCGGGCTCGCGGGTGGCGATCACCGGGCGGACCGTGCGGTCGGCGTCCACCACGACGACCTCGATCGCCTCCAGGTGGTCGACGGTCAGGCCGTGGGCGCGGGAGAGCAGGCCGAACCCGCCGCCGCTGACGTGCCCGCCGACGCCGACCGAGTAGCAGAGGCCGCCGGGGATGGTGACGCCCCAGTTCTTGTAGAGCGTGTCGTAGACGTTGAGCAGGGTCGCGCCGGCCCCGACCTCGAAGGCCCGGCGGGCGGGGTCGTAGCCGACCCGGTCGAGGGCGGAGAGGTCGATCACGGTCTCCACCTCGGGCCGGTAGACCAGGTCGGCGAGGCTGTGGCCGCCGCCGCGCACCGAGATCCGCTGCCCGGCCCGGACGGCCTCGCGGACGGCGGTGACCACCTCGGCGGTGCTCCGCGGCAGGCGGATGCGGCCGGGGGTGCCGACCCAGCGCTGGTTGACGCCGGTGACGAGCTCCGGGTAGCGCGGGTCGTCGGGGGTGACGGTGGTGACGGTGGCGGGGCCGCCGGGGTGCGGGCCGGGCCGCTGCGGGGGTTCCGGGGCGGCGGCCGCGGTTCCCGCGGCGGGGCCGAGGACGGCGGCGGAGCCCAGGGCGGCGCCTGCGCCCAGCAGCGCGCGCCGGCCGATGGCGGGTGGCATGGCGGTTCTCCCTCGGTGGTGTGGTCGCTGTGGTGTCGCCCTGGGTCGTGGCGCGGGGCGGGTGGGGCGGTCGGCCGCCCGGGTCGGGCGGACCGGACCGGCCGGCCGGGGAGTCGGGGAGTCAGGCGGCGGCGTCGCGGACCGGGGCCTCGGCCAGCACGTCGACCACCGCGAACGACCAGGTGAACCCCGCGCCGACGCCGGCCAGCAGGCAGCGCTGCCCCGGCCGCACCCGCCCGGACGCGGCGAGCTCGGCCAGCCCCGCGTACTGGTCGCCCGCGCCCAGGTGCCCGACCGTCCGCGCCCAGGACCAGGTGGTGACCGCGGCGTCCACCCCCCAGGGCCGCAGGTAGGCGGCGGTCAGCCGGCGCAGCCCGAGGTGCGGCAGGACGAACCAGTCGATCTCGGCGAGCTCGGTGTCCGCGTCGGCGAGCGCCCGCTTGAGCGCCTCCTCCTGCCCGGCGGAGACCCGGTTCACGCAGTACGAGATCCCGTGCACGGCGACGAAGTCGTCCTTGTGCGCGGCCAGGTCGACGGCCGGCCGGTGGCTGAACGGGGCCTGGCCGAACGGGTCGTCGCCCCGGTGCAGGCCCTCCAGGTCCGGGTCGGAGACGGTGGCCAGGCTGCGCAGCGCCGCGAAGCCCGGCCGGCGGGACAGCACCAGCGCGGTGCCGCCGTCCGCGTAGACCGTGCCGGGGTCGCTGCGCCAGCGGTCGAAGCCGGGCGGGCCGAACCAGTCCCCGGTGGTGAGCAGCGCCGCCGTCCCGCCCGTCCCGCGCAGGTAGCCGGCCGCGAGTTCGAGCGCGGCCATGCCGCCGTTGGACATCTGCCGGACCTCGACGGCCGGGCACCGGTTGCCGACGGCGGCCCGCTGCACGTACGAGGCGGGCGGCCAGAGGTCGTGGCCCTGGTAGTAGACGTCGGCGTGCAGCACCAGGTCGATGTCGTGCGGTCCGTGTCCGGAGGCCCGCAGGGCGGCGCGGGCCGCGGCGGCGGCCATCTCGGCGGGCGGCTCGCCGTCGGCGACGGAGATCTCCCGCAGGCCGGTGCGCCGGGCCACCGCGGCGTCGCAGAGCCCGGCGGCCACCGCGTCGGCGACCGCGACCCGGCCGGGCAGCCGGTGCGCCGCGGCGGAGATGTACAGGTCGTCGTACCGCATGCCTGCTCCTCGGTCGCGGGGTTCCGCCGGCGGGTGCCGGCGGCCCTGTCATGGTGGGCGGGGTGCCTGGACGCGTCGTCCAGAGCCGGTCCAGCGGGGCTTGGCACGGTGGCCCGGTGACGGTCCGCCGCAGGGGCGGGCCGGGTCGCCGAGGAGGTCCGTGATGACCGTGGAACACCGGGAGGCCGCTGCGCAGCGGCAGGAGGCCGGGGCCGGGGGCCCGCAGGCGGCGCCGGGACGGCGGCGGGTGGCGCTGCTGTTCCCCGGCCAGGGCGCGCAGCAGCCGGGGATGGCGCTCGGCCTGTACCGGGCCGATCCGCGGTTCGCGGCCCGGGTGGACGAGGTCCTGGCGCTCTGGGGCGCCGAGGGACGCGCGGTCCGCCGCGACTGGCTGGCGCCGGACGCGCCGGACGTCCCGCTGGACGACCTGCGCCGCGCCCAGCCGCTGCTGTTCGCGGTGGACTGGGCGCTCGGCCGGACGGTGCTGGACTGGGGGGTGCGGCCGGACGCGCTGCTCGGCCACAGCGTCGGCGAGGTGGCCGCGGCCGCGCTGGCCGGGGTGCTGACGCTCGCCGAGGCCGCCGCCGTGATGGCCGACCGGGTGCACCACCTGGCCTCGGCCCCGCCGGGCGGGATGCTGGCGGTGGCCGGCGCGCCCGAGCAGGTGGCCGGGCTGCTCGGGGAGGGCGTGGTGGTCGGCGCGGTCAACGGCCCCCGGCAGGTGGTGGTGGCCGGTGCGGAGGCGCCGCTGGCGGCGGCCGAGGCCCGGCTGCGGGCGGCCGGGCTGAACACCCGGCGGGCACGGACGCTCAGTGCCTTCCACAGTCCGGTGGTGGCTCCGGCGGCGGCCCTCGGGCTGCCGGTGCTGCGCTCGGTGGCGCTGCGCCCGCCGCGGCTGGCGCTGCACTCCGGCTACACCGGCGGCCTGTTGGACGCCGCGACGGCGGTGGACCCGGGGTTCTGGGCCGGCCAGCCGGCCGCGCCGGTGCTGTTCGGTCCGGCGCTGGACGGGCTGCTGGCGGAGGGCCGGTGGCTGCTGGTGGAGGCGGGCCCGGCGCAGGGCCTCACCATGCTGGCGAAGCGTCACCGGGCGGTGGCGTCGGGGGACTCGGCCGCCGTGGCGCTGCTGCCGGCGCGGCCGGGGGACGACGGGCGGGAGGCCGCCGCGGCGGCGGCCGTCCGGGACCGGCTGGCGGCGGAGGCGCTGCTGCCGGTCTGACCGGGCGGCGGGCCCGGGGCGGCCGGGGAGGGTCGGCCCGGCGGCGCCCGGGCGGCTTCAGGGGGACTCCAGCGCCGTTCCAGACCCCGCTGCGACGTTGGGGTGCCGACCGTACCGAAACCGACAGCGAGGACAGCGACATGAGCGCACTGACCATCGACGACCTGCGGACGATCCTGCGCGACGCGGCGGGTGAGGACGAGGAGGTCGACCTCTCCGGGGACATCGCCGACACCCTGTTCACCGATCTCGGCTACGACTCGCTGGCGCTGCTGGAGACCGCGTCGGTGATCAGCCGCCGCTACGGGATCGCCCTGCCGGACGACCTGTTCGACGGCGTGGAGACCCCGCAGGCGCTGCTGGACGAGATCAACTCGGCCCTCACGCTTGCCTGATCGTTCGTCAGTTCGGCTTCGGCACACGCTTTTCTCAGTTGGTTTTACCCAACCAACCGGTCTAGCATGACGGCATGACAACTGAAGCGCCTGCCGTACCGTCACCCGGCGCCACGCGCCGGGAGCTGTCCGACCGGGCCATCGCCGAGGCCGCCGTGGCCCTCAACACCATCGGCTGCTGGCTGCTCTCGCCCGCGACCAAGCGGCGGATCGCCGCCGAGGCCGAACTGACGCTCCCACCCGGCGACTACACGCTGCTCACCCAGATCGAGCACTGGCAGCCGGTACGGCTCTCCACCGTCGCCGAACGGCTGGAGGTCGACCGCTCCTCGCTCACCCCGCAGACCCGGCGGCTGGAGGACGCCGGCCTGATCGTCCGGCTGCCCGACCCGGTCGACCACCGGGCCCAGCTGGTCCAGGTCACCGACCGGGGCCAGGCCGTCCTGGAGCGGCTCTGGCAGGCCCGCTCGCAGGCCCTGGCCGGGCTCCTGGAGGGCTGGGCCGACGCCGACGTGGCGCTGCTGACGGAGAGTCTGAGCGCGCTGGCCGGCAGCGTCGGCGCCCGCGCCTACCGGGAGGGCCGGTCATGAGCGGGCAGTCCACCGACGCCGCGGTCACCCCCGGACAGCCCGGCCCCGGCGGGCCGGTCGGTACCGGCGGGCCGGGCGAACCCGTCGGGTCCGGCGGGCCGGGGAACGAGCCGGGTGCGGCCCGGGCCGCCGCCACCGCGGAGGCGCCCCCGCAGAAGGACGCCCAGGCCGGGGAGGCCCCCGCCGGCCCGTCCGCGGCGGTCCGGCGGCGCGAGAGCCTGATCGTCGGACTCGCCTGCCTCGGCCAGTTCATGGTCGTCCTGGACGTCTCCATCGTGAACGTGGCGCTGCCCGCGATCCGCGACTCGCTGCACTTCGCCTCCGCCGACCTGCCGTGGGTCGTCAACGCCTACACCCTCGCCCTGGCCGGCTTCATGCTGCTCGGCGGCCGCGCCGCCGACCTGTTCGGCCGGCGCCGGATGTTCCTGGTCGGCGTGGTCGCCTTCACCGCGGCCAGCGTGGTCGGCGGCCTGGCGCCGTCCGCCGGGGTGCTGGTCGCGGCACGCGCCGTCCAGGGCCTCGGCGCGGCCGTCCTGGCCCCCTGCACACTGACCATCATCACCACCACCTTCACCGAGGGCCCCCGGCGGACCAGGGCCATCGCCACCTGGTCGATGGTCGGCGCGGTCGGCGGCGCGGTCGGCGCGATCGCCGGCGGCCTGCTCACCGACTACCTGTCCTGGCGCTGGGTGCTGCTGGTCAACCTGCCGATCGGCCTCGCCGTGGTGGTCGGCACCCGGCTCTGGCTGCCCGCCGACCGCGGCAACGCCGGGCGGAAGCTGGACGTCCCCGGCGCGGTCACCGTCTCGGCCGGCCTGACCGCCCTGGTCTACGGCATCGTGCAGGCCGACAAGGACGGCTGGGGCGCCACCGGCACCCTGCTGCCGATCGTCGCGGGCCTGGTGCTGCTCGGCCTGTTCGTCCTGATCCAGGCCCGGCTCGCCTCCGAACCGCTGCTCCCGCTGCGGCTGTTGGGCGTCTGGCAGCGGTCCGGCGCCAACCTGGTGATGTTCCTGCTCGGGGCGGGCTTCTTCTCGCTGCTCTACTTCGTCTCGATCTACCTGCAGAACGTCCGCGACTTCTCGCCGATCGAGACCGGCCTGGTGTTCGTCCCGCACACGGTGGCGACCGTGGTCGGCGCCAAGTCCGCCGCCCGGATGCTCGGCCGCGGGGTCCCCGCCCCCTGGCTGATCATCAGCGGGCTGGTCGCCTCCGCCGCCGGCTTCCTCTGGCAGGCGCAGCTGGACGCGACCGGCTCGGTGCTGCTCTGGGTGGTCGCCCCCGGCAGTCTGGTGTTCCTCGGGATCGGCCTGGCCCTCACCCCGGTCGCCATGACGGCCACCTCCGGGGTGCCGGGCGCGGACGCGGGCATCGCCTCCGGACTCGCCAACGCGGCCCGCCAGATCGGCGGTTCGTTCGGCCTGGTGGTGCTCACCGGCATCGCGTCGGCGCACACCCGGAGCCTGCTGGACGGCGGCGAACCGGCCGCCGGTTCGCCCGAGCTGGCCTCGGCGCTCACCTCCGGCTTCTCCTGGGCGTTCGTCTCCGCCGCCGCGATCCTGGCGCTCTGCATCCTGGTCACGCTCACCCTGCCGCGGCCGCCGCGGCGCACCGCCGCGAGCTGACCGCCCCGGCGGGCGGGCCCGTCCGCGAGGGCCGCTCCAACCGTGTTCCAGCGCCCCTCTACGGACGGCTGCGAGGTTCGAGGCGACCCGGCCGCCGCCGCACACCCGCGGCGGCGGCCCGCCCCAGCCCCGGCGAACAGAGGACCCCGCGATGCCCAGCACGCCCACCCCCGGTGCACCGGCCGTCACCGTCCGGGCCCCGGCCCAGCAGCTGAGCGCCCTGCTCGGCGCCGTCGAACGCTGGCCCGTCCTGCTCGACCACGTGGTGTACGCCCTGCGGACGCCGGACGGGGAGACCGAGCGGGTCGAGGTGTGGACCCGCGACGGCGAGCGGATCACCCACTGGTGGGGCGAGCACCGCACCGCACCGGACGGCCTGCGGACGGACTTCCGGCACTCGCCGGCCCCGGGCAGTCCGGCCACCGTCACCGGCCACTGGGTGCTCACCCCTGAGGAGGGGGACGGCGGGACCGGCCTCGCCCTGCGGCTCGACCGGGACTCCGCCGGAGCGCCGCTGGCGGGCGCCGGTCCGGCCGGGGCCGGGGCGGACGCCGCGGCCCCGCCCTCCCCCGAAGCCCCGCCGACCGCCGGGGCCGCCGAGGTCGCCGAGGTGTTCCGCCTGCACGCCGAGGCGGACCCAGGGCTGGTGTTCACCTTCCAGGACACCCTCCGCACCACCGCACCCGCCGAGCCGGTGCTGGACTTCCTGCGGCGCGTCCGGGACTGGCCCGGCGCCGTGTCGCACATCGCCACCGTCTCCGTCACCGAGACCGCTCCGGGCGTCCAGTCCGTGGTCTCCGGCGTCCGGGCCCCCGACGGCTCGGTCCAGGACGTCCCGTCCGTCCGCCTGGTGCTCGCCGACCGGGTCGTCTACACCCCGCTGACCGTCCCGCCGTTCGCCTCCGCGCACCTCGGCGAGTGGATCGTCGGCACCGCCCCGGACGGCGCCACCACGGTGACCGGACGGCACACGGTGGCGCTGCGCGCGGACCGGCTCGCCGCCGCCTTCGGCCCGGGCACCACGCCCGCCGACGCCCAGCGCCGGGTGCGGGCCGCGCTCGGCGCGCACAGCCTGGCCACCCTGGACGCCGCCCGGGCGGACGCGGAGTCCCGCACCGCCCCGGCGCCCGCGCCCGTCCCGGCCCCCGCTCCCGTCTCCGCCGCCGTTCCCGCTCCCGTTCCCGCTTCCGCTTCCGCCCCCGTCTCCGGAGGTCACCGATGACCCGATCGCCCCTGGCCGAACCCGCCCGGCCCGCCATCGCCTTCCCGCCCGACCGGAGCGACCCGCTGGCCCCGCCGGTCGAGTACCGGGTGCTGCGCGACTCCGCCCCGGCCTCCCGGATCACCCTCTACGACGGCAGCGAGGCCTGGCTGCTCACCCGGTACGACGACGTCCGCGCCGTCCTCGGCGACCTCCGGTTCAGCGCGGACGCCCGGCGCGACGGCTTCCCCTTCGTCTCGGCCGCCGTCCGGGCCAGCGTCGGCGGACGCACCCCGTTCTTCCGGATGGACCCGCCCGACCACGACCGGATCCGGCGGATGCTCACCCGGGACTTCATGGTCAAGAGCATCGACGCGCTGCGGCCGCGGATCTCCGCGATCGTCGACCGGTTCCTCGACCAGCTGCTCGCCCAGCCCCAACCCGCCGACCTGGTGCAGGAGTTCGCACTGCCGATCCCCTCGGCGGTGATCGCCGAGCTGCTCGGGGTGCCGTACGAGGACCACGAGTACTTCCAGACCCGCGGGAAGCGGATGCTCAGCCGGTCCAGCACGCTCCAGGAGAGCGCGCAGTCGGTGGTCGACCTGCGCGAGTACATCGGCAAGCTCGCCGAGCGGCGCCGCACCGACCCCGGCGACGACGTCCTGAGCCGGCTGGTGGTCGAACGCGAACTGACCGGCGAGCTCGACCACGAGGACGTCAAGAGCACCGGCCTGCTGCTGCTCGTCGCCGGGCACGAGACCACCGCGAACATGATCGCGCTCAGTGTGCTCACCCTGCTCCGCCACCCGGAGCAGCTGGCCGCCCTGCGGGCCGACCTCTCCCGGGTCCGGGACGTGGTGGAGGAGCTGCTCCGCTTCCTGTCGGTGGTGCACAGCGGGGTACCGCGGGTGGCCCTGGAGGACGTCGAGATCGCCGGGGTGGTGATCCGCGAGGGCGAGGGCGTGATCGCCTCCGTCCCGGCCGCCAACTGGGACCCCGCGCACTTCGCCGCCCCCGAGGTCTTCGACATCGACCGGGATGCCCGGCGGCACGTCGCCTTCGGCTTCGGCATCCACCAGTGCCTGGGGCAGCCGCTGGCCCGCGCCGAGCTGGAGATCGCGCTGACCACCCTGCTGGACCGGCTGCCCGGACTGGGGCTCGCCGAGAGCGGCGAGGACGGCGGCGGCGGACCGGAGTTCGCTCCGGAGAAGGCCGTCTACGGCCTGCACCGGCTGCCGGTGACGTGGTGAGCGCGGCGCCGGCGGAACGGCTGGTGGTGGACACCGGCCTCTGCTTCGGCTCCGGCCAGTGCGTCCAGCACTCGCCCGGCCTCTTCGAGCAGCGGGACGAGGACGGGCTGGGCCGCCCGCTGGTCGAGCTCCCGGCCGGGGAGGCGCTGCACGAGGCGCGGTCGGCCGTCGAGCTGTGCCCGTCCGGGGCGATCAGCCTCCGGCCCGCCGGGGCCTGACGGACCGGGCGGACCTGACGGAACGAGCCGGACGGGCGGTGCCGGACGAACGGCCCGACGCCCCCCGACCGGCACCCTCCGCGCCTGACCGGAACCGGCCCACGCTCCCTGGTGTGACCCGGCCTGACGAGGCCGGACCGGACCACCGGTCAGCCGGCCCGGCGGCGGGCCCGTTCGTCCGCCGCCGGGCGCCGGACCGGCGTGCCCAGCGACCGCGTGCCCAGGCCGCGCGGTACGCCGCCGGCCACCGGCGCCCCCGCCACCGCCACCGCCGCGGCCGCCGCCATCCGCGCGGCAGCCCTCCGCGCCGCGGCCGTCGCCACCGCCCCGTCCAGGGCCGGCTCGCCCCGGTCCCGTGCGGGGCGCAGCAGTTCCGCCAGCGCCTGGTGGACCAGCAGGTACCCCCAGACCTCCTGCTCCACCCCGCGCCGCGACCTCGCCCGCAGCGCCGGGACGGCGCCGTCCGGCCGGCCGGCCGCCAGTTCGGCCAGCGCCTCGCGGAACCGCCAGCGGTGCAGGAAGAGCGCGGCCAGCGCGTCCGCCGGCGCGGCGACCGGGTCGAGCAGGCTGGTGACCAGCCGCAGCCGGCGGCCGTCCACGGTGTGCTCCACCACCCGGACCGGCACCGCCAGCGCCGAGCCGTCCTCGTCGCAGTCGCCGGCGCCGTCCAGCACCGAGCGGTAGGAGCCGTCCGGGAGCGTCGCGTGCCGGACGAAGTCCGCCTCCACCGGTACGCCCCAGAGCAGTTCGGCGCCGTTGGCGCGGGCCGTGCACCAGGAGCGGGCGCCGACCATGCCGAGGGCCGCGAGCAGCAGGTCGCCCCGCCCCGCCTCGCGCAGCAGCGGCCGGGCCGCGACCACCGCGGGCTCGCCGCCGACCCCGATCCGGGCGTCCACCACCACGCGGTTGGCGTCACAGGCCAGCGCGACCACCCGGACCCGGGGCGGGCCGCCCGGGGTGCCGGGCCGGGTGAAGCCGGCGGCGTTCTCCTCGGAGTCCGGCACCTCGAACCGCGCGGTGTCCAGGCTCAGCACCCGCAGGCCCAGCAGGCCGGGCGCGGGCGGCACCTGGGCGGCGCGGGCGGCGAACAGTGCGCGCAGCGGCTCCGGGCCGAGCCGGGCCCGGGCCCGGGAGAGCGCCGCGGCGGTCGGCACCGGGCAGCTGCCGGGCAGACCGAAACCCCATCTCATTCCCTGAGACAGAAGCTCGGCGACCCGCTCGTACTTAAGACCGGGGAAGAGGCAGAGCGCGAGCACGAAATAGACCACCACACGGGCCGGGAGCAGCCGGGTGCGCTGTTCGGTCCGCCCGGTGAGGACCAGCACCTCGTCCACCAGTGCGGGTGGGAACGACCACGTGAGCAGCCCGATCGCGATGCGCTCGGCCAGTTCGGCGTGCGGGGCCGCCGCCGTCTCGTACCGTCCCATCCGCTCCCCCCTCGGATCGCGTGCGACGGCACCGCTGCTTAAGTCAACAGGCCGCCGTTCCAGTCCCTCCACTCACCATAGCCGCAGGCAGAACGGCCGCGTAGGGTCAGTTCCGTGATCCCCGGAAGCCCGTTGCTGATGCGCCGCCTGGACGTCGACCTCGTCCGCCAGGCCAGCGCGCTCTGTCGCTGACCGGTACGCACTTCGCCGCACCGCCGCGGTGACCGCCCCCGGGCCGGTCGCCCGGATCGCCCCCGCCGCCCCGGCACTTCCTCCCCCGGCGTCCCTCCGCCGTGTCCGGGACGGCCCGGTCCGACCCGTCCGCGCCCTGCCGCGGCGGGCCGCCCGACCGGCCGATCGACCCAGAACCGCCGTCCAGCACACAGGAGTTCGACCATGTCCCGCTCACCGCGACCCGCCCGCGCCCGCTCCGGCCCGGCTCGCCCGTCGCGCCCGGCCGCGCTGTCCGGCACCGCCCTCGCGCTCGCCCTCGCCCTCGCGGGCTGCGCGTCCGGCGGCACCGACCCGGCGGCCGCGGGCGCGGACGCGGGGCCGCCGAAGTCCGGCGGAACGCTCACCCTCGACATCGCGAGCAAGCCGCTCTGCCTGGACCCGCAGAACAACAACTCCAACGGCAACACCGCCGTCAGCCGGCAGCTGGTCGACTCCCTCACCGACCAGGACCCGGCCACCGGGGAGGCCCGCCCGTGGCTCGCCTCCTCCTTCGACGTCTCGTCCGACGCCACCGAGTTCACCTTCCACCTGCGCTCCGGCGCGACCTTCAGCGACGGCAAGCCGGTCGACGCGGAGGCCGTCCGGGCGAACTTCGACACCATCGTGAAGCTGGGCGCGGTGGCCGCCGTCGGCTCCAGCTACCTCGCCGACTACAAGGAGACCGTGGTCGTCGACCCGGGCACCGCCAAGGTCGTCTTCAGCCGGCCCAACGCGCAGTTCCTGCAGGCCACGTCGACCGCCGCGCTGGGCCTGCTGTCGCCCGCCTCGCTGGCCGGCAGCCCGCAGGACCGCTGCCAGGGCAAGGGGCTGGCCGGTTCCGGCCCGTTCACCCTCAAGTCCGCCCAGGGCGAGCAGATCCAGCTGACCCGCCGGGCCGACTACGCCTGGGGCTCCTCGCTCTGGAAGCAGACCGGCCCCGCCCTGCTGGACGGCGTCGACTACAAGGTCGTGCCGGAGCCCGGCGTGCAGACCGGGAGCCTGCTCTCCGGGCAGGTGCACGGCATCATCGGCCTCCAGCCGCAGGACGAGAAGACCCTGACGGACCGTCACATACCGGTGGTGACACGCTCGGTCCCGGGCGTCGTCTACAACCTCACCGCCAACACCCGCAATCCCGTCCTGGCCGACGCCGCCGTGCGCACCGCGATCACCCGGGGCATCGACCGGGCCGAGCTGGTCACCACCCTGCTCTCCCCCAGCTACCGGCCCGCCACCAGCGTGCTGAGCTCCACCACGCCGTCCTACACCGACCTCGGCTCCGACCTCTCCTACGACCCCGACCAGGCCCGCCGCCTGCTCGACGCGGCCGGCTGGACCCCGGGGGCCGACGGGGTGCGGACGAAGAACGGCACCCGGCTCCAGGTCAAGCTGCTCTACCCGGGCGTGGACGCGGCCAGCCGCACCGTCCTCCAGCTCGTCCAGCAGCAGTTGACGAAGATCGGCGTCGCCGCCGACCTCAACGGCCTCCCGCTGAACGAGCTCGCCCCCGCCCAGGCCAACGGCTCCTACGACCTGCTCTGGTACGGGCTCACCCGCTCGGACCCCGACGTCCTGCGCACCGCCTTCGCCAGCGGCGCCAAGAACCGCGCCCAGCTGCCGGCGGGCAACGAGCTGGACACCCTGCTGAGCCGCCAGTCCGCCGTCGTCGACGCCGCCCAGCGGCGCGAACTGGTCACCACCGCACAGCAGCTGATCGTCCGCCAGGCGTACGCGATCCCGGTCTACGAGCAGATCCAGGCGGTCGGGCTGGCGGCCGGCGTCAAGGGCGTGGAGCTGGACGGCTCGGCGCAGCCCCGGCTGCACGACGCCTGGCTCGCCGGCTGAGGGGGAGGTTCGGATGAGGCACCGGATCACCACCCGGCTGCTGCACGCGGCCGTCTCGGTCTGGGCGGCGTTCACGCTGTCCTTCGTCCTGCTGTACCTGCTGCCCGGCGACCCGGTCGCGATCATGCTCGGCGGGCAGAGCGGCACCGGGACGGCCTCCCCCGAGCAGGTCGCGCAGCTGCGGGCCGAGTACGGCTTCGACCGGCCGCTGCCCGCGCAGTACGCCGACCGGCTGCTGGCCGCCCTGCACGGCGACTTCGGCACCTCCCTCCAGACCGGGGACACCGTCGCCCACACCTTCGCCACCGCGCTGCCGCAGACCCTCGCCCTGGCCGGCTCGGCGCTCGCCCTGGCCTGCCTGCTGGGCCCGGGGCTGGCGGTCGCGGCGGCGCTCACCCGCTCCGGGCGGCTCTCCCGGCTGCTGCTCGCCCTGCCCGCCGCGGGCATCTCGCTGCCGCAGTTCGCGGTCGGCCTGATCCTGCTCCAGGTGGTCTCCTTCCAGTGGCGGCTGCTGCCCGCGGTCGGCGGCTCCGGCGCCGCGTCGCTGGTCCTGCCGGCCGTCACGCTGGCCCTGCCGACCGCCGCCGTGCTCGCCCAGGTCTTCGCCCGGAGCCTGTTCGGCACGCTCGACGAGCCGTACGTGACCACCGCGCGGGCCAAGGGCGCCGGCCGGGTGCGGGTCCTGCTCGGGCACGCCGCCCGGAACGCGGCGCTGCCGCTGCTCTCCCTGCTCGCCCTGGTCGTCGGCAACCTGCTGGCGGGCTCGGTGATCGTGGAGACGGTGTTCTCGCGCGACGGCTTCGGCCGGATCACCGCCGCCGCCGTCACCGCCAAGGACATCCCCGTGGTCCAGGGCGCGGTGGTGTTCGGCGCCGCGGTCTTCACCCTGATCAACCTGGCGGTGGACCTCGTCAACCCGCTGATCGACCCGCGCCTCGCCCAGGGCGGGCCGGAAAGGAGCAGTCGCCGGTGGCTGAGACCGCGCTCGACCTGACCACTCCGACCGGCCCGCCCACCGGGCCCGTCTGCGAACCGGCCTGCGAACCGGCCGCCGTCACCGCGGCGGCGGCCGAGCCGCCCGGCTCCCGGGGCGCTGCCCGGGGCACGCCCCGGAGCGCCACCCGGACCACGGCCCGGAGCGCCCTCACCGTCACCGCCGCGCTCGCCGCTCCGCTGCGCCGACCCGGCACCCTGCTCGCCCTGCTCGTCCTGGCCACCGCCCTCGCCTGGGCCTTCGCCCCCGACCTGCTCGCCGGACACGACCCGCTCAAGGCCTCCCCCGCCCACCGGCTGCGCCCGCCGAGCGCCGACGCCTGGTTCGGCACCGACTACCTCGGCCGGGACGTCTACGCCCGGGTCGTGCACGGCGCCTCGCTGTCGCTGCGCGCCCCGGTCATCGCGGTCGGCCTGGCGCTGGTCACCGGGACGGCGCTCGGCCTGCTCGCCGGCGTGCTCGGCGGCTGGGTGGACGCCCTGCTGATGCGCCTGGTCGACGTGGTGCTGGCGGTGCCCGGCATCCTGCTCTCGCTGGCCGTGGTGACCGCGCTCGGCTTCGGCACCGTGAACGTGGCCGTGGCGGTGGGCGTCGCCGGGATCGCCGGCTTCGCCCGGATCTCCCGCGCGCAGGTGCTGAAGGTCCGGCAGGAGCCCTTCGTCCAGGCCGCCCACGCGGTCGGGGTCGGCGGGCTGCGGTCCGTCGTCACCCATGTGCTGCCGCACGCCGCGCCGCCGGTCCTCGCGCTGGCCGCCCTGGAGCTGGGCACCGCGGTGCTGGCCGTCTCGGCGCTCAGCTTCCTCGGGCTCGGCGCGCAGCCGCCGACTCCTGAGTGGGGCGCGATGGTGGCCGAGGGCCGCACCTACCTGGGCACCGCCTGGTGGCTGACCGCCCTGCCGGGGCTGGTGATCGCCGCCGTCACGCTCTCCGTCAACCGGTTCGCCAGATCCGCCACCCGCCGCTGGACGGCCTGACCGGCCGTCCGGCCCGGCCCCACCCCCGTTCCCGTTCCCGTTCCCGTTCCCACCGCAACCCCGTGCACGTCCCGAGGAGTTCCGCCATGTCCATCGACCGACTGCCCACCGCCGACGCGCTCCGGATACCCGGCTGCGACGCCGCCGAGGAGTCCTGCGGGCCGTCCCGCCCGGCCCCGGTCGGCCCGTACCGCGAGGTCGAGTCGCTGCACGGCCGCCTCACCGCCGACGGCTCCAGCGGGTACCGCGCCGAGCCCGGCCGCTACCACCTGTACGTGGCCTGGGGCTGCTCGTGGTCCAACCGGGCCGCCGTGGTCCGCAAGCTCAAGGGCCTGGAGGAGGTGGTCTCGCTGTCGTACGTCGACGACTCGCGCGACGGCCGCGGCTGGGTCTTCGGCGGCCGGTCCGGACCGGACCCGGTCAACGGCTTCACCCGGCTCCGCGACGCCTACGAGACGACCGTCCCGCAGTGGCCCGGCCGCGCCTCGGTGCCCGCGCTCTGGGACCGGGCCGGCGGCCGCCTCGTCAGCAACGACTCCGGCGCGATCAGCCTGGACCTCTCCACCGAGTTCGACGCCTGGGCGGACCCGGCGGTGGACCTCTACCCCGTCCCGCTGCGCCCGCGGATCGACTCGTTCAACCAGTGGCTGCACCACGACATCAACAACGGCCTGCACCGGGTCGGGCACGAGGCCGACCCGGTGAAGCACGCCGAGTTCTTCACCATCCTCTTCGACCGCTTCGACACCCTCGAACAGCGGCTGGCCGGGCAGCGGTACCTGTTCGGCGACGCGGTCACCGAACCCGACGTCCGGCTCTGGCTCTCCCTGGTCCGGCTCGACACCGCCTACCCCGGCCTGCTCTCCGAGCCGCTCGGCCGCCCCGGCGGCTTCCCCCACCTGTGGGCCTACGCCCGCGACCTGTACGCGCGGCCGGCCTTCCGCGAGACCACCGACTTCGGGGTGATCCGGCAGAACTTCGCCGACAACTTCGACCGGATCCACCCCGAACGGGTGGTCCCGGCCGGACCGGCCGCCGAGCGTGCGGAGGACCGCTGGTCCGTCCCCTCCGGACGCGGCTCGAACTGACCCGGGAATATCTGCGGGAATTCACCCGGCAAACACCGAAAAGACCGGTCGGCAGGTTTTTGATAAACCTGCCGACCGGTCCTCCGGCATGCTCAGCGGAATTCCGCCGCGTTGGCCCGGGCCCATTCGCGGAACGTCCGCCCGGGCCGCCCGGTCAGCTCCCGGAATGTCGGCAGCACCTCCGGCCTGGTGGTCAGGTAGCGCTTCTGCACCGGAATGTAGATGTCGATGAAACCCGGCGGCAGACTGGGCCCGAGGACCGCCGGCGCCTCCTCCTCGCTCAGCTCCTCGAACCGGATCTCCCGCCCCGACTCCTCCGCCAGGACCTCCACCTGCTCCCGGACGGTGATCACCTCCGGGCCGGTCAGCGTGTACACCCGCCCCTCGTGACCGGGCTCGCGCAGCGCCGCCGCGGCCACCTCGGCGAGGTCCCGCGGGTCCAGCAGCGGGGCCGCCAGCCCGGGGAAGAGCGCCCGCACCACGCCGTCCCGGCGGACCGCACCGGCCCAGCGCAGCGCGTTCGACGCCAGCCCGCCCGGCCGCAGGAACGTCCAGGGCACGCCCAGCCCGGCGACCAGCTCCTCGCCGCGCAGGTGCTTGGCGTAGAGCGGGTTCTCGAAGCCGACGAACTCCTGGTCGGAGACCGCCTTGGAGGAGAGCAGCACCACCCGCTCCAGCCCGGCGCCGCGGGCGGCCTCGGCGAAACCCGCGCCGCCGTCCTCCGCCAGCAGCAGGAAGACCCGGCCGACCCCCGCCAGCGCCGGGGCGACCGCCGCCGGATCGCGCAGGTCCCCGGCCACCACCTCCACCCCCTCGGGCCACCGGGCGGCGCCCGGGTCCCGGACCAGGACCCGGACCGGCTCACCCGCCGCCCGCAGCGCCGCCACCACCTCGCGCCCGGCCTTGCCGGCCGCGCCCGTCACCAGGATCACCTCGGACCACCTCTCGGTAGAAGAACGACAACAGGACAGTGGGGCGCACCCGCCCCGGACCGGACCGGCGGCACCGGGACGCCCCTCGGGCCGACCCGTTCCACGCCGACCCGTTCCACGCCGGCCCGGTGGACACCGGCTCCCGCCGCACCGGCCCCCGTCACGCCGACCTCGCCGCTTCGACCGCCAGGTCGAGCGAGAGCAGGTCGCTGCCGCCCCGGTGCACGTCCAGCAGCGGATCGGCGCGCAGCACGGCCTCGTACAGCCGCTGGAGCCGGACGGACGGGTCCAGCCCCAGCTCGCGCCGGAGCACCGAACGCAGCCGCTGGAAGACGGTCAGCGCGTCGGTGGAGCGCCCCGAGCGGTACAGCGCCACCATCAGCTGGGCGTGCACGTTCTCGTGCGCCGGGTAGCGGGCGGCGGTGCTGGCCAGCTCACTGAGCAGCCGGTGGTGCCGGCCGAGCCGCAGCTCGGCCTCGACCCGGCGCTCCCAGACGCCGAGCCGGGCCTCCTCCAGGCCGCGCGCGTGCACCTCCAGCGACGGGCCGAGCTGGACGTCGACCAGGACGTCCCCGCGCCAGACCTCCAGCGCCTGGCCGAACAGTTCGGCCGCCCGGTGGTCCTGGCCGCGGTCCTGCGCCCGCTGGCCCTCGCGGACCAGCAGGCCGAACCGGACCACGTCCACGTCGTCCGGGCAGACCTCCAGCTCGTAGCCGTAGTCGTGGGTCTTGAGGATCTGCCGGGCGGCGGCCAGCGAGCCGACGCCGGGCAGGGCACTGAGCGCCTTCCGGATGTGCAGGACATAGGTCTGCAGGGTCGACCCGGCCGTCGCCGGCGGATCGCTGTGCCAGAGCTCCTCGATGCAGGCCGCGGCGGAGGTCACCCGGTTCGCGTTCAGGATCAGCAGCGCCAGCAGCTGTTTCGGCTTGGGTGCGGAGGGCAGATAACTCCGCCCCGCCGCGTCCAGGGACAGCGGCCCCAGAACCCCGAACTCCATGCTCATCGATACCCGACTCCCTTCCGATTCGACTGAATGCGTTGATTCGACAGTTGGCGGAGCCCGAAATCTGATGTTATCCGGGGCAACTGTAGCCCCGGTCAAAGCTTCAGGTCCAGTACGAATTTCCTGGACCGGGTGCGCGAATTGGTCGATCCCGACCGGTGGGGGGAAGCGGCTTTGCACGGGTTCGCGGGGCGAAACAAATCCGCAAGAATTCCCGGGGAAACCCACCAGGATTCCAGCGGTCCTCCACCGGGGGCGGACACCGTGGAGCACGACGGACGGACGGCACGCCCGTCCCGCACCTCCCGCACCTCTCGCACCCGTCCCGCACCGTCCCGCACCCACGACGAACGGAGGACCCCCGTGAGCGAACAGCCCGTGGCCCTGGTGACCGGCTCCTCGACGGGCATCGGCGCGGCCGTCGCCCGCCGGCTCGCCGAGACCGGACACCGCGTGGTGGTCAACTCGGCCCGCTCGGTCGAGGCCGGCGAGGAACTGGCCAAGAGCCTGCCGGACGCCCACTACGTCCGCGCCGACATCGCCGACGAGCAGCAGGCCCGCGCCCTGGTCGAGGAGGCCGTCGCGCACTACGGCCGGCTCGACGTACTGGTCAACAACGCCGGAACCACCCGGATCATCCCGCACGACGACCTCGCCGCCGCCACCCCCGAGGTGTGGCGCGAGATCCTCGACGTCAACCTGATCGGCACCTGGCAGGTGACCGTGGCCGCCGTCCCGCACCTGCGCGCCACCGGCGCCGGATCCGTCGTCAACATCACCTCGATCGCCGGCTCCCGCCCGGCCGGCAGCTCCATCCCCTACGCGGTGAGCAAGGCCGGGCTGGAGCACCTCACCCGGCTGCTCGCCGCCACCCTCGGCCCGGAGGTCCGGGTCAACGCGGTGGCCCCGGGCCTGATCGACACCGAGTGGACGTCGGCCCTCACCGTGCCGCGCGAACAGGTCCCGCTGATCGCCCCGCTGCGCCGGCTCGGCACCGCCGAGGACGTCGCCGCGACCGTGCTCGGACTGGTCGGCGCCCCGTACACGACGGGCACCGTCCTGCTCGCCGACGGCGGCGTGCACCTGCGCTGACGGCCCGTCCGCCCGCACCGGCGCCCTCCCCCGCCGGTGCCCCGCCGCCGCGCCCCGTACCCGAGCCCCGCCCTTGAGTCCCGCCCCGCGAGACCTCCGAGCCCCGCAAGCCCCGCGAGATCCGCGACGCCCCGCGACGCCCCGCCGAGCCCCGGACGGCGCCCGGCCCCGACCCCGACCCGAGCAGGGAGAAGACCCCGTGACCGACCCCGTCGTCCGCACCGCCCGGCACAGCGTCGACATCGCCGCCGACCCCCGGCTGGTCCACCGGCTGCTCGCCGAGGCCACCGACTGGCCCGAGCTGTTCCCGCCCACCGTGCACGTCGAGCGCACCGCCCTCGACCCGCACCGCGAACTGCTGGCGATCTGGGCGCTGGCCGGCCAGGAGGTCAAGAGCTGGACCTCCGAGCGGACCATCGACCCGGACCGGCTCACGATCGACTTCGTCCGGCGCCTGAGCACGCCGCCGGTCGCCGCGATGAGCGGCCGGTGGGAGATCACCGGGCGGCCGGACGGCGGTGCCCGCGTGGTGCTCGACCACCGGTTCAGCGCGGTCGACGACGACCCCGAGCAGCTCGACTGGATCGAGGAGGCCACCGACCGCAACAGCGCCTCCGAACTCGCCGCGCTGCGCGGGATCGCCGAGGGGCACGCCCGGCACGCCGACCTGCGGCGGGAGTTCACCGACTCGGTGCTGATCCGGGCCACCCCGGAGGAGGTCTACGGGTACCTCGACCGCGCCGACCTCTGGCCCGCCCGGCTGCCGCACGTGGCCCGGGTCGAACTGACCGAGGAGCGCCCCGGCGAGCAGGTGCTGGAGATGGACAGCCGCTCCCCCAACGGCTCCGTCCACACCACCCGCTCGGTCCGGATCGGACGTCCGCCCGCGCTGCTCGCCTACAAGCAGACCGTGCTGCCCGCCGCCTTCACCGTGCACACCGGCAGCTGGACGCTGACCGCCGAGCCCGGCCCCGGTCCGGTCGTCACCCGCGCCACCGCCCGCCACACCGTGGTGCTCCACCCCGCCGAGGCGCTCGCGCTGCCCGGCGTCTCCTCCCTGGACGAGGCCCACGCGGTGGTCCGCCGGGCACTCGGCGGCAACAGCCTGACCACGCTGAACGCCGCCAAGGACCACCTGGAGCGGGCCACCGCCGCGCACTGACCCCGCGGCACCCCGAACTTCCCACGCCTCCGGCCGTCATCCATGCCGCCCCGGCCGGGGGCGTGGGAATACCCCCCAGTGCACGGACGCACCTCCGGGCCCGTCCGACACCGGCCCGGAACCCGTCCGGCACCGCCCCGGACGTCCGGCACCGAGAAGGCCCCCTGAACAGCGGACGCGCAGCTCAGGGGGCCTTCCGAACGGCCGGGGGCGGAAGAGTCGGCCTGTACGCCGGGTTCAGACAGAGGGCCGGTCGCACGCCGACAAGTACTCGTCGATCGCCTTACCGATCGCGGCGCCCAGCCCGACCGGAACCGCGTTGCCGATCTGGCGGGCGATCTGGATCTTCGACCCGTGCCACTTGAAGTCCGGCGGGAAGCCCTGGATCAGGGCGGCCTCAAGGTGGGTGATCGGCCGATCCGCCGTCGGGTGCAGATAGCGACCCTTCTCCGGCTTGTAGAACTCCGTCCGGATGGTCACCGAGGGCCGGTCGGCGTGCAGGCGCCCCATCACGTCGCCCGAGCCGTTGTTGTGGCGGTCCCAGCTCACGGTCGAGAGCGGGACCACCTCACCCTCGATGAGCGCCGTCTTGTGGCGCAGGTCCTTTCGATTGCCGCCCTTCGGGATCGCCGCGTAGCGGGCCAGCGAAAGCGGTCGGGGTGTGCGGCCGATGTGGAGCTCGGTGGTCCTGTAAGGCCCTGGGACGCCTTCCCCCGTCTCCCGACCGTCGGGCAGGTCGAGCCCGTCGACGGTCTTCGGGACCAGGTCGAAGACGTCCTCCTGCACCGTGCGCCACAGCGGCCGCCCGGTGAGGTCCTGCGTGCGGGCGTGGGTCGGCTCGGGGTGCCGAAGCGGGCGGCGACTGGGGTGGCGCGCGATGACGTCCTTGCGGGTGCCGATCACGATCGCCCGCCGCCGGGCCTGCGGCACCCCGTAGTCCGCCGCGTTGAGTACCGCGGGAACGATCAGGTAGTCGCCGAGCCGGTCGTCGTCCAGGGCGCTTTGCAGGTCCGCGAACTGCGGCGAGCGCATGAAGCGGTCGACGTTTTCGATGATGAAGATCTTCGGACGGATCTGTTGGACGACCCGCACGTACTCCTTCCAGAGGAGGTTGCGCGGATCGTCGGGATCCTCCTTGCCGAGGCCCGAGAAGCCCTGGCACGGGGGGCCGCCGACGATCACGTCGGCCTTCCCGGCCTCCTCCGGCGGCTGCCAGCCCGTGATGTCCACATTGGCCACGTGCCCACCGAAGTTGGCGGCGTAGGTCGCTGCGGCGGCCTCGTCGAACTCCACCGCCGCGATGCTGCGGAACGGGCTACGGTCCGCGCCCGCCGGCCGGTACGACCTGGTCAGGCCGGCGGTGAAGCCCCCGGCTCCGGAGAACAGGTCCACCACGGTCAGCTCCCTCGGGGAGCCGTCCTCGTGCTGGATGGGATCAGAGTCGCGGATGGGCATGGTGTCGCAGTCTACTTGGTGATCAAGGCGGACGGATCCGCCGAGCGGATGTGGTGGTGTCAACAGGCCCCGTCCCACGTCCTCACCTCACGCCCTCAAGAACGTTCAGCAGGCTCCGCCCCAGCGCGCGGGCCATGACCGGCGGAACGGCCTGACTGATCTGGCGGTACACGGAGGTCTTCAGCCCCTGGACCTTCCAGTCGGACGGGAGACCCTGTAGGAGGGCGACCTGCTCCAACGTGAGACGCAGCAGCCCCTGATTGGGCGGGGCGTCGTGGTCCAGCACGAAGTCCGGTCCGGGTGGCCCGTCCCCGAGGCTCCCGCCGTACACACCGAGGCGGGCCCACATGGCCTTGGTGCGGGACGGACCCAGGTCCGCCCCGCCGCGCCCGGTGGCGCCGCCCACGATCAGCGGGGCCGGAACACCCGCCTGAGCTGCCCACTCCTCGGCGTGCGGCCATCCCCCCGAGGCCATCGACGGCAGCAGGGTCTCGCCGAGGGTCGGACGCCGCCCCTCAAGCGGGCCCGGCCACGAGAAGCGCTTCATGTCCGCGGCGGACATGGCCGCCGCGAAGACGTGCACCCTGTTCTGCGGGACGTTGAAGTGGACGGCCTGGAGCTCACCCCAGTCGAGCTCGAAGCCGAACTCCTCGACCAGTTCGAGGAGCATGGACCTGGCATCCTCGAACTTCGGCTTCTCCTTGAAGTCCGGGATGTTCTCCAGCACCAGAATCCGGGGCCGAACGGCCCGCGCCAGCCGTAGGGCTCCCTCCAGCGCGTCCCTGGGGTCACTGGTGGCGCGCTGCCGCCCCGCCGAAGTGTAGGGGGACCGCGGAAGTCCGCAGACCAGGAGGTCGGCGCCGGTCCCGAGCACCGGATCGCCCGGGTCGACGGACGCCAGATCGCCCGTCATCACCCGCCACGCGGGGCGATTGATCCGAAGCGTGTCGCAGCTGTCCTTGTCGATCTCCACCGCTGCGGCGATGTCGAAGCCCGCCTGCTCCAGTCCAAGGGCCAGGCCGCCCACCCCGGCGCACAGGTCTATGGCCGTGGGCCGTCGCCCGTCCGACGAGGCCGCGTCGGACGACGCCGCGACCGCCGGTCCGCCCGCAGCCGGCCGCGGCCCGGGGACCGTCGCCGGGACGACGGGGGCGTCGCGCCGGCCCGCGCCTTCCGCCACGCCGGTGGTCGCCCGCAACGACTCGGCGACCAGGGCCCTCAACTCGTCGTCCAGGTCCTCCTCACCGAGCGCGTCGAACGAGACGAAGGCCCTGAGCCGAAGGATCCGCTTGAGGAAGTCGCGAAAGACCGTCCGGTCGGCGACCTCCTCCTCCTCGGGGATGTCGAACTCCTGCCAGACGCGGAGAATGCCGCAGACCAGGTGCGCGCTGGCCCCAATGGAGGTACGTCTGGCGAAAACCTGGTCGAACGCCTCTTCCCCCAGCACCGCGAGAGCGTCGAAGAGGTCCTCCCGGTCCAGCCTCTCGCCGCCGACAAGGTGCGCCCGCCACCAGAGGCGCCCGAACACGTGGCGGGTGATGTCGCGGCCGGTGACCCGTCGGGGGTTGAAGCCGGGGAAGCGCCACGCCGCGACGTCGGGCATGACCACCAGCGACAGAAAGGCCCACAGTTGTGGGGAGAGGGCCTCGGCCGGCATGATGCCGGCCTCCTGGTAGAGGATCTGCGCCACGTCCATGTCGAAGCGCGCCGCGTCCCGACGGCTCGGCGGCCTGCTCGACGCCTGCGGGTACCCGTTCTCGGTGGCCTTGGCCACGATCGCGGATCGAAGCACCGCCAACCGGTCGGCGGGCAGCCGGCTTCCGCCGGTCGCCGCGTAGTACATGGAGGGGTGGGCGACGGCCGCCCGGCCGGCCAGCGCCTCGGGTGTCTCCCCGAGGTGTTCCGCATACAGCTCGTCGATCGCCGACGGCAGCAGCTGCGGCATGAGAAAGACCATCAGGAATCCTTTGCGAACAGCCCGACGGCGCCCTGAACGCGGGCGGAGAAGAGCGACGGCTCGCTCTCGTGGAGCCGACGGAGTCCGTCCAACGAGGTGTCGGGGAAGCGGGTGCGCACGATCCCGAGCAGGAGGTGCCCCAGGGTCTCCGGCTCGTACTGCGAGTCGTCACGCAGCTCCGGGTTGCGGACCGCGTGCTCGATCAGCAACCGGACCACGTCCGCCTGCACGGCGGCGTGGATCAGGCGGTCCGAGGCCGACGGCTGGCCGGCGCGCTGCATGGCCTCAAGGACCGGCGGGACCCTGCTGTTCACCAGAAGGACCATCGCCCCCATGGCGGCGGCCGCAGGATCCGGCCCCACAGACAGGTACCACGGCGCGTCGGCCGGATACCCCTGCGCCTCGAAGTCGACAACCGTCATCGGGAACTGGGAGTCGTCGCCCTGTAGACGGACCTGTGCCTCGTCGCACCACAGCACCGAGCCCGCGCGGCGCGCGGTGAGCGGGGCGGCGTCCGGGACCCTCGCCGCGAGCACGAGCTGGGTGTCGAGCGTCAGAACGCCACCGCTGTCACGGCCCCGCACGGTGAAGGCGATCGGAACGGTCAGAGCGCCATGCGCGGGAAGCGGGACGTGCTCGGCCCGTACCCGCAGGCCCGAACCCGAGGAGCTCCAGACGACCGCCAGCGCCAGCCGCGCGTCCGCCGGAAGGCCTACGGACTCCCGGACGGCGTCGACGTCAATGCGGACCTCGCGCTCCAACCGAAGGTCGAACTGGTAGTCCCAGCCCGGCACATAGGGCGGCAGCGGACCACGCCCCTCCCCGTCCAGCCGAACCATCCACCCCTCGGCGCCGATGTCCCCCGCGCGCGGACGACGGTAGGGATGCACCTGACGGACGCTCACAAGGCCTCGCCTTCGGCGCTTACGGCCATCTCGGTGACGGTGTCGGGAGCGGGGGTGACAACGAGCGACCACACGCGGTCGTCCCCCTCCGTGACGCTCAATACAGGCGAGGCGACCAGCGGGCCCGCCTCGGGCAGCCAGCCGACGACCTCCGGTACCGCCGCCCCCTCCGGTGGGGTGTCCTCGCGTCCGCCCCCGCCAACCGCGACGGCCAGCACGGCGCTCACCTCCTGGGCACCGGGGTCGAGCAGCTGAAAACGCTGGATCAGCACCGGGGCACCGGAGAGGGTGTCCAGACGGGCCTCGTCCAGGTAGCGTACCCGCGCAGTGCGCCGACCGTGGCCCGCGCCCGGTGCGAAGCCCTGACCGGCGTTGTGGCGCGCCCCGGCGCCGCCCGCGCCGGAATCGTTGCGCCCAGGCCGGGCCGGCGGGGTGAACACGGACGCCCCTCCCTGACCCGGCGCCCCGGTCATGAGGCCCGACATCAGCCGGCTCATGTGGGCCAGGGAGACGCCCTCCCCCACCTCGTCGGTCGGTGTGCGGGGCGTCGCCGCCTCCCGCATCTCCCGCTTGACCTCTCTGAGGGCCTGGTTCGCGAGACGGTGGTCGTCACCGGATAGCTTCTCCACGAGCCAGTCGTCGTGGGTGGCGGGCTCGCTGGCGGCGAAGGCCCGGTCCATGCCCGAGTCGGCGCGGAAGACTGCGGCGTAGCCCATCGCCTCCTCGGCCGGGGCCGGTCCCTCCAGGTACCTCACCACCAGGTCGACGGGGCGCATCAGACACGTGTGATGGACCCGTTCGACGACGCCCGCCTGCCTGGCCACCTCCGAGGGCCGCCCCATCGGATTGATGAGCGGCTTCAGGCCGAAGGTGCCCAGCGTCCGCTTGAGACCCCGGTGTTCGACGGTTCTGTCCATCGCCCGGTACGCGTGGACGAAGGGCGCCAAATGGGGCACGGTCGTGGGATCCGCCACCGGCACCTCCCGGCCCTCGTTGACCACGGACAGCCGCAACTGCGGCCTGCCGTCCGCCCCGGGCAACATCTTGGGCCACAGGTTCCACACCATCGCGTCGGCGATCCAGCGCATCGCCTCGTCCGCGTCGCGTTCGCCAAGGACCGGGTCGACAATCGCGACGGTGGTGCCCGTGGCCCCCTCGGGGAACGGGTGCAGCCCAAGCCGCCGGGCCACGTCGTCGGCCTCCGCGCCGACCAGCGGCTCGACGTACTTGAGGCCGCCCTGCCCGGCCCCGTCCCTGACATCACCCCAGTAGTGGCGACCGGTGAACGACTTGACGCCGTGGACGGTCTCGGTGGCGTACTTCTCGTGGATGGCCCACCCGATCAGGCGGGTCTCAAGTCGCCCGGCCACCCTGCACCGGGTGTGGACCAGCACGGTGTGCGCGGCGGAGGCCAGATGGAACACGACCTTGCCGGCTCCGTACGTACCACCCCGGTTCTCAGCGTCCTGCGAGTCTCCGATGTTGCGTACGAAGGCGACGAAGTCGGACGATTCGTCCGACACCACGTCGGCCCGGGTGGGACCACCGAGCCCCTTCGTGCCCAGGTCCGTGACGGTGAGCATTCTCGGAGCCCCGCGCTGAAGCGAGGGGCGCAGCGGCAGGTGCGCGGGCGTCGGGGCGCCCTGCTCAAGCAGCCTTCTCCACATGGGCGACTCGGAGGGGCGCAGAGTGCGGAGCTCGACCCGGTAGTCGACCGGGCCGTCGCCGGTACGGGCGTCCCAGCTGTTCTGGACCGACTCGCGGACGAGGAGCGTCAACCCGTCGAGTCCCGTGGCGTCGAGGCGGCGCAGCAACGAGGCACCGCCGCTGCCGCCACCCGGGCCGTGCTGTTCGGACAGCCATCGCGGTGCGGTCAAAGCGGCCCCCCGACCCGTGCGAGGAGATGGTCGACCTCGGCCTCCGCAAGCGGTTCGGTCTGCACGCCGCCGAGGTCGACGGTGTAGGCGACGTCCGACACTCCTGCGGGCACCCCGCCGACGACCGACGTCGGGGTCATACGCGGGAACCTCTCGTCGACCCGGTACCACCTGCTCTCGACCGGCCGCAGCCGCCGCTCGTACTGGTGATCGCCGACGACGGGTCGGTACCCGGCCCGCATCAGCTTGGAGAGAAGCTCGTGCTGGTCGTCGCAAAGGTCCCGGACGCGCTGGACCAGTTCGGGCAGGCTCGGACCGTCGGGGTGGTCCTCAAAGCGGTGCCAGCCCAGCAGGAGATCCCCGCCGGCCGGCTCCTCCAACTGGTCGAGGCCGTGCACCTGGACCAGCCTGCGTTCCGACGTCCCGGCGGTGCTCTTCACCTCGACCGCGTGGCGACCGTCCGTGAAGTCGTGCCGGCCGCCCTCGGGGCCCGCCCAGTAGCGGGTGGCACCCGGATCGGCCTCCAGCATCCTCGACAGCACGGTCAACTCGCCGTACAGGCCGACGAGCTGCTCCTGGGTGAGAGCCCTCGGGCCACCCGCGAAGAGCCTGCGCCAACGGTCGACGACGGCCAGCGCCGTTCGGTACGGACGCTCGCCGTCCGCCTCCAACGCCACCAGGACGTCGCGGCAGAGCCCGGTGAAGACGTCGTCGAGTTCGCGCAGCGAGCAGGTGATGTCCGCGTACCTGCCGTAGCTCTCGTCGTCTTGCAGGGGGCGCTCGAAGATGCGCAGCGCCGCCCCGACCGCGCCCCCGGTGATCGTCTGACGGCGCTGAAGCGGTATCAGCAGGTGCCGGAAGCCGTGGCCGTCCACCGCGGCGAGCAGCCGCCCGAAGTCGGTGTCGACGGGGAGCGCCGATGTGCGCACGACGTCCGCCCGGCCGGACGCGGCACCGCCGAGCGCCGCCCAGTGCTCCTCAAGGAGGTCCTGAAGACCGCGCCCGGATGTCACAGCTGCTCCTCGTAGAGGGCCGCCGCGAGGTCCTCCTCCGGCAGGGCGTCCAGGTCGTCGTCGGGCACGACGCCCGAGAGGTCCGCGCTGAACCACTCGACCCGGGTGTCCTCGCCCCGCGGCACCGGGAACACCATTCCCACCCCGATGACGTGTTCCACGGCGTCCAACGGCAGACGCTCCTTGCGTCGGGTGGGGGACGTCCGGTCGATCGGGTAGAGCACGAGCAGGCCGGTGTCGGGCGACTGGGCCTGCCGCGCCTGCTTGAGCATGTCCTCGGTGATCTTCTGTCCGACCCACTTCTCCAGGTCGAGGTCGACGCCGGCGTCGATCGGGTTCATCAGGGTCTTGATGTCCGCCGCGGCGGGGTCCCCGGTCTTCTGCTTCGCACGGACGATCCGGTCGACCGCGACACCGGGCACGAACTCGTAGCGGGTGTCGGCCGAGCCGGTCGGCGCGTTGCCGACGACCGCGACGTTCCAACGACGGAGCGAGCCGCCGTTTCCGGTGCGCGTCCGCCGCTCGATGTACTCCCTGATCAGCCGCGTGTCGCAGTCGATCGACTTCTCGTGGAAGCGGTACGAGTCGAGGAACCTGAGAACGGACGCGTGGGACACGTTGCGCAGGAGGTGTCTGCCCGGCCTGCCTCGGGCGGCGAGATCCTCGTGGCGGGCGCCGTCGAGCCTCAACGCGTCGTCCAGGAGGTCGCGGGCGGCGTTCTGGTTTCCGCGCAGCCACTCGGCGTCGTGGGCGTGGAAGTAACGTGTCTGAACACGCTGCCCGCCGTAGGAGGAGCTCGCCCTGATGGCGTCACGCATCTTCGTCGCCGCGGTGATCCGCAGCGCCGGGTGGCTACGCAGCCGGACCGCGAAGGTGAGCGGCGTCTCGTCCTCCACCAGGTAGCGGTCGATGTCGCGACGCATCTCGGACTCGACGGTGGCGATGTGGCGGAACCAGTCACGGAGGTCGTCGGTCATCCACACCCGGGGCAGATCGGCGTACCCCTTGCGGAAGCCGAACCACCGCCCCATCTGCAGCAGCGTGTCGTAGGTCGAGGCACCCCGGACGAAGTAGCTGACGACCAACCCCTCCAGGGTCAGCCCGCGCGAGAGGGTGTTGCCGCCGACGGCGATCGCCGTGACCGGGCCGCTCTCGTAGTCGAGGCGTTCCACGCTGGTGGAGTTGTCCAGGATGACCCGGCAGTCCGCGAGGACGGCCGGGAGGTGCTTCAGCAGCCCGTCGAAGGAGGTCGCCTCCTCGCCGAACTCATCGGCCGCCACCCGTCCCGTCTCCCTGCGCCACATCGCCCGAAGCCCGTCCAGCGTCGCCTCGTCGCCGAGCTCGACCAGTGAGGCGATCTCGGAACGGAGGTCCTCCAGCGGGGCCTTGAAGCTCTCGTGCACGGTCGTGTTGACACTGGTGTGCACCAGCATCGTGGAGTGCGGGTTCCCCGTCCCCCGGTAGCGGCGGGCGGCCGTGGCCAGCCAGAAGTAGAGCACCGAGTCGCGCAGCGCCCCGGCGATCTCGGGAACGAACTGCTCCAGTTCGTCCCGGCCCGGCCGGACCAGCGGGATCTCCTCGTAGGGGACCGTGCGGATCATGTCGTAGCCGTCGGGGGCGTCGTCCGGGTCCTCGCCGGCGATCGGCTGGCGCCCGAACAACACCTCGGTGCCGAAGTGACCCTCGGGCTTGGGCAGGTTGACGATGAAGTCCCTCGGGTACAGGTCCTCGCTGGAGGGGTCGATGAGCAGGTTGGCGAAGGGCGTCGCCGTGTAACCGACGTAGCCGCCGCGCGGGAAGAGGTCGATGATCTCCCGGATCAGCGGGTTGGTGGTCTTCGAGGCCACACTGGCCTGGTCCGCCTCGTCGTCGATGATCAGGGTGGGACAGTTCTTCAGGTAGTCCGGGGCCTTCTCAAGCCAGTTCTTGAGCTTGCGCAGTCTGGGGACGTTCTTCTTGACGACGCACAGCACGTGCTGGCCATTGCTCTGGGCGAAGAAGGCCGCCGGGTTGCCGTGCGGCGGCTCGAAGTCCCCGTCGGGACCGGTGAGCGCATGCCACTGGTCGACCACCTGGTCCACGAGCTGGTCCTGCAACCGCAGCTGCGTCTGACGGCGCAGGCCGTTGTGCATGCCCGCCAGGACGATGAAGAACTTGTAACCGGCGTCCGCGGCCTTGGCGATGAGCGCCGTGAAGTTGGTGGTCTTGCCGGACTGGACGTACCCGACGACGAGCCCACGGGTGGAGAACTCCTTCTCCAGCGGGTGGTCCAACATGGAGACGACCTTGGTCGACGCGTCGTCCAGACCGCGCAGGGAGGCCGCGTCCCAACCGGTACCGCCAAGCAGTCCCTGGAGGGCGGGCCAGCAGCGGTCGCCCTCCTGGGGGCCGACGTACCAGGTCCGCCGGTTGTTTCGGACGACCGATCCTGGCTGACGCCGCTCCCGGACCTCGATCGTCTCCTGCTGATGGCGTTCGCCGATGCGCCTAGCGAGCTCCTCGCTCATGCCGAAGAGTCTGATCATGCTCAACGCCTGTTCAGGCGTCTTCTGCTTGATCAGTTGCTTGAACTCCGCATACTGCCGATCGAACTCGTCCATGACGACGCCCGGCTCCCTGTCTCGCTGATTCGCCCACGCCCCACCCGTGGCATGACGGCGACAAACAGGCCCCAGCCAAGGATTGACTGGCGAAAACACTACAGGCGCGATCAACTGTGGGCGTCACGGGGCAGGTCACGGACCCGACGGCCGGAAGCCTCCCGCCGCCGCCCCGCGCGCACGGCGTTGTTCCCCATACCCTGTGCGCGTGCGCGCCGACGGGGGCACGGAGACCAGGGGGCGTTGAAACCAGGGAGGAAAGTTGACGAAGGCAGGCGTGAAGGGGGCCGAGGCCACGCCCGCGAAGGCTCCCAGCCGGGCCGACCGGGCCAGGGAGCAGAACCGCGCCGCGGGCGGCGCCGACGCCCGACTGGTCGACGTCGGGGAGGGCCGGCTCCGACAGGCCAGCGTGGTACTGACCACGTCGGCGCGGACCGGAACGGTGCGCGCCCGGCTCAGCTGGTCCGTCGACCGGCGCTCCCACAGTGTGCCGTTGGGCGTGGTCGCCCGCCGCACCCGATACGCCAATCTCCGCGAGGGGTGGCGACTCGCACGGGAGGCCGGCCTACTGACGCCGCCACCCGAGGGGGGCACGGCCTCCTGGGCCTCCTCGGAGGGCACCCGTCGCTCGATGCGGGCCAACAAGGGCAGGGACACCACTCCCGAGCTGCGACTGCGTGCCCTCGTCCACGCCGCCGGGCTCCGCTACCGGGTTTCCGCCCGTCCCCTGACCGGACTGCGGCGTACGGCGGACCTGGTGTTCACCAAGGCGAAGGTCGCGGTGTTCGTGGACGGCTGCTACTGGCACGGCTGCCCCGAGCACGGGACGACGCCGGCCGTGCACCAGGAGTTCTGGACCAGGAAGCTCAACCGGACCAAGGAGCGGGACATCGAGACGAACCGCGCCCTGCGGGAGGCCGGCTGGACCGTGGTCCGCCTCTGGGAGCACACACCGCCGGAGGTCGCGGCCGAGACGGTCGTGGCGGCCGTGGCCGCGGCACGACTGGGTTCCGCACCGCCCGAGGCGTGACCCGGCGGGTACGACGGACGAGCAGGCCTATACGTCGGGCTCACCGGACGACTGACGGGGAGGGCGGCCCTGACCTGCAACCCTGAAGGCCAGGGCCGTTTTCGCGCTCCGGGGGGGTGTACTCGTCGCCGCCGTCCTCTCCCACTGCTTCGCACCCTCGTGTGGGGCGGATGCGGGCCGCGGGGCCGGACGGCCCGTTCCCGCGACTCCGGCACAGCCGTGGAATCGGCAACTCGGAGTGACCGGTCGTGGATCCGGGCGGTAGGGCTGCGACCTCAGGGATTCAAAGTCCGTCACTCTCGCGGCATGCTATTGATCAAGCCGAGGGGCCGGGTCACGGCCCGGTACCTCGGCCGGTTCAACACCTCCAGGCAGGACCGGTGGGTCTTCGACGACCGGGAGACCGGCCGCCACCTCGCCAAGTTCGCCTGGACCAAGATCGTCAGACACCGGCCGGTCGTCAAGGGCGCGCCGGTGGACGACCCAGCCGTGACCGAGTACCGAACCTCCCGGCGACGCAGGAACAAGCCTCCGCTGAGCCCGTTCCGGCTGCGTCTGTTCCAGACGCAGCCGGGGGTGCCTGCTCTGCGGAAGCCTCCCCCTGCACACCACCCACCAGCCGCAAAGCCCTCAGGAATGAGAGCAGTGGCTGCGGGCGACCCGAACGACGGTCCACGAGAACGCGATCACCCTCAAAGCGGGCGCAGGCAGGTCTGACGGTTTTCAGGGACTTTCAGTGCTGCCCGAGGGACGTTCGAGGGACTTTCCGCCGCGTGACACGGCAAGCCCCTGAAAGATCGAAAAGGGCCTCCGACACAGGTCGGAGGCCCTTTCGGGGCAAGGCCCCTGGTACGGCGGAAGAGTCGGCCTGTACGCCGGGTTCTGTCTCCCGGGCCGCTTGCGCGAGCCGGGGAGGCGGCCATCCATCTAGGGCTGCCGTTGCCGACAGCCTCGTGCGGTCTACCCGCGGACTCGGGCGAGCAGCCCTCGGTCATCCGCGCACGGCGCCCGGGGGCGCCGATCTTGACCTTGCTCCAGGTGGGGTTTACCGAGCCGGCCGGGTCACCCCGGTCGCTGGTGGTCTCTTACACCACCGTTTCACCCTTACCCGTCGCCGAAGCGGCGGGCGGTCTGTTTTCTGTGGCACTGTCCCGCGGGTCACCCCGGGTGGGCGTTACCCACCACCCTGCTCTGTGGAGCCCGGACGTTCCTCGGCGGGTCCTGAGGACCCGTCGCGGCCGCCCGGCCGGCTCTTCCGCCGTAGTCGTCATCGTAGCCGCTCGGGCGGGGCCTCCCGTACCGCGGCCCGGGCGACGGGCGGTTCGCCGCCGAGCCGGGCGGCCACCCGGGAGGCGGTCCCGGTGGCCCAGGCGGTGGTGGTGACCAGGCCGATCGCCAGGATGACGACGCCGAGTCCGGCCACGATCCACCAGCCGACGTGGCTGGCCGGGGCGAAGCCGGTGACGACGGGGCCGACCACGGCCGAGGTGACCGCGGTGCCGATCACGGCGACGCCGAGCGACTGGCCGACCTGCCGGCTGGTCGAGGCGACGGCCGCCGCCACCCCGGCCTGGGCGCGCGGCATGCCGGAGACGGCCGCGTTGGTGATCGGCGCGTTCACCATGCCGAAGCCGAAGCCGAACAGCGCGTACGCGACCAGCAGCAGGACGGGCGGGGAGTCGGCGGCGAGCCGGGTGAGCAGCACGCCGCTGCCGGCCAGGCCGAGTCCGGCCATCACCAGCGGGCCGCGCGGGCCCCGGCTGCCGACGATCCGGCCCGAGAGCGGTGCGCAGACCAGCATCATCCCGGCCATCGGCAGCGTCCACAGCCCCGCCTCGACCGGGCTGTAGTGGCGGACGTCCTGCAGGTAGAGGGTGTTGAGGAAGAGGAAGCCGCCGAGCGCGGCGAAGGCGCAGACCGCGGTCAGGGTGGCGCCGGTGAACGGCGCGCTGCGGAAGAACCGCGGGTCGACCAGCGGCTCGGCGACCCGCCGCTCCCAGAGCGGGAAGGCCACCAGCGCGACCAGTGCGATCACGGCCAGCCCCAGGATCAGCGGGGACGTCCAGCCGTGCTCCGGGCCCTCGATGATCGCGGCGGTGCCGCAGCCGAGCAGCGCCACCATGAGCAGCTGCCCGACCGGGTCGAGCCTCCGGGCGCGGGGGGCGCGCGACTCGGGGACGTAGCGGGCGGTCAGCAGGCAGGCGAGCAGGCCGACGGGGACGTTGATCAGGAAGATCGCCGGCCAGCCCGCCGTACTCACCAGGAACCCGCCGAGCAGCGGTCCGAGCGCCATCGAGATGCCGACCACGCCGCCCCAGACACCGATCGCCCGGGCCCGTTCCCTCGGGTCGGTGAAGGTGTTGGTGATGATCGACATCGCCACCGGGTTCAGCATCGAGCCGCCGACCGCCTGCACCGCGCGGAACAGCACCAGCCACTCCAGGCTCGTCGCCAGGCTGCAGAGCAGCGAGCCGAGCACGAAGAGCAGCAGGCCGGTCTGGAACACCCGGCGGCGGCCGAACCGGTCCGCCACCGAACCGAACAGCATCAGCAGCGAGGCGAGCACCAGGGTGTAGGCGTCGATGATCCACTGCAGACCGGAGGCGGGGGCGTCCAGGTCCTTCTGGATCTCCGGGAGGGCGATGTTCACGACGGTGTTGTCGAGTCCGACGATGAACAGGCTCAGGCAGCAGATCGCCAGGATCAGCAGCCGGCGGCGCCGGTCGGGGTCGCCGAGCGGCGCCGGGTTCGGGGCGGCGGGCGGTGGGCTGGGGGAGGTCGCTTCGGCCACGGCTCGATCCTCCCACCAGCCGGGGGCTCAGACGGTGGCGAAGCGGACCGTCCGGGTGGCGGGGTCGGCGGTGGTCAGCCGGACCCGGACCAGTTCGCCGAGCGGCAGGGCGGGACCGCCTGACGCGCCGTCGGGGCTCTCGCAGCGGGCCCGGACGGCGGGTTCGCGCAGCTGGACGGTGCCGTGGCCGGGCCGCTTGCCGTCCACGTCGACGACCAGCGCGGAGAAGTCCTCGCCCTCCCGGCCGGCCAGCAGCTCGGCCTCCACCAGGTCCACGCAGGCCCGCTCGACCTCACTCGAACGGCGGTCCCCGGCCGCCATCAGCGCCGGGATCCCGGACAGCGCCTCGCGCGCCCAGGCCGGCACCTCCTCCCCCGCCGCGACCGCCGCGCAGACCTCCTGGGCGAAGCGGTCGCCCAGCCGGCGCAGCGGCGCGGTGCAGTGCGCGTACGGCGCGGCCAGCGCGGCGTGCACCGGGTCGGCCGGCGCGGGCACGCCGCCGCTCTCGTCGAAGGCGGCGTACCCGGCGCCGCGCAGCAGGCCGGTGCACTCGTCGAGGAACGCCGCGTGCAGCGGCTTCTCCGGGTCGAGGGAGCGGATCAGGTCGGGGTACGGGAGGCCGGCCGGCCAGTCCACGTCCAGCGCGCGGGCGGTGCGGCGCAGCCGCTCGTACGCGGCGGGCGGGGCGGCGGGCAGGGTGCGGAGCAGGCCGATGCCCGCGTCCAGCATCAGTTCGGCCGCGGCCATGCCGGTGAGCAGCGAGATCTGGGCGTTCCAGCCGTCGGCGGGGGTGGGCGCGCGGTAGCCGAGCAGGTAGCCGCGCGGGGTCTCCTCGATCTCCTGTTCGGGGACGGGCAGGCTGATCCCGCCGCGGTCGCGCTCCCGTTCCTCGCGGAGCCGGCCGACGGTGGCGAGCAGGCCGAGCTGTTCGTCGGCGCCGTCGGCGTCCACCGCGCGCTGGACGGCCGCGTAGTCGAGCCGTCGCTGCGAGCGGACCACCGCGCGCCGCAGGTCGGCCAGGACGACGGCGCCGTCCTCGTCCAGGTCGAGCTGCCAGAGCAGCGCGGGGCGGGGCTCACCGGGCAGCAGGCTGGCCGCGTCCTCGGAGAGCCGGGTCGGGTGCAGCGGGACGCGCCGGTCGGGGAAGTAGAGGGTCTGCACCCGGCGGCGGGCCTCCTCGTCGATCGCCCCGCCCGGGCGGACGAAGGCGGCGACGTCGGCGATGGCGTAGTGCACCCGGTAGCCGCCGCCGGGGCGGTGGGAGAGGTGCATCGCCTGGTCGAGGTCGCGGGAGCCGGGCGGGTCGACGGTGAACAGCGGCAGGGCGGTCGCGTCGTACTCGGGCAGGCGCGGGCGTTCGGCGGCCTGTTCGGCCTCCGTCAACACGGCCTCGGGCCACTCGGTGCGGATCTCCAGGTGGGTCCGCAACTCGGCCAGTTCGTCGTTGATCCGGGCCGAGTCCGCGGCCTTGACGTGCAGTTTTCGGCGGGGCATGGGGGCAGCGTAGGACCGGCCGGGTGGTTCCGGCCGGACGTCGGCGGCGGGCGGCGCGCCGACGCCCGGCGGCTCCCGGGGCGGGGCCCGCCGGGCCGGGGCGGGGCGGCCGGGGGTGGCTGGGGGTGGCCGCCCCGGGCGGGCGGTGTGAGGAGTCGTAGCGTGGGAGGCGCTGATGATCGGCGGCGAAGGGGGTCGGGCGATGCGAGCGGTACGGGCCGTGGGGACGGCGGTGGCCGGGGTGCTGGCGGGGACGGGGGCGCTGCACGCGCTGTGGACGGTGACGCCGTGGCCGCTGCGGACCCCGGAGGAGTTCGCGGACGCCGTGGTCGGCACCGGCGACGGGGTGCCCCCGGCGGCGGCGTGCGCGGCGGTGGCGGGGCTGCTGGGCTCGGCCGCGTACCTGGTGGCCGCGGAGGCCGGGGTGGTGCCGGCGGTGGGGCCGGCGCGGCTGCGCCGGGCGGGGGTGCGGGCGGTGTCGGCGGTGATGCTGGCGCGCGGCGCGGGCGGGCTGGTGGTGTTCGGGGGCGGCCTGGCCGGGCACTCGGAGCGGTTCCGGCGCCTCGACACCCGGTACTACTCGCCACTCTGCCTGGCGCTCGGCGCCGGGGCGGCGGCGGTCGCGGCGGCCGGCACGGGTTACCGGGAGCGGGGGCCGGTTGCGTAGGGTGGCGGGGTCCGTCGCCACAAAGTGTTGAGGAGTCCGCCGTGCTGGTCCTGTTGCCGCCCTCGGAGGGGAAGGCCGCGTCCGGGGACGGCGTGCCGGTGGCGCTCGACGGACTGTCGCTGCCCGGGCTGACGGCCGCCCGGGCCCGGGTGCTGGAGACGCTGGTCGGGCTCTGCCGGGGTGACGGGGACGCCGCCGCCGGGGTGCTCGGGCTCAGCGCCGGGCTGCGCGGCGAGGTGGCGAGGAACGCCGGCCTGCCGACGGCGGGCGCGCTCCCGGCCGGGCGGGTGTACACCGGCGTGCTCTTCGACAACCTCGGGCTGGCGACGCTCGACGAGGCCGCGCACGAGCGGGCCGTGCGGACGCTGCTGGTCTTCTCCGGGCTCTGGGGCGCCGTGCGGATCGACGACCGGATCCCGCCCTACCGGTGCTCGATGGGCGTGAAACTCCCCGGACTGGGGGCGCTCGGAGCGTACTGGCGGAGCGCGATGGCGCCCGTGCTGCCGGAGGTCGCCGACGGGCTGGTGCTGGACCTGCGCTCCTCCGCGTACGCGGCCGCCTGGAAGCCCGCCGGCGAGGTGGTGTCCCGGACCGCGACCGTGCGGGTGCTCCAGGAGCGGAACGGCAAGCGCACGGTGGTGAGCCACTTCAACAAGGCCACCAAGGGCCGCCTGGTCCGTGACCTGCTGGTCGCGGGCGCCGAGCCCAAGACTCCCGGCGAGCTGCTGGACGCGCTGCTGGGCCTCGGCTACCGGGTGGAGGTCGCCGCCGAGGGAACCGCGCGCAAGCCCTGGCAGCTCGACGTGGTGGTCACCGAGGTGCACTGAGCACCGCCGCGGGGAGCGGGGCGGCACCGGGCACGAGCCGGGACACGAGCCGGGACACAAGCCGGGACACGGACCGGGACACGGACCCGGGCCCGGACACCGGCACGAACGCCGAAGGGCCGGTCGTCCGACCGGCCCTTCCAGGGGTGCCGCGCGCCCGGGCGCGCGTCCGCGCGGTTCAGCGCAGGTGCGCGGTGTCGTTGAGCAGCCGCAGCGAGGCGTTGCCGTCCGCGTAGTACTGGACGGCGCAGATCGAGGCGGCGGACAGCTCCATCCGGTACAGCGAGTCCGGCGGGGCGCCGAGCGCCAGCCGGACCAGCGTCTTGATCGGGCTGACGTGCGAGACGACCAGCACGGTCTTCCCGGGGTAGCGGGCGAGGACCTTGTCCCGGGCCACCCCGACCCGGTGGGTGAGGGTGGTGAAGCTCTCGCCGCCGCCGGTCGGCTTGGCCTTGGCGGAGCCGAGCCAGGCGGAGAGGTCCTCCGGGTACCGCTCCTGGACCTCGCCGAAGGTCAGCCCCTCCCAGGCCCCGAAGTCGACCTCGCGCAGCCCCTCCTCGTACCGGACGTCGAGGCCGAGCCGGGCGGCGACCGTCTCGGCGGTCTGCCGGGTGCGGAGCATCGGCGACGCGACCACGGCCTGCACCGAGCCGCGCAGGGCCAGCGACTCGGCGGCCCGCTCGGCCTGCCAGCGGCCCTTCTCCGAGAGCTCCGGGTCGGTGCCGCCGCTGCCGGAGAACCGCTTCTCCGGGGTCAGGTGGGTCTCGCCGTGCCGGAGCAGCACGAACGTGGTCGGGGTGCCGAGGTCGGCGTCGCCCGCCCAGCCGGCCTTGGGGGCGGCGGTCTCCAGCGGCGGTTCGTCGACGACGGCGACGGCCTTGGGGGCCTTGGGCTCCCACTGGCGGCCGGCCTTGCCCGCGTCCATCGCCTCGTTGGCGAGCCGGTCGGCGTCCTTGTTCCGCTCGCGCGGGATCCAGGTGTACTTGACCTGCCCGCGCGGCAGGACGGTCCGCGCCTCGGCGGCGAGCGGCTGCATGTCCGGGTGCTTGATCTTCCAGCGCCCGGACATCTGCTCGACGACCAGCTTGGAGTCCATCCGGACGTCCACCGAGGCGTCCGGATCGATGTCCCGGGCCGCCTTCAGCCCGGCGATCAGCCCCTTGTACTCCGCCACGTTGTTGGTGGCGTGGCCGATGAACTCGGCCGCCTCGGCGATGATCCGGCCGGTGTCGCCGTCACGGACGACGGCGCCGTAGCCGGCCGGCCCCGGGTTGCCCCGGGACCCCCCGTCAGCCTCGACGACGAACCTGCGACCCGCCACCGGTTCAGGCGCCCGAGTCGGCGGTGCGGACCAGGATCCGCCCGCAGTTCTCGCAACGGACCACCCTGTCGGCGGGCTCGGCCTTGATGGCGTTCAGCTCGGTGATGGAGAACTCGGTGCGGCAGCCCTCGCAGCGGCGCTGGTAGAGGCGGGCCGCGCCGACGCCGCCCTGCTGCTCGCGCAGGCGGGTGTAGACCTTCAGCAGGTCGGCCGGGACGACGGCGACGACGGTCTCGCGGTCGCGCCGGATCTTCTCCACCTCGGTGTCGATCTCGGCGAACGCGGCGTCCCGGCGGCCCTCGGCCTCGGTCAGCACGACGGTGGAGTGCTCCAGCCGCGCGGTCAGCTCGGTGACCCGGGTCGTCGCGGACTCCAGCCGCTCCATGATCTCCAGCACGACGTCCTCCAGATCGCCCTGGCGCTTGGCCAGCGAACCGATCTCGTGCTGGAGGTTCTCCAGGTCCTTCGGCGAGGTGATCGCGCCGGAGTCCAGGCGCTGCTGGTTGCGGGCGGACCGGGCGCGGACCTGCTCCACGTCCTGCTCGGCCTTGGTCAGCTCGCGGGTGGTGTCGCCGTGCTGGGCCTGGGCGGCGACGACGAGGTCCTTGAGCGCGGTGTGGTCGGCGTTGACCTTCTCGATCTCGGCGTGCTCGGGCAGGCTGCGCCGCCGGTGGGCCAGCTGGTCGAGCTTGGAGTCGATGGCCTGGAGGTCGAGCAGGCGGATCTGGTCGGCGGGCGCGGCGTTCAAGCGGAGAGCTCCTGTGAATCGGGTCAGGCGGGGAAGGACATGGGGGCGTGCGCGGTCCACGGGTCGGTGACCGTGTGGGAGACCTTCGTCTCCACGGCCCAGCCGCGCTTCTCGCCGGCGCCGTGCAGCGCCCGCTCGGCCAGGCCGAGCCAGGGCCACTCGGTGGCCCAGTGCGCGGCGTCGACCAGGGCGATCGGCGCCGCCTCGGCGGCCTCCGAGGCCGGGTGGTGGCGCAGGTCGGCGGTCAGGTAGGCGTCGACGCCGGCCGCGCGCACCTCCGCGAGGAAGCCGTCGCCGGAGCCGCCGCACACCGCGACCCGGCTGACCAGGCGGTTCGGGTCGCCGGAGACCCGGACCCCGGCGGCGGTGGCCGGCAGGCCGGCGGCGACCTTCGCGGCGAAGGCGGCGAGCGGCAGCGGGGGCTCCAGCAGGCCGACCCGTCCGCCGCCGCGCCGGCCCAGCGGGTCGGTCGGGTCCGGAACCAGCGGACCGGTCACGGTGACGCCGACCGCCTCGGCGAGCGCGTCCGAGACGCCCGGGTCGGCGTGGTCGGCGTTGGTGTGGGCCACGTGCAGGGCGATCCCGTTGCGGATCAGGGTGTGCACGGCGCGGCCCTTGAAGCCGGTCGCGGCGACGGTCGTGGTGCCGCGCAGGTAGAGCGGATGGTGGGTGACGACCAGGTCGGCCCCCCACTCGACGGCCTCGTCGACGACCGCCTGCACGGGGTCGACGGCGAACAGCACGCGGCGGACCTCGGCCTGAGGGTCTCCGCAGACCAGGCCGACGGCGTCCCAGGACTCCGCCCACTGCGGCGGGTACAGCTCTTCGAGGGCGGCGATGACGTCGGACAGTTTCGGCACCTGTCGAGACTACCGTGCGCGCGGGGCGGCCGGGCCGCCCGGTTCGCACGGCCGCCGGGGCGGAGCGGGGCGTACAGGTGCGCGTCAACCTGTGGTTCGGGGTGCGGAGGCGGGCGGCGGGCGCGACCCGGCGGGCGCCCGGGGGCGGTTCGCGCCGGGCCGCAGGGCGCGCGCCGCACACACGGGGCGGCTCGCACGAATTCGAAACGGTGCTCAGATCACCCTTACGAGTGAAGTGACTGGTTTCGCGTTGAGCATCCCCCACTACCGAAAGTAACTTCACTCCTGCGAACGGGAGTTGCCTCGACCCGAGGACGGGAGGCGCTCCGCCGGACCGCCGGACCGCGGGGACGAGCCCGCGGGACCGTCAGGCCCGGGCCGGACCGGTTCCGGGCGGCCGGGGCGGACGCGGCCGGGGCGCGCACGACCGGGCCCGCCGCGCCCCGGGGCGAACACGGCCCGGGCGGAGGCGGCCCGGGCAGGGCTCCCGCTCCATTCCGAGGGACCGATGCAGGCCGTGGCCGTGTGCCCCGGTGCCGGAGCAGTGGGCACCGTCGTGGCACCGGCCCAGACGAAGGGATGTGGTGGCGGATGCGAGCGGGCACATCGCTGCGTACGGCCGGGGGCACGGACTCGGCGGACCACGGGGCGGAAGCGGCCGGACCGTGGCCCGGGATGACGCGGGCGGCACTGGCCCGTACCGGGGCCCGGGGAGGCGGCGGTGACTGGCAGGTCACCGCCGAGGGCTTCTGGTGCACGGCCAGGCCGTCCGCCGGCGAACTCGCCGGCGAAGGCTGGAAACTCCACGTCAGCGCCGCCTCCGCGGTCGGCGGCGCCGTCCTCGCGGCCGTCACCGAGGTCCTGGCCGAGGACCCGTGCACGTTCAGGTTCGCCGCCGGGGCCGCCCAGCTGCACGAGCTCAACTCGCGCAACGGCGACCGCGGTTCCGCGGGCAAGTTCATCACCGTCTACCCGGACGGCGAACCGCAGTTCCGACGGCTGGCCGCCGCACTCCACCGCGCCACCGACGGCCTGCCCGGCCCGGTGGTGCTCTCCGACCGCCCGTACCGGCCCGGCAGCCTCGTCCACTACCGGTACGGCGCCATCGCGGCCCGTGCCGAACTCGGCAACGACGGCGGCTACCGGTCCATGCTGCGCGGGCCCGGCGGCGAACGCGTCGAGGACGTGCGCGGGGCGCCGTACCGCTGCCCGCCGTGGGCCCGCGACCCGCTGGTGCCGGACCCCTCCCCGGACGGGCGGCCCGGCGCGGGCAGACCCCCGGCCCGGCGGCGCGGCAGCGGCGGGGTCCTGCTGGCCGGACGGTACGTGGTCACCGGGGCCATCCGGCACGGCGCCAGGGGCGGCGTCTTCCTCGGGCGCGACACCGACGGCGGCGAGGAGGTCGTGGTCAAGCAGGCGCGCGCCCACACCGAGGTGGACCGCGCCGGCACCGACGCCCGCACCGCGCTGCGGCACGAGGCCGCCCTGCTGGCCCGGCTCGACGGGCAGGGGCTCGCGCCGCGCCCGGTCGAACTCGTCGAACAGGACGACTCGCTGTTCCTCGTGCAGGAACGAATCGCCGGACAGTCGCTCGGCGGCTGGATCGCGGCCCGGCTGCGCCGCGACGGCAGTCCCGGCGTCGACTGGGCCGAGGCCGGACCGGTCGCCCACGCCCTGCTCGACCTGGTCGAGCGGGTGCACGAGCAGGGACTCGTCCTGCGGGACCTCTCCCCCGGCAACGTGCTCGTCCTGCCCGACGGCTCGCTGCGCCTGGTCGACCTGGAACTCGCCGCCGAGGCGGGCAGCCGGTCCCGCTCGGCCGGCACCCCCGGCTACCGTGCCCCCGAACAGGGGCCCGGGCGGCTCACCCTGGTCACCGACGGCGCCTGCACCGCCGAACCGGAGGCCGACCTCCACGCGCTCGGAGGCCTCTTCTTCCTGCTCGCCACCGGCCACGACCCGCTGCTGCCCGAGGACCTCCCGCGCGCCCGGCCGGTCGCCGACCGCCTGGGCCGCTGGCTGTCCCTCGCAGCACGCTCCGGCAGCACCGCCCGCCGGCTCGCGCCCGCCGTCCTGGGGCTCCGCGCGGAGGAGCCCCGGCGGCGGTGGGGGGTGGCCCGCGCCCGGGAGTCACTGACGGCGCCGGGGGCGGGGGCCGGGGCGGGGCCCACGGCGGACGCGGGGACGGCGGCGGACCCGCACGGGCACGGGCACGCACACGGGCACGGGTCGGCACACGGGCACGGGTCTGCTGACGCGGCGGGTTCCCGGGACGTCGGCGGCGCGGCCCCGCCGGACGACCACTCCCCCTGGCTCTCCGAGCAGGGCACGCCGCGAGCCCGGGCCGGTGCCGCCCCCGGCTTCGACTTCCTTCCCAGCGGCCCCGGCTCAGGCCCCGGCTTCGGCTTCGGCAACGGCAACGGCAACGGCAACGGCTTGGGCAACGACGCCGCCCCGCAGGCCGTCCGCCGTCACCCGTCCGGGCCGGGCGTCCAGGGAGCCGGCAACCCCTCCGACTTCACCGACAGCACCGGCCTCGCCGACAGTTCCGACAGCGGGGTCGTCGACCGGATCCTGCACGACGGCCTGCGCCACCTCGCCGCCACCGCGACGCCCCTGCGACGGGACCGGCTCTGGCCGGTGGTCCCGGCCGGTGAGCGGTCGGACCCGTGCAACGTGCAACACGGGGCGGCCGGAGTGCTGGCCGTCCTCGCCCGGGCGGCCGGGACCGGCGGGCTCCCGGCCGAGGTCCGGGCCGTGGCCCGCACGACGGCCCGGACCGCCGCCGAGTGGATCGAACGGCGCTGCGCCGCCGAACCGGTGGTGCTGCCCGGCCTGCACTTCGGCCGGTCCGGCGCCGCCTGGGCGCTGCTGGACGCCGCCGGTGCGCTGGGCGACCGCGCGCTGGCCGGACGGGCGGCGGAACTCGCCGGGCGGATAGCCGTCGAGTGGCCCAACCCCGACGTCTGCCACGGCGCGGCCGGTGCCGGCTTCCTCCAGCTCCGCTTCGCCGCGGAGGCCTCGCCGCACGCGGCGGCCGGTCCCGCAGCGGCCGCCGGAGCTCCCGCCCACGCCCCGGCGCCGTCCAGCGCCGTGCGGTCGTCCGGCGCGGCGTACGACGGCGCGGCGCACGACGACCGGGCGCAGTACGGGGCCGGTCCGGACGCCGCGGTGTTCCTCGACCGGGCCTCCCGCTGCGGGCACGGCCTGCTGGCGGCCGCGCGGCAGGCGCCGTACGGCACGGTGTGGCCGGTGCCGGAGGACTTCGACTCCGCCCTCGCCGGGATCACCCACCTCGGCTTCGCCCACGGCGTCGCGGGCGTCGGCGCCTTCCTGCTGGCCGCGGCCGGAGCCACCGGTGACCGCGCGCTGCTCGACGGCGCGGTGGCGGCCGGGCACACGCTCGCCGCCACCGCCCGGCTCGACCGGAACGGCTCCGGTGAGACCGCCTGGTGGCCGCGGAGCGCCGTCGACCCCGGGCACGTCCGGCTCGCGCACTGGTGCAGCGGCTCCTCCGGTGCGGGCACCTTCCTGCTCCGGCTCTGGCAGGCCACCGGCGACCCGGACGCCCACCGGCTGGCCCTGGCCGCCGGCCGGGCCGTCGCCGCCGGGCGGTGGCACAGCGGCACCACCGCCTGCCACGGGCTCGCCGGGAACGGCGAGTACCTGCTCGACCTGGCCGGGGCCACCGGCGACCACGAGTTCCGGGCCGCCGCCGACGAGTTGGGCGGCCTGATCGCCGCCCGCTCGGCGCTGCGCGACGGCCTGCTGGTCCTGCCCGACGAGACCGGCACCGGGTGCGCCGCCGCGTACGGCACCGGAACCGCGGGTCCGCTGGCCTTCCTGCTGCGGTTGCGGCACGGCGGCCCGCGGCTCTGGACGGACCCGGTCGCCCCGTTCACCGTCACCGGTCACCCCGCCTTCGACCCGGCACCCGAACCCGGGGTCGGCCGGGCGCCCGGCCCGGCATCCGACCCTGCTGCGAGCCCCACCCCCGACCCTGCTCCCGGACCTCCCGGCCCGGCGGAGGCGAGTACGGCATGAACGTGGCCACCCGGACCGCGACGCAGGCGCTGCGCCGGCTCGGCTTCACCTTCTCGGCCGACGGCAGCCACGCCGCCTGCCTCGCCTCCGCCGCCGACGGCGGCTGGTACGTGGAGAGTTGGCGCCTGCCGCCGGACGGCCCCGCCGCGCCCGCCGGGCTCCACCTCCCCGGCAGCCGCTCCGAGAACGTCCGCTCCCAACTGGTCGCGCTGCCGGACGGTTCGGTCCTGGTCTGCCGGCACGACGGCGACCGGCACGACCTGGTGACGCTGTCCGACGCCACCGACCAGGAGGGCCGACTCGTCACCGCCGAGCGGCCGTTGGCCACCCTGCGGGCACCGGGGCTGCGCCTCCTCCCCCTGCCGGCGGGCGCGCCGTCCGGCCCCCGGGCGCCGGTCGCGCTGGCGCTGGGCACCGACACCCGCCCGGGCACCACGGTCTGGCTGGTGCGCGCCGACGGCTCGGCGCCGCACCGGATCGCGGAGATCCCCGGGCTGCACGGCGGTGGCGTCTGGCTCGACCGCACCGGCGCACTGCTGGCGCTCGACCGGGTGGGCGACGGCCTGGTCCGCACCGTGGTGCTGGACCTGCGCACCGGCACGGTCACCCCGCTGCTGGAGATCGGCGAGCGCAGCAACGACCGGCTGGTGCTCTTCGACCCGGACAGCCGGTTCGCGATGGTGCGCAGCGACGCGCCCGGCACCGACCGGCTGGGCTGGGGCGCGCTGGGCGGCGGCGAGCCGCTGCGGTTCCCGGAGTGCCTGCACGTGACGGGCATGTTCCTGCGCCCGGTGGCGCTGCGTCCGGCCGCCGACGGGGGCCGGGTGGTGATCCAGGTCGACCACGGCGCCGGTTCCTCGCTGGCCCTCTGGCGGCCCGCCGTCGGGAGGCTGGATCCGCTGCCGGTCCCGCCGGGGCGGCTCGGCGCGGTCGGGCACTGGTCGGCGGCGGGACTGCGGATCCCGTACTCGGCGCCCGACCACCCGACGGCACTCGCCACCCTGGACGTGGACGCGCTGCTGGCGCACGGCCCGGCGGCCGCCACGTCCGGCCCGGCGCCGCTCCCGCTGCAACTGGCGCCGCTCGGCACCGGCCCGCACGGGCCGTGGCGGGACACCGTCCTGCCCTGGCAGCCGGGTGCCCCGCGCACCGACACCCGGACTCCACCGCCCGGCTGGCGGTTGGACGGCTCCACCCCGCCCGGCGACGGCGGCCGGTGGCATCCCGCCCAGAGCCTCGAACTCGCGGGACCGGCGGGACCGTTGGAAGCCGTGGTGTACGGCGGGGACTCCTGGCTGAGCAGCCCGCACCTGGTGCTCGCCCTGCACGGCGGCCCGGCGGACGCATGGCGGCTGGAGTTCGACCCGGCCCTGCAGCGGATGGCCGCCGAGGGGCTGGCGGTGCTCGCGCCGAATCAACGCGGCTCCACCGGTTACGGGTTGGCGCACGCGATGGCCATCAGGGGCGCGTGGGGCGGCCCGGACCTCGACGACGTCCTCTACCTGCTGGAGGGCATCGCGGGTCAGCGCTCGGCGCTCGGCCTGGAACCGCCGGCCCTGTTCGGGGTCAGCTACGGCGCGTTCCTCTCGCTGCTCGCGGCGGCGCACGCGCCGGCCGAGCACGTGTCCCGCTGCGCGGTGGTGGCACCGTTCCTGTCCGGCGCCCGGCTGCTCGCCGAAGCCGCCACCCCGGTGCGGTCGTTGACCACCCGGCTGGGCGGCGGGGAACCGATCGCGGACGCCCGCGGCCCGCGCGACGTCCTCCAGCTCACCCACCGGATCGGCGCCCCGCTGCTGGTGGTGCACGGCGACCGGGACGAGGTGGTCCCGGTGAGCCAGTCCCGTTCGCTGCGGCACGAGTTGCTGCGGATCGGCCGCACCGAGGGGGCCGACTTCCGGTACGTGGAGGCGGCCGGCGCCGGGCACGAGGTACTGGCCGAGGAGGGCGGCGCCGTCCTGCACGAACTGCTCGCCGCGTTCCTGCGCACCGGCCGGCCAGGGTAGGGCCGGGCCGCCCCGGTGCGGCGCTCCCTTGCCCCCTCTCTCCGCCTCGTCTCCGGGCCCACCCGCCGTGACGCCCAACCCGCCGCCCCGACAGGCCCGCCGGGCTCCGAAGGACCGGCGGACCGGGCGGCCTCGGGTTGCTCCGCGTCCCGGCCCGGCCGTCCGTCGCCGCTGCGATCCCGCGCTGCGAACGCCGACTTCCGCCCCGGGCCCCGGATCCACCGCTTCCCGCCCGGTGCCCGCCCGGCGCCCGGGGGAGAGAGACCCGCCGCCGTCGCGGGCCGATGGTTCCGACGCCGTTCCACCACGAACCGCTCCACCGCGAACCGGGCGGCCACCGGCCGGAGTCGGACACGGCACCGGCGATGCGTCCGGCGACGCCGCGTGTCCGGCACCCGGGGGCGGCCCCGGAGCAGGACGTCCGGGGCCGTGCCGCGCGCCGGGTCGGGCCGTCGTGATCTCGATAGGATCCCGCCCCCACCGGCGGCTAAGGTGGCCGGGGCACGGGGCCGCGATCACGGGCCGCGTGCCCGGAGACGCCCGGGCGACGCCACTCGGGTCGAGGGCCCGACCGGGCCCCGGCCACGCCGACGGTGACGACCGGGCGCCGAAGCACCCGCACCCTCGCACGGAAAAGACGATTCTGATGTCCGACACCCTCACCGACACCACCGGACCCGCGACCTACCGGGCCGACGCCGACGAGACCACGGCCGAGGACAGCGCGTCGCACGGTCGCCACCGTGGCCGGTCCGCCGCCGACGACGCCCCCGAGGCCGACCCGCACGGCCGGCACCGCGCCGCCGCCGGCCGGGGCTGATCCCGCAGCACCACCCCGTGACAGGGCCCGCCGGACACCCGGCGGGCCCTGCGCCGTCCTCCGGGCGGCCCGGCTCCGGGCCGGGCCCGGGGCGGCGGCCCCCGGATCAGTCCAGCGTCACGACCGTCCGCAGCGCCTCGCCGCCCCGCATCTGGGCAAGTGCCTCGTTGACGTCCGCCAGCCCGACCCGGTGCGTGACCATCCCCGCCAGATCGATCCGCCCGGCCCGCCACAGCTCCACCACCAGCGCGACGGTGCGGGGCACCGACGCCCCGCCGTACAGCGAGGGCAGCAGCCGCTTCTCGTTGAAGAACAGCTCCCCCATGCTGAACTTCGCCAGGTCGTCCTGCGCCCCGGCGCCGATCACCACGACCGCGCCGCCGCGCCGGGCCGCGTCGTACCCCGCCCGGACGGTGGACGAGCGGCCGACCGCCTCGAAGACGTAGTCGAACCCGCCGCCCGGCAGCCCCTTCGCCGCCGCCTTCAGCTCCTCGGGGGCGAGCGCCTCGGTGGCGCCGAAGGACAGCGCCCGCTCCCGGCGCGAGACCACCGGGTCGACCACCGCGACCCGGCCCGCGCCGCACACCCGCGCGCCCTGCACCGCCGCCACGCCCACCCCGCCCGCGCCGATCACCGCGACCGACGCGCCGGGCTCGACCCGGGCGGTGTGGACGGCGGCGCCGATCCCGGTGGTCACGCCGCAGCCGATCAGCGCGGCCGACTCGTACGGCAGGTCGGCCGGCACCGGGATGACCGCGTCGCGCTCGACCACGACCTCCTCGGCGAAGGCGCCGGTGCCGTAGAAGCCGGACGCCTCGACGGGCGCCTCACCCCCCGCTCCCCCGGCTCCGCCGCCGAAACGGAACCCGGGTGCGCCGAGCCGCCGCAGGCTCGCCACGCAGAGGTGGCCCCGGCCGCGCTCGCAGTGGGCGCAGCGGCCGCAGGGCGCCATCCAGCAGAGCACCACGCGGTCCCCGACGGCGACGTCCGTCACGCCCTCACCGACCTCGACCACGTCCCCCGCGCCCTCGTGGCCGGGGACGAACGGCGCCGGCTGCGGCAGCACGCCGCTCATCGCCGACAGGTCCGAGTGGCAGAGGCTGGCCGCACGGAGCCGGACCCTCACCTTGCCCGGGCCGAAGCCGACCGCCACCACGTCGTCGCGGACGTCCAGCGTGTCCTGGCCGGTCTTGTGCAGGATGGCTGCGCGCATGCGGCTGCTCCGGTTCTCCTCGGATCGATGGTCGGGCCGATTCTGGCACGGCACGCCGGGGCCGAGTAGAACACGTTCCACTCGGCCCCGGCGTCGACGGGTTTCACCGCCTCCCGACACCCGGCCTTTCCGGCCACCGCCCGGCCCCGCCCGGCCCCGCCCGGCCCCCGTCCCGCGCGAGAAGTCGGCCGATCCGACTTCTCGCGCGGGGCGCCCCGGGCACGGCACGACCCAGGGGTGACGGGCCCGCACCGTGCGGTGCGGGCCCGTCACCCCTGGACGCGGACTCGTCCGGAACCCGTCCGCCACCGGCCCCGTGCCACCGGCTCTACGGAGTGGCCGACCCGCCTTGTTCGATCAGCTGGATGAGCCGCTTGAGCTGGGTGACCTCGTCCCGGAGGGCGCGGTCGCCGGCGGGGGTGAGGGAGAGCCAGGTACGGGCGCGCCGACCCTCGTAGCCCTTCTCGATCTCGACCAGTCCGGCCTTCTCCAGGACGGCCAGGTGCTGGCTGAGGTTTCCGGCGGTGAGGCCGAGTGCCGTGCGGAGGAAGCCGAACTCGACGCGGCGCGCCTCGTGGGCGACGGTGAGGATGCCGAGGCGAACGCGCTGGTGGACGACGTCGTCGAGGCCGTTGACGGGGTGCCGATCGGGCTCTTCGGTCATGAGGCGCCGCGCTGCCGGGGCAGCTGGGCCCGGGCGAAACCGAGGGCCCCGATCAGGAGGAACAGGCCGGGGACGATCAGGCGGGGCACGCCCGACCAGGGCGAGGAGGGGGCGATCCCCGTCCAGCCGGTGGAGATCGGCGCCAGTTCGAGGAGCAGGTAGGCCAGGGCGAAGAGCAGCAGGGCGCGGCTGCGCTCCACCCGGGCGAGCACCAGCAGCGGCAGCCCGACGGCGGCGGCGTCGCCGACGAACCGTTCGAGGAGCTGCGTCAGCCCGGACCGGGGGTCGAGGTGCAGGCCCCAGAAGTCGAGCCGGACCCCGGGCGGCTCCGCCCCGAACCGGACGCCCCAGAACGCGGTGGCGGCCACCAGGGAGACGAGCCCCGCCCCGGCGAGGACGTAGGGCAGGACCGGGGTCCCGACCCCGCGCCTGCGGGAGCCGCGGACGTAGTAGAGGGCGGTCGCGGCGTAGACGACGGCGAACCCGACCATCCAGTAGGCCGGCGACCCGTGCTTGGCGACGGTGCAGCTCACCAGGGCGGCGTCCGACGTGCCGGGGGCGGCCGGGCAGGTGGTGACGGTCTCGACGCTGAAGGTCAGGCGGTCGACGAGGATCCCGCCGAGGGTGAGCACGCCGAACAGGAGGAGGGGGAACCAGGCGCCGCGCTGGGCGGCACGGACCCTACGGGTCAGATCACCGAGACTTGCGAGCACTTCATGAGGGGCGCCCGACGACGGCACCGATGCGTCTGTCATGCAGTCAGCTTTGCATCGCAAACTAGCTATGACAAGAAACCTGCGCAGATTCACGGCCGCCGCGATGCCCGCGGGAAAGCCGGCACCCCGGCGTCGACCGATGCCGCACCCCGCGGCACCGCCCGCGACCTGCAGCGCCGCGGATCCCCTCCGCCGACCCCTCCCCCTTCGCTCCCTCCCGCTCCGCGCCCCCGCGATCCACGCGCCCCCTCAATCCACGCCCGCAACCCATCACCGCGCACCGCACGGAAGCTGCCGAGCGCAAGAAAATATGTCGGTCGGTCTACTTATTCACGACTAAGTAGACCGACCGACATATATGGACCGGTCTACATATTCCGGCGGGAGCAGCAACGAGGGGTGGGGGTCGGCCTCGGGCCGTACCGTCCAGTAAGGTCCGACGGCGAGCACGAACCGAACCACCACCCCCGCCGAGGAGCAGCACCATGTCCGACCTCCTGGAGACCGCGCGCCCCCGGCCCGAGGTACTGGCCGCGTTCGAGGGTGCGACCGGGTTCATGCCCGCGGACGAGGGCCTCGCCCTGTACGCCGCCGCCGTGACCGCCGCCCGCCGCACCGGCCTCCCGGTGCTGGAGATCGGCACCTACTGCGGCCGCTCGGCGATCCTGCTCGCCGACGCCGCCCGCGAGACCGGCACGGTCGCCCTGACCGTCGACCACCACCGGGGCTCCGAGGAGCAGCAGCCCGGCTGGGAGTACCACGACCCGACCCTGGTCGACCCCGAGGTGGGCCGGATGGACACCCTCCCCCGTTTCCGACGCACCCTGCACGCGGCGGGCCTGGAGGACCACGTGGTCGCCCTGGTCGGCCGTTCGCCGCAGATCGCGGCACTCTGGGGCGGTCGGCTCGCCCTGCTCTTCATCGACGGCGGCCACACCGACGAGCACGCCACCGGCGACTACGAGGGCTGGGTCCCCCACCTGGCGCCCGAGGGCCTGCTGGTGGTCCACGACGTCTTCCCCGACCCGGCCGACGGCGGCCAGGCCCCCTACCGGGTCTACCTGCGGGCGCTCGCCGAGGGGTTCGAGGAGGTCTCGGTGACGGGTTCCCTGCGGGTGCTGCGCCGCACCACCGCCTGAGCCGTCCACCGGGCGGTCCCCGCCGGGCCGTCCGCACCGAGCCGGACACACCGGACCGTCCCCACCGGGCCGGACGGACCGGACACCCCGGGCCGGACACACCGGGCCGGGCACCCCGGACCGGACCGACCGAGCGTGTCGGACCGACCGAGCGTGTCGGGCGGACGGAGGTCGAGCGAGGGCCTCCCGGACGGAGGCCGCCGGACGGGGCCGGGAATCGGCCGACCCGTACCCCGGCGATCACGGATGCTCTAACGTCGTGCCGGGGCTGTCGGGCGGGGGCGCGGACGGTACGGTGTCCGCGCGGTCGCGGGCGCCCGCGACGGCGGCACGGCCGCACGACACCAGCAGAGCATCCGGGCAGACCGTGGGGGCTAGCGCAATGACGGACCAGCAGAACACCGCCCCGGCGGTCTGGGACCCGACCGCCCGCGGTGGCGCCGGCGGCTGGGTGCGCGGCCCCCAGCAGCCCGCCGCACCGACCGGCCCGCCGACCCCGCCGGGCACCCCGCCGGCCGCCCCGGCCACCGGCCCCGGCGCCCCGCATCCGCATCCGCAGCCCGCCGCCGGCGCCGTGGGCGACCAGGGCCCGCCGCTGGCCGCCCGTCCGTACCTGGCCGCGTCCCCCGGCTCCGCCCAGGCCCCCTCGCCCGGCTACGACGCCCCGACCGCCCAGATCCCGCTGCCCGTCCCGCCCCGGCCGGCCCCGCCCCAGTCCGTACCTCCGCAGCCCCCGTACGGCACGCCGTACGACCAGCCGTCGCAGCCGTCGCAGCCCCCTCGGCCGCCGTACGGCCAGGGGCCCGCCGGTGCCGCCCCGTACCCGGCCCAGCCCGGCGGACACCCGGGCGGGCACCCGGGCCACCCCCAGCCCGGTCACTCCCAACCCGACTACCCCCAGCCCGGGTACCCCCAGCCCTACCCGCAGGCGGACTACCCGACCGGCTACGAGGACGTCGACGACGAGGACAGGCCGGGCAGCAAGCGCGCGCCGCTGCTGATCGCCTTCGCCCTGCTGTTCGTCCTGGCCCTGGGCGGAGGCATCCTCTGGGCGATCCGGGACAACGGTTCCCCGACCGACCAGGCCGCCCCGTCCCCGGCCTCGGCCACCACCGACGCCTCCACCCCGTCCGGGAACCCACAGCCGGCCCCGGCACCCACCGACGCCACCGGTGCGCCCACTCCGGACGCCTCCGACACCGCGTCGGCGAGCCCGAGCGCGACTCCCAGCCCCACCGCGGGCGGCCCGAACGCACAGGGCCAGGCCAAGGCGCTGGACGAGCTGCTGACCCAGGGAGAGGGCGCGAAGGCGCCGATCGGCAGTGCCGTCGCGAAGGTGAACAGCTGCCCGGCCAAGCCCGACATCGACTCGGCCGCGCAGGTCTTCGACAACGGCGCCAAGCAGCGCGACCAGCTCCTGACCAAGCTCGCCTCGCTGGCCGTCACGGACCTGCCCGGCGGCGCGGACGCGGTGCAGTCGCTGAAGTCCGCCTGGCAGCTGTCCGCCGACGTCGACCGGGCCTACGCGAGCTGGGCCCGGGCGGTCGCCGCCCAGGGCTGCTCGGGCATGGCGCCGAACACCGCCGACAAGAAGCGCGCGGACGAGCTCAACCCGCAGGCCACCCAGGCGAAGAAGGACTTCGTGGCGAAGTGGAAAACCATCGCCGACCAGTTCGGTCTGACCGTCCGGACCCAGGACCGGATCTGAACCACCCCGTACGGCACAGGAACAGGACCAGAACCACCCGTGACCCGCACCACCCCGGACCCGACCGACCCCACCGACCCGGCTGAGCCGGCCGACCCGGCTGACCCGTCCGACCCCACCGGGTCGACCGGCCCCACCGACCCGCCCGACCCGACCGCTCCCCGCCGGCGCTCCGCCCTGCTGCGCACCGCCACCGTGGTCGGCGTCCTGGCCCCGCTCGGCCTGGCCGGCTGGCTGGGCTGGCAGGCGGTCGGCTCCCCCGACCGGGGCACGCCCGCCGCCGCATCGCCGAACGCCGCACCGCTCGCCCCCGGCGCCACCGCACCGTCCGCCGCCACGGCCAACGGTCCCGCGTCCGACGGATCCCCGACGCCCGGCCCGGCGACGCCCGACCCAGCAACGACCGGCCCGGCCGAGGCCACTCCCGCCGCACCCGCCGAGGGCCCCGCCCCCTCCTCCGCCGCCTCCGCCCTCCCCTCCACCGCAGCCTCCTCCACGGCCGTCTCCTCCACCGCTCTCGCCGGCCGCACCGTCCTCCTCGACCCGGGACACAACTCCGGCAACTTCACCCACACCACCGAGATCAACCGTCAGGTCGACATCGGCAACGCCCGCAAGGAGTGCGACACCACCGGCACCTCCACCAACGCCGGCTACACCGAGGCCGAGTACTCCCTCGACGTGGTCCGCCGGGCCCGCGCGGTCCTCGCCGCCCGGGGCGCGACCGTGGTCCTGGTCCACGACGGCGACCGCGCGTGGGGGCCGTGCATCGACGAACGCGCCCGGGCCGGCACCACCGCGCACGCCGACGCCGCGGTCTCGGTGCACGGTGACGGCGGTCCGGCCGGCGGCACCGGGTTCCACGTGATCATGCCCGCCAAGGTGGTCGCCGGCCGGGCGGACACCTCGGCGATCGTCGCGCCCTCGCACCGGCTCGGCCTGCTGCTCCGCGACAGCTTCCGCACCGCCACCGGCGAGCCCTACGCCGACTACACCGCGAGCCAGGGGCTGGACACCCGTTCGGACCTCGGCGGGCTCAACCTGTCGACCGTGCCCAAGGTGTTCATCGAGTGCGGTAACATGCGCAACCCGACGGACGCCCGCCGGATGACGGACCCTCAGTGGCGCCAACAGGCCGCCCAGGGGATCGCCGACGCGCTGACGACGTTTCTGACCACCCGGTAGGCGACGCGACAGGCAAGCGCGCCGGGTCCCCGCAGGCGGCCAGGCCCCGCGCCACCGGTTCGGCACCCGGCAGGCCGCGAGGCGTGCCGTGCGGCACGTCACCAGGAGCGTCGCGGACCGTGTCCTCACGGCGCGCCGTGGCGCACACTGTGAGGCACGCCGCACGCCGGGCGTCCTGAGGAGTCGACAGCCGGTGGGCGGGCCGGTGGACGGCAGGAGTCGGAACCGCGCAGTTTGCAACGACTTCGCCCCATTGACGAGCCCGCCGTGCACCCGCGAGGCGGTTGGCCCTAGGCTTCTGGTCCGTTCGGGGTTTTCCGACCGGTCAGCCGACCGCGTCGGGCTCCGACACGAGAACTGCCCACCACGACACACCAACGAGGGGAACGTTAGTGAATCTGCGCGCTCTCACCAAGGGAGACGCCGCCGTCGCAGGTGCGGCCGTCCTGCTCTTCATCGCCTCCTTCCTGCCCTACTGGACCGTCGACTGCAAGACGAAGTACTGCGGTGACACCTCGACGAACGCGTGGGACAGCGTCCTGTTCCCCATCCTTCCGTCGGTCTTCCTGATGGGCATCGTGGCCGCCGCCCTGATCCTGGTGCAGCGCTTCCAGGGCCAGGCCGCCGCCAACCGCCAGATCCTCGGCCTGCGGCTGGACCAGTGGGGCATCGCCTTCTCGGTGGCCGCGCTCTGGGCGGCGATCTGGTCGCTCGGCGGTGGCCTGGAGGGCCTCGACCACGGCTTCGGCGCCTGGCTCGCCGTCATCGCCCTGATCGTGCTGGCCGGTGCCGCCGCGGGCGGCCCGCTGATCCCGGTGCTCAAGACTCCGCTGGTCAGTGACAAGCCGGCCGTCCAGCCCTACCCGGGCGGCGGCTACCCGGCTCCGCAGGCGGGCCAGCCCGGCCAGCCGGGCGGCCACTACGGCTACCCGGGCCCGGGTCAGGACCCGAACCAGGCGCAGGCTCCGGCGTTCGGCGGCCAGCCCGGTGGCTACGGCTACCCGACCCCGCAGGCCGGCCAGCCGCAGGACGTCGCCGCCCAGCACGCGGCGCAGACCGAGCAGGCCCGGCCGACGCCGGCCGCCGCCCAGCCGACGCCGGCCCCGGCGGGCGACTTCTCGCCGTTCTGGTTCGCCGTCCCGGCACCGCGCCAGCTGGCGCCGAAGGACAACCCGGTCGGCGCTCCGGTCGGCGAACTGGTCCCGGGCACCTGGTACCTGGCGGTCGAGCAGCGCGGCACCGCACTGGTCGCCCAGCTCCAGGACGGCACCCAGGGCCTGCTGCCGGACACCAACGGCATCCAGCGCGGCTGACCCGTCCGCACGCGCCACCCGCACCACGCACCACACCGAAAGGGGCGGGACCGGATCTCTCCGGTCCCGCCCCTTCGGCGTACCCCCGCCCCCCGGCCGCCCGATGCCCGCGCCGCCCGCAGCCTGCCGTCCGCCACCCGCGCGTCGTCCGATGCCCGCGCGGCGCCGCCCGCAGGCCCGGCAGGCTCAGCAGCAGTCCTGGACCACCAGCCCGGCCGGCAGGTGGTCGCCGCCGAACACCGCCACCGTCGCCGGGTCGCCGCCGAGCGCCGCGACCGTCAGCAGCAGCGCCCCGGCCGTCCAGGTCGTGCGCTCCTCCGGCCAGATCGCGTCGTCCTCGAAGACGTACCCGGTCCAGTACGAGCCGTCGGTGTGCCGCAGGTGCTTCTGGATCCAGCGCAGGATGTCCACCGCACGGTCGGACTCGCCGACCGCCCAGAGCGCCATGGCGAGTTCGGCGCTCTCGCCGCCGGTCACCCAGGGGCGGTCGCTGACGCAGCGCACGCCGAGGCCGGGGACCACGAACCGGTCCCAGTCCCTCTCGATCCGCTCCACCGCGGCTGCGCCGCGCAGCGCGGTGCCGAGCACGGGGTAGTACCAGTCCATCGAGTAGCGGTCCTTGTCGAGGAACCGCTCGGGGTGGTGGGTGATGGCGTGGCGGAGCCGGCCGGCCGCGAGCTCCCAGTCGGGCTGCGGCTCCTCCAGGTAGTCGGCGACGGCCAGGCCGCAGCGGAGCGCGTGCAGGATGCTGGACGAACCGGTGAGCAGCGCCTCGTCGGCGGCCTCGCCGTGCTCGTCGAGCCGCCAGGCGATCGGGCCGCCGGGCAGCCGCCGGGCGACGATGAAGTCGAGGGCCCGCCGGACGGTCGGCCAGATCCACTCCAGGAAGGCGTCGTCGCCGGTGGAGAGGTGGTGGTGCCAGACGCCGACCGCGATGTAGGCGCAGAAGTTGGTCTCCTTGGCGGCGTTGCACACCTCGCCGTCCGCGAAGCCGCGCTCGGCACCGCCGGCACCCCCGGCACCCTCGGCACCGTCGGCGCCGCCGCCCTGGCCGTAGGCGTACGCGGCGTACCAGGAGCCGTCCGGGTTCTGGCGGGCGGCCAGCCAGCGGTAGGCGGCCTCGGCGGCGGTGTGCTCGCCGGCGGTGTCCAGGGCCATCGCCGCCTCGGTGTGGTCCCAGGGGTCGAGGTGGTGGCCGCTGTACCACGGTATGGCGCCGTCGGGCTGCTGCTCGGCGAGGATGCTGCGGACGGTGTCGGCGGCCTGCTCGGCGTCGAGGACGCCGTCGAGCAGCAGGACCTCGGGGACGGCGGCGGTCACTCCGCGCCGCCCGCCACGTCCGCACCCGAGCCCGAGCCCGCGCCCGAGCCCGAGCCCGAGCCCGCGTCGCCTATCGCGCCCGTCGCACTCGCCGTACCCGAACCGTCCGCCCCGACCCGGTTCGGCTTGGAGGCGTAGGCGACGAAGCTCTTGCCGATGACCGGGTTGAGCGCCCGCTCGGCGGCCTTGGTGAGGGTGCTGATCACCGGGGTGCCGACGATGTCCCAGACCAGCAGCTGGTGGTAGGCCTTGACCGGCAGCGACTTGTCGTTGTCCACGCCGACCGCGCACTTGATCCACCAGTACGGCGAGTGCAGCGCGTGCGCGTGGTGGGTGCCGTACGGCTCCAGGCCGGCGTCCTTGAGCCTGCCGAGCAGTTCGTCGCCCCGGTAGATCCGGATGTGGCCGCCCTCGACCTCGTGGTACTCGTCGGAGAGCGCCCAGCAGATCTTCTCGGGGAGCCAGCGCGGCACGGTGACGGCGAGCAGGCCGCCGGGCTTGAGCACCCGGAACATCTCGTTGAGCACGCCCTTGTCGTCCGGGATGTGCTCCATCACCTCGGAGATGATGATCTTGTCGAAGTACTCGTCCTCGAAGGGCAGCGCCAGCGCGTTGCCCTCCATCGCGACCGCCGACGCGCCCTCGGGGGCCTCACCGGCCTGGTCCATGGCGGCGAACCACTTCCTGACCTCGGCGATCTCCTCGGCGTTCTGGTCGAGGGCGATCACGTTGGCCCCGCGCCGGTAGCACTCGAACGCATGCCGCCCCCCGCCGCAGCCCAGGTCGAGCACCCGGTCGCCGGGGGCGAGCGGGAAGCGCGAGAAATCAACGGTCAGCACTGCGGGCTCCCATTCCTTAGGTACCAAACGCTTCTGACGCCGAGTCAGAGGAATCGCGTTGCGCGAAACCGGTCGGCCGGTGGGCCGACCGGAGGAACAGCCGGCCGGGGTCCCGACCGACCGGCGGACCGGCTGGTCGGCGGACCGACCGGCGGCCGCCCGTCAGGCCACGTAGCGCCAGCCCGGACCGGACCGGGCCCGCCGGCCGGCGCCGGTGGCGATGGCCGCCCGGTAGCCGTCGACGGTCAGCTCGGCGGCCCGCTCCCAGGTGAACCGGGCGAGCACCCGCTCGCGGCCGGCCGCACCGAGCGAGGCCCGCAGCTCCGGATCGTCCAGGAGTCGGCCGAGCGCCGCCGCCAGCGCGTCCGCGTCGCCCGGCGGCACGGCGAGACAGGTCTCGCCGTCCGGACCGGCCACCTCGGGGATCGCCCCGCCCGTGGTCGCGACCAGCGGGGTGCCGGTGGCCATCGCCTCGGCGGCGGGCAGCGAGAACCCCTCGTACAGCGACGGCACGCAGGCCACCTCGGCCGAGCGGTACAGGTCGACCAGCTCCCGGTCGGTCAGCCCGTGCCGGAACTCGATGTGCCGCTCCAGCCCGAACCGGCGCACCGCCTCGGTGACCGGACCGTGCTCCTTCTGCGGCTTGCCGACCACGACCAGGTGCGCGTCCCGCTCGGTGCGGATCTTGCCCAGCGCCCCGACCAGGTGGACCAGGCCCTTCAGCGGCACGTCGGCGCTGGAGGTGGTGACGATCCGGCCGGGTACCCGGCGGACCGTCGCGGACGGGGACCAGAGGCGGGTGTCGGCACCGATCGGCACCACCGAGACGGCGTCGGACGCGGCGCCCAGGTGCTCGGCGATCTCGCGCTTCGAGGTGCCGGAGACGGTGATGATGTGGTCCAGCCTGGCGGCGACCCGGCGCTGCATCCGGGTGAAGGCGTACCAGCGGCGCAGCGACAGCCGCCGGAGCCGGGTGGGGGCCGCGTCCAGTTCGAGCCGGCGGTCGACGGTGATCGGGTGGTGGATCGTGGTGACCAGCGGGAAGCCGTGCCGGTCCAGCCCGAGCAGCCCGTAGCCGAGCGTCTGGTTGTCGTGGACGACGTCGTAGCGGCCGCGGTGCCGGGCCAGGTACTGGCGGGCGCGCAGCGAGAAGGTCAGCGGCTCGGGGAAGCCGCCGGTCCGCATCGTGGCGTACTCCAGGACGTCCACCGGACCGCGGTACTCGCCGCGCGACGGGGTGCGGAACGGGTCGTCGGCCCGGTAGAGGTCCAGGCTGGGCAGTTCGACCAGACGGACCGATCCGGGGCCCTCGACCTCGTCCAGCACGGGGTAGGGCTGGGCACCGATCACGTCCACGTGGTGACCGAGGCGGGCCAGTTCGCGGGAGAGGTGCCGCACGTACACGCCCTGGCCGCCGCAGAACGGATCGCCGCGGTACGAGAGCAGGGCAATCCGCAGCGGTTGCGCGGTCATTCTCGGCCCTCGTCTCTGCTGCTGTCGGTGCTGCCGGTCGGTAAAGTAGATCAGGTTTCAGTCTGGTGTGGAGTTCACCGGAAACCAGGTGAACAATGAGAGACCTCGAAGATACCGGCCCGTAGCTTCCACTCAGGAGCCAGGGCTGGTGATTCACGCCACGCCCGGGCACCGTGCCCGGGCGGCCCGCCTGAACCGCCGCCCGGGCGGCCGTGCGAGCGGCCGTCCGAGCACTGCCCGGACCCGCCCGGACCCGCCGGGCACCGCCGGAGCAGCCCGCCACTCTCGCGCCCCGGGAGCCCCCTTGCCGTCGTCCGCCATGCCCCCGCCCACGTCCGCCGCGCCCTCCGCGCCGCTGCCCGTCGCGCCCTCCCCGCCGCCGTCCCCGCTGCCCGCCGTGCCGCCCGCCGCGGATCCTGCCGACGGCGCGCCGACGGCAGCGCCGGCCACCGCGCCGGCGGCCGCACCGGTCGCCGACCCGTCCGGCCCCGGTGCCGGTACCGGAGCCGGAGCCGACACCGACCTCGCACCGCCGCTCACCGCCCGGCAGGCCGAACGACGGCGCCGGATCCTGCGCACCGCGACCGCGCTGGCGGCCCGCGGCGGGTACGAGGCGGTACAGATGCGGGAGGTCGCGGAGGGTGCCCAGGTGGCGCTCGGCACGCTGTACCGGTACTTCCCGTCCAAGGTCCACCTGCTGGTGGCGGTCATGCTGGAACAGCTGCGCGGCCTCCAGGAACAGGTCCGGCGGCACCCCCCGACCGAGCCCGAGCCCGCTCTGCGGGTCGCCGAGGCGCTCACCCGGGCCTTCCACGCGCTCCAGCGCGAACCGCTGCTGGCCGAGGCGATGGTCCGCGCGCTCTCCTTCGCCGACCGTTCGGTGAGCGCCGAGGTCGACCAGGTGTCGGTCGCCACCGGACGGCTGATCCTGGACGCCATCGGCCAGTCCGAGCCGCCGACCGAAACCCAGCGCGCCGCCGTCCGGGTGATCGAGCACACCTGGCACGCCGCTCTCGTCGCCTGGCTCTCCGGCCGCGCCTCGATCGCCGAGGTCCGCGCGGACCTGCACACCGCGGCCGGACTCCTCACCCGGCCCTGATGCCCGGCTCCCCCCTTTCCTCCCCCGCCCCTCCAGCCCCTTCTCCCGCCCCCTCCGCATGCTCCCCGCGCTCCCCTCGAATCCCCCTCCGCCCCTCCGCCTTTCCCCGCCCCCGACTGAAACCTGTTCTCGCCCCGCCCGGACCCGCCCGACCCCGCCCCACCCGGCACGGCGGCTAAAGTCGGCATGCAGGACAATTCCATCCCGCTTCTCCTCCGGGGAAAGCCGGCGCGAATCCGGCACTGACCCCGCAACCGTGAGCCCGGCACCACCCGCCGGACGAGTCGGACCGCCCGGAGAGAAGCGAGCGGCCCAGCCGGGCGGACCACCGCCGGGCACCGTCGAGGGCTACGGAACGGCCTGTCCAGGCCGACACCGCTCACCGAAAGGCACACCTCCCACCATGCTCACCGCCGCCCGCCTGGGCGCCGCCGCCCTGACCGCCGCGCTGCTGGCCGGAACCGCCGCCGCCCCGGCCCTCGCCGACACCCCCGGCGCCGGTCCCACCGCCCTCCCCGACGGCCTGTACGGCAAGAGCGACCCGACCTACGACGCGGTGTGGCGGCAGTCGCTCGCGCTGACCGCACTCGCCGCCGCCAAGGTCACCCCCGCCGACTCCGCCGTCGCCTGGCTCACCGGCCAGCAGTGCGCGGACGGCGGCTGGCAGTCCTACCGGGCCGACGCCGCGGCCGCCTGCGACGCCAAACTGGAGGACAGCAACGCGACCGCCGCCGCGATCCAGGCACTGGTCGCCCTCGGCGGGCACCAGGACGCCGTGGACAAGGGCGTCCAGTGGATCAAGGCCAACCAGAACGCGGACGGCAGCTGGGCCTACAACCCCGGCAACCCCGGTGACGCCGACTCCACCGGCCTCGCCGTGAGCGCCCTGTTCGCCGCGAAGACGGACCCGGCGGGCGTCGCCAAGGCCGGCAAGAACGCCTTCGACGGACTGGCGGTCTTCCAGCTCGCCTGCACCGCCCCCGCCGACCAGCGCGGCGCCTTCGTCTACCAGACGGCACCGGACGGCACCGCCCCGGAGGTGAACGCCCTCGCCACCGGCCAGGCCTCGCTCGCCGCCACCGGCGGGAAGCTCCCGGTCACCAACACCAACCGGACCGACACCGCGCCCAAGCCCCTCAGCTGCGCCCCCGACGCCGCGGCGACGACCCCGGCGACGACCCCGGCCACGCCCGTCGCGCGCGCCGACTCCGGCGAGGCGGTGAGCGCCTACCTGACCGCCCGGCTCGCGGCCGACGGACAGCACCTGATGCTCACCCTGCCCGGCGCGACGCCCACCCCCGACTTCACCGCCACCTCCTGGGCCGCCCTCGGCCTCGTCCAGGGCGGGCACCCCCAGCAGGCCACCGGCGCGGTCGACTGGCTGGCCAAGGAGGGCGGCACCTGGACCAAGGGCGGCACCGACGCCGCCGCCACCGCCACCCTGCTGCTGGTCGCCCAGGCCGCGCAGCGCGACCCGGCCGCCTTCGGCGGAAGCGACCTCGTCGCCCAGCTGACCGCCCTCGGCCCGGCCCCCAAGGCCGTCGCCGCGGCGGGATCGCCCACCGCGTCCCCGTCCGCGAAGAAGGACGACGGCGGCGGCATCAGCACGTACTGGGTGCTCGGCATCGGCCTGCTCATCGGCGTCGGCGGTGGCCTGCTGCTGAGCCTCCAGCGCAAGCGGGGCCCCCAGCGGTGACCGATCCCGCCCCGTCGGCCGGCCGCCCCCGGGTGGCCGGCCGCTCCCCCTCGCCCTGCTCGGTCCCCGCTCCGTCCGCCTCGACCGACGCCTCCGCGGGTCCCGCCCCCGCGTCCGCCGCCTCCGCCTCCACGGACCCCGGCGCCGTCGAACTGCGCCGTCGGTGCAGGCGGCGGGTGGCACGCGCGGCCCTCCGGTTCGTCGCCGGAGTCGTCACCGGGGTGCTGATCCTGCTGGTGCTCGGGGCGGCACCGGCTCAGGCGGCGGGGTACCGGTACTGGTCGTTCTGGAAGTGGTCCGACGGCGGCTGGACGTACCAGCAGCAGGGGCCCGCCGTGCACGTCCCGCCGGACGGCGCCGTCGACGGCTGGCGGTTCGCCGTCAGCCCGGACGGCGGCCAGGAGGCCGCACGGCCCGGCATGCCGGGGGACTTCGCCGCGATCTGCGCGGCAACCCCGGAACATAGCGGGCGCAAGCGGGTCGCCGTGGTCCTGGACTTCGGCACCGCCGCCGACGCACCCGCCCGCGAGACCCCGCCCGGACCGCGTACCGCCTGCGCCGTGGTCCCGACGCGGGCCCGCTCGGCGGAGGTCCTGGCCGCCGTCGCTCCGCCGCTGCGGTACGACGGCAACGGGCTGCTGTGCGCCATCGCCGGCTACCCGCGGGCGGGCTGCGGCGAGCAGCTCGGCGCCGCGGACCAGCCGCCCGCCTCCGCCGTCTCCCCGGGCAGCGGTTCCGGGGAAGGCTCCCGGGACGACGCCTCGGCCGGGGCCGGCGGCCCCGACCTCGGCGTGATCACCGGGGCCGCACTCATCGCCGCCCTCGCCGCGGGCGCCGTCTGGCAGACGCGCCGCCGCCGATGAGGACGGCACTCACCCCACCCGCCCGGCCCGACCTGCCTGCCCTGCCCGCCCGGCCGGCCCGACCCGCCCAGCCCGCCCGACTCAAGTGGCCCAAGCGGCCCAGCAGGCCGCAGCTCGGGGAAATTATGACGACCGGTCTACTGATTCCCCGGTATGTAGACCGACCGACATATACCGACCGGTCTACATAAAAAGGCTCCCGTCAGAACCGCCCGGCCCCGCCCCGCTCCCCACCACCAAGCTCCTCCCCTCGCTCCCGCTCCCCCGCTCCCCTGGATCCCACCGTGCCCACACCCCGCGCCGCCCGCCGCCGACCAGCGCCCGGCCCCCGCCAGCTGCACCCCGGGGCCTGGTGGCTGTGGGCACTCGGTCTGGGCGCCGCCGCCACCCGCACCACCAACCCCCTCCTCCTGCTGCTCCTCGCCGCCGTCGCCGGCTACGTCGTCGCCGCCCGCCGCACCGACGCCCCGTGGTCGCGCTCCTACGGGACCTTCCTCCGCCTCGGACTCCTCGTCCTCGGCATCCGCCTGGTCTTCGCGGTCCTCCTCGGCTCCCCGGTCCCCGGCACCCACGTCCTCTTCACCCTCCCCGAGGTGCCGCTGCCCGCCTGGGCCCAGGGCGTGCGGATCGGCGGCCGGGTCACCGCCGAGGGCCTGCTCGCCGCGCTGTACGACGGGCTCCGGCTGGCGACCCTGCTGGTCTGCGTCGGCGCCGCCAACGCGCTCGCCAGCCCGGCCCGTCTGCTGCGCACCCTCCCGGGCGCGCTCTACGAGGCGGGCGTGGCCGTCGTGGTGGCGATGACCTTCGCCCCGAACCTCGTCGCCGACATCCAGCGGCTGCGCGCCGCCCGCCGTCTGCGCGGACGCACCGACCGCGGCGTCGCCGCCGTGCTGAGCGTCGGACTGCCCGTCCTGGAGGGTGCGCTGGAGCGTTCGGTGGCGCTGGCCGCCGCGATGGACACCCGCGGGTTCGGCCGCACCGCCGACGTCCCGCGCCGACTGGCCCGGGCCACCGCCGCCCTCACCCTCGCGGGACTGCTCGGCATCTGCCTCGCCGCGTACGGGCTGCTGACGGCGGGCGGCGCCGGCTGGGCGGTACCGGTGCTCCTGGTCGGCCTGGCCGCCGCCTTCACCGGGCTCCTGCTCGGCAGCCGGCGCTCCGTCCGGACCCGCTACCGCCCGGACCCGTGGGTGCTGCCCGAGTGGCTGACCGCCGGATCGGGCGTGGCCGTGGCCGCGTTGACGACGTGGCTCGCCGCCGGCGACCCGGCCGCGTTCGCCCCCACCGTCGTCCCGCCGACCGTCCCCGTCCTGCCGCTCACCGCCACCGTCGCCGTCCTCATCGGCCTGGTGCCGGCGTTCGCGACCCCGCTCCCGCGCCCCACCACGGCGACCGGCCCCACCGGCCCGGCGACCCGCTCCGCCACACCGGCCGCACCGGCCGTCCCGACCGCCCCGACCGCCCCAGCCGCCCCAGCCGCCCCAGCCGCCCCGACCGCCACCCCCCACAAGACCGGCGACACGGGCGACACCGGCGGCACGGGCAGCACCCCTGACGGCGCCTCCCCCACCACCCCGAACGACGCACCGACCCCGCCCCGGAGGGCCTCGTGATCACCTTCGAGCAGGTCACCGTCCAGTACTCCGACGCCGAAGCACCCGCGCTCGGCAGCGTCGACCTGACCGTCCCCGAGGGCGAACTCTGCCTCCTGGTGGGCCCGTCGGGCTCCGGCAAGTCCACCCTGCTGGGTACGGTCAGCGGCCTCGTCCCGCACTTCACCGGCGGCGTGCTGCACGGCCGGGTCACGGTCGGCGGACGCGACACCCGGGAGCACCGCCCGCGCGAACTCGCCGACCTGGTGGGCACCGTGGGCCAGGACCCGCTGGCGCACTTCGTCACCGACACCGTCGAGGACGAACTCGCCTACGGCATGGAGTCCTTGGGCCTGCCGCCGGACGTGATGCGACGCCGCGTCGAGGAGACCCTCGACCTGCTCGGCCTGGCCTCCCTGCGTGACCGGGCGCTCACCTCGCTCTCCGGCGGCCAGCAGCAGCGGGTCGCCATCGGCTCCGTGCTGACCGTCCACCCGCGCGTCCTTGTCCTGGACGAGCCCACCTCCGCACTCGACCCGGGCGCCGCCGAGGAGGTCCTGGCCGTGCTCCAGCGGCTGGTCCACGACCTGGGCACCACCGTGCTGATGGCCGAACACCGGCTGGAGCGCGTCGTCCAGTACGCCGACCAGGTCCTGCTGCTCACCCCCGGCGCGCCCGCCGTCCTCGGCGAGCCGGCCGAGGTGATGGCGCACTCACCGGTCCACCCGCCGGTGGTCGGCCTCGGCCGCCTGGCCGGCTGGCGCCCGCTCCCGCTCTCCGTCCGGGACGCCCGCCGCCGGGCCGCGGGCCTCCGCACCCGCCTGGACGGCCGCCGTCCCGCCCCCGCGCCCGCGCCGCTCGGCACGCCGCTGGCGGAGGCCCGCCGGCTGGCCGTCCGGCGCGGCTCGGTCCCGGCGCTGCGGGGCGTCGATCTCACCCTGCACGCGGGCGAGATCACCGCGCTGATGGGGCGCAACGGCGCGGGCAAGTCGACGCTGCTCGGCGCCCTCGTCGGACTGCACGCGCCCGCCTCCGGCTCGGCGACGGTCGGCGGCCGGGCCCCGCACCGCACCCGGCCCGCCGAACTGATCCGCCACGTCGGGCTCGTCCCCCAGGACCCTCGGGACCTGCTGTACGGGGAGAGCGTCGCCGCCGAATGCGCGGCCGCCGACGGCGACGCGGGCGCCGAACCCGGTACCTGCCGGGCCCTCGTCGAGCGCCTGCTGCCCGGTCTCGCCGACGACGCCCACCCGCGCGACCTCTCCGAGGGCCAACGCCTCACGCTGGCGCTGGCCGTGGTGCTCACCGCACGGCCGCCGCTCATCCTCCTGGACGAACCCACCCGGGGCCTGGACTACGCGGCCAAGGGCCGGCTCGTCGAGATCCTGCGCGACCTCGCCGCCGAGGGCCACGCCGTCCTCCTCGCCACGCACGACGTCGAGCTGGCCGCCGAACTCGCCCACCGCACGGCCGTCCTGGCCGAGGGCGAGATCGTCGCGGACGGCTCGACGGCCGACGTCGTGCTCGGTTCACCGGCGTTCGCCCCGCAGGTCGCCAAGGTGCTGGCGCCCGGCCCCTGGCTCACCGTCCACCAGGTCGCCCGCGCCCTCGACGAGGTGGCGGAATGAACGCCGCCCGCACGAAGGGCACGAGGAACGTGCCCGGCATGAACCGCCCCGTCCCGCTCGGCCGCCGCTCGATCGTCGCGCTCGCCCTCACCTCGCTGGTCGGCGTGACCGCCTTCGGCTGGCCGCTGCTCGCCTCCACCGAGTCGGCCCTGGTCGGCCATTCCACCGACGCCCCCTGGCTGTTCGCGCTGCTGCTGCCGCTGCTCCTCGCCGTCGTCGTCGCCCAGATCTCCGAGGGCCGCACGGCGGGCGGCGGCGCACCCGGCCTGGACGCCAAGGCGGTCGCCCTGCTGGGCGTGCTGGCCGCCGCCGGCGCGGCCCTGCGACCGCTCGGGGCGGGCACGGCGGGGCTGGAACCGATGTTCTTCCTGATGGTGCTCGCCGGACGGGTGCTCGGCCCGGGCTTCGGCTTCGTGCTCGGCGCGCTCTCGATGTTCGCCTCCGCCCTGCTGACCGGCGGGGTCGGCCCGTGGCTGCCGTTCCAGATGCTCGCCATGGGCTGGGTGAGCCTCGGCGCGGGCCTCCTCCCCGGTCCGGAGCGCCTGCGCGGCCGCCGCGAACTCGTCATGCTCGCCGCCTACGGGGCGGGCGCGTCCCTCCTCTACGGCACGATCATGAACCTCCAGGGCTGGCCCTACATCGCCGGGCTGGCGAGCTCGATCTCGTTCGTCCCGGGGGATCCGCTCCCCGACAACCTGGTGCGCTTCGCCGTCTACTGCCTCACCACCTCCCTCGGCTGGGACCTCCCCCGCGCCGCCCTCACCATCACGCTCTGCCTCACCCTCGGCACCCCGGTCCTGCGCGCCCTCCGCCGGGCCACCCGCCGCGCCGCCTTCGCCGCACCGGTGGCCTTCCACCCGCCGTCGAAGGACTGAGCCGGGGACGGGTCCGGGCTCGCCCCAACCGGTCACCAGCCCAACGGGCCACCCCGCCGTCCCACGAACCCGCCCCTGGCTACCGGGAATCACGACACCCGGTGCAGAGCCTCCCCGCCGCCACCACGTGGCGCCCGCACATGCCGTCCCGCCCGGCACACTCGTGGTGCCGCCCCTGACGCGGGACCATGACCACCGCAGCGCCCGTCCCCCCTCCCGACGACGGGACCGGGCGCTCCGACGGGACGGGCGAGACCAGCGGGGCCGACGGGACCGGCGGCACCCCCAGCAGGCGGGCGGCGAGGATCGCCCCCACGCTGCGGGTGACCTTCTCCGGCAGCGGGGCGGACAGGATCCCCGCCAGGACGTCCGGTGCCCAGCCTCCCGCCAGCAGGCCCTCCACCCGGGCGGCCTGGTCCGCCAACGGCTTGCCGGCCAGCGCCAACCGCGCGTCCCGGCGCCCGAGTTCGACCAGCAGGTTCAGGCCCTCGGTCATCCGTGGCGGTGGCGCAACCGGCCTCATCACCCCGGACGGAGGGACGGAAGGTTTCCCGACTTCCTTCTGCCTCATCATCCTTACCTTCAAGGAAGGGCTTCCCGCCCTCCCGGCGCCTGCCGCACCGGCTCCGGGCGGCCCGGCGGCCGGGGGTGCGGGAAGCGGCGGCAGCGTGTGAACCGCCTTGCCCGCCACCGGGACTTCATGCACCGAGACCACCGTCCGGACCTGGCCCGTGAGGGGGTCGCGCAGGGTCCGGCGGACGTAGTGCCCGGCCTCCTCCAGCTCGCGCAACGCCCGGGCCACCGTCGCGCGGCCCTCGACGCTCTTCGCGGCCAGCGTCCGGACGTCCTCCCGCGCGCCGTCGGGCAGGCTGAGGAGGTACCCGAGCAGCCCGCGGGCCGCCCAGCTGAGCGAGTGCTTCCGCACGACATGCCCGTTGTCGAGGATCGTGTATCCGGGCGCGTGCTTGGGGATACGATTGATCTGCATCGTGGAGGCTCTATCTCTCCTGGTGTCATTCCCCGGGGTGTTGGCGCACCGCCGGGGCTTTCCTTTGAGCGCTTCTGCTGAGCGCAATGATCACGCTAGTCCAGCAGGACACCAGGGAAGCCCCGTTCGGATCACCCGATCGGGCGGCGCACGCGCACTCACCCCGGCGCACTCCGACACCGGACGACGCGCCCCACTGGCTCACCCCCGACTCCACGGCGAACCGGAGCAGATCCGGGAGACTCTTCTAGCCGACCACCCGGCCCGGATCGTCGAGCCACACCCGGTGCTCTCCCTCGACCGTGACGGTCAGGCCGAACCGGGTGAGCCCCGGCCCTCCCTGCCGTTGCCACCACGCATGGGCCGCGGTCACCTCGTCCCACAGGTTCCGGGGCCCGGCCTGCGACACCGCATGCCGCGCGCCCCAGTCGGCGAAGCGGCAGTGCGCGTACGACAGTCCGTCCGAGACCTCCAGGCGGCCGGTCCCGAGGCGGTCGTAGTCTGCCGACACCTCGCGCCTGCACAGCCGGCCCGACAACCTCACACCGATCGCGAACGCGGCGGCGGCATGGTCGGCCACGACGGCGGGATCCAGCTCGGACGGTCCGTGGCGAACACCGCCGATCGCAAACTCCCTGCTCTCCGGCCACTGTTCCCGCTCCCGCACGAACGCGGCCTCCTCGACGAACGGTCCGTCGGCGGATCGCCCGTCCTCGGCGACGGTCAGCTTCGACAGCCCGCCGTCACAGAACGGCGTGGTGTACGGGACCACGATGAGTCCGCCGGGCACCACCTGTTCGATCAGGGCCATCGGCACGCGTCGCGTCGCCACCGCGACGTGGATCCGGTCGTACGGCGCGCCCTGCGGGTGGCCGAGCATGCCATCGTCGGCAACCACCTTGACCGGGAGCCGATTGACGAGCAGGCGGCGGCGCGCTTCGTTCGCCAGGTCACGATCGAGCTCGACCGTGACCACCCGGTCCGCCCCGAGCCGGTGGGCGAGCAGCCCGGCAGTCCAGCCGATGCCCGTACCGATGTCCAACACCCGCATGCCGTCCGCGACATCGAGATTCCGGAGCCTCTGTGCGACCACCGTGGGTGTCGGGCTGGATGACACCGGCGCCCCGTCCTCGTCGTCCGGCCAGGGGACGAGCGGAAGGTCGGAACCGACCAACTCGTACCACTGGACGGGGTGTTCGACGCGATTGATCCACCTGCCCCGGTGCCGGAGGGAGTCGGGAACGAACAGCCGACGCGGCAGGGCGCGAAAGGCACCCCTCCCAGTCGGCTGCAAGCGCCCCGGACTTCCGAAGGCCTTCGGTCAAGCAGTCCCAGTTCATCTGTGGCATTCCTTGCGGTTGTCGCTCGGTCGAGGAGGTGAGGAGGTGGGGAGGTGGGGCCGGAGCCCCTACTGCGGTGCACAGCAGATCGCCAGCAGCATCACCGCGATCACGACGACGCCCGCGACGGAGACCGCGCAGGCGGAGAGGAGCCGGCTGGGGTCCCGAAGGGGCTGTGCCCGAGGATCGTCGGAACGCCGGTGGTGACCCGTCACCGGTGCGCGCCCGCGTGGTGACGACGCAGGAGGACCCGGGCGTCGACCGCCCCGGAGTAGTCGAACACCCGCTGCGCGCAGGTCATCTGCCGGTCGAGCCGCGCACAGTCCGAACACCCCTCCACGGGACGGGACTCGCTCCCGTCGACCACCGCCCGGATCGACCGCGCCCGCTCCCGCTGCGGCGTGGCGAGGGCGTCGGCCCGCGGATCGGCGCCCGCGGCCGTCACGAGCCCGCCCGCCGCGCCAGGCACCGCCGGCACGAGCAGTGGGCGAGGATCGCCTCCCGCTGCAACAGTCCACCGACGGCCCCGTACCCCGGGTTCCGCCGCGCCGCCCGGTAGTCGTCCAGGGGTTTCCACCCCGACGACGCCACCGGAGGGGCGTCCGCCGCCCGCTGCCCTCGCCTGGTCATAACCGCTCCCTTACGCCGAAGAGCCCGTATCGTCACTCGACGCTACGGGCCCTTCACGGAGCGAAGTGGCAGAGTCTCTGCCCCCGGTTTCGGTCGCTACGCCGCCATACCAATGGAGTCGGCAAGACGTCGGCCTGCCTGCCGAACGGACTGCGGGCCTCCGACCAGCCCCCTCACCATCGCGCGCGTCTCCTCGTTCCACCGAGCTGTCTCGGGTGCCACGGCCACGGCATCCGTCAGCAGCTCCGCAACCTTGTCCTGTTCACCCCGAAGCGCATGCACCCGGGCCACCTCGATCAGGTGTCGACCTCGACGCGGGACGGCCTTGACCTCTGCAACCGGCAGACGCCCGGCCCAACGGACGGCGGTACCGAGTTGTCGAAGTTCGACCGCCACGGTGACCGAATGCAGGGCGACTGCCTGACGTGATCCGGAGGTTGAAGGGATCCAGAGATCGGTCGGCAGGGTCTCCGCGACGGCGGACGCACGGTCGATCCACCCCCAGGCATCACCGGCCTCCCCGGCAACGGCGTGCGTGATGGCCGCATGGAACGCCATGTCCGCCCATGCCGCAGCCAGCTCGGGGGATTCCGTGCGCACAGGGTCGAGCAGCCGGAGCGCATCCTCGGTCAATGACTGCGCACTCTCCCACTGGCCCGTCTTCCGGAACGCCTCCACGAGAAACCAGCAGGACTGCGCGATCGCCACGGAATCCGCCGACGCACGTGCCGTCGCGAGAGCCCGCTCCGCGATCCGCCACACCAGATTGCCGTCACCCTGGAAGGCCGCGAACATCTGCGTCAGGTTCAGAGCACCGGCATACAGCACCTCCGCGCGGCGCCGATCGTTGCAGTCGGGATGCGATGCGGCGACGGACGCGGCCGACAGAAGCGGGGGCAGCAACTCCGCGAGCGCCGTTCGGTGATCCCCTCTCACCATGCGGGTTCGCCAGGCGTTCGCCAACTGGACCTCGATGTGGTCGAGACGAGGAGCCGGCCCTCCCGCCGGCCCCAGAGGAGCTCCATCGACAGCTCGCCGCACGGACGCGAGGGATGCATGCTCCGCACCCGAGTACAGCTCCCGAGGCATGCTGACGTCGCCGGTCAGCTGCGCGAGATCATCCACCCCGAGATGCTGCGCGATCCTTATCAACATGGGGAGGCGCGGAGGCAGCAGCGCACCGTTCTCCACTTGCTTGAGCCAACTCGGCGACCTCCCCACGAGGGCCGCCAGCACCGCACGGGACTTCCCAGCACGTTCCCTGAAGTACTGGATGCGCCGACCAACAGGCAGGGCAGGATCAAGGGCCATGCGCTCAGAGTAGAACCACCGGGACTTCCAAGTCTCGGCATCCACACACCAACTGGTGCGCCCCGGACGGGACCGTCCGGGGCGCACCGCCGATACACGGAGCCTCAGGCCTTCAGGCCCGTCGACTGCACCACGTCGAAGGACCACAGGGTGGAGCCGGTGGCGGCCGGGCGCTGCGGGGCCTCGCCCTCCGCGGCCGGCGGGCCCTGGCGGTGGGCGGCCTGCATCGGGCCGGCGAGCCAGGCCTGGAAGGACTCCTCGTCACGCCAGCGGGTGTAGACGAGGTACTGGTCGGTGCCCTCGACCGGGCGGAGCAGCTCGAAGTACTCGAAGCCGTCCGAGTTCTCCACCGCGCCGGCCCGGGCGGCGAAGCGCTTCTCCAGCACCTCCCGCTGCTCCGCGGGGACGGTCAGGACATTGATCTTGACGACGGACACGCCGTACCTCCTCGTTCGCCCGCAGCCGACCCCAGGTCGCCCGCGGGCCCTGTTCACTGAGAAGGCAGTCTGCTACACCTCACACCCCCGCACCGCCGCACGTCAGGCGGTCCAGGGCGGGGTGACGCGGTCGCCGGTCTCCAGGTTGACGGCCTGGGAGGGGGCCGGGGAGGCGACCACGGCGGTGAAGCCGTCCTCGGACCGCATCTGCCGGGGGAGGTCCGGCGGGAGGACGAGGGTGTCGCCGGTGGCGACCGTCAGCGTCTCGCCCGCCAGGTCGACGGCGGCCGAGCCGGCGAGGAAGGTCCACACCTGCTCGGTGTCCATGGCGTGTCGGGGACCCGAGCGGCCCGGGGCCATCTCGACCCGCCAGAGGGCGAGGCCCGTACCGCCCTGGCCGGGCGAGGCGTACGTGGTCATGACGGCGTTGGGCGTCTCGGTGCGACGGGCTTCGGTGCTGCGGATGACGGACAAGAGCGGGCTCCCCCTAGAATGGACAATCAAGTTGTCCATATAGTCAATGAGGTTGTCGATCGTGTCAAGGGAGCAGGACCCCCGGGCGGAGCAGGACCCCCAGAACGAGGAGGCCCCCCGGGCCGAGCAGGCCGCCCACCCGCCGCAGCCCGGCTACGAGTTGCCGCTCCGTCTGCTGCTCGGCTTCCGGGTGATCATCGACGAGCTGCACGAACGCATCGCCCGCGAGGGCCACCCCGACCTCCGGCCGATGCACGGGTTCGTCTTCCAGGCGATCGGGCCGGACGGCACCACCGCCGTCGAGCTCGGCCGCCGTCTCGGCGTCTCCAAGCAGGCCGCCGGCAAGACCGTCGAGCACCTCGAACGGCTCGGCTACGTCGAACGCGGCTCCGACCCGGCCGACGCCCGCCGCAAGGTGGTCCGACTGACCCCGCACGGCGTCGACTGCCTGGTCCGCTCCGCCCGGATCTTCGACGAGCTGCGCGCCCAGTGGTCCGCCGCGCTCGGCGAGGACCGGCTGCGCGCACTGGAGTCTGACCTGCGGACGCTCGCCCCGGGCGACCCGTTCCGGCTGGACACCCCGCGCTGGTTCGGGACCCAATGACGGGGCCCGGCACCAAGGGCCCCCACCCAGCCGGGCCCGGCAGCGGAGCGGCCGTCAGAACGAGCGCCCCTCCCCGTGGTACGGCGGCTCGTGCCCGACCGGGTCGGGCCGGTCGCGGAGGTCCGAGCAGAGCGCCGAGGAGAGCCTGGTGAGCAGCTCCGCGAGGTCGTCGAACTGCTTCTCGTCCCAGTCGCCGAGCAGCTTCGCGAGCTGCTCCCGGCGGGCGGCGACCAGCTTGAGCGCCACCTCCTCGCCCGGTTCGGTGAGCCGCAGCGGGAGGCCGCCGGTGCGGGCGGCCAGGCCGTTGCCCTCGACCTCCCGCACCGCCTCCTCCACCACCGCGAACGGGACGATCCGCCGCTCCGCCAGTTCGGCGGGCTCGACGGAGCCGTGGTGGTACATCTGGAGGAGCAGCCAGCTGGACGCCGGCTTGAGGTCGAGCCCGGCGGTGGCGGTGATGCGTTTGAACAGGTCGCGCCGCGCCTCGCGGCTGCTCAGCACCGACAGGGCCCGGCTGATCTCGTCCAGCGAGGACCGCTCCACCGGGTTGAGGCCGATCGACTCGCTGAGGTCGGGTGCGGTCACGGTGGTCCGCAGCTTCTGCTCCTTCAGGAACAGCGAGAGCACGAACGCCACCAGCGCGACCGGCACCGCGTAGAGGAAGACCCTGGTGATCGACTCCGCGTAGGCGTGGTAGACGGCGGCCTGCGTATCGGCGGGCAGGCCGCTGACGACCCGCGGGTCCGAGGTGATCTCGCCGGCGCTGAAGCCGGGCGGCAGTGCGACCCCGGCCAGGGCCGTGGCGAGCCGGTCGTTCAGCCCGGACGCGAAGATCGTGCCGAAGATGGAGACGCCGAAGGAGGCGCCGATCGAGCGGAAGAAGGTGGCTCCGGCGGTGGCGACGCCCAGGTCCTGGTACCCCACCGAGTTCTGCACGATCAGCACCAGGACCTGCATCACCAGGCCCAGTCCGAGGCCGAAGACCAGGAAGTAGCAGCTCATCTCGAAGGTGCTGCTGTGCTCGTCCAGCATGGAGAGCAGCAGCAGGCCGACGGTGGTGACGGCCGTCCCGGCGATCGGGAAGGCCCGGTAGTGACCGGTGCGGGCCACGATCTGCCCGGAGCCGATCGAGGTGGCGAGCATGCCGAGCACCATCGGCAGCATGTGGATGCCGGACATGGTGGGCGAGACCTGCATGACCACCTGGAGGAAGGTGGGCAGGTAGGTCAGCGCACCGAACATCGCGAAGCCGACGACGAAGGAGATGACGGCCACCAGGCTGAACGTCCGGGAGCGGAAGAGGCGCAGCGGCAGGACGGGTTCGGCGGCCGCCCGCTCGACCAGGACGAAGGCGGCCAGCAGGACCACGCCGAGCACGCCCAGGCCGACGATCCGCCACGAGCTCCACGCCCAGGTGGTGCCGCCGAGCGAGGTCATCAGCACCAGGCAGGTCGCGACGGAGGCGATCAGCACGGTGCCGAGGTAGTCGATCCTGTGGCTCCGCCGCACCTCCGTCCCGTGCAGCACGGTGGCGATCACCACCAGCGCGACCACGCCGATCGGCAGGTTGATGTAGAAGACCCAGCGCCAGCTGAGGTTGTCGACGAAGAGGCCGCCGAGCAGCGGTCCGAGCACGCTGGTGACGCCGAAGACCGCGCCGAAGAGGCCCTGGTACTTCCCGCGGTCCCGGGGGGCGACGAGGTCGCCGACGATGGCCTGGGAGAGCACCATCAGGCCGCCGCCGCCGAGCCCCTGGATCGCGCGGAAGGCGATCAGCTCGCCCATGTTCTGGGCGATGCCGCAGAGCACCGAGCCCAGCAGGAAGATCACGATGGAGGCCTGGAAGAAGACCTTCCGGCCGTACATGTCGCCGAGCTTGCCCCAGAGCGGGGTGGCCGCGGTGGAGGCCAGCATGTAGGCGGTGACCACCCAGGAGAGGTGTTCGAGGCCGCCGAGGTCGCTGACGATGGTGGGCAGGGCGGTGGAGACGATGGTCTGGTCGAGCGCCGCGAGGAGCATCGCCAGCAGCAGGGCGCCGATCGGCACCCAGAGGTTGGATGCGGTGGCCTGCGGAGGGCCGGGCTCGCTCACCGGGCTCCGGTCGGGGCCTCGGTCGGACGCGGCGATCGGATCCGTCATGGCGTCTCCGTAGCGATGTCGGCGGTCGCGGCAGCCCGATGAGCCCGGGGCGCCGTTCGGATGATCACTCCCGATTCACCATGCTGTCAGAAATGCCCGGTTTTGCTCCGTTCAGTTGAGCCGAACGTAAGAGGGAGCGGCGGAGGTCCGACATCCGGACGCCCGGCCCTCCACACCGACCGTTCATCAAGTCACAACCGACACCAACCGACACAAGGCCCCCACATCGGGCCGGACGCCCCTGTCCCGTCTCAGGGACGTCCTGCATAATCAGGCCCGTCCGCCACCTGGAACACGAGTCCGACTCCGGGAGACCGAGCGAGAAACCGAGGAGGGCCGGCCGATGCCGGACCAGCACTGCCCGACGTGCGGCACCGCGCGCTCCGCCGGGTGCAGGTGCCTCCCGGACCCCGCCCTCGACGAGACAGCCGTCCTCCCGCACATGGAGGGCCCGCCGCTGGTCCGCCCGTACGTGCCGCAGGCGGTCGGGCAGGTCGCGGACGACCCGCAGACCGGCGGCTCCGCCGGTGCCCCCGGTGTCCCCGGGACCGCGGGCGCCCCGTTCGCCGCCACCGCGCCGCCGCCCGCTCCGGTCCATCCTCCGGCCGCCCCGCCGCTGGGCCCCGACGCGGACGCCTACGCGACCACGGTGCTCCCGCCGATCGCGTCGGCCCCCCAGTTCCCCCCGCCGCCGCAGTCCCGACCGCAGCCGCAGACCCCGCCGTACCCGGCGCCGCCCCACCCCGCGTCGCCGGCCGGGGTCCCGACGGCCACCGACCCCGCCGACCCCGATCCCGACCGGCCCTCGGACGGCGAGATCGGCGTCTTCGCGTTCGCCCACGCCCCCGCACCCGACGGGACGGCGCCCGCCCACGGCGGCCGGGCCGCCCGGCGCGCCGCGGAGCAGGACGCCGCGAGCCCGCTCCTCCGCCGCAAGGGCGTGCTGGTCGCGGCCGGCGCCGCGCTGCTGGCGGTCACCGTCGGCATCGCGTACGCGGTCACGCCCTCCGCCGAGCCCGAGCGCCGGGCGGCGCCCGCCCCGACCACGACGCTGGCGCCCGCTCCGGTCGAACCGACCGCTCCGGTCCAGCCGAGCCCGAGCGCGCCGCCCACCGCGGACTCCCCCAGCCCGAGCCCGACGCGGACGACCGCCAAGCCGAGTCCGAGCCGGTCCACGGCCACCACCGCGCCGCCCGCGCAGACCACCCCGCCCCCGGTCGCCGCTCCCCCGGCCCCGGCGCCGACCCCCGACCCGGTGGCTCCGGCACCCACCCCCTCCGCCGAGACTCCCGCCCCCGCCCCGACGGCGGCGCCGACTCCGACGCCCACCCCCAGCGCGACGGCCACCCCGGCGCCGACGCCCACCTTCCAGGCCCTGCAGTACGGGATGAACGGGCCGGACGTCCTGACGATGCAGCAGAAGCTGGCCGTCGTCCTGTGCTGGATGAACGTCCCGAAGAACGGCAACTTCGACCGCCGCACCGAGAGCTCCGTCGCCTACTTCCAGGTGGTGCAGGGCGTCCAGGGCGACGCGACCGGCGTCTACGGGCCCAACACGGCAGCCGCACTGGGGAAGCGCACCGGCTGCTGAGGGCGGGCCCGGCCGGGCCCGCGGCGGCCGCCCGGGACGGACCCCCGCCGCCCGACCCACGACGACCGCCGGCACACCGCGGCGGCCGGCACACGACGACCGCGCACAACGCGACCGGGCGGCCCGGCGGACTCCGCCGAACCGCCCGGTGCCTCGTGGGCGGGGCCCACCCGGTCGTCAGCCGGTGATCGCCTGGAAGATGCTGAACCCGGCCATCAGCACCATCACACCCGCCGCCACCCGGATGATCATCTTCATCGGGACGTGCTTCAGCAGCTTCTGCCCGCCCAGGATCGCGATCCCCGCGACGGAGCAGAGCGCCAGCCACGCACCCAGGCCCACGGCGAGCGGGTCGGCGTACTTGGCGGCCAGGTTGGCGGTCATGATCTGGGTGAGGTCGCCGAACTCGGCGATCGCCACGACCACGAAGCTGGCCCCGGCCACCTTCCAGAAGCTGTTGGCGGACGGCTCCTTGGCCGCGTGCCCGTCCTCGTCGTCGTCCCCGCCGTGGAAGAGCAGCATCGCCGCGCCGGCCAGGAACAGCACGCCGGTGACGCCCTCCACCCAGCGGTGCGGCAGCATCGAGAGCAGGTGCCCGGCGACCAGGGCGATGCCCACCTGGAGGGCGAAGGCGGCGGCGATGCCGGCGAAGACGTAGCTCGCGCGGTACTTGGCGCCGAGCATCAGGCTGGCCAGGGCGGTCTTGTCCGGGAGTTCGGACAGGAAGACGATGCCGAAGGTGATCGCGGCTACGGTCAGGCTCATCGGGGGTTCGGTATCCCTCGGGTCGGGCCGCCGGACCTCCGCGGCTCCTCAGGGGACGCTTCGGCCCGACAGCACTGGTTGGAAATCACAGCACTGCGGCCGAAGGTCTCGCCGGCACCCCTTCACGAGCGGTGCCCCGGGCGCCGGGCCCCGCGGGGGGCCAGTATGTCGACGGTCCGGTGGAGGGCTACTCCCCTTCAACGCCCCCACCCTACCCGATCCCCTCCCCCGGCCGCCCGGCGCGGACCAGCCCCCGGCCGACCAGCTCCAGCACCGCCACGACCGCGACCGCCTCCACCACCAGCAGCCCGACCAGCACGAACAGCTGCACCGCACCCGCCTGGACCGGCGACGCCCCGCCGAGCAGCATGCCGACGAAGGCGCCGGGCAGGGTGACCAGGCCGACCGTCCGGGTCTGGTCGAGTGCCGGGACGAGCGAGGTCGCGGCGGCGGTGCGGCAGATCTCCAGCCGGGCGTCCCGGGCCTCGAAGCCGAGCGCCAGCGCCGCCTCCACCTCGCCGTTGCGCTGCCGCAGCTCGTCCAGGGCCCGCCGGCCGGAGAGCGAGGTCGCGGTGAGCGCGCCGCCGATCAGGATGCCGGCGACCGGGATGACGGAGAGGCCCTTCGGCGGCAGGAGCCCGCAGGCGAGCAGCAGGGCGAGCACCGGCAGCACCCCGGCCCCGATCGGCACGGCCGCCCACATCCAGGCGCGCTCCCCCGCGTCCGCCGGACCGTGCCCGCGCCCGCGCCCGCGCCCGCGCCCGCGTGGGCGCCCCGTCCGCCGGCCGCCCCACGTCGGCCACCGGCGCCCGCGCAGCGGTCCCCGCCCGGGCGCCGGTACCGGCCCGTGCGCCGTCCCCGGCCTCGGCCCCGGCGCGCCCGCGGGCCGCCGCCCGCCGGCCATCCGCTGCCCCGCGGTCCGTACGGCGACCGAGAACATCAGCAGCACGAAGAGCGCCGACCACCAGAGCGAGCCGACCACCCAGGTGATCACCAGGGCGACGGCGGCCAGCTGCACCACCGCGCGCAGCCCGGCCCGGAGCACGGCGTGCCCGTACCCGAGCCGGCCCCACCCGGCGACCGCGACGGCGGCCGCCAGCAGCAGCGCGGCGACCACCCCGAGCGCCGGCGTGACCGGCAGCAGCTGGTCCTGCGCGGCCGCCGACGCCGCCACGGGTCAGATCCAGCCGGTGAACCACATCCGGTCCTGCCAGGACGTCATCGGGATCACCTCCGCCGTGTACAGCGGGTAGAAGAAGGCGAAGCAGGCCATGATCGCCAGCACGATCAGCCCGGCCCCGGCGGCACCGATCCGGCGCCGCTCGGGTGTGCAGCCCTCCGGGCCGAGCATCGCCCCGAGCATCTGGGCGACGGCCAGGCAGAGGAAGGGGACGAGCACCACCATGTAGAAGGAGAAGACGGTCCGCTCCTGGTACTGGAACCACGGCAGGTAGACGCCGGCGACGCCGCACAGTACGGCGCCCGACCGCCAGTCGCGGCGGAAGAACCAGCGCCACAGCAGGTAGAGGAGCGCGAAGCAGGCCGTCCACCAGAGCAACGGGGTACCGAGGCCGAGGATCTGCACCGCGCAGCCGCCGGACGCGGTGCAGCCGTGCTGCCCGCTCGGCGCCTGTTCCCAGTACATGGAGACCGGGCGGCCCTGGACCAGCCAGCTGAAGGGGTTGGACTGGTAGGTGTGCGGGGTGCTCAGGCCGGTATTGAAGTCGTACATCTGCGAGTGGTAGTGCCAGAGGCTGCGCAGCGGCGCCGGCACCCAGCTCATCGGGACCTGCGGCAGCGGGACGCCGAGGAAGGTGTCCGGGGAGAGACCGGCCCGGTCGTCGGCCCAGTGCCGGTCGAAGCCGCCGCCGGTGCCGCCCTTCCCGCCGCCGGTGAACAGCCAGCCGGCCCAGCCCCCGACGTAGACGACGAACGCGGCGCCGACGGTGGAGAGGAAGGCGGGCAGCGCGTCCCGGCGGAGCATCGAGCGCCACGGACGGCGGGCTCCGGCCCAGCGGCGGCCGGACTGGTCCCAGAGGACGGTGAGCAGGCCGAAGGCCGCGAGCACCATGGCGCCGTTCCACTTGACCCCGCAGGCGGCGCCGAGGAACACCCCGGCGGCGATCCGCCACGGGCGGGCGCCGAGCCGGACGGTGTCGCCGCCGTAGGCGTCGCGGACGGCGGCCAGCCGGGCCCGGGCGTGGTCGCGGTCGACCAGCAGCGCGCCGAAGGCGGCCAGCACGAAGAACATCTGGACGCCGTCGAGCAGGCCGATCCGGCTCATCACCAGGTGGAGGCCGTCCACCGCCATCAGCAGGGCCGCGGTGCAGCCGATCAGGGTGGAGCCGAACAGGCGGCGGCCGATCCGGGCCAGCATCAGCACCGAGACGGTGCCGAGCAGGGCGGTCATGAACCGCCAGCCGAAGGGGTGCAGGCCGAAGCCCCACTCGCCGAGGGCGATGACCCACTTGCCGAGCGGCGGGTGGGCGATGAACTCGGGGGCCTGCGTGAGCGGGATGTGCTGCGGGACGGCCAGGATCTCGGTGTTGGAGGTGTCGGGCCAGGTGCCCTCGTAGCCCTGCCGGAGCAGTGACCAGGCGTCCTTGGGGTAGTAGGTCTCGTCGAAGACGAAGGCGTTGGGGTAGCCGAGGTTCCAGAACCTCAGCAGGCCTGCGAAGAGCGCCACGCCGATCGGCCCGAGCCAGTCGGCCCGGTCGGCCGCCCTTCGCAGCAGCCCCCGCCGTCCCGGTTCCGGGGCTGCGGGGGCTGGTGGTGCGGGTGGGTGCGTGAGCGCCACTTGCGTCATAGCCTCGCCGATTCGCCTGCTCGCCTGTGCCGGCCGGGGCCGGGCGGTCATCAGCCACTGACACTATGTGCCGGTGGGCACGAAGCCAAGCGCGACGGGCGCCGTCCAGGTGACCCGCACGATCCCGGTCCGGCGCACGTTCCCGCAGGTGCGTCCGCCCGGCGGCCGCGCAGCGCGGTGCACCCTGCGGTGCACCGCGGTGGGACACGACGGTCACCCGCCGCGGTGGGACGCGACGGGTGACACGGCAGTGACACGGCGGGCGGCACGGCGGCCGGCGGCCGGCCGGGGCCCCGCTCCCGGTTCCCCGGGGCGGCGTCTCAGGCCGCGGTCTGGAGCTCCCGGACCACCGGCACCGGCGTGCGGACCACGGCCGGGGCCGCGTTGTCCTGGGCCGCGGTGAGGTACGGCCGCAGGCGCAGCGCCATCACCACGATCAGCACGGTGCAGCCGGCCATCGCCGCCAGGTAGAGCGGCCAGGTGCCGGAGCCGACCAGCAGCACGCCCACGGCCGGGCCGACGGCGATCGCGATCTGCTTCACCAGGGCGTAGCCGGAGTTGTACGTGCCGAGCAGCCGGGCCGGTGCGAGGTCCGCGACGATCGGGCCCAGGGTGGGGGCGAGCAGCGACTCGCCGACGCCGAACAGGGCGTAGATCGACACGATCGCGGCGGTGGCCGCCATCGTCTCGGTCCGGATCAGGCCGGCGACCAGGGCCATCGTCCAGGCGCCCAGCCAGACCACGCCGGCCGCGGCCATGGCGGTGGTGCGCCGGCGGCGGGCGGTGATCCGCACCATGAACATCTGCAGCACCACGATGGTCAGCGCGTTGGCGCCGATGGCGATGCCCAGGGTGGAGGGCGCGGTGCCGACGGTGTCGGTGGCGAAGGCCGCGACGCCGGACTCGAACTGGCCGTAGCAGGTGAAGAAGATCAGCCCGGCGAGCAGGCAGAGCCGGAGCATGGCCTTGTCCGCGACCAGGGCGCGCAGGCCCTGCGGGCCGTCGGTCCGCTCGTGGACGAGCACCGGCGCGGCGTTCGGGATCCGGGCGCTGCCGGTCACCAGGGCGAGGCCGAGGAAGGTCACGGCCTCGATGGTGAAGAGCCGGGTCAGGCTCGCCGGGTCGGCGACGTCCACGATCTGGCCGCCGACCAGCGCGCCGATGCCCATGCCCAGGTTGATCAGGGTGAACTGCAGCGCGAAGGCGTGCGAGCGGGTCGCGGCCGTCGAGCAGCGGACGATCATGGTGGCGAGCGCCGGCTGGCAGGTGGTGACACCCGCGCCGAACAGGAAGGAGGAGACCAGCAGGCCCGGCGTGCCGGTGGCGTGGCCGAAGGCGAACGCACCGGTGGCGGCGAGTGCGGCACCGGCGAGCAGCACCGGGCGCGGGCCGTACCGGTCGATGCCGCGGCCGGTGAACGGCAGCACGGCGAGCGCGGCCAGCGCGAAGACGGTGAACACCATCCCGGCCGCCAGCGAGCCCAGCCCCCGCACCTGGTCCACGTACACGAACATGTACGGCATCGTGAACCCGCTGCCGAACGCGCTGAGCGCGTTGCCGATCTGGACGCGGCGCAGCGGGCCGCCCGCCCCGCGTCGCTGCTGCCTCTGCTGCTTCACCGTGCCGGTCACCGTGCACACCCCTTCGTTGAGGTCCGTCAAGGACTCGTTGACTTTCACCGGATACTCTTAAGACCGGAAGACTTAAGAGCTAAAGTTTGACCCTAAAGTCTTAGCACCGGAAGAGTGCTGAGTCAAAGGCTTAAGGAGTGCACCTCTCATGGGACACTGGTCCGCATGACTGCAGAGAAGCCCGCACCGGCCACCGAACGCGAGCTCGGCATCGCCGAGCAGGTGGCCGTCTACCAGCGGGAATTCCCCACCGTGGACCCGCAGGTGGAGACCATCGTGCAGACGCTCTCCCGGGTCGCCCGGCGGATGACCGTCGCGTACGGCCGGCAGCTCACTGTGCTCGGAATCACCTCCGCCGAGTGGGAGGTGCTCAAGGCGCTCGTCGTCTCCGGGAGCCCGTACCGGCTCGGGCCCGGCGAGCTGGCCAAGCGGCTCGGCCTGACACCGGCCGCGATGACCCACCGGATCGACCGGATGGTCACCGAGGGGCTGGTGACCCGGGAGCGGGACGAGGCCAACCGGGTCCGGGTGATCATCGAGCTCACCGACGTCGGCCGCGACAAGTGGCTGGAGTCGATGCGGATGGCGGCCGTCTTCGAGGAGGAGCTGCTCCAGGACGTCGTGGGCGAGGACCGCACGGTGCTCTCCGCGATGCTGGCCAGGATGCTGCGCCGGATCGAGGAGACCCAGCCGGACGCCCTCGGCCGCACCGCCGACCTGGACTGACGGCCCGCCGAACGACGACAGTCCGGCCCGCCGGGGAGACTCCCCGGCGGGCCGGACTGCTTGGTGCTGCGGTGCGGTGCGAGGGTCCGTCAGGCCCTCAGGTGCTCAGGTGCTCGGTCGCCCGGGCGTCCGGGCGGCGGGGTTCAGCAGGGGCCGTTGTCGGTCCAGACGCCCCACTGGCCGGCCAGCGACGGGTCGTCGCCCTTGGTCCACCACTTGCTGGTGTAGTAGTGACCCTTCCAGGAGACCTTGGTCGGGGTCGCGTAGGTGGTGGCCGGGTCCCAGCTCGGGGCCGCGGCGCAGCCGGGCGGGGTGGTCGGCGGCGTCGTCGGAGGAGTCGTCGGCGGGGTCGTCGGCGGCGTGGTCGGCGGCGTCGTCGGAGGAGTCGTGGGCGGCGTGGTCGGCGGGGTGGTCGGCGGCGTGGTCGGCGCGGCCGGGCAGGCCGCGGCGGAGCCGTTGGTGGCCTCGACCATCTTGTCGAACAGCGCGGTCTTGGTGCCCAGGTCGTACAGCGAGAAGGCGAAGGAGCCGCCGAGGCCGTTGCAGTGGGCGTAGTCGATCTTCGCCTGGATCGAGCGGGCGTCCTCGCCGGTCCAGAAGGTCGAGCCGTCGTAGAAGTACGTGGTCTTCGCGGTGTCGTCCCAGAACGTCTTCGCCGGGTTGTCGACGAAGCCGGCCAGCTCCTTGTACATCTGGATGCCGGGGACGTTGCCCGAGAGCGCGGCGCCTGCGGCCGGGCCGGTGGCGGGCTGGAAGAGGCCGTTCTTGCCGTTGTTCTGGACGCCGGTCCAGCCGCGGTAGTAGAACGGGACGCCCACGTTGATCTTCTTCGCGGGGAAGCCGCCGGGGATGCCGTAGTCCGGGTCACCCGCGGTGTAGGCCTTGATGGCCGCGTCGACCGAGTACTTGCCGTTGCCCGGCTTGGCCGGGGTCATCGGGTCGTTCGGGCCGGAGTAGATCGGGGCCTGGTGGTTGGTCGGGCCCTTGGCGTCCCACGCACCGTGCATGTCGTAGGTCATGATGTCCAGGAACGTCAGGTACTGGCCGATCTTGTCGGTCTCGACGTTCCGGATCTTGTCCTGGCCGGCGCCGACCGCCGCCGCGGTGGCGTAGGTCTTGCCGTCGGCCTTGCCCTGCGCGTCGAGCTGCTCGCGCAGCTCCTTCAGCAGCAGGGTGAAGTTCTGCTTGTCGTTCGGGCTCTCCAGGTTGCCGGTGTGGCCGCCGCCGCCCGGGTACTCCCAGTCGATGTCGATGCCGTCGAAGATGCCGGCCGCCGAGGCCGGGCCGCCGTAGCCGGCGTCGACCGGCAGGTTTCCCTTGATGAACATGTCGATGCAGGACGAGACCAGCTTCTTGCGGGAGGCGTCCGTGGCCGCCGCCGCCGAGAAGTACTTGGAGTAGGTCCAGCCGCCCAGCGAGATCAGGATCTTGAGGTTGGGGTTCTTCGCCTTCAGCTTCTTCAGCTGGTTGAAGTTGCCCGCGATCGGCTGGCCCCAGGCGTCGCCGACGCCGTCCACCGAGATGTCCGGGCCGAAGCTCTTCTGGTAGTCCGCGAACGCGTCACCCGCGCCGTCACCGGCGTTCGGGTTGTTGTCGTCCTGGTTGGCCGCCTTGGTGGCCTGGAAACAGGAGAGGTTCGTCGGGTGGATGTTGGCGAACGAGTAGACCAGGTAGTCCAGCTTCCCGGCCACGCCGGTGTCCTGGATCGTCTTGGGGTAGTACGCGTTCGCGTAGATCGACCACTGGTCGAAGTAGGCGACCTTGATGCCGCCGCTGGTGGCGGGCGCGCCGGTGGAGTTGGTGACGGCTGCGTTGGCCGCGGTGCCGCCGGAGAGGGCGAGGCCCGCGCCGAGCAGCAGGGAGGCCGTGGTGCCGGCGGCGATGGCGGTCAGGCTCTTGGACCGCCGACGACGGCCGCCCTCCTGAACCGGGGCCCCGGCCCTTTCGATGCGTGAACGGAGCATGGGTGCGTGACTCCTGGTCGTGGGGGATTCCGTCCGTCCCTGGGCGCTCGCACGGGGTGGGGCCGTACGACCAGGACATGACAGAACGGGATGGGGAATCGAGCGGTTTCATGCCTTGACGGACGCCGGGATAAGCCGAACCGGCGCCAGTGGCGGACCACTGACGCCGGTTCAGGGGCTCCCTGCACCTGGGCACTAAAATGGACTAGACCAACTACCCCGTCAAGGGGTGATGTTGAGGCTTGAGCCGCCGTTAAGGTTTCCCGTTCACCACGACGCCCCCGCTGACCTGCGGGTCAGCGGGGGCGCGCGGGCCGGAGCGGGCCGGTGGTACCCGGCGGTGCCGGCTCAGTACCGGACGGCATTGGCGACTACGGCCTTGACCGAACCCGTGAGGTCCCGGTTGCTGCGCGCCGTCGCCTGGGCGCTCTGCCCGGCGGCGACGTCCGGGACGTTGACCACCGTCGCGTCCAGCACGTTGCCGGAGCCGTCGGTGAAGTTGACCTGGACCACGTACCGGTTGGCCTGCTGCTCGTGGTTGCTCACAGTGATCGGCACCTCGGCCTTGCCGTCCGAGGCGGTGGACACCGCGCCCAGCGCCACGTCCCCCTTCGCGTCCAGGCCGCCCTTGATCCCGGAGATCGCCGAGGACGCCGCCGCCTGCGCCGACGCGGCCGCCGAGGCCGCGGAGGAGGAGATCCCGCCCGCGATCGACGCGGCGGCCGAGGAGAGCCCGCCGGCCGCCGAGGCCAGCGCCGAACCCGCCGCCGAGGCGGCGGCCGAGGCCGCACCCTCGATGCCCGACCCCACCGCGGCGGCGGCCGAGGAGACCGCGCTGCTCGGTGAGGAGTCCGAGGAGCAGCCCGCCAGCGCGGCCCCGCCGAGCACGGCCGCACCCAGCACGGCGGCCAGTGCGCGGCGCGGCCGGCGGACGACGGGGGCGGCGTGGTCCTGCACGGTGACCCGGAGCGGCGCGGCCCGGTCCGGTGCGGTCGGCCCGGGCCGGGCGTCGGTCCGGGGGGGCGGCGCCGCGGTGCGGCTGAGCGGCTGGCGATCCATCGGGGTCCTCGATTCTGGCCGGCGCCGGGGGCCCGGCACGCCTCCCGCCCACCCTCCGGGGGCCGGACCCGGGCTGCCAGCAGGGCTGGTGCGTTCGGGTGAGCACCCTCCGGAGCGGGCGTAACCCCGCCGCGGACCGCGCCCGGCCGCGCCGGTGGCGGCATCCGGGCGCGCTCGGCGGCGCCCGCCGACACCCGGGCGCCCCCGGCGGCGCGGCCACGGACAGTCACCGGGTGGCCGTCGCCGTCGCCGCCGGGCGGTACCCACCAGGCACTCCGACGGGTGCCGCCGGTGCCCGGCGGGTGGTCAGGAGAGCCCCGAACCCTCCTGCCCCTGCGCCTCCACCGCCGCCCGCTCCTCCTGCAGCCGGACGACGTGCCGGCGCCGGGCCACCACCCCGTACGCCGAGGCGGCGCTGCCGACGAAGGCCAGCACGCCGACCCACGGCCGGTTGAAGACGTGCCCGGTCAGGTGGTCCAGCGAGTACCGGCCGGGGCCGGCCAGGCCCAGCGCCAGCCCGGTCGCGCCCAGGAAGGCCGGGTACTCGTAGCCGCCGGAGGTCATGAAGAAGCCGGCCGGGGCGTGCACGGCCACCGCGCCGGCCATGGTGCCGGCCACCACGGCGCCGGCGGCGGGCGTCGCGAGGCCGGCGACCAGCATCGCGCCGCCGCCCGCCTCGCCGAGCCCGGCCGCCAGCGCGCTCTGCCGGGCCGGGTGGAAGCCCATCGCCTCCATCGCCTTGGCGGTGCCGTCCAGGCCGCCGCCGCCGAACCAGCCGAACAGCTTCTGGGTGCCGTGGGCGATCAGCACTCCGCCGACGGCACTGCGCAGGGCCAGCAGGCCCAGGTCGATACGGTTCAGAGCCATGTCGAATCCTCTTCCAGAGTTCACCAGCGGAGGGACGATCCGGTTTCCATAGCAACGGACGGCGCCGGGCGGCTCGACCTGGGACCGCCATCCGGGCGAATTCCGGTCCGGCCGGGAATGAACGGCCGTCGACGTGACGTGCGCCGCGCCGCACCGGCCCCGGGGGCGTGGCGACCGGACCGCGCCGACCGCCGCGGCCATGCTGGGGGGATGTTCGTCTTCAACCTGAGCAGCGCCTTCATCGCCTTCTTCGCCGTCGTCGGCCCGCCGAAGGTCCTGCTGTCGTTCGCCCGGCTGGCCGGTACCCGCTCCGCCCGGGAGCTGCGTCGTCTGGCCGCCTGGAGCTCGATCATCTCCGCGGTGATCGGCGTGGTGCTCGCCTTCAGCGCCGACTTCGTCACCACCCTGTTCCACATCAGCGACCAGTCGCTGCAGCTGGCCGGCGGAACGATCTTCTTCACCTACGCGATGGCGCTGGTCTTCGGCATCCACCTGGGCAGCGGCGCGGACGAGCAGGACGAGCACCTCTCCAACCCGATGGTCGACGGCATCCGCGAGCTGCTGCTGCCCTACATCGCCAGCCCGCTCGCCGTCACCGCGGTCCTGGTCGGCTCGCTCACCAAGGACGACTGGGGCTGGCGGACCACGGTGGCCGGCGCCTACCTCGCGGTCGTGGCGCTCAACTACGTCTGCGTGGCCGTCCTGGCCCCGCTGATGCGGCACACCCACCGCACCTCGCTGGAGGTGCTCTCCCGACTGCTCGGCCTGCTGCTGGCGGCGGTCGGCGTCGAGCTGTTCCTGAACGGGCTGGACGGCCTGGGCGTGCACCTGCTCGACGGGCACTGACCCGGGCGGGCGGTAACCGGGGCGGTCCCGGGAGCGGAAGCACCCCGGGACCCGCCGAGCGGCCGCCCCCGGGACCGACCACTCGGCGGGCCCCGGGGCGGGCCGGGCTCAGCCGGCCGAGGCCAGCCGGACCAGCACCTCGCCGATCCGGTCGCGCATCAGCGGGTCGGAGACCAGCCCGTCCGGCCCGACGTCCCCGCGCGCCAGCGGCACCCGTACGCAGGCCTCCTCCACCACGGTCGCCCCCGTGTACCGGAGCACCGTGCGCAGCGCCTCCTCCGCGCCCTGGCCGCGGCCCGGCCCGGCGGTGTTGATCCAGGCGGCCGGCTTGTCCGCGATCTCGATGCCGCCCACCGTCCAGTCCAGCAGGTTCTTGAAGGCGCCCGGCAGGGTGCCCGCGTACTCGGGGGTGCAGATCAGCAGGGCGTCGGCGGCCTCGATCGCGGCCCGCAGCCCGGTGACCGGCTCCGGCAGCGGGTCGGTGTCCAGGTCCGGGTTGAAGTGCGGCAGCCCGGCCAGGCCGGTGTAGTAGGTGGCGGCGACGCCTTCGGTGACGCGCGCGACGGCGACGGCCGTGCGCAGCACCGTCTCGTTGGCGGAGCCGGCGCGCAGGCTGCCCGGAAGCAGCAGGATGTGACGGTCGTTCGGCATGGCGAGGAACCTACTCCCCCGGCGGGCCCGGTCCGCCGCCGGGCCGCTCACGCCGCCCCGGACACGCCGCCCCGGACACCCCCGCCGTCACGGCGCCACCACCGGCCGCCAGGGCACCGGGCTGGAGAGGATCATCGAACTCGACGGCTGCCCGTAGGCGCCGAGGCGGTCGGTGAGCGCCTCGAAGTCGGCCATCGTCGGCACCGCGACCAGCAGGACGCAGCAGGCCCCCCCGGTCACCCGGTGCAGCTGGAGCACCTCCGGCCAGCCGGGCACCTCGGGGTCGCGCAGCACGCAGCGCGGGCCGTAGCACTGGATCTGCACCAGCGCGGTGATCGGCAGCCCGGAGCGGGTCAGGTCCACGTGGGCGTGGTAGCCGGTGATCACCCCGTCGGCCTCCAGCCGGCGGACGCGCTCGGCGACGGCGGGTGCGGAGAGGCTCACCCGGCGGGAGAGTTCGTTGTACGAGAGCCGGGCGTCAGCCTGCAGCTCGGCCAGCAGGCGGCGGTCGACGGCGTCCATCACGGCTCCTCGCGGATCGGTTTCGAGTGGCTGGATCCCGCTGCTTTGCGATCGTGAAGAGGATCGGGAAAACACCTCTCGTACGACAGGCCCGGTCGCGGTTGCCGTGCCCGCCGCCCATTCAAATGCGGGCCGGGGCCACCGCACAATGGGGCCGCGGCGACGTCCGGGGCGCCTGGTCCGGTTTCCGGGCCCGTCCGGTTATCGGCCGTCCGACCGTCGGACGCCCGGATGTCCGTCGTCGCAGGACCAGAAGGGATCGGGGCATGGGGCACGACACGGTGGAGAACACGGTGGAGACACCCAACCTGTCGTTCGGTCGGCGCGGGGAGCCGGGTCGGGGCACCCCGTACGCCCGCTACGCGCGGCTGGAGGAGCTGCACAGCCTGCAGCACCCGCTCAGCAAGGTGCCGGCGGAGCTGTCGTTCATCGTCACCACGCAGGTGATGGAGCTGCTCTTCGGCCTGCTGCGGCACGAGTGGACGATCGCCCAGCGGGCGCTGCGCGAGGACGACCTGCCGACGGCACTGGCCGCGCTCCGGCGGGGCACGCACACGCAGGACGTGCTGGTGGAGTCCTGGGACCTGCTGGCCACGCTGACCCCGCAGGAGTTCAACGCCTTCCGCTCGGTGTTCGGCGAGGCCTCGGGCTTCCAGTCCTCGGCCTTCCTGCACCTGGAGTTCCTGATAGGCAACAAGAACGCCGCGCTGCTGCGGATGTACCAGGACACCCCCGACACGCTCGCCGAGCTGACCGCCGCACTGCACTCCCCCGGCCTGTACGACGACGCGCTGGCGCTGCTCGCCCGGCGCGGCCTGGAGGTGCCGCACGAGCCCTCCGACCAGCGGTACAAGGCCGACGAGACGGTGACGGCGGCCTGGCGGCGGGTCTACACCGAGCCGGAGCACGCCGGACTCCTGCCGCTCGCCGAGGCGCTGCTGGACGTCGCCGAGCGGGTCACCCGATGGCGCCACCGGCACCTGATGTCGGTCAAGCGGTCGATGGGCGCCAAGCCCGGTTCGGGCGGTTCGAGCGGTCTGACCTGGCTGCGCCGCGCGGCCGAGCAGGACGTCTTCCCCGAGCTGTGGACCGTCCGGGACGAGCTGTGACGGCCCCGGCCGACGACCCGGGCCGCGCCGGGACCCGGCCGGACGGGACGCGGCACGACGGGACGCGGCAGGACGGGGCCGGCCCCGACGACATCGGCAGGACGAACGAGAGGCTGGGCATGATCACGCGCGAGGAGTGTGCGGCACTGGACGCCGCCGACCCGCTGGCGGCGTTCCGCGGGGAGTTCACCCTCCCGCCGGGGGTGGTCTACCTGGACGGCAACTCGCTCGGCGTGCTGCCGGCCCGCACCCCGGCCCGGGTGCGGCAGGTGGTCGAGGAGGAGTGGGGCCGCGAGCTGATCCGCAGCTGGAACGACGCGGGCTGGTTCGAGCAGCCGTACCGGCTGGGCCGGCGGATCGCCCCGCTGATCGGGGCCGCCCCGGAGGAGGTGGTGGTCTGCGACACCACCTCGGTGAACCTGTTCAAGGTGCTGACGGCGGCGCTGCGGCTGCGCCCCGGGCGGCGGACGGTGCTCGGCGACGGCGCGGCCTTCCCGACCGACCTCTACATCGCCGAGGGTGTGACGGGGCTCGTGCCCGGCACCCGCAGCGTGCTCGTCGACCCCGCCGCGCTGGACTCCCACCTGGACGGGGACGTCGCCGTCGTCGTCCTGTCGCACGTCGACTACCGGACCGGCGAGCTGCTGGACATGCCCGGGATCACCGCCCGGGTGCAGGCCGCCGGCGCCCTGATGATCTGGGACGTCTGCCACTCGGTGGGCGCCCTGCCGGTCGAGCTCGGCGCGAGCGGCGCGGACTTCGCGGTCGGCTGCACCTACAAGTACCTGAACGGCGGACCCGGCTCGCCGGCGTTCCTGTTCGTCGCCGGCCGACACCTGGCGGCCGGGCCGGAGCAGCCGCTGAGCGGCTGGTTCGGACACGCCCGCCCGTTCGCCTTCGAGCCGGGGTACGACCCGAAGGAGGGCATCGGGCGCTTCCTGACCAGCTCGCCCTCGCTGCTCGGCCAGGCCGCGCTGGAGGCCTCGCTGGACGTCTGGGAGCAGGCCGACCCGGCCGCCGTCCGGACCAAGAGCCTGGCCCTGACCGACCTGTTCGTCTCGCTGGTGGAGGGGCTGGACGGGATCGAGGTGGCCACCCCGCGCGAGCACGCCCGGCGCGGCAGCCAGGTCGCACTGCGGCACGCCGACGGCTACCCGGTGGTGCAGGCGCTGATCGCGCGCGGCGTGATCGGGGACTTCCGGGCGCCGGACCTGATGCGGTTCGGCTTCACCCCGCTCTACCTCTCCCACACGGACGTGTGGGACGCGGCGCAGCAGCTGGCGGAGGTGCTGGAGAGCGGCGAGTGGAAGGACGAGCGCTTCGCCCGCCGCGGCGAGGTGACCTGACCGGCCGACCCGGCGCCGACGCGACCCGCCGCCGACCCGGCGCGTCGACCCCGGGGGCGGACGCGCCGGTCCGTCCGACCGGCCTTCCTTGCCGTTAATAATGCCGAGTATTAAAGTCGGTCGCATGGCAAGGACGTCGGCGGGCCACGAGACCCGCGAGAAGCTGCTCCGGGCGGCGGAGGAACTCTTCGCGACCCGGGGTGTGGAAGCCGCCCTGACCAGGGACATCACCCGGCTCGCCGGGCAGAGCAACCCCTCCGCCGTGCAGTACCACTTCGGCTCCCGCGAGGGCCTGCTCGACGCGATCATGGCCGCCCGCCAGGACCGCACCGAGCGGGCCCTCGCGCCGCGCCTGCCCGCACTCGGCTCCGCCGACCTGCCCGGACTGCTCGGCGCGCTGATCGCCGCCGAGGCCACCGAGCTGCGCACCGAGCGCGGCCGGCACTGCCTGCGGATCTCCGCCCAGGTCAGCCGGGCCAGCGGCGTCCGCACCCGCACACCGCACCCGACCCTCGCGCCGGGCGGCTACTGGCGGGTGATCGGGCTGGTCGAGGACCGCGTCCGCGGACTGCCGGAGCCGATCCGGCTGGAGCGGATCGACCTCGTGCTCACCCTGATCGGCGCGGCCCTGGCCGACCGGGCCCTCCAGTACCTCACCGGGGCGGCCCCGCTGACCGACGAGGAGACCTTCCTCGCCGACCTCGCGACGGTGTCCGCCGCCATGCTCTCCGCACCGACCTCTCCGAGGAGCACGTCATGAACGACCTCACCGGCAAGACCGTCATCATCACCGGCGCCGCCCGCGGCCTGGGCGCCGAAGCCGCCGCGCTGGCCGTCTCCGCCGGTGCCTCCGTGGTGCTGACCGACGTGCTGGAGGCGGACGGCAAGGCCACCGCCGCGGCGCTGGGTGAGCGGGCCCGGTTCGTGCGCCACGACGTGGCCTCCGAGGAGGACTGGCAGCACGTGGTCGACTTCGCCGAGGGCGAGTTCGGCGCGGTGCACGGACTGGTCAACAACGCCGGCATAGCCACCGGTTCGCTGCTCACCGACGAGAGCGTCGAGCACTTCCGCCGGGTGGTGGACGTCAACCTGACCGGCGTCTTCATCGGCATGAAGACGGTGGTCCCGGCGCTGCGCGCGGCCGGCGGCGGCTCGATCGTCAACATCTCCTCGGCGGCCGGCCTGATGGGCCTGGCGCTGACCGCCGGCTACGGGGCCTCCAAGTGGGGGGTGCGCGGCCTGTCCAAGATCGGCGCCGTGGAGCTGGGCGCCGAGCGGATCCGGGTCAACTCCGTCCACCCGGGCATGACGTACACGCCGATGACGGCGGCGGTCGGCATCCGGCGCGGCGAGGGCAACTACCCCAACACCCCGATGGCCCGGGTCGGCGAGGCCCCCGAGATCGCCACCGCCGTGGTCTACCTGCTCTCCGACGACTCCTCCTACGTCAACGGCGCGGAGCTGGCCGTCGACGGCGGCTGGACCACCGGACCGACCGTCAAGTACGTGATGGGCCAGTAGCCTCCGGGCCGCGTCCGTGACCTCCCCCACAGCGGCCCGGCGGTTCACCGCCGGGCCGTCGGGGCAGCTACTCCTATGACATACCGTCAGACCATAGGAGGGACGCATCATCATGAACCTCGGACCACTGGAGCCCGAACCCTCCGAACTGCTCCTCGGACTGGCCTGCTTCTTCCTGCTGTTCTGGGTGTTCGGCCGCAAGCTCCTGCCCAGGATCGAAGAGGTGCTGGCCACCCGGCGCGACGTCATCGAGGGCGGGCAGGAGCGCGCTGAGGCGACCCGCGCCGAGGCCGAGCGCACGCTGGAGGAGTACCGGCAGGAGCTGGCGGCGGCCCGGCACGAGGCGGCGCGGATCCGGCAGGAGGCCGCCGAGCAGGGTGCGGTGCTCATCGCGGCGGCGCGCGAGGAGGGCCTCCGCGAGCGGGACCGGCTGATAGCCGAGGCCGACGCGCAGCTCGCCGTGGACCGGGCACTCGCCGCCGTGACGCTCCGGCATGACGTCGGCGAGCTGGCCGTGGAGCTGGCCGGCCGGGTGGTCGGCGAGCCGGTGGGCGCCGTCGCCGCCCGGCGCGGCACGGTGGAGCGCTTCTTCGACGAGCGCTGAGCCGCCCCCGACGGCCGCCGACGGCCCCTCGCCCGCAGGACCGGGCGAGGGGCCGTCGGCGCGTCCGGAGCAGCCGCCGTCGGACCGGGCGGGCCCGCCCGAACCGCCGCCGGCCGTACTCGGACCGCCCTCAGAGCGCCCTCAGAGCGCCGTCAGTTCCCCGATCAGCCGCCCGTAGACCCCGAAGGCGGGCTTGGGCGCGTAGTCGTCGCGGAGCAGGCCGAAGTGGTGGAAGAGGCCGGGACCGGCGCTGTCCGCGTCCCGGAGGCCGAAGTGCCCGTAGCCGGTGATGTTCAGCTCGGCGGCCAGGCCCGCGACCGTCCGGACCACCTCCTCCACCACCTCGGCCTGCCGTTCCTCCGAGCGGCCCGGCCCGGTGGGCCAGCCGTGCTCACAGATCCGGATCGGCACCGACGGTCCGATGCCGGCCCGGGCGACGGTCTCCCGCCGGAACCCCGCGAGCACCGCCGCGACCACCTCGGCGAGCCGCCCCGCCGGGACGGGGCGGAAGACGTCGGGGAAGAAGTCCAGCCCGACGTAGTCGAGCGCGCGGTGGAACCGCTCGTCGGCGAGCTCGCCGAGGTCCGCCCAGAAGGTGTCGGCGGGGTCGAAGCCCAGCACCGCGTTGAACCCCACCGCGAGGTCGAGGCCGAGGGCCAGCGCCTCCTCCTTGGCCGCCACCACCCCCCGGACCAGCGCCTGCCGGACGTTCGGGACGGAGCCGTCGAGCACCGGCGAGTCGGCGTTCGGCTCCTCGCAGATCTGGAGCACGCCGATCCGGTGGCCCTCGGTGCGCACGGTCCGCCGGACGAAGTCCAGCCAGCCGTCCAACCGCCCGTCCGGCTCCCGGAACTGGAGGACCAGGTCGAGCCGGCGGCCCTCGACGGCGTACTGCCCGGGCTCGGCCGGGGTGGGCGGGGTGGCCGGTCCCTCGGGGTACGAGCGGTAGGCGCGGACCAGCAGGGCGGGCGCCCCGCCCTGGAGTTCGCGCAGCGCGGCGGTGATCCGGTCCGGGTCGTCGGGGCGGACGGGCGCGACCGTGCCGGTGTCGTCGCCGAGCAGGCCGCCGGGGTAGATGCCGAAGGTGAAGGTCATGCCCTCACCGTAGCCGATATTTTTGGTGTCACTCCAAGTTTGGTGCGGCACTATGATCCGGGCATGGGACTTCGCGAGGAGAAGAAGCGGCAGACCCGCACCCTGCTGGCCGACACCGCCATGGGCCTGTTCGCCGAGCACGGGTTCGAGCAGGTCACCGTGGTCGAGGTGGCCCGGGCCGCCGGGGTCTCGCCCAACACGGTGTTCAACTACTTCCCGACCAAGGAGGACCTCTTCTTCGACCGCCAGGCCGAGGTGGAGGCCCACCTGGCCCGGGTGGTGCGGGCACGCCCCGCGGGCACCTCGGCCGCGGACGCCGTCCGGGCCGACCTGCTGGCCGGCCTGGACGCGGGCGAGCCGACGTACGGGCTGAGCCCGCAGGCAGGGGTGTTCTGGCGGGTGATCGCGGAGAGCCCGGCGCTCCGGGCCCGGCTGCTCGACCTGGGCGAACGCGCCGAGCGGGCCCTGGCCGCGGCGCTGGCCGAGGAGGCCGGAGCCGCGCCGGACGACCCGCTCCCCCGGCTGGTGGCGGGCGCGATCGCCGGGGCGCACCGCGCGGCGCTGGCGGAGATCCGGCGGGGCATGGTGGCGGGCGAACCGGTGGACGCCGTCCGGGACCGGGTCGAGGCGGCGGTGACGGCGGGCTTCGGACTGCTGGGCACCGGCCTCGCGGGGTGGCCGCCCGCCCGCTGAGCGGTGAACGGGCCGGGCAGGCGCCGGGATCGGAGACGGGAACGGAACGCACCGTGCCGCCCGGTCGGAGGACCGGGCGGCACGGTGTCCGTTGCGGCCGGAGCTACCGGAGCCGCCGGAGCCGGCTAGCTGTGGCGCCCGCGGCGACGGGCGGCGGCCACGGCGAGACCGCCGAGGGCCAGCAGGCCGACGCCGGCCAGGCCCAGGACGACCGGGCCGTTGCCCGCACCGGTCGACGGCAGTTCACCGCCGCCACCCGGCTTGCCGGGGGCCGGGTGGTGGCCGGTCGGGCCGTGGCTGCCCGAGCCGTGGCCGCCCGGCCCGTGGCTGCTCGGGCCGTGACTGGTCGGCGCGGCACTGGACGAGCTGGGCGAGGAGGTCGGCGAGGTCGGCGACGCCGTCGGCGAGGTGGGGCTCGCGGTCGGGGACGTCGGCGAGGCGGTCGGCGAGGTCGGGCTCGCGGTCGGGGACGTCGGCGACGCCGTCGGCGAGGTCGGGGACGCCGTCGGGGAGGTCGGGCTCGCGGTGGGCGAGGTCGGGGAGGAGGTCGGCGAGGTCGGCGACGGGCTCGGCGTCACCTCGCAGTCCGGCAGGTCCCCGTCGAACGGGTAGCTGTGGATCTCGTAGCCGCCGTTGCCGGTCTGGATCAGGTTGCCCGCCAGGTACACCCGGCCGTTCATGCCCGGCATGCTGATGGTGGTGGTGCCCGCCGGGTTGCCGGCCATCACCGAGCCCTGGAACTGCGCGCTGCCGAGGATCTGCGCGGCCGTGGACGTGGGGAAGTTCCACATCAGCTTGGAGCGCATCTCGGTGGTCGGGTCGCCCGCCAGGCCCGTCCCGGTGTAGGTGTTGATGACCGGGTCGGCCGCCAGCATGTTGACCACGACGGTGGCGCCGGCCGGGATGTTGGTGAACACCAGGCCGATCTGCTGACCGGCGGAGCCGAGGTTCCCGGGGACGTTGAAGACCTGCTTCGCGCTGGTCCCGTCACCGGTGAAGGTCGCCTCGGTGGCGGTGACCGCCACGGTGCCGGTGGCCGTCGCGCGCCCGACGCAGGCGGAGACGTCCTCGATCTGGGTGAGCACCGACTGGTACGGCGCGGCGGCGTTCGCGTCCTGGATCGCCTGGCCGGTCGGGTCGATGGCGACCGTGCCGGTGAGCGTGCCCGCGTACCGCAGGTTGCCGAAGGCCTGGCCCTGCGAGTCGCTGCCGCCGATCAGCAGCGAGTTGCCGGGCAGTATCGTCACGTTGCCGCCGACGGTGAGGAAGTCGCTGCCGTTCGGCGGGACGACGCGGGAGCCGACGCCGACCACGCCCGCGTTGTAGGCGCCGCCGCCCTGGCTCTTGTCGACGGTGAAGTCCCCGAGGGCGACGATCTTTCCCTCGGCCTCGGCGGCCCGCCCGTTGACGGTGTAGTCGCCACCGGTGAAGACGTTGATCGTGGCGTCCCGGCCGGTGAAGTCGCCGTTGTTCGGCGGCGGCCAGGTGGCCGGGCAGTCCGGCCCGCTGCAGGCGCCGAGCGGCGGGGCCAGCGGCGCGGCCGAACCGACCGTCAGTACCGCTGCCATCGGCAGGGCCGCGACGGCGGTCGCCACCGCGACCCGGACGGCCCGCCGCCGCCGAGCGGCCGGCGGGCGCTCGACGGCGGTTCTTCTGTGATCCGGCGTACCGGTGCCCTGACCCATCGACACATTCCTCCGCACAGAGAAAAGGGCAGGCTGGACAACCTGCCTCGTTCCAGTTGATACAGGATCATCCCACTCGATTGACACAGATAGGGAACATCCCATACCAAATCGGACGATCCATACCCTACAGAGCATCAGCAATGATCCGAAAATCCACCGAACGGCTGACCGGCCCCGGCGGCCGCCCTCCCCCGCTAGGTTGTGACCATGACTTCCGAGCCCCAGGAGACGCCCGACCGCCCGGCCCCGGAGCCGGGTGCGGACACCGCGCTCGCCACCGTCGCGGCCAGTGCCGACGTGCTGCGCCACCCCGAGGCCGGCGAGCACCTGCTCACCGCCGTCGAGAAGGAGCGCGCCGCCCGGTTCCGCCACGAGTCGGGGCGGGTCGACTTCACCGCCGCGCACGTCCTGGTCCGGCTCTGCGCCGCCCGGCTGCTCGGCGTCCCGGCCGCCGGACTGACCCTGGCCCAGAACTGCCCCGACTGCGGCAAGGGCGACCACGGCAAGCCGTACCTGCCCGACCACCCGGACGTCTCGGTCAGCCTCTCCCACACCAAGGGCGTGGTCGCCGCCGCCGCCGGGCACCGGCCGATCGGCGTCGACGTCGAGCTGAACACCCGCAGCGGCAGCCTGCTCGACGTGGCCGGCCGGGTGCTGGCCCCCGCCGAGCTGGCACAGGTCCAGGCGCACCCCGACCCCGCGTCGGCCTTCCTGCGGCTCTGGGTCCGGAAGGAGTCGCTGATCAAGATCGGCCGCACCAGCCTGGACGGCCTCGCCTCCGTCGACCTCTCCGGCCTCCCGCTGGACCTGCCGGACGGGCGGTCGCTGCTCAGCCGCTTCGAGGAGCTGTACCTGCTCGACTGGGTGGACGACGCGCAGGGCGCGGCCGTCGCCGCGGTGAGCGCCGTGCCGCCGCGCGTGGTGGTGCTGGCGCCGCCGGCCGGCTGAGCGGCGGACGGGGCGGCGGGTGGGTGAGTGGGTGGACGATCCACCCGCCCGGGAGGGCCCCGGATAAGCGGTGTTAGCGTCCTGACCGGGGCGGAGGAACCGGACGCCCCGGCTGCCCGCGGCCGCGACCGCCTGTGCGCAGCCCCCGTTGAGTCACAAGGGTGCCCCGCCATGGCCAAGTTCCTGCTGAGCCTGCACGTCCTCGCCTCGGTGCTGTTCATCGGCCCGGTGGCCGTGGCCGTCAGCATGTTCCCGCGCCGGGCGAGGGCCGCACTGGCCGGCGGCCCCGACCGGGCGGCCGACGCGGGCGTGCTCCGCGTACTGCACCGGATCACCCAGGTCTACGCGCTGCTCGGGATAGCCGTCCCGGTGCTCGGCATCGGGGTGGCCCAGGTGATGGACGTGCTCGGCCAGTCGTGGCTGGTCGTCTCGATGGTGCTCACCGCGGTCGCGGCGCTGTCCCTGCTGCTGTTCGTGCTGCCCGCCCAGCAGGCCGCGGTGGACGCGCTCGACCTCGACGCGGAGGCGGCCGAGCACGGCAAGGCCGTCCACGGCCTCAGGCTGCTGCCGATGACCGCCGGTGTGTTCAACCTGCTCTGGGCGGTGGTCGTGGTCCTGATGATCATCCGACCGGGGTCGACCACCGGCGCCTGAGCCGACCGGGCCGCCTGCCCACCGGCGCCCCGCCCCGCCCGAGACCCCGCCCCGCCCGTGACCGCCGCCCCCACTGCCCCGGCCGCAGCGGGCGTACTACTGTCCCGTCCATGACGATCATCGCGGGGATGGGACCGGAGACGGGTTCGGGCGTGGGCGTCCTGCTGCGCGGCTGGCGGGAGCGGCGCCGGCTCAGCCAACTGCAGCTGGCCCTGCTGGCCGACTCCTCGGCCCGGCACATCAGCTTCGTCGAGAACGGCCGCTCCCGGCCCAGCCAGGAGATGGTGCTCCGGCTGGCCGAGCACCTCGACGTGCCGGTCCGCGAGCGCAACACGCTGCTGCTGGCCGCCGGGTACGCCCCGCACTACCCCGAGAAGCAGTTGGACGACCCCGCGATGGAGGCGCTGCGCTCCGGCATGGAGCGGCTGCTCGCCTCCCACGACCCGTACCCGGCGCTGGTGGTCGACGGCACCTTCCGCGTACTGGCGGCCAACCGCTCGCTCGGCGTGCTGCTCACCGGGGTCGCCCCGCACCTGCTGGAGCCGCCGCTCAACGCGATGCGGATCAGCCTGCACCCGGAGGGGCTGGCGCCGCGCATCGTCAACCTGCGGCAGTGGCGCCGGCACCTGCTGGAGCGGATGGAGCAGCAGGTCGGGCTGGTCCGCTCCGAGCCGCTGCGGGCCCTGCTCGACGAGGTCCGCGCCTACCCGGATCCGGCGGGCGGCGCCGGGGAGGAGGCCGAGGAGGACGTCACCGCGCTGTTCCCGTTCGCGCTGCCGCTGCGGATCGCCCACGAGGGGCGGGTGCTGTCGTTCCTGTCGACGATCGCGACGTTCAACACCCCCCTGGACGTGACCGTCTCCGAGCTGGCCATCGAGGCCTTCCTCCCGGCCGACGCGGAGACGGTCGCGTTCCTCCAGGCCGCCGTGGGACCGGAGCGGTAGGACCCGTCCCCGGCGCCCGGCGGGCGGCTCCGCCGGCGGGGACGGCTCCCGGCCGGGTGCCGGGGGCCTTCAGCGCGCCGCGGCGGCGGCGAGCCGGCGCAGCGCGGTGAACTGGAGGACGGCGAAGAGGAGCACCGTGCCGGCCTGCAGCGGGATCCAGACCAGACCGGCGGTGCTCGGCTCCAGCCAGAGCTCCATCGCCACCACGCTGAGCACCACCCAGGCCAGGTTGACCTCGATCACCGCCTGCACGGCGAGCCGCGGCGGCTGCGGGCGGGCGGCCAGAACGCCGACCGCGAGGCCGAACACCGCGAGCAGCGCGCCGAGTCCGACCAGCGTCGACCGGCCGACGCCGAGCAGGTCGCCGAGCGGACCGGAGAAGGCCAGGTAGGCGAGGCCGTTGCCGCCGCTGACCACGGCGTCCAGGGCGAGGTGGCCGCGCAGGGACCGGTGGGAGCCGGGGGTGGTCGGGCGGGCGGCGAGGGTGTTCGCGGACATGACGGATCAGCCTCCGGAGGTGGGGTGTCGGATCCCGGGCGGCGTGCCCGCGGCCCGGTGACGACCACTCTGCCGGGCCGCCCCGGAACCGTCGATGACCTCCGAGGTCATGCCCTCCCCGCCGGCCGGACGGCGCGGGCGACCGCCGGGCGGCGCAGCGGTACGCCCGTCCGCTCGTCGGCCGCCCGCTCGACGGCCCGTCCGTTTGACGGCCTGCCCGACGATCGCCGTCTCCGCGCGGGTGACGCCCGGCGGGCCGAGGGTGTCGGCGGCGAACCGGTCCGGCTCGATGCGACATGACGTCAGATCCCGAAGAGACGGGCCGCGTTGTCGTGGCAGACCGCGCGGAGCCAGTCCTCCCCCAGCCCGAGCCGCTCCAGCGCGTCCAGCTGGTGCACGTACCGGTACGGGATGTTGGGGAAGTCGCTGCCGAGCAGGACCCGGTCCCCGAGCGCGGCCAGCCGCGGCAGTTCGCCGGGCGGGAACGGCGTGTCCTGCTCGACGAAGTCGGTGAACGCGATGGTCGTGTCGAGCCGGACCTCCGGGTACCGCTCGGCGAGGTCGAGGAAGTCGGTGTACTCCGGCAAGCCGAGGTGGGCGACCACCAGGACCAGCCGGGGGTGCCGGGCGAGCACCTCGCCGATCGGCCCGGCGCCGGTGTGCTTGCCGGGGACCGGCCCCGAGCCGCAGTGCGTGACCACCGGGGTGCCGGTCTCGGCGAGCAGTCCCCAGACCTCGTCGAGCCGCTCGTCCGCCGGGTCGTAGCCGCCGACCTGGAGGTGCGCCTTGAACACCCGGGCACCGTCCTCGACCGCCCGGGCCACGTACCCCGGAGCCCCGGGCTCGGGGAAGAACGTGGCGGTGTGCAGGCAGTCCGGGGTGCGGGCGGCGAAGTCGGCGGCCCAGCCGTTGAGCCAGCCCGCCATGCCGGGCTTGTGCGGGTAGAGCATCGCGGTGAACGCCCGGACCCCGAAGTCCCGCAGCCACCCGACCCGCCGGTCCTCGGCCTCGCGGTAGGTGATCGGCCACGGCCGGTCGACCAGCGGGCCGGCCGCGTCGAAGTACGCCCAGACCTTGTCGAGGACGTTCTGCGGCATGAAGTGGGTGTGCACGTCGATCAGCCCGGGCAGGCCGAGGCCCTGCCAGAAGGCGCGGACCCCGGCCGCCTCGGCGCTCCGGGCGGCCGGACCGCCCGTGCCGGTACCGGTCACACCGGCACCGGGCGTGCCGGCACCGCTCGCGCCGCCACCGCTCATGCCGGCACCGCTCACACCGGCACCGGGCGGGCCCGGTCGATGATCGCGCCGGTGTCCAGGCCCGCCGGCAGGGTGCCGAAGGCGGCACCGTGGTCGCCCCCGAGACGGGACGCGCAGAACGCGTCGGCCACCGCCGGGTCCCCGTACCGGACCAGCAGCGAGCCCTGGAAGGCCAGCGCCATCGACTCGACCAGCCGCCGGGTGCGGAACTCCAGGTCGTCCCGGTCCGCCAGCTCCTTGCGCAGCCCGGCGACGGCGGCGTCCAGCCTGCGGTCGGCGCCGGCGGCCGCGTCCAGCTCGCCGAGGAAGGCGTCGACGGTCTCCGGGTGCCGGGCCATGGCACGCAGGGCGTCCAGGGCGGCGACGTTGCCGGAGCCCTCCCAGATCGAGACCAGCGGCGCCTCGCGGTAGAGCCGGGGCATGCCGGACTCCTCGACGTAGCCGTTGCCGCCCAGGCACTCCAGCGCCTCGGCGGCGTGCGCCGGGCCGCGCTTGCAGACCCAGTACTTGGCCACCGCGAGGCCGAGCCGGCGGACCAGTACCTCGCCCGCGTCCCCGGCGAGCGCGGCGTCGGTGGCCTGGGCGAGCCGCATCGCGACCGTGGTCGCCGCCTCGGACTCGACGACGAGGTCGGCGAGCACGTTGCGCATCAGCGGCTGGTCGACCAGCGCCCGGCCGAACGCCCGCCGGTGCAGCGCGTGGTGGACGGCCCGGGTGGCACCGAGCCGCATGCCGGAGGCGGCGCCGGTGGTGCAGTCGAGCCGGGTCATGTTGACCATCTCGATGATGGTCGGGACGCCCCGCCCCTCCTCGCCGACCAGCCACCCGACGGCCTCGTCGTACTCGATCTCGGCGGAGGCGTTGGACTTGTTGCCCAGCTTGTCCTTGAGCCGCTGGAGGTGGATCCGGTTCCGGCCGCCGTCCGGCAGGACGCGCGGCAGCACGAAGCAGCTGAGGCCGCCCGGCGCCTGGGCCAGGGTCAGGAAGAGGTCGGACATCGGCGCCGAGGTGAACCACTTGTGGCCGGTGAGCCGGTGGCTGCCGTCCGGCTGCGGGACGGCGGTGGTGGTGTTGGTGCGGACGTCCGAGCCGCCCTGCTTCTCGGTCATCGACATGCCGGCGATCAGACCGCGCTTGCCGTGCGGCTCGCGCAGCCCGAAGTCATACGCGGTGGAGGTCAGCAGCGGCTCGAACTCGGCGGCCAGTGCCGGGGCGGCCCGCAGCGCGGGGACGGCGGCGTAGGTCATCGAGACCGGGCAGGTGTGGCCCGCCTCGACCTGCCCCCAGACCAGGAACTTGGCGGCGCGGGCGGCGTGCGCGCCGGGCCGGTCGTCCCGCCAGGGCGCGGCGTGCAGGCCGTGGCCGACGGCGGTGCGCATCAGCTCGTGCCAGGCCGGGTGGAACTCGACCTCGTCGATCCGGTGGCCGAAGCGGTCGTGGGTGCGCAGGACCGGCGGGTGCTCGTTGGCCAGCCGGCCCCACTCGGCGGCCTGTTCGGAGCCGGCCAGCCGGCCGAGCTCGTGCAGTTCGGGCTCGGCCCAGCCGGCGCCGGCCCGGTGCAGGGCGGCGAGCAGGGCCGGGTCGGCGGCGGTGTCGTGTCCGTACGGCAGGGGCACCTGGTTGGTGACCTCATGCGTCGCTGTCATCGCGTCCTCCCAGGGCACGCAGGGTGAAGGAGACCAGGGCGGGGACCACCTCGGGCGGGGTGGTCCGGGTGTCCGGCGGGCGGGCGGCCGCGAGCGGGCCCGCCAGTGCCTCGCCGACCGCGCCGACGATCGCGGCGGCGGTCAGCTCCGGGTCCTGGCCGGGCACGTCGCCGGCGGCGAGGGCCGCGGTGATCTCGGCGGCGATCACGTCGCGGAAGGCCCGCCGGAACACCAGGCGTTCCGCGTCGACCACGGTGTCGGCCGGTTCGACCAGCAGCGCGTGGGCGAGCCGGGGGGCGCGCAGGGCGCGGGTGGCGAAGGTCTCGACCACGGCCGCGATCCGCTCCCGGGGGGTGTCGTGCCGGGCGACGGCCGCGTGGACGGCGGCCACCTCCCGGGTGACGACCCGGCGGAACAGTTCGACGGAGAGCTCGGCCTTGTTCGCGAAGTGCTGGTAGAGGGACCCGGTGGCGATCCCCGCGTGGTCGGCCACGGCGGCCATCGTGCAGCCGCCGTAGCCGCGCTCGGCGAGCAGCCCGACCGCGGCCTGGAGCACCGCCTCGCGCTGGGCGTCCAGGCGGGCCTGTACGGCGGGCGTGCGTCGGTAGGCCATGGAAGAATTGAAGCACTGATTCACTGCTTCGGGGAGGGGTCCGCGGGCCGGGAGTGCGGTACCGCCCCGAAAGCGGCGCGGGCGGGGCAGCCCTCCCCCGGGGCCCGGCCCCCGAGGCTCGGCAAGCCCCCGCCGAGGCCCGGAAAGCGCCAGGGGCCACCCGCCGACGCACGGTCGGCGGGTGGCCCCTCGGTCACTGCGTGGTGCCCGGTGCAGCGGCGCCCCCGAGTGCGGGACCCGGGCTTCGGCGCCCGGCACTACAGGCGCACGCGGTCCTGCTTCAGCCCCTCCTCGTCCAGCGGGCCGATCGGCGGGACGCGGTACTGGCCGGTCAGCGAACGGGCCGCGACGTCGGCGCCGAGACCGGCCCACTCCAGCACCTTCGCGGTGGCCGCGGCCGACTCCGCGGCCGGCAGCTTGTCGATGTTGGAACCGTGGTTGCCGCCGGGCACGGTGTAGACGTAGCTGTCCTCGCTGCCCCGGCCCAGCCGGAACGGCTCGGCACCCCACGGGTCGTTCTGGCCGTAGACGTAGATGATCCGCTCGGCGGAGTTCCGCACCCAGCGGTCGATGTCGCGCATCGCGGACGGGTCGAACCGCATCGGGATGTTCCTCGGCACGTAGGTGCGCGGCGAGTACAGCTCCTTGTAGTCGTAGTGCAGCAGGCCCTTGAGGTGCGACACGTCGAAGCTGGGCGCACCCAGCTGGGTGCCGGCCTGGTAGTAGTACGCCGTGTAGCCGGCGAGCGACTGGTCGCTGTTCCCGGTGATGCCGCTCTGGGCGTCGAACCAGGCGTACAGCTCGTCGTCGGTGGCGGTGGCCGCCGGGACCTTCGCGCAGTCGGCCGCCAGGCTGTACTGCCAGAACGCCCAGACCGTGTCGAGCACGCCGGCCTCGTACGCCCGGTCGGCGCTGCCGGTGGTGGTGAAGGTGGAGCCGGCGGCGGCGTTGTCGGCCGCGTAGCGGGCCTGCAGCCGGTCGCGGCGCACCAGCAGCTCGCGCTGGGCGGTGTTCAGGGCGGCCCGGCACTCCGGGGTGCCGACGTTCTGGAAGAACCGGCTGTAGGCGGAGTCCTCGCGGTCGTCGACGTCGTTCGGCGCGACGTAGGCGATGGTGCCTGCCACGTCGTCCGGGTAGAAGCGGCGGTGGTAGGTCGAGGACATGCCGCCCTTGGAGGCGCCGGTGGAGAGCCACTCCTCGCGGTAGATCCGCTTCAGCGCGTTGATGATCCGGTGGGAGTCGGTGGCCGCCTGGCGGATGCCGGCCTTGCTCCAGTCCGCCGGCTCGGGGCGGGAGGGCGAGAAGTAGCGGTACTCGATGGAGACCTGGTTGCCGTCGACCAGCCGGGCCGGCTCGGTGCGCGAGGGCGTGGTGCGCAGCGCGTAGCCGTTGGTGTAGAAGACGGTCGGGCGGTCGTAGCCGCGGTGCAGCACGCTCAGCCGCTGCTGGAAGGTGCCCAGCCACGGGCGGTCGTGGTCGATCGGCTGGGTGTAGGTGAGCAGGAAGTAGCGGTGGCCCGTGGTGGTGGGCCTCTCCTCCGTGACGGTCAGCCCGCGGATCGCCGCCAGGCGGTCCTTGATGTCGGCCGACGGGTCGTCGGCGACGGCGGAGGTCACGCCGTCGGCGGTGCCCGCGGCGAACGCCGGGGAGGCCAGGCCGAGGCCGAGCAGCGGTATCAGCAGGACGGCGACCAGCAGTCCTCTGAGCTTGGTGGTCATCAATTCTCCATCGGGTCAACGGAACTGTTCGGTGCTCTGTCCGTACTCTCCGGCAGCCGGCGGGCGGCTGCCGGACGGACGGACGAACCGGCCGTCCGGTAGACGGCCGAATGGGCCACCCGCCGGTCGCGGATGGCCCATCGGGGTGAACGTGCTGGTCAGGGGCGCGGCAGGGTGCAGCCGGGCAGGTTCAGGTCGAGCCGGTTGCCGGAGGCGAAGCAGGCCGGGATGGTGTACGTCTCCTGCGCGTAGCCGATCCCCCGGCGGACGGTGACCGCGCCGTTCTGGTCCACCTCGCAGGGGTTGTTCAGCGTGCAGCGCTGGCCGTCCTCGTTGATCGTGTTGTTGACGGCGACGACGGTGCCGTTGGCGTCGACGACCGGCGAGCCCGAGGTGCCGCCGATGACGTTGCAGCCGGACGTGTAGCGGACCGAGTCCTTGAACGTCCACTCGGCTTCCTTCAGCCGGTAGGCGAAGCCGTCGACCGAGCAGGAGTAGATCTTCTTCCAGTACCCGGAGACGACCTTGATCGCGGTGCCCTGGACGGGGTGGGTGGCCGCGATGGTCAGCGGGGCGATCCGGTACTGCGACTGGATCGCGGCGTAGGTGGTGTTCAGCTGGTAGATCGACACGTCGGTGTCGGTCATGGCGCCGTACACGATCTTGCTCGCGCGCAGCGTGCCGAGCGAGCCGCCGCTCGCGTTGAGCAGCGTGAAGGTGCGGCTGGAGGCGCGGTTGACGACCACCTGGCCGGGGCCGGGCATGCCGGTCTCCAGGCAGTGGCCGTTGGAGAGCACCAGCGCCGGGTCGTTGGCGGTGGAGTTGGGGAGCCGGACGAGCGAGCCGGAACAGTTGCTGAGCGCGACGGTGCCGGCGAAGGTGACGGCGGCGAGCGCCTGTTGGCCCTCGGGCGCCGCCGCGACGGCCTGGGCGGCTCCCTCGGCGGTCACCGCGGCCGGTGCGGTCACCGCGGCCGGGGAGGAGGAGGCGGCGGTCGCCGCGGGGGCTCCGGCCAGGGCGGTGGCACCGGCGAAAAGGAGCGTGGCGAGCGTGCCTATGAGCGGCTTCTTCATGAGAGACCTCTCGGTGTGGGGGTGCACCAAAGCTGTCGCGGACATGACGTCATGTCAAGAGTCATGCCGCGGGGAAGGTCCGACCACCTCGGCGGGGGCGCGGATTCCGGCCGCCGGGACAGCCCGGCGGATTCGCCGAGGCGTCAACTCGCGGGTGCGCCGGTTGCCTTCACCGGTCCGGCCGACCGGCCCGGCCGACCGGCCCGGGTCGGCTCCACGGCCGCCGACGACCACCCCCGACGGCACCCCGCCCCCTTGCCCTGGGCCGCCCTGCCCCGCTCGCCCCGCCCCACTCGCCCCACTCGCCCCGCCCTCAGCCCTCAGCCCTCCGAAGCACCGGCCCCCGGGGCGCCGACCGGCCAGTGCCGGCGGCCGATGCCGATCAGCCGCAACTGGAGCCGGGCGGTGGCCGCGACACGGCGCTCGCGCCCCGGATCGGAGGCCCGCACCTCGGCCTCCTGCGCCTCCAGGAAGGCCGCCGCCGTCGAGACCACGTGGTCGACGTACAGCTCGGCGAGCATCCGCAGGTCCGGCTCGCGCCACCCGCGCGAGACCGGCTGGAGCGCGAGCGCCGTCCCGACCTCGGCGGCGAACCGCCCCAGTTCCGCGTCGATCGCCTCGCGCACCTGGCGCACTCCCCCGTGCCGCTCGCGCGCCAGGAAGCGGACGTGCGGGCGGTGGTCGCGGACATGGGCCCCGATCACGTCGACCGTCCGGTCGATCAGCTCCTCGGCGTCGCCCGGCTCGGCGAGCAGCGCGCGGACCAGCACGTGCAGGCTGGCGAGCGACTCCTCGACCAGGGCGACGCCGAGCGCGGCGAGGTCCGGGAAGTGCCGGTAGAAGGCGGCCGGCGAGAGCCCGGCCGCCCGGGTGACCTCGCGGACGCCGAGGCTGGCCAGATTCTGATCGGCCAGCAGCCCCAGCCCGGCGTCCAGCAACGCGCGGCGACTCTGCTGCTTCTGGGCCTGCCGGGCCCCCGTACCGCGCCCGGAGCGCTCGATGTGACTCACGCCATTCAGTAAACAAGTGTTTGCCGAACTTGGCCAGCCGGGCGTACAGTACCGGAAGGATTCGGCGAACACTTGTTAACCGAAAGCCCTCCCTCCTGCCGGAAGGACCGTCATGATCCTGCTCACCGCCCTGATCGCGTTCGGCTTCCTGGTCGGCGCCGCCGCCCACACCTCCCTCCCGGTCTTCCTCACCGCCTCCGCCGCCATCACCGCCTGGCTGCTCGCCTTCGGCGTCCGCGAGGGCCTCGCCCGCCTGCGGCAGCGCTGACCCCCGACCACCCCGGAAAGGAACGGCCGCCATGAGCACCCACCTGAGCACCCGCCCGCACTCCCGCCCTTCCTCCCACCCTTCCTCCACCCCCTCCGCAACCCCTTCGCCCTCCTCCTCCCGGCCGCGCCCCCGCCGGCTCGCGCCCGAGGCCGACAACCTCGCCGTCGCCTCGTTCCTGCTCGGCCTCCCGGGCCTGCTGCTCTTCAACCTCGTCCTCGGACCGCTCGCCGTCGTCCTCGGCACGCTCGCCCTCGTCCGGGGCACCCGCCGCACCGGCCGCGCCGCACTCGGCATCGTCCTCGGCGTCGCCTCGCTCGCCGTCCTGGCCGCCGCCACCGTCGCCGACCACGGCGTGCTCTGGCGGTTCGGCGGCTAGGGGCCTCTCCTTCGGATCTTGCCGGGCGCGCCGGGCACCTCCGGGCGGGGTCAGGGCACCGGGCCCGCCCAGGGCCGCCTCCGAGCGGCTCCCGGGAGCGGGTCCGCGCCGACCGTGCACGTGATCCGGCCACCCTGCGGGCACACACCCGGCCGCCCCCCGTACTGTTGACCGGAGGCCAGGTGACGACATGGGGGCTGAAGTGACCGGAGTGACCGACGAGACCACCGCAGGGCACGGCAGTAGCGGGCCCGGTCGGGCCGGCCGCCTGCTCGCCGTGAGCGACCTGCACGTCTCGTACCAGCAGAACCGCGACCTGGTGGAGCAGTTGCACCCGGAGTCACCCGACGACTGGCTGATCGTCGCCGGTGACATCGCCGAATCCACCACCACCATCCGCTGGGCGCTGGAGGTGCTCGCCGGGCGGTTCGCCAAGGTGATCTGGGCGCCCGGCAACCACGAGCTGTGGACGCACCCCAACGACCCGGTCCAGCTGCGCGGCGTCGCCCGGTACGAGTACCTGGTCCGGCTCTGCCGCGAACTCGGCGTGGTGACCCCCGAGGACCCGTACCCGGTCTGGAACGGGGCCGGCGGACCGGTCGCCGTCGCACCGCTCTTCCTGCTGTACGACTACTCCTTCCGCGCGCCCGGCACCACCACCAAGGAGGAGTCCCTGGCGGCCGCCTACGCCACCGGCGTGGTCTGCGCCGACGAGCGGTTCCTCCACCCGGACCCGTTCCCGGACCGCGACTCCTGGTGCCGCGAGCGCGTCCGGCTCACCGAGAAGCGGCTGGCCGAGCAGGACCGGGAGCTTCCGCTCGTCCTGGTCAACCACTACCCGCTGGTCCGGCAGCCCACCGAGGTCCTCTGGTACCCGGAGTTCGCCCAGTGGTGCGGGACCGAGCTGACCGCCGACTGGCACACCCGCTTCAACACCGCCGCGATGATCTACGGCCACCTGCACATCCCGCGCAAGACCAGCTACGACGGCGTCCGGTTCGAGGAGGTCTCGCTCGGGTACCCGCGCGAGTGGGGCAAGCGCGGCCTGCCCGACCCGCTGCTGCGCGAGGTCTTCCCGCGGGCCTGACCCCGCATGTGCCGGCCCCGCGTGTGCCAGCCCTGCCGGCCGGCACACGCGGGCGGCGCGTCGGTCGATCCCCGACGCGCCGCCCGCTCCTCCCGGCCGTCCCCTCCGCCGTCCCTCCTCCGCCCCTCCGCTGCTCCCCCCTACTCCTCCGCCCCGACCCGCTCCCCCGCTTCTGCCGCCGCGCGCTCCTCCGCCTTCGCCTCGGCCTCCTCGAAGGTCGCCGACGGCTCCGGCCGCACCGGCACCACCACCAGCTCGCCGTCCGACACCTCCGCGACCAGCGTGTCGCCCTCCTGCACGGTGCCGTCCAGCAGCAGGTTGGAGATCCGGTTGTCCAGCTCCTGCTGGATCGTCCGGCGCAGCGGCCGGGCCCCGAACTCCGGCTGGTAGCCGCGGTTCACCAGCCACTCCTTGGCGCCGTCGGTCACCTCCAGCAGGACGTCCTGCGCCTTCAGCCGGCGCCGGCTGCGGTCCAGCAGCAGGTCCACGACCTGGAGCAGGTCCTTGCGGGTGAGTCCGTGGAAGACGATCACCTCGTCGATCCGGTTGAGGAACTCGGGCCGGAACTGCGTCCGCAGGTCCCGCATCAGGTCGTCCTTGATCTCGCCGACGTCGCCCGCGTGGTCGAGGATCCGCTGCGAGCCGATGTTGCTCGTCATGATGACCACGGTGTTGCGGAAGTCGACCGTACGGCCCTGCGCGTCCGTCAGCCGCCCGTCGTCCAGCACCTGGAGCAGCAGGTTGAAGACGTCCGGGTGGGCCTTCTCCACCTCGTCGAAGAGCAGCACGCTGTACGGCTTGCGGCGCACCGCCTCGGTGAGCTGGCCGGCCTCGTCGTAGCCGACGTACCCGGGCGGGGAGCCGACCAGCCGGGAGACGGTGTGCTTCTCCTGGAACTCGCTCATGTCGAACCGGATCATCCGGTCCGGGTCGCCGAACAGCAGTGCCGCCAGCGCCTTGGCCAGCTCCGTCTTACCGACCCCGGTCGGCCCCAGGAAGAGGAACGAACCGGTCGGCCGGTCAGGGTCGCCCATCCCCGCCCGGCCGCGGCGCACGGCCTGGGCGACGGCGGTGACCGCCTGGTCCTGGCCGATCACCTTCTCGTGCAGGTGCTCCTCCAGCCGGAGGAGCCGCTCGCGCTCGGTCGCGTTCAGTTCGGCGACCGGGATGCCGGTACGGCGGGAGAGCACCTGCGCGATGTCCTCGGCGGTCACCTCGACGACCTCCTCCCGGTCCTCGGCGAGCGCGGCCAACTCGTCCTCGGTCTGCCGCAGTTCGGCCTTCAGATTGGCGGCCCGGACGAACTCCTCGTCGGCCACCGCCTCCTCCAGCTCGCGCCGCAGCTTGGTGATCCGGTCCTGCACCGGCATCGCCGCGGTCGAACCGCTCAGGCTGCGCAGGCGGACCCGCGCACCGGCCTGGTCCAGCAGGTCGATCGCCTTGTCCGGCAGGAAGCGGTCGCTGACGTAGCGGTCGGAGAGCGTCGCGGCGGCGTCCAGCGCCTCGTCCGTGAACCGCACCTGGTGGTGCGCCTCGTACGCGTCCCGCAGGCCGTGGAGGATCCCGACCGTCTCCTCGACGGACGGCTCGGGCACCAGCACCGGCTGGAAGCGGCGCTCCAGGGCGGCGTCCTTCTCGATGTGCCGGCGGTACTCGTCCAGGGTGGTGGCGCCGACCACGCTCAGCTCGCCGCGGGCCAGCGCCGGCTTGAGGATGTTGCCCGCGTCCATCGAACCCTCGCCGCCGCCACCCGCGCCGACCACGGTGTGCAGCTCGTCCAGAAACAGGATGACGCTCTGCTCGGCCTCCGTGACCTCGTCGATCACGCTCTTCAGCCGCTCCTCGAACTCGCCCCGGTACTTGGAGCCGGCCACCAGGCCGGTGAGGTCCAGGGTGACGACCCGCTTGTCCTTGAGACTCTGCGGGACGTCCCCGGACACGATCCGCTGGGCCAGCCCCTCCACGATCGCCGTCTTGCCGACACCCGGCTCGCCGATCAGCACCGGGTTGTTCTTGGTCCGGCGGGAGAGGATCTCGACGGTCTGCTCGATCTCATCGGCCCGGCCGACCACCGGGTCCAGCCGGCCCGACCTCGCCTCGTCCGTCAGGTCCCGGCCGTACTCGTCCAGGGTGGGCGTCCGGCTCGGCTGCGCGCCGCCGGAACCGCGCTCGCCGCCGGCGCCCCGCCCGTCCAGGACGGTGCGCAGCGCCCCCTGCGAGGGGGCGCCGTTCCGCAGGGCCGCGCCCGCGCCCGACCGCTCCTCGTCCAGCAGCGCGCCGAGGATGTGCTCCGGACCGATGTACGAGGCGCCCGCCGCCTGCGACCGGGCGTGCGCGGCGAGCAGCGCACGCTTGGCGGCGGGCGTCAACGAGGGCCGGCCGTCCCCGGTCGGCACCCCGGCGCCGACCGGCAGTGCCTCCGCCAGGTCGTCCGCCAGCCGGTCCGGGTCGATCCCGGCCCGCTCCAGCATCCGGCGCGACGGCTCCACCCGGGTGGCCGCCCACACCAGGTGGGCGGTGTCCAGGTCACTGCTCCCGTCCTGGGCGGCCCGCTGCGCGGCCAGACCGAGCAGCTCCTGCGCCGACTCGCTGAGCAGCCGGCCGATCGGCACCCGTTGGACGTTGGGCGGGGACGCCGTCGGACTCATACCGAAGAACCGGCTGAGCAGGTCGGAGAACGGATCGTTCGATCCGAACGGCGGCATGGTCACGGTGGTTCACCTCTCCCGGGCGGTCTGCACCCCCACACGGACCCCCACACAAACACAGGCCGCCCGGGCCCGCCTCCCGAGGCGGAACCCGTCCGTCACCCGGTGACGCGGTCCAGCAGCGAACCGCCGCAGTAGGTCACCGCCATCGCCAGCAGCCCGCCGGCGACGTTCCGCGCCACCGCCCGGCCGGGCCGCGCGCCACCCAGCCGGGCACTGGTCCAGCCCGACACGGTGAGCGCCGCCAGCACGGCCGCCACGGTCACCGCGATCCGCCACGACTCCGGCGGCAGCAGTACCGCCAGCAGGGGGACGAGCGCACCCAGGGTGAACGCGGCCGCACTGGCCAGGGCGGCCTGCCACGGGTTGGTGAGCACGTCCGGGTCGATGCCCAGCTCGGCCTGGGCGTGCGCGGCGAGCGCGTCCCGCTCGGTGAGCGCCACCGCCACCTCCCGGGCCAGTCGGTCCTCCAGACCGCTGCCCTGGAAGTACCCGGTGAGCTCGTCCAGTTCCCCCTCCGGGTCCTCCTCCAGCTCGCGCTGCTCCTTGGCGAGCGCCGCCCGCTCGGTGTCCCGCTGCGTGCTCACCGACACGTACTCGCCGGCCGCCATCGACATCGCCCCCGCCAACAGCCCCGCCACCCCGGCCGCCAGCAACGCCGCCCGCGACTCCGACGCCGCCGCCACCCCGGTCACGATCCCGGCCGTCGACACCACCCCGTCATTGGCCCCGAGCACCGCCGCCCGCAACCAGTTCAACCGCGCCGACAACTCCGCCCGGCTCTCCCCCGGTGCGCCCACCGTCCCCGCCGTTCCCGTCGTTCCCCCCGCTCCGTCGTCCATCCGTACCTCACCCGCCGTCCGCCGGTCCCGCCTCCGTCGCTCCCGCCCCGATGATCACCCGCACCGCCGGCACCCGCACCCGGGGGCGCCGGAGGGGCCGGCCCGTGGACACGCCCACGGAACCGGCCCCTCCGCCGTCCCCCTCCCCGCTGTCAGGTGGTGACGGTGCTTCCGCAGGCGGCGATCGGGACGAACCCGTAGTCGACGATCACCGCGGGGTGGGCGCAGATCCAGCCCTGCGGGCCGAAGACGCTCTTCAACGCGGTCGCGTACGGGGTGGTCGCCGTGTACTCCCCGGTGCGCACGATGTTGTAGAGCGTCCGCCCGTAGACCGTGCCGAGGAACGCCGGGTTGATGCTGTTCGACGCGTTGACCGGCGCGATCCCGTTGATGCTGCGCAGCGTCAGCGGGCCGGGGCTCTCCACCGCCGTGCCGTGCCCCCGGTACACCTGGGCCACGTAGGTGCCGACCGAGTACGGGAACACCACGTTGGCGTCGTTGAGCACCGGGTCGATGCCGCGGTCGTTGCGGGGGCCCGCCGTCACGCAGACGCCCGGGGTGCTCACGGCGATCGCCTTGAGGAACGCCGTCCGGGTGTCCGAGATCGCCGGCGGGAGGTACGGCTTGATGGCGACGTTCGGCAGGGAGGCCGAGATCTGGGCCCAACTGGTGATCGAGCACTCGTAGATGCCCTTGAGCTGGGCAGTGGTCAGGTTGGCGGGCGCGTTGCCGCCAGCCTTGGCCGACCAGGTCACCGCGTCCCTGGCGAAGGGCACGAACGTGTAGGGCGTGGGATCGCCCGCCACCGGACCGCGCGAGGAGCGGCTGTAGTTCACGGTCGCGGCGGTGTTGATCGCCAGCGCGGTGAGGCCCTGGCCGGAACCGTCGGGCCGCGCGATGGAGACCGCACCCGTCTTGGGCGTGATCGGGTTGATCCCGGTGACGTCCCAGCTGTACAGCTTGGGCAGCACGGGCGCGACGACGGCGTTGTAGTCGCTGGACGTCTGGTTCATGAAGCCCTGCGTGGTGTCCACGCCCACCCCCACCAGATCGACGGCGGCCGGGACGACACCGGGCGGCGGGTCCGCGACCGCCGCCGGAGCGGCGAGCACGGCGCCGCACACGGCGGCGGTGAGAGCGGTGAACACACGGACAGTGGTCGAGCGCATCGAGGGACCCCTCCCGGGCAGACGGACACGAAGCGGCAGCAAACGCGCCCATCATCGGTACTCGCCCAGCACCGGGCAACGTGCCCCCGTTCCCCGCCGACCGGGCTCGTACGGTGACGAACGGTCCCGCTCCACCCCGCCAACCGGCGGCGGATCCCCCACCGCCGACAGCCTCCGGCCTCCCCCGGCCCCCGCCGGACTCCAAGAGTTCTTCCTGCGGCCGCCCGTCCCGTCGCGCCCGGGATTCGTCCGACCGCCCCACCCGCCTCAGCCAACGCTCCGCTCGGCCCTACGCCCTCTTGGCAGTCGGCCGTCACCGTGCTGTGGTGGACCGTCGGATGGTCGCTGTCTCGGGGGTGGGGATGGACGAGTTCACGGTCGGACGCTGGCGCCGGCACGGGCACGACCGGCTGTACGTGAACCAGCGCGGCGCCGACAGGGCCCTCGGCTGGTACGACTTCAGGACCGGCGAGACCGTGGTCGGCGACGAGAGCCGAAGGGCCCTCGTCGAGCGCGTGTTGGCCGCTCACCTGGAGACGGCCGCGCCCGGCGGCATGGAACCCGTTCCTGGGCGACCTGCCGCACCACCTGCCGCGCCCCCTGCGCCGACCGGCTTCGATCTGGCGCAGAACGCTCCCGGCGACTCCATCCGCCGGAAGATCGGCGAGCTTGAGCCGAGTCGGATCAAACGACGCCTCGCCTACTGGCTCAGCACGGAGCAGACGCAGGCCCACACGTGGGCGGTCGGCCTGCGGGGCGAGCGTGTGGTCGGCCGTCGGCTGGACCGCCTGCGCCGTGACGGGTGGAAGGTACTCCACTCGGTGCAGTTCTCCAGTGGAACCGACATCGACCATCTGGTCATCGGGCCGCCGGGCGTCTTCACGGTCAACACGAAGCACCACCGGGGCGCCGCCGTCTGGCAGGGGGACCAGGCGATCACCGTGAACCGCGCACCCACCCGCTACGCGCCCGTGAGCCGGAGCGAATCGGCGAAGGTCGCACGAGTACTGTCGGCACGCTCCGGATTCCCGGTGCCGGTTCAGCCGGTGGTCGCCGTGGTGGGGGCGGCCTCGATCACGATCGGATCGACGCTGTCCCCGGTCCTGCTGCTGGACGGCGCACACGTGGACCGGCACCTGTCCGGGCGGCTGCCTCGGCTTCGGAGCGATCAGGTGGACCAGGTCTTCGCCGTGGCCCGGGACAGCCGGACCTGGCACAGCTGAGCGTTCACGCCGTGTCCGGAGGCTTCCGGCGCCCCGGTGGCACGGGGTGGGCAGGGGTACGGGAACGATCAAGGGCCAGTTCGGGAGGATGCTGCCTCCGAACTGGCCCTTCTCCGCTGTGGGCGCGGACGGTTTCGAACCGCCGACATCTGCTTTGTAAGAGCAGCGCTCTACCACTGAGCTACGCGCCCCTGGTCATGGGCCTGTGGAGGGCGCACGACGAGTGCCTAGGGTACCTGGTCCCCGGGGCGGTGTGGTGCACGTGGTCGGTGGGTGGGACGGGTGGGGTGCCGGTGGGGTGGGCTGATCGGGAACAATGGGCGGTGGATCAGCTGTCGGAGCAGGGAGCGCACAGTGAGGGTGGCCGGCGGAGGCGGGCGGGGGCGGCGGCGGGCCGGGGGTGTGATGGCCGAGGCGCTGGTGCTGCCGCTGGTCGTCGCGGGTGTGCTGGGTGCGGCCGGGGCCGCGTCCTTCGGTGCCGGTGGGGGCTGGTGGGGGCGGCGTGGCGGTGACGGCATGCGGTCGGACGCCCGGGCGGCGCGGGACGCGGCGCAGCAGGCGTTCTACGAGGTGGACTCGGCCCAGCGCGAGGTCCGCCTAGCGGTGGAGACGGTGCGCGCGGTCGGGGACAGTGCGACGGCCCGGCGGGCGGTGGCGGACTTCGAGGGGATCTCCGGCCGGGTGGACCAGGTGACGGTCAACTACCTGGCGGCCCTGGACGCGCACGACCTGGACGCGGAGGAGCTGGAGTCCGGCGCGGCGGCGCGGGCCAAGCACCAGTTGGACGACGTGAAGGGGCAGCTCGGCTCGGCGCTGGCGGAGCTGAACGACTTCCTGCGGAAGCTGCAGCCCTCGCTGGACCGGGCCGAGTCGCAGCTGATGCGGGTGGCCCCGGCGGTGGAGCAGGCCAAGCAGGCGCTGCTGGCCGCGACCAACGCGCTGGACTCGGTGCGCGGCGCCGGCTTGCGGGCGGACGACCTGGCGGCACGGCTGGCCGAGCTGGCGCCTGAGCTGGGGCGGCTGAACGAGGGGGCCGGCCGGCACGGGGTGGCGGCGACCCTGCAGCGCGCGGAGCGGGTGAAGGAGCGCGCGGACGCGATCGCGGCGGACGCGGCGCAGCTGCCGGAGCGGGCGCGGGAGATCGACCGCCGGGTGGCCAGTCTGCGGACCCGGATCCAGGCGCTGGAGACCAAGGCCGAGACGGTGGAGCCGGCGCTGAGCGAGTTGCGCCGGCGGTTCACGCTCGCGTGCTGGCAGGACCTGCAGCGGGTGCCGGACCAGGTGGTGGAGGCCCGGCGGGCGGCCGAGGGGAAGCTGGCCGAGGCGGCGCGGGCGCGCGACGAGCAGCGGTGGCCCGACGCCACGGGCGCGCTGGGCACGGTGCGGGCGCTGCTGGAGACGGCGGACGGCTCGGTGGTCGCGGTGAACGAGCGGCTGCGGCAGCTGAACGAGGTGCAGCACGACCCGAGCCGGGAGATCGAGCGGACCAGGTTCGCGCTGCGGGACGCGCAGCGGCTCGCGATGGCCGGGCGCCATGCGCCGGACCCCCGGCACGCCGCTCCGCTGGACGCCGCGGTGGCGCGGCTGGACCGGGCGGCGGCCGAGTTGGAGGAGGCCGGGCGGCACCCGGACTACTGGCGGTTCCTGACCGAGCTGGCCGCGGTGCGGGAGACGGCGGCGAACGTGGTGGAACTGATCCGCGGCGACCTGGGCAGCGGGCACCGGTAGCGGGAGGGGAAGTCGGTCAGGGACGGGCCGGCGGAGGCGGGAAGCGGGGAACCGGGGGCCGTCGGGAGCGGGGCCCGGCTACGCTGCGGGGTATGCCACGCTACGACTTCCGCTGCCGCTCCTGCGGTGCCACGTTCGAGCTCCGCCGCACGATGGCGCAGGCCAACGATCCCGCGGTCTGCCCCCAGGGGCACGAGGACACCGTCAAGCTGCTCTCCGCCGTCGCCGTGACCGGCGGGTCCGCGTCCGGCGCCGCGCCGCAGCAGGCCTCCGGTGGCGGAGGCGGCTGCTGCGGCGGCGGGTGCTGCGGCTAGCGCCCGGCGTCGGCCACAGACACAGTCACCGGCACAGACACGGACACGGACACAGACGAAGGCTCGCGGGCGGCGGTCAGCGGACCGCCGTCGGCAGGAGGTCGTCCACCTCGCCCCGGACACGGGCGAGGAACTGCCGGACGATCTCCTCGCCGGCCGCGACCCCGACCTCGTCGAGGGCGGTGACGCCGGGAGCGGTCCAGCCGCTGTCGGCCAGTTCGCCGTGCCCGGGGCGCCAGCCGGCGTCGGCGGCGAGCAGCAGGTCGGCGTCCAGCAGGGAGTCGCCCGCGGCGAGCACGGTGGGACCGGAGCCGACGCCGTCCGCAGCACCCGCGGCAGCCACGACACCCCCACCGTCCACGACACCCGCACCGGCCGCGGCACCCGCCGGCCCGCCGACCCGGCGCCGGACCTCGGCGAGGGCGGCGCTCTTGCTCAGCGGCCCCGGCACCGCGTACACCTTGCGGCCCTGGAGCGACACGTTCCAGCCGCGTTCGCCGCACCAGCCGGTGAGCTCGTCCAGCCAGCCGGCCGGGAGCTCGGCCCGCTCGACCACCAGGTAGGCGAAGAGCTCGTCGGCGACCCGGCGCTTGTGCGTCCACTCCGGGTCGGCGCAGAGCGCCAGGTGCTCGACCACCTCGGCCAGCGGCGCCGCACCGGCGGCCAGCCGGCCGGCCATCTCGGCCTCCCAGTCCTCGTCCGGCACGCCGTCGACGAGCAGCCGCCCGCCGTTGCTGCAGATCGCGTACGACGGCACCCAGCCCGGTGTCGGGCCGGGCAGGTTGACCCGCTCGTACTGGGCCCGGGTGCGGGTGGTGGCGGGGACGAGCAGGGCCTCGCGGGCCAGTTCGACGAGCAGCGCGGCGGCCTGCTCGGTCATGAACGACAGCGCCTTGCCGTCGTGCACCTCGACGGAGAGCAGCCGCGGCGCGAGCCGGTCGGGCACGTCCAGGGCGAGGGCGCGGTTGGAGTAGATCAGGGTGCGGTCGAGGTCGCTCGCGACCAGGAAGTCGCGGGGCAGCGGGCCACGGGGGCTGCTCATCGGGTTCAGGACTCCTTCGCCAGGACGGCCGTGCCGGAGGCGCCGGTCGCTCCCCGGCTGTAGCGGGGGTGGATCAGGCCGACGCACGAGTACGGCAGGTCGTCGACCTCCTCGACGGGGACGCCGCGCTGGGCGGCGAGCAGGCGCACGTGGTCGAGGTCGGCTCCGGTGCCGCGACGGGCCAGTACCCGCCAGGGGACGCGGCGCAGCATGACCCGGGTGGTCTCGCCGACGCCGGGCTTGACCAGGTTGATGTTGTCGATGCCGTACTCGGCGCTGATCCGTTCGACGGCGGCCCAGCCGGCCCAGTCGGGCGTGCGGTCCGCTGCCCGTCCGGCGTCGAGGAACCGTGCGGCGGCGTCGAGGGCCTCGGCCCGGACGGCGTCGAAGTGGTCGGCGACGGTGTCGAGGAAGGCGCCGGAGACGTCGGCGCCGGCCAGGTCGGTGTAGTGCTTGGCGCCGTGGAAGTCGTCCGGGCCGATCAGGTCGGTGCGCAGCACGGTACGCGAGACCAGGCCGGAGACGGTCGAGTTGAGGCAGGCGGAGGGGATCAGGAAGTCGTCCCGGGTGCCGAAGGTGCGCACGCAGCGGCCGGGGTCGGCGAGGACGGCCAGCCCGGGGTCGAAGCCGGTTCCGGCCAGGGCCTCGTCGAGTTCGCGGGTGATCGCGCCCTTCCCGGTCCAGCCGTCGACGAAGACCACGTCGGACGCCCGGTGGTGGGCGGCCAGGTAGCGCAGCGCGACCGGGTCGATGCCGCGGCCGCGGACGATCGAGACGGCGTAGTGCGGGGCGTCGACGCCGTGGCCGGCGGCCAGCCAGCGGCGGATCAGGACGCCGACCGGTGTCCCGGCGCGGGCCAGCGAGGCGAGTACGAGGCCCCGGCCGCGTTCGGCCAGCAGGGTCTCGGCGACGGTGCCGACGGCGAGCGCGATCCGCCGGGCGGAGATCCGCAGCGCCTGGTGGAAGAGCTCCTGGTACTCGGGGCTCGGTTGGTACTCGACCGGCAGCGACTCCGCGTAGTGGGCGCCGCCGCTCTGCACGGCCTCCTCGCGCTCCTCGGTGGGTGCCTCCAGGGCGACGCCGGAGAGGTCCTTGAGCAGCCAGGCCACCTCGTCGGCGCGGTAGGAGGAGAACTCCGGACCGTACAGCGGGCTCGGCAGCCGGGACGCGTCGTCGTCGGACACAGCACCGACGGCCGAGGACAGCGCACCGGCCGACGGCGCACCGGCCGACGGCGCGGCGGCGGGACGGTGCGACGGCAGGACGGCGAGCACCACCCGGTCGGTGACCTGCCGCAGCTGGCCGAGCAGGGCCCGCTCGCCCTCGTGCAGCGCGGGGGTGTCGGCGACGTCGTCGACCACCAGGACGACGGTGCCGAAGCGGCGGGACGGGTCGGCGCCGGGGGCGACGTTGTAGGCGTACCGCTCACGCGGGGAGTCGTCGGCGGGGTCGTCGTGGGCGGGGAAGGCCAGCCGGGTGCGGATGGCGTACCCGGGGTCGTCGACGGCGAGGACGGGCGAGCGGGTGGTGGTGGAGTAGCGGACCCGCTCGGCCCCGCCGGGAAGCCGCTCCGCGAGGCCCGTGGCGAGCCTCAGCGGCGTGTACATCAGCTCCTCGAAGCCCAGGACGAGCACGCGCCCGCCGTCGGACGCCCCGGACGCACCTGCCGCGTCCACCGCTCCCGCCGCACCTGCCGCGTCCGCCGCGCCACCGGACCCGGTACCCGTACCGGCCACCGCGTCCGCCAGCTGCCCGGCCAGTGCCGGCAGCGCGGCGTCGAGCCGGGCCCGGTGCTCGCGGGTGAAGCCGTGCCGTCCGCCCTCGGGCAGGCCGGTCGGCCAGGCCAGTTCGACGCGGACCAGCGGCGCGGCGGGCGCGGACGGCGGTTCGGGCGCCGGACCGGCCTCGGCGATCAGCCGTTCGGCCCGGTCCAGGATGTCCGCGGGGAGCTCGACGCCCCCGTCGGCCAGGGCGACCAGGTCGAGACGGGCCCCGAGCTCGGCGGCGACGTCGGCGAGCCGCTGCCGGTCGGCGGCACCGCGCAGGTCGACCAGGGCGACCACCACGTAGTGGTCCCGCGGGTGGCCGGCGTGGAGGGCGCGGATGGTGTTGAGCACGGTGGTACCGGTGGAGAACTCGTCGTCCACCAGCACCAGGGGCCCGTCCCCGGCGAGCAGCCGGGGGTCGGCGGGGAGCAGCAGGTGGCTGGTCGCGTGCGAGTGCTCCTCCTCGAAGCCGCCGACCGGCTCGACGCCGGGCACCGGGCGGCGGGTGGAGTGCAGGTACGGGGCGTCCAGGCCGTCGGCGACGCTGTGGCCGAGGCCGGTGGCGGTCTCGGCGTAGCCGAGCACGACGGCGCCCGCGGCGGCCTCGTCACCGAGCAGTTCGCGCACCCGGTGGCCGAGGTCGAGGCCGGCGCCGTGCACCACGGCGGGACGCTGCGGGACGTGCTTGCCGAGCACGGTGGAGACCAGCAGGTGGGCCCGCTTGCGGTTCTCCCGCAGGGCGAGGCCGACGAGTTCGGGGAGCCGCTCGGAGCCGGTGAGGCCGATGCCGGCCCGTTCGGCGACCCATCGGCCGGTCCACTCCTGCGGTGCTGCCACGAGACGTCCTGTCACTACGGGTCCTGCTTTCGGTGGTGCGGTTCACATCTGGGGAAGATCGACTGAACGGGGCTGTTCAACGGCGGGACGGCGGAGCGGCGGGCCTGAGCCCGACCGGCCGGAGCGCCGCCGCCGGACGCCCCTCAGCGGCAGAGGCAGGCCGAGAGCAGCTCCGCGAAGCTGACGTCCTCGCGGGCCACCCCGAACACCTCCGCGCGCAGCAGCACCCGTTCCGCCCAGGCCCGGTGGGGCTTGGCCTCGTTCATCTTGTTGGTGTACGCCGAGCGCATCACACCGCCGCCGCCGCGCTCCTGGTCGAGGATGTCCCGGGCGTCGCTGTACTCCTCGTGCGTGACGACCGAGAGGGCGTGCACGGCGGGTACGTGGCTGGGGTGGATGCAGGTCTTGCCGAGCAGGCCGTTGGCGCGGTCGAGTTCGATCTCGCGGATCAGCCCGTCGAGGTCGTGCTCGATGATCCGCTGCCGCACCGCCTCCCCGGAGGGTTCGGCCTCGGCGAACGGGGTGCGGCGCAGCTGGGGCTTGAACATCCGCTCCTGGACCGGGAAGTACTCCCAGACCGGTCCGGTGACGGTGAAGCCGGTGCCGTCTGCCCGGCCGAGCACGTTGACCACGTCGCCGATCACGGCGGCGACCAGGGCGACGTCGTACGCGGTCAGGTCGGGCGAGCGGCGCAGGCCGTACGCGGAGCAGAGGTCGGTGACGCCGAGGCGCACGGCGAGGATCCGCTCGCGGTACTTGTCGAGCAGGCGGGCTATGCCGAACAGCTGCTCCCGGCGGGTCTCCAGGTGGGCCAGTTCGGGTGACTCCAGGACGGGCATGGCGAACAGCCGCCGGCCGGTGGCCGTCTCGGCGGCGGCGAGCGCCTCCAGGAAGTCGCCGCCGGTCTCGTCGGTGAACTTCGGCAGGACGAAGCCGGTGAGCAGGCCGACCGCCGGCCCGAGCCGGTCGGCGAGGTCGGTGATCTGCGCGGGGGTCCGCACCCTGATGAAGAGGAGGGGCAGATCATGTGTGCAACCCGTGGAGATTTCACCGCTCGCGGTGGCCCCGGCGACCTCGTCGAAGAGCTCTCCGAGCCGGGCCACCAGGTTGGCCTCGGCGGCGGGGACCTCGTGGTCGGCGATCGCGTCCTCCAGGCAGAGGACCATCGAGACGACCCCCTGCGCGGCCTGCTTGCGGATGTCGGCCCGCAGGGTCGGCCTGGTCGCCGGACTGTAGAGCGTGGCACCGAGCGCGGTGGCCAGGACCGCCGCGTCACCGTCCGCGGTGAAGGCCCGCGGCTGTTCGAGAAAGAGCCGGTCGCGTACGTCGTCCGCGAGGTGGCCGAAGTGGCGCAAGGTGCTCTCCTCAGGGTTCGGCCGCCGGTCCGGCGGATGCGAGAACGGAACGCGGAACGGGACGCGGGAGCGGGGGACCGGACGGCGGCGACACCCGGATCAACAGGTCCGCCGGCCGCGATGGTTCCCGGGCGGGCACCGGCCCGGTCCCCCTTGACCGGACCCTCGGACCACCCCGAGGCTCATCGTACGGACGTCGCCAGGTCGAACGGGGTTCCGAAACATCGAATTCTCGGAAGGTTACCTTCCGCTTCACAAAGCGCAAGCATTGGCAAAGTCCCGCCGTTCCGCCACCTCCGGTCACGTTGTCCGAAGGGGTGGCGAACAGGCAGGATGGTCGGCTATGACGCACGTGATGGCCAAGGGCGCCAACATCGCACTGCCGGTGGCGGCGGTCCGCGCCGTGCTGCGCTGGAGCGCCACGCCCGGTGCGCCGGACGTGGACGCCTCCGCACTACTGCTCGGCACCGACGGCAAGGTCCGTTCGGACGCCGACTTCGTCTTCTACAACCAGCCGCGCCACCCGTCCGGGCTGGTCCGCCACCTGCCCAAGCACCAGACCTCCGGCGGCGCCGAGATCGCGGACACCGTCGAGGTCGAGCTCGGCAAGCTTCCCACCGGCGTCGACCGGGTGGTGCTGGCCGGCTCCTCCGAGGGCGGCTCGTTCCGCGCCGTGAGCGGGCTGCGCCTGCTGCTCTTCGACGCCGCGGCCGGCGAGGGCCTGCCCGCCATCGCCGAGTTCGGCATGGCCGACGCCGACGAGGTCACCGCGCTGGTCGCGGGCGAGCTGTACCGCCGGGCCGGCGCGTGGAAGTTCCGCGCCGTCGGGCAGGGCTACGCCACCGGGCTCATCGGCCTGGCCACCGACTTCGGCATCACCGTCGAGGACGAGGGCGACGCCCAGGCCCCGGCCGCCCCTCCGGCCGCCACCGCCCAGCCGTCCGCTCCCGCCGCCGACCCGCGCACCGCACTGCCCGACCCCAGGCCGGCCCCGCGCCCCGAACCGGGTACGTTCACCCTGGCTCCCGCCGTCCCGCAGCCGCCGGCCGTGGCACCGGCCGCCTCCCCCGCCCCGGCGACCGCCGGGATCCCGGCCAACACGCCCCCGCCGCCGACGGCCCCGCCCACGGTGCCGCCGACCGCCCCGCCCGCCCCGACGGCGCCCCCGGCGCAGCAGCAGGGCGGGTACGGCTACCCGCAGCAGCCCCAGGGACAGCCCCAGCAGCAGAGCGGCTACGGCTACCCGCCGCCCGCCCAGCGTCCCGGCTACGGCTACCCGCCGCAGCAGCCCTACCCGCAACCGCAGCAGCCCGCGCCCGCCTCCGGGTACGGCTACCCGCAGCAGCCCCAGGGGCAGCCCCAGCAGCAGGGCGGCTACGGCTACCCGCAGGCCGGTGCCGCCGCCCCCCAGCAGCAACAGCAGCCGTCGGCCCAGCAGCCCGCGCAGCCGCCGGCCGCCGCCGAGGAGTTCGCGCTGCCGCCGCAGGGCCCGCAGTTCCAGCCGCGCTGACCCGGCCCGCCGCGGCGGCACCCCCGCCGCGGCGCCCGGGGCCCGCGCCCCGCGCTCCACAGGGCCCGGACCGCCGGCCGGTGGTCCCGGCACGGCCCGGTCTGACGAGCCCGCTCCGACGGGCTCACCCCGACGGACTCACCCCGCTGTGCTCACTCCGTCCCCGACGGCCCCTTGTAACCGCGCTGCCACTGCATCCCGAAGCCGTACAACCGGTCGATGTCGGCCTGGAAGCCGTTCACGTACCGCACCTCCCGGCGGACCGTCAGCATGTTGTCCCCGGTGTTCTCGATCAGGACCACCGCGCAGGACCGCGCCGCCGAGGCCCGCTCCTCCAGCTTGATCTCGATCCGCGGCCCGGACTGCGGCACGATCGTGACCACGGCGTTGGCCTGCTCGAACGCCGGCGTCCCGTCGTAGATGTACACGAAGATCAGCAGCCGCTTGAACTGGTCCTTCTTCTCCAGGTTGACGTACATCGTCTCGCCGGACGGGGCCCCGTACTGGTCGTCGCCGCTGAGCTTCACGAACGGCGCGTGCTGGAGGTCCCCGAAGTAGCCGCCCAGCGGCTGCACCACCCCCCGGCTGCCGTCCGTGAGTTCGTACATGCAGGCCAGGTCGAGGTCGACGTTGACCTGGGTGTTCTGCGCGGAGTCCGGCTCCATCGGCCGGAGGATGCGCGGGTTGAGCAGGCGCCGGAGGGCGTCCCGGCCGGAGGCCCGCGGGGCTCCTATCCGGGTGGTCCAGTGCAGGTTGACGTACAGGTAGCCGGTGGTGGCCGCCGCACCGGTGATCGCGTGCTGCGGCGAGGACTTGGTGAGGGTGACCTTGTACTGACCGCCCGTGTCGAGGCTGTTCCGCTCCCCGCGCAGGTACTCCCAAATCGAGGCCATGCCGTCCTCCCCCAGCCCCGCCAGTCGATCTGACGGTCCACCGCTCCATGATCGGGCATCAGCCCGCCACCGGGTACCCGAACTCCTTACCCACCACCGCTTACCGGACACCGCCGGGCCGCCCTCCAGCCGCCCTCCGGGACGCTCCGGGACGCCCTCCGGGCCCGCCGCCGGCACCACCGGAACGGCATCGAACGGCCAGGGGACGGCCACCCCGCGGCCACCGGCGGGTCGATTGGCGGGGCGAAGCTCCCCTCCCGTACCATGCGGCCACTTCGGACGCGATATCGTCTAGCCGCACAGGTGTCCCGCCCGCCCCCTGTCCGGGTGCGTCGGACGCCCGTCGACAACGACGCATCGTCAGGCCCGGTCCCGGGGACGAGCCCTGACCACTTGCGTCGCACTGTGACCTGTCCCCTGCGGAAACCCGAGGCCCGACCCGCAATGAACCTGACCTCCATACAGCTGGTCTGGACCGTCATCGGCGGCGCAGCCCTGCTGTTCACCGCCATCCTGGTGGCGACGCTGCGCTTCAAGAACAACACCAAGAAGCAGGAGTCGGGCGACTCCTGGGAGCGCAGCGAGGAGCGCCGCCGGCGCAAGGAGATGATCTACGGGATCTCCTCCTACGTCCTGCTGTTCTGCTGCGCCGGCGTCGCGGCCGCGCTCTCCTTCCACGGCCTGGTGGGCTTCGGCAAGGAGAACCTCGGCCTGTCGAACGGCTGGGAGTACCTCGTCCCGTTCGGTCTGGACGGCGCCGCGATGTTCTGCTCGGTGCTCGCCGTGCGCGAGGCCAGCCACGGTGACGCGGCGCTCGGCTCGCGCCTGCTGGTCTGGGTGTTCGCGATCGCCTCGGCCTGGTTCAACTGGGTGCACGCCCCGCGCGGCATGTCGCACGACGGCGCCCCGGAGTTCTTCTCGGGCATGTCGATCTCGGCGGCGATCCTGTTCGACCGTGCGCTGAAGCAGACCCGCAAGGCCGCGCTGCGCGAGCAGGGCCTGGTGCCGCGTCCGCTGCCGCAGATCCGGATCGTCCGCTGGCTGCGCGCGCCCCGCGAGACCTACGCCGCCTGGTCGCTGATGCTGCTGGAGAACGTCCGCAGCCTGGACGAGGCGGTCGAGGAGGTGCGCGAGGAGCGTCAGGCGAAGCTGGACGCGAAGGTGCGCGCCCGGAGCGCCGACCGTCGCGAGCGCGCCGAGCTGAAGGCCATCTCCCGCCAGGGCGGGATGCTCTCGCGCGGCCGCGGCGGCCGCCAGGTGCCCGCCCTTGCGTCCGCCGGAGACGGCCCGACCGCTACGGAGCCTGCCCTAGCCGCCGAGGCCGACGCTCTCTCCTCCTCCGCCCTGGAGCCCGCCTCGCTGGGCGCCCTGGACGCCGGCCGCCGTCCGCGCGCCGCCGTCGGCTCCTCGTCCCTGTCCTCGACCTCGACCTCGACCTCGACGTCCTCCTCCGCCTCGCTGTCGTCGTCGCTGTCGTCCTCGTCCTCCTACCGCAGCTCGACCATCGACCTGACGGCGGACGACGACACCCTCTCGATGCCCAAGCTGGACTCGCTGGAGCGCAAGCTGCGCGCCATCGAGCAGCAGCTGGGCTGAGGCCCCCGGAACAGCGGGACGCCGGAGCGCCGGTGGTCGGGCCCCGGGCACCGGGGCTCCCGACCACCGGAGGCCGACCACCGGACGCCGGAACAGCAGGACCCCGGACCGCGGACGCCTCGGACCACGGATCAACGGATACACGGATACACGCATAGACCGGAACGCCGGAACGGCCGCCCCTCACTCCGAGGGGCGGCCGTTCCGGCGTTCCGAGGTCCTGCGGGAGGGCTACTTGCCCGAGCTCACCAACTCCCGCTCGCCGTCCCCGCCGCCCGCGGCGGCCTCGCGGCGGTTGCGCAGCACCGACGACCCCAGGGCGAGGCCGATGAAGGCGACACCGATCAGGCCGGTGACGATCTCCGGGATGTGGTACTCGATGCCGACCATCAGGATCACGGCCAGCGCGCCGATCGCGTAGTGCGCGCCGTGCTCCAGGTAGACGTAGTCGTCCAGGGTGCCCTTGCGGACCAGGAAGACGGTCAGCGACCGGATGTACATCGCGCCGATGCCGAGGCCCAGGGTGATCTGGAAGATGTCACTGGAGATGGCGAACGCGCTGACCACGCCGTCGAAGGAGAACGACGCGTCGAGCACCTCCAGGTACATGAACAGGAAGAACGCGGCCTTGCCGCCCACCTGGACGATGGACTTGCCGCTCTTCTCCGCGGCCTCCTCCTTCTCGGCGTCCTCCTCCAGGCCCGACTCGAAGACCGAGGAGAGCCCGTTGACGGAGAGGTAGGTGACCAGGCCGAGCACTCCGGCGAGCAGCACCGTCTCGGCGTGGTCCCCGGCGAAGAAGTTGGACGCCAGCAGCAGGGTGACCAGGGCGACGACGGTGGAGAAGGCCTCCAGCTTGCCGACCTTCTCCAGCGGGCGCTCGATCCAGGCCAGCCAGTTGTAGTCCTTCTCCTCGAAGATGAAGTCGAGGAAGATCATCAGCAGGAAGATGCCGCCGAAGGCCGCGATGGCCGGGTTGGCCGCCTCCAGGTACTGGGCGTAGGTGGAGCCCTCGTACGTCTTGTCGCTGTTCAGTGCGAGGTCGATGACCGTCGCCGGGTTGAGGTGCGCGGTGAGGCCGACGACCAGCAGCGGGAAGATCAGCCGCATACCGAAGACGGCGATCAGCACGCCGACGGTGAGGAAGATCTTCTGCCAGTACGGGTTCATCCGCTTCAACACCGTGGCGTTGACCACCGCGTTGTCGAACGAGAGGGAGATCTCCAGGATGGAGAGGATCAGCACGATGCCGAATCCCTCGGCTCCCCAGAGCAGGCCGGCGGCGATCAGCCCTGCGATGGTGATCGCGAATGACCAGCCGAATGTGCGGAGGAACACGGGACTTGGTTACCTTTCGGGTTCATGGCGTCGAGGACGTCGGATACGTCCGACGGGGCGAATACGTCGAACGCGACGATCGCGGCCTTTACTGTACGTTTACGCCGAAATCGAGGGCAATGCCCCGCAGGCCCGAGGCGTAGCCCTGGCCCACCGCGCGGAACTTCCACTCGCCGGCGTACCGGTACAGCTCGCCGAAGATCATCGCGGTCTCGCTGGACGCGTCCTCGGAGAGGTCGTACCGGGCGATCTCCTGCCCGTCCAGGGAGTTGACCACCCGGATGTAGGCGTTGCGCACCTGGCCGAAGTTCTGCAGGCGCGACTCGGCGTCGTAGATCGACACCGGGAAGACCACCTTGTCGACCTGCGGCGGCACGAGGTCCAGGTTGACCAGGACGACCTCGTCGTCGCCGTCGCCGTCACCGGTGAGGTTGTCACCGGTGTGCTCGACCGAACCCTCGGGGCTCTTGAGGTTGTTGTAGAAGACGAAGTACTCGTCGCCGAGGACCCGGCCGCCCGAGCAGAGCAGCGCGCTCGCGTCGAGGTCGAACGGCGCGCCGGTCGTCGACCGGGCGTCCCAGCCGAGACCGATCTGGACCTGCGTCAGATTCGGCGCGGCCTTCGTGAGCGAGACATTCCCACCCTTGGCGAGCGTGACACTCATGACTGTCGTTCCTCCCTTGCCTCCCGGGGCGCATCTCAGGTCTATTCCCCCGCGACCCCGGCCGGCCCCTTCCGGCCGGCTGAACTTTCCTGAACTCCCATCCTTCCAGTGCGGCGGGCCGGTTCGAAGCCGGGGCGCACGAAGCAGTCGGCCCGGCGCACGGGGGACCTGCCGGACGCCCGACTGGCGAACGCACGGGGTACCGCGGGTGAACGGGCGGCGGAGCGGCACGCCGCCCGGGCCGTCCGGGGCCGCGCGACGCGCAACGGCCGGGGCGGCCGCCGGCGTCCCGCGCCCGCGGCCGCCCCGGCCGTCATCGTTCCGTCGGGGCCGTCACCGGCCCCCCGCCACCCGACTCAGACGTTGACGCCGAAGTCCTGGGCGATGCCGCGCAGGCCGGAGGCGTACCCCTGGCCGATCGCGCGGAACTTCCACTCGGCGCCGTTGCGGTACAGCTCGCCGAAGACCATCGCCGTCTCGGTGGAGGCGTCCTCGGAGAGGTCGTACCGGGCCAGCTCCTTGTTGTCCGCCTGGTTGACCACGCGGATGAAGGCGTTGCGGACCTGGCCGAAGTTCTGCGTCCGGTTCTCGGCGTCGTAGATCGACACCGGGAAGACGATCTTCTGGACGTCGGCCGGCACGGTGGCCAGGTTGACCTTGATCTGCTCGTCGTCGCCCTCGCCCTCACCGGTGAGGTTGTCACCGGTGTGCTCGACCGAGCCGTCGGGGCTCTTCAGGTTGTTGAAGAAGACGAAGTTGCCGTCCGAGCCGACCCTGCCCTGGTCGTTGCAGAGCAGTGCGCTGGCGTCCAGGTCGAAATCCGTGCCGGTGGTGGTGCGGACGTCCCAGCCAAGGCCGACGATAACGGCGGTCAGGCCCGGGGCCTCCTTGGTGAGCGAGACATTGCCGCCCTTGCTCAGGCTGACACCCACTTGTCCTCCAAGAATCGGGAGGCACGCCCTGGTGCCCCCGTGGTGCGGTTCAAGGCTTCGGCGGCGGACCGCCACCGGGCCTCTGACCAGCCAACGGACCGATCGTAGTGCCGGGTTCCCGTCCGCGCGGGCGAACCGGTCCGACGCGGCCCCGAACCGGGCTCCGGCGCTGCCGTCCGGACGCCCTCCGGCCCGCGGACTCGGGCCCCGCCGGGCCGTCCGGGCCCGGGCCGGCCCACCCGGGGACCCCCAGGCCGCCGGGGACGCCAGGGGCGCCCGGGGCACCGGGGCACCGGGGCACCGGGGCACCGGGGCACCGGGGCACCCAGGGACGCCCCGGCACCGTCCGCAGGGGCTCAGAGCGCGCCGAGGACCTTCAGGTACTCCTGCTCGTCACGGGCGTCCGGCAGGCCGTTCACGACGCTCCAGCGGACGACGCCGGCCTTGTCGATCACGAAGGTGCCCCGGACGGCGCAGCCCTTCTCCTCGTCGAAGACGCCGTACGCCCGGGAGACCTCGCCGTGCGGCCAGAAGTCGGAGAGCAGCGGGAAGTCCAGCCCCTCCTGGTCGGCGAAGATCCGCTGGCTGAACGGCGAGTCGTTGGAGAGGCCGAGGACCTGCACCTCGTCGTTCTGCAGGCGCGGCAGCTCCTTCTGGATCGCGCAGACCTCGCCGGTGCAGACGCCGGTGAAGGCGAACGGGTAGAAGACCAGGACGACGTTCTTCCCGCCCCGGAAGTCGGAGAGCCGGACCAGCTCGCCGTGCTGGTTCTTCAGCTCGAAGTCCGGAGCCTCGGTGCCGATCTCGATGGCCATGGTGGGACCTTTCTGACGCGAAGGAGCCGCGCTGCGGGGCGCGACGAGCGCAATCCTTGCATTTCGTCGGGCCCGGTTCGGCCGGACGGGTGAGGGCTGGGCCGTCCGGGGCCGCCCCTTTCGCCCTGGGCGAACGCCCCTGGTCGGAGCCTCCGAGCCGGAACGCAAAAGGACCGGGCCCCGCCGGAGGAAGCTCCGGCGGGGCCCGGTCGGGCCCGTCAGGGGATGCTCAGCGCTTGGCCGGCCTGGCCGTGGACTTGGTCGCCAGGCGGGTCGCCGCCCAGTCCTTGGCCACCGCGATGGAGCTGGTCTGGGAGAGGCCTGCGGTCCGGGCGGCGTCGGCGATGTCCGAGGCCTCGATGTGGCCGTCCCGACCGGTCTTCGGGGTCAGCAGCCAGATCAGGCCGCCCTCGGCCAGGTATTCCAGGGCGTCGACGAGGGCGTCGGTGAGATCCCCGTCGTCGTCGCGGTGCCACAGCAGGACGGCGTCGGCGACGTCGTCGTAGTCCTCGTCGACGAGATCCGTACCGGTGATCTCCTCGATGCCCTCGCGGAGATCCTGGTCAGTGTCTTCGTCGAACCCCAGCTCCTGGATGATCTGGCCCTCATCGAAGCCAAGACGAGCTGCCGGGTTGGACTTGTCCGCGGGGTCCGCGGTCGCGCTCACGGGAATAACCTCCAGTATTCGGCTCGGCATCCATGCCGAGGCTGTGGCCGTAGTCCACACGGGCGCGGCGGTTCGCGCAAGTACCCGACCCCCGATCCCCTCCAAAGGTTGACGTGTCGCACCGGGACACGCCGTGCGACGTGTCGCGAATCACACCGATTTGCCCTTCTCTGCGTAGGACAAGGATGCTTCGGGAGGTCCCGGTCCGCAGGCCGTACGCACGCCCGAGATGCGAACGGCATTCGGGTCCGCGCGTGCGCGGGCGTAGAGTCTCCTGTTGGCCCTCACCCCGGCCGTCCGCCATCGGACGGGCGGGCAACCAGGTCGGACCACCTCTTTTCGTAACACCCGGGGGTGCGCGGCCCGGACGATGCTGTCCGAACCGCACACCTCCAGACCGTTCCTTCTGTCAGGGGGAGCGGTTACCGATCGGTAGAGATGACGGATCTCCGAGCGCGGTAGCACGATGGAGGCGGCGCGACACACCTCAGTTTCGACCGACAGTGAAGGAACAGCGTGGCTTCCGGATCCGATCGCAACCCGATCATCATTGGCGGCCTTCCGAGTCAGGTCCCGGACTTCGATCCCGAGGAGACCGCGGAATGGCTGGAGTCGCTCGACGCGGCCATCGACGAGCGGGGGCGCGAGCGTGCCCGCTACCTGATGCTGCGGCTGATCGAGCGCGCCCGCGAGAAGCGTGTCGCCGTGCCCGAGATGCGCAGCACGGACTACGTCAACACCATCGCCACCAAGGACGAGCCGTTCTTCCCCGGTAACGAGGAGATCGAGCGCAAGATCCTCAACGCGACCCGCTGGAACGCCGCGGTGATGGTCTCCCGGGCACAGCGCCCGGGCATCGGCGTCGGTGGCCACATCGCCACCTTCGCCTCCTCCGCGTCGCTGTACGACGTGGGCTTCAACTACTTCTTCCGCGGCAAGGACGCCGAGGGCGAGTCGGGCGACCAGATCTTCTTCCAGGGTCACGCCTCCCCCGGCATCTACGCCCGCGCCTTCCTGCTGGACCGGCTCACCGAGCAGCAGCTCGACGCCTTCCGCCAGGAGAAGTCGAAGGCCCCGTACGGCCTCTCCAGCTACCCGCACCCGCGGCTGATGCCGGACTTCTGGGAGTTCCCGACCGTCTCGATGGGCCTCGGCCCGCTCGGCGCGATCTACCAGGCCCGGATGAACCGCTACCTGGAGCACCGCGGCATCAAGGACACCTCCGACTCGCAGGTCTACGCCTTCCTCGGCGACGGCGAGATGGACGAGCCCGAGTCGCTCGGCCAGCTGTCGCTGGCCTCCCGCGAGGGCCTGGACAACCTGACCTTCGTGGTGAACTGCAACCTGCAGCGCCTCGACGGCCCGGTCCGCGGCAACGGCAAGATCATCCAGGAGCTGGAGTCGCAGTTCCGCGGCGCCGGCTGGAACGTGATCAAGCTGGTCTGGGACCGCAGCTGGGACCCGCTGCTCGCGCAGGACCGCGACGGCGTCCTGGTGAACAAGCTGAACACCACGGTGGACGGCCAGTTCCAGACCTACGCGACCGAGTCCGGCGCGTACATCCGCGACAGCTTCTTCGGCGGCGACCTGCGGCTGCGCAAGATGGTCGAGTCGATGACCGACCAGCAGATCCAGCACCTGGGCCGCGGCGGCCACGACCACCGCAAGATCTACGCGGCGTTCAAGGCGGCCCGCGAGCACAAGGGCCAGCCGACGGTCATCCTCGCCCAGACCGTCAAGGGCTGGACGCTGGGCCCCAACTTCGAGGGCCGCAACGCCACCCACCAGATGAAGAAGCTGACGGTCGAGGACCTGAAGCGCTTCCGCGACCGGCTGCACCTGCCGATCACCGACAAGCAGCTGGAAGAGGGCTACCCGCCCTACTACCACCCGGGCCGCGGCTCGGAGGAGATCCAGTACATGCACGACCGCCGCCAGGAGCTGGGCGGCTACGTGCCGACCCGCAAGGTGCGGCCGCGCGCGCTGGAGCTCCCGGGCGACGACGCGTACAAGGCGGTCAAGAAGGGGTCCGGCAACCAGACCATCGCCACCACCATGGCGTTCGTCCGGGTGCTCAAGGACCTCATGCGGGACAAGGGCATCGGCAACCGCTTCGTGCCGATCGCGCCCGACGAGTACCGCACCTTCGGCATGGACTCGCTGTTCCCGTCGGCGAAGATCTACAACCCGCTCGGCCAGACCTACGAGTCGGTCGACCGCGACCTGCTGCTGGCGTACAAGGAGTCCCCGACCGGGCAGATGCTGCACGACGGCATCTCCGAGGCCGGCTGCACCGCCTCGCTGATCGCCGCGGGTTCGTCCTACGCGACCCACGGCGAGCCGCTGATCCCGGTGTACGTCTTCTACTCGATGTTCGGGTTCCAGCGCACCGGCGACCAGTTCTGGCAGATGGCCGACCAGCTCGCCCGCGGCTTCGTGATCGGCGCCACCGCCGGCCGCACCACGCTGACCGGTGAGGGCCTGCAGCACGCCGACGGCCACTCGCACCTGCTGGCCTCGACCAACCCCGGCGTCGTCTCGTACGACCCGGCGTACGGCTTCGAGATCGCGCACATCGTGCAGGACGGTCTCCGCCGGATGTACGGCTCCAGCGCCGAGCACCCGCACGGCGAGGACGTGTTCTTCTACATGACCGTCTACAACGAGCCGATCAAGATGCCGGCCGAGCCGGAGAACGTCGACGTCGAGGGCATCCTCAAGGGTCTGCACCGGTACGCGCCCGCCACCGCCGGCCAGGTCCCGGCCCAGATCCTCGCCTCCGGCGTGGCCGTGCCGTGGGCCCTGGAGGCCCAGCGCATCCTCGCCGAGGAGTGGAACGTCAAGGCCGACGTCTGGTCCGCGACCTCCTGGAACGAGCTGCGCCGCGACGCGGTGGAGGCCGAGGAGTTCAACCTGCTGCACCCCGAGGAGCAGCAGCGCGTCCCGTACGTGACCCAGAAGCTCCAGGGCGCCGAGGGCCCGTTCGTCGCCGTGTCCGACTGGATGCGCGCGGTGCCGGACCAGATCGCCCGCTGGGTGCCGGGTCAGTACCAGTCGCTGGGTGCCGACGGCTTCGGCTTCGCCGACACCCGCGGTGCGGCCCGTCGCTTCTTCCACATCGACGCGCAGTCGGTCGTGCTGAGCGTGCTCACCGAGCTCGCCAAGCAGGGCAAGGTCGACCGCAGCGCGCTGAAGGACGCGATCGACCGCTACCAGCTGCTGGACGTGGCCGCGGCCGACCCGGGCGCCGCCGGCGGCGAAGCCTGAGCACCTGACAGGTCCTGAGGGCCGGTCCTCCCCTTTCCGGGAGGGCCGGTCCTCCGCCTTTCCCGCCCCTGCGCCCCTGCTCCCTCCCGCTCTTGCGGTGTGACTCCGGTCACAGTCGCTTGAACCTCACACCGGTGTCAGCTCCTAGGCTCGTCCCGACGAACCGGACCAGTCCAGGAGGGTCTCCGATGAACGCCGTCCACCCCGAGCCCGCCCCCGGCGGCAACGACTACAACCGCGCCGTGATCGACGAGTTCCGCGCCTCGGCGGGCGTGGTCGGCGGCGACTTCGCCGGCAAGGACCTGCTGCTGCTCACCACCCGCGGCCGGCGCAGCGGCGAGGCGCGCACCACCCCGCTGGTCTACCTGCGGGACGGCGGCCGCGTGGTCGTCTTCGCCCTGAACGGCGGCGCCCCGGCCGACCCGCTCTGGTACCGCAACCTCGCGGCCGCCCCGGAGGTCACCGTCGAGCTCGGTGCCGACCGCTTCGCCGCGCACGCCGTCCCGGTCGACCCGGAGGAGCACGAGGGCCTCTGGGCACGGCAGATCGCCGTCGAACCGCTGTTCGCCGACTTCCGCGCCCGCACCACCCGCACCGTCCCCCTCGTGGAACTCCGCCCCGCCGCCTGAGACCGTCACCGGCTCCCTCTTAACCTTCCCGAGAGTCCCGCTTAAGGTGGGACCAAGGGACCCAAGGGGAGGGGGCCGGTTCCGTGCGCACACCGAGGACGGGGGCCTTCCCCTTCGCGATCCTGGTCGGCCTGACGGCGGGCGGCCTGGTCTGGCAGCTGTTACCGACCCCCGACGAGTTCGGGCGGCCGTCGGTGGCCCTGCCCGCCCCGGAGCGGCCGCCGGCCGGCCTGCTGCCCGTGCCCGTCCCCACCCCGACGCCCGCCCCGGCGCCCTCCCCCGAGTCCGTGCCGGCGCCGCTGCCGCAGGACCCCGCGGGCCCGGCGCCGGAGCCGGAGCCGGAGCCGTCCGCGCCCGATGCGGCCGACGAACCCGCGCCGCCCGCTCCGTCCGCCCGCCCGCTGACCGCGGGTCTGGCCGGCGCCCCGGCGGCCGCGGTGCCGCCCGCCACCCTTCCGAACGCCTCGCCGCCGCCCCCGCCGCCACCTCCGGCGCAGACCGCCCCGACGGCCCCCGCCGCTCCGGCGGGCCCTCCCCCGCCCCCGGCCCCGCCGGTCACCCCGGTCGTACCGGTCACCCCGGCTCCCCCGGTGACGGACTCCGGCGCCTGGGTGCCCGACACCGACGAGTCCTTCACCGACTGGTCCACCGAGGAGTCCTCGACCGAGGCGCGGCCGCCCGTGACCGTCCTCCCCCCGCCCGCCCCGGCACCCGGCGCCGGCGGCCACCACCTGGCCCCCACCCCGCCGCCCACCGGCCCCGGCATCGCGCAGGTGCCCGAGGGCCAGTCCGAGGAGGAGTACTGGGCCGCCCAGGAGGAGCTCTGGGCGAAGGCCGAGGAGGCCTGGCGCCAGGCGGAGGCCGAGCAGCCCCGCTGACCCACCCGCCACCCACGCACGCGGCCCCGGACTCCGACGAGTCCGGGGCCGCGCGGGCCGTGCAGGGCGGGTCGGCCCGCTCGTCGTCAGACGGTGATCACGCGCGGCTCGTCCAACCCGTCCAGCTGACCGGCCGCCTGGCACAGCTTGGGAATGTGCGAGGCGTCCGAGGTGACCAGTCGCACCGGAGGCTCGGACAGTGCTGCAGTGGCGACCACCAGCGCGTCCACCAGGCACTCGTGCCCGTCCAGCCCCGAGGTGTCGAGCAGCGCCCCCGCCGCCTCGATCACCCGGTCCGACACCGGGGCGACGGTGTACCGCGCGAGGAGGAACTTCAGCCGCTCACCGACTCGCCCGGTCCGGCGGACTTCCAGGGGCGTGATGGCACTGACGACCACCGGGGCCGAATCCTGCTCGGCGGCAGCGATCAGGGCAGCCACACGACCATCGCGCTCGGCGTCCAGCGACAGCGCCTGGGCATCGAGGACCACCGTCCCGCACCGGCGCGGGGAGGCCTTGGCCCGGGTCAGGCGCTGGCGGCCCATGCTTCCTCCGCCCATTGCCGGTCGGCATCGGTGACGTGACCGTGCGCCTCGTTGTCCTCCACGACCTCGCGCAGCTTGGCCATGGCGACCCAGTGCTCCAAGGCCTCTGCCACCACGGCGGAGAACCCGTTCTTATCAGTGCGCTGTTCCACCTCGGCGGCGAGATCGGCCGGGAGCGAGATCGACCGTCTGACGGCGAGGGGCGTTTCCGGGGTCGGTTCAGCAACCATGCGCGAAGGGTAACACCACGCGTGTCAATAACTCAAAGTGTTCATCTGATCGCCATTAGTACACATGCGCGGCCCCGGACTCCGACGAGTCCGGGGCCGCGCGGGCTGTACGGGGCGGGTCAGATGTGCACGGCGGGGCCGGCGTCGGTGGCGCCCCGGCGGGTGAGGAGGCCGAGGAGCGCGGCGGCGAAGGCGACCACGGCGGCGACCGCGAAGGCGAGCGACATGCCGCTGACGAACGAGTCGTGGACGGCGCCGGCCATCGCGTCGACCGCCTGCTGCGGGGTGCCGGCCGGAGCGGGCGGGGCGATGCCGAGCTGGGCGGCCTGGTTGAGGCCCTCGGACTGGGCGGGGTCGACCGGCGGCAGACCGGCCTTCTCCCAGTTGCCCGGCAGCACGTCGGTGACCCTGGCGGCCATCAGCGCGCCCAGCACGGCGGTGCCGAGGCTGCCGCCGACCTGCATCGCGGACTGCTGGAGGCCGCCGGCCACGCCGGACAGCTCCATCGGGGCGTTGCCGACGATGACCTCGGTGGCGCCGACCATGACCGGGCTGATGCCCAGGCCCATCAGGACGAACCAGAGCGCCATCGCGCCGTTGCCGGAACCGGCGTCCAGGGTGGCCATGCCGATCATCGCGGTGGTGGTGATCAGCATGCCGGCCACGATCGGGATCCGCGGGCCGAGCTTGCCGATGGCGACGCCGGCCACCGGCGAGCCGACGATCATCATGCCGGTCATCGGCAGCAGGTGGACGCCCGCCTCGACCGGCGACATGCCGTGCACGTTCTGCAGGTAGAAGGTGACGAAGAAGATCGCGCCGAAGAACGAGAAGGCCATCAGCACCATCAGCAGGGTGCCGGCCGACAGCGGCAGCGAGCGGAACAGGCCGAGCGGGATCAGCGGCTCGCGGGCCGCCCGCTGCCAGAACGCGAAGAGCGTCATCAGCACCACGGCGCCGCCCAGGAAGAGCAGTGTGGAGAGGTCGCCCCAGCCCCACTCGGGGGCCTTGATGATGCCGAAGACCAGCGCGAACATGGCCGCCGAGAGCAGCACGATGCCGGGGACGTCGAAGGACTTCGCGGCGTTCTCGGCGCGGACGTCCTTGAGGATCCACAGGCCGAGGGCCAGCGCGATGAGTCCGACCGGGATGTTGATGAAGAAGACCGACTCCCAGCTGACGTGCTCGACCAGCAGGCCGCCGACGATCGGGCCGGCCGCGGTGGAGGCGCCGATCACCCCGCCCCAGATGCCGATCGCCATGTTGAGCCGCTCGGCCGGGAAGGCCCCGCGCAGCAGGCCGAGCGCGGCCGGCTGGAGCAGCGCGCCGAACAGGCCCTGGAGGACGCGGAAGGCGATCACGGTCTGGATGTTCCCGGCGAAGCCGATCGCCGCCGAGGTGGCGGCGAAGCCGACCGCGCCGACCAGGAAGGTGTTCTTGTGGCCGAACCGGTCGCCGATCTTGCCGGCGGTGATCAGGAAGACCGCGAGGGCGAGCAGGTAGCCGCTGGTGACCCACTGGATCTCGGAGGGCGCGGCCTTGAGGTCGGCCTGGATCACCGGGTTGGCGATCGCGACGATCGTGCCGTCCAGGGCCACCATCATCACGCCGACGGCGACGGTGAGGAGGGTGAGCCAGGGGTGCCCCTTGAGGCCCCTCCCGGCGGACGGCGCGGCCGGCGGCGGTACGTCCGCCTCGGCGCTCTTGACGACGGACTGGCTCATCTGGGCCCTCCGGGGGCTGACTGCGGCGAACGTGGTCGTGGCGCCCCGGCCCACCCGTCCCCACGAGTGCCCCGGCCCGACGGGCGCCACTCCGGCAGATTATGTCAGTGACTGACATTCGGCAAACACTGACTTCTGGCCGTGGCTGACATTTGTCACACGGCTAGAGTTGTGCCCCGACACCCCAGCCGCACCACCGTCCGGAGGGCACCCGCCATGGCCGCTCAGCCCGCACCCCCCGCCACCGCCCCGGCCGGCCGGGCCCCCGGCGGCCCGGAGCCGGAGCCGGGCCCCGGACTGCGCGAGCGCAAGAAACGGCGCACCCGGGACGCCCTGATCGAGGCGGCCCACCAGCTGTTCCTCGGCCAGGGCTTCGCCCGGACCACCGTCGACGAGATCGCGGCCGCCGTCGACGTCTCGCAGCGCACCTTCTTCCGCTACTTCGCCAACAAGGACGAGGTCGCGCTCGCCGTCCTCGCCGACGCCGAGGACTACTTCATCGACCGGCTCCGGGCCCGCCCCGCCGACGAGAACCCGCTGCAGGCACTGCGCGCCGCGATCGTCGAGTCCTGGCGCGAACTGGGCTCCCCGGACCGCACCGGCCCCGGCTCGGTGACCAGCGCGCTCGAACTGATCCGGATGATCGAGGACACCCCCACCCTGCTCGCCGCCCACCTGCGCCGGGTCACCGAGCAGGAACGCGTGGTCGCCCGGGTGATCGCCGAGCGCGAGGGCCTCGACCTCACCCGGGACCTGCGGCCCGCCGTGATGGCCGCCGTCTTCGGCGGCGTGCTGCGCGCCGCCCACCTGTCCTGGACCGCAGACCAGGAGGAGGACGGCCCGGACGGCATGATCGCTCTGATCGGCCGCCACTTCGACCAGCTCGGCCCCACCCTGGCCGGCGACTGGCGGCGCTGAGGCGCACCGGGACGCGCCGGGGCCCACCGGGACGCGCCGGGGCCCACCGGGGCGCACCGGGGTCCGACTCCCGGGTCATACCGGGGTATCACCCCGGGCCCCGGCACGGCCCGAAAGTTCTGCCCACGGTCCGACGACGGGCGGACGGCGCCGCTCCTAGGCTGGCCCGCGATGAAGACGCTCAGCAAGGCCACCGCCCGGACGACAGCCCACCGCCTGCTCGGGACCCTCCGGCACCACCTCAGCACGCCCACCGGAGGGCACGCCCCCCTGCTCGGCGACTCCCCGCGCCGCTGGCGGCGGCGCCTGCCGTACCTCGTCGCCCTCGTCCTCCAGGCCTCGCTGATCCCCACCGGGATCACCGTCCTGACCGGCTCCTTCGACGTGGCCCTGCCCGTCGCCGCCGCGCTCACCCTCGCGCTGACCGCCCCGCTGCTGCTGGCGGTCACCCGCCCGCTGGCCGCGTGGTGGATCGGCGCCGCCGCCCTGGTCGCCACCGCCGCCGTCACCGCCCGGCACGACCACACCGGCGGCACCTGGCCGTGGTCGGCCCCGATGATCCTGGCCTACCTCTTCCTGCTGCTCGCGCTCGCCCTGCGGGAGAGCCGGGCCACCCTGGTCGCGGTCTGGGTCGCCACCGTGCTGCTCACCGGGCTCACCCTCACCCTCGGGCTGCCGCGCGGCGGCGACGGCACCACCGTGCTGCTGCCCGCGCTCAGCGGCGCCGTGCTGCTGTTCGGCTGGTCGTTCCGGGACCGGGCCGAGGCCCGGCGGCTGCTCGTCGAGCAGGAGCACATCAGCGAGGCCGAGCGGGAGCGGCGGACCCTGCTGGAGGAGCGCGCCCGGATCGCCCGGGAGCTGCACGACGTGGTCGCCCACCACATGTCGGTGATCGCCGTGCAGGCGGCCAGCGCGCCCTACCGGATACCGGGCGTCCCGGCGGACGCCGCCGAGGAGTTCACCGCGATCGCGGGCACCGCGCGCGAGTCGCTGGCCGAGATGCGGCGGCTGCTCGGCGTGCTGCGCAGCGAGGAGTCCGGCGCCGAGAAGGCGCCGCAGCCGGGGGTCGGCCAGCTCGGCCAGCTGGTCGAGACGGTCCGCCGGGCGGGGGTGGCGGCCGAACTGGCGGTCGACGCCGACCTGGCCGACGAGCTGCCGCCGGCCGTCGACCTCTCCGTCTACCGGATCGTCCAGGAGGCGCTGGCCAACGTGGTCCGGCACGCCCCGGGCGCCGGCGCCTGGGTCTCGCTGACCGTCGCGGACGCGTCCCTGCTGGTCACGGTGGTGAACGCGGCCCCGCCCGAGCGGGCGGAGTCGCTGGAGTCCTCGGCCGAGGGCACCGGTCACGGGCTGGTCGGCATGCGCGAGCGGGTCCGGCTGCTGGACGGCCGGCTGGACACCGGGCCGCTGCCGGACGGCGGCTTCAAGGTGGCCGCCGTCCTCCCGCTCGACGGCCTGACGGATACTCGGTCCACCGGCACCCCGCCGGCCCGGCCGTAGCAGCGGCCGGACGACGACCGGGAGACCACCGCATGACCATCCGCGTGATCATCGTCGACGACCAGGCGATGGTGCGGGCCGGTTTCGCCGCCCTGCTCAACGCCCAGAGCGACATCGACGTGGTGGGGGACGCGGCGGACGGCGCGCAGGCCCTGGAGGTGACCGGCCGCACCCACCCCGACGTGGTGCTGATGGACGTCCGGATGCCCGTGATGGACGGCCTGGAGGCGGCCCGCCGACTGCTCGACCCGGCCGTACCCGGCGCGCACCGCCCGAAGGTGCTGATGCTCACCACCTTCGACGTGGACGACTACGTCTACGAGGCGCTGCGGGCCGGGGCCAGCGGGTTCCTGCTCAAGGACGCGCCGCCGGCCGACCTGATCGCCGCCGTCCGGGTGGTCGCGGCCGGCGAGGCGCTGCTCGCCCCTTCGGTGACCCGCCGGCTGATCGAGGACTTCGCCCGGACCAGGCCCGCCAGGCGCCGCGACCCGAAGCTCCGGCTCAACGGGCTGACCCCGCGTGAGACCGAGGTACTGGAGCTGATCGCCCGCGGCCTGTCCAACCAGGAGATCGCCGGCCGGCTGGTGCTCGCCGAACAGACCGTCAAGACCCACATCGGCCGCATCCTGGCCAAGCTCGACCTGCGCGACCGCGCCCAGGCGGTCATCCTCGCCTACGAGTCCGGCCTGGTGACGCCCGGCCAGTAGGGCCTCCCCCAGCCCCCACGGTGGGGAAAACCCCAGTGATACCCGGGTACCACCCGGGAGTTGGCCCCGCGGAGTGACGTCCGCGGGGCCGTCGCGTTCCTACCGTCCTCCCCGTCGAGACCGAACGGACGAGGGAGAGAACGGACATGCGGCAGCAGCCCACCCGGCGGCGCAACCGGCGGCGCGACGAGCAGCGGCCCCGACGGATCCGGCGGTCGGTCGCCGCCGCCGGCCTGGTGCTGGCCGCCCTCCTCGGAGCGGGCGGCTGGACCGCCGCCGGCCGGCCGGCGGTGACCGGGCCGCCGCCCGGCACGGCCGCCTGGACCGCGGACACCACCCTCGGCCTGCGGCTGCCCGACCCGGCCACGGCCGCCCCCGCCGAGGTGGCCGCCTTCTTCGACCGGCTGCCGCCCGCCGCCCGGGACGCGCTGGCCGTCCGCCACCCGCTGGTGGTCGGCAACCTGGACGGCGCGCCCGTCGGGCTCCGCTACCGGGCCAACGAGTCCGCGCTGGCCGAGGAGCTCGGGCGGGAACGGGCCCGCGCCGCCGACCCGTCGCTCACCCCCGGGGACCGGGCCGCCGCCCGGGAGCGCGCCGAGCGGTACCGCACCCTGCTCGACGGGGCGCAGCAGGGCGGCCGGCGGTTCCTCGCCTTCGACCCGCGGGGCCGCGGCCAGATCGCCGAGGTGTACGGCGACCTGGCCGCCGCCCGCCGGACCGCGGTCGTCGTCCCCGGCTCCGACATCGACCTGCGCACCTTCGACCGCGCCGGCGACCCGTACGGCACCCCGGCCGGGATGGCCCGCGCGCTGTTCGGGGCCACCGGCGGGCAGACCGCGGTGGTCGCCTGGGCCGGCTACACCACCCCGGTCGGGATCGGCCCGGACGCCGCCACCGAGTCGCTGGCCGAGGCCGGCGCCGTCCGGCTGGCCCGGCTGCTCGACGGGCTCGCCGCCACCACCCGACCCGCCGCGCCGGCCACGGTGTTCTGCCACAGCTACGGCTCGGTGGTCTGCGGGCTGGCCCGGCCGGGGCCGGAGCGGTCCTCGGGCGTGGTGGTGCTCGGCTCGCCGGGCCTGGGCGTCGACTCGGCCGCCGACCTGGACCCGCGGGTGCCGCTGTGGGCCGTCGAACGGAACGGCTCGGACTGGATCGGCAACGTGCCCTTCGTCCGGTTCCTCGGCCTCGGCCACGGCGCCGACCCGACCGGCCGGGGGTTCGGCGCCCGCCCGCTGCCGGCCACCGGATCGCACGGCCACACCGGCTACTTCGCCCCGGGCACCGCCTCGCTGGCCGCCTTCGCCGACGTCGCGCTCGGCCGCTGACCCCGGCCCGGCACCTCAACGCCCGGCCCGCCCGGCCCACCAGGCCCGCCGCCCGGCGTCTCCGGCCAAGCGCCGCCCCGCCCCCGCACCGCCCCGCACCGCCGCCCCGCTCCTGCGCCACACCCGCGAACGGAGACCCCGTCATGTCCAGCCCGCTCACCGCCCTGCGCCGGGCCGCCCGCCAGGTGGACGCCCGCACCCCCGAGACCCGGGACCGGGCCCTCGACGGCCTGCGCGCGCTCGCCCTGCTCGCCGTCCCGGTCGGCCACTGGCTGCTCGGCGGGTTCGGCCTCTCCCCCGACGGCGCGCTGCACAACGCCAGCCCGCTCTCCTCGCCCTCGCTCGGCTTCTTCGCCCCATTGAGCTGGGTGCTCCAGATGCTCGGCGTGTTCTTCCTGGTCGGCGGCCACTCCTCGGTCCGCTCGCTGGAGCGGGCCCGCGCCAAGGGCGTCGGCCTCGGCAGCTGGCTGCGCGGCCGGACCGTCCGGCTGCTCCGCCCGGTGCTCGGGGTGACGGCCGTCTGGGCCCTGCTGATCCCGCTGCTGCCGCGTCTCGGCGTCCCCGCCGACACCGTGCGGACCGGGTCCACGCTGGTGGTGCAGCCGCTCTGGTACATCGGCGTCTACCTGGGGCTGACCGCGCTCACCCCGCTCTGCGTGGCCGCCGCCCGCCGGCTGGGCGGCTGGTCGGCGGGTGTCCTGCTGGCCGCCGTCGCCGTCGTCGACCTGCTCCGGTACGGGCCGTGGGCCGAGTCGGTGCCGTCCTGGGTCGGGCTGCTGAACATCCTTCCGGGCTGGCTCTTCGGCTACCAGCTCGGCGTGCTCTGGGCGCGCGGCCGACTGGGCCGTCCGGCCGCCCGCCTGCTGCTGCTCGGCGGCGGCGTGCTGTTCGCCGCGCTGCTGCTGCTCTGGCACTACCCGGCGAGCATGGTCGGCGTGCCGGGTGCCGAGCGGACCAACTCCCACCCGCCGTCCCTGCTGGTGCTGGCGCTGGCCTCGGTGCAGTGCGGCGCCGCGGTGCTGCTGCGCGAACGGCTCGGCCGGCTGCTGACCCGCCGTCCGCTGCTGTGGCTGCCGGTGGTCGCGGTCAACCTGTCGGCGATGACGATCTTCTGCTGGCACCAGAGCGCCATGCTGGCCGTCGCGGTGCCGGGCGCGGCCGTCCTGGGCGAGGTGCCGGGGCTGACCGCGGCGCCGGACTCGCTCGGCTGGGTGGCCGTCCGGCTCGCGCTGCTGCCGCTGTTCGGTGCCGTGCTGATCGGGATCGGGTGGTTCACCCGGCGGTTCGACGGACCGTGGTCGGCCTTCTCCCGGCCCGTCAGGGCGGCGGCCGGGGCGGGGGCGGCGTTCTTCGCCGCGTACGCGCTCGGCGTGGTCTGAGCCTCCCGGCGGTCGAGGCGGGAGAGGGGCGTGGGCCGACTGGCCCACGCCCCTCTCCCGCATGCGCTCCCCCGCCGCCCGCGGCCTCCTCCGCCGACGCTCCCGCCCCCGCTCCGCCCCGCCCGCCGAACGCAGTGCATCCGCATGCGAACCACCACGCACTGTGATGTTCTGTGACGGTCGGCGACCACCGGTGCGTCCGCGCCCGCCCACGGCCCGGCCGCCCGCGCCGTCCGACCCCGATCTCCCCCGCTCCTGAAGCCCCCCACCTCAGAGGAGTTCCATGTCCCCGTCCCCGCCGCGGCCCGCCGACCGGCCCCGGACCCGCCGCCGACTCGCCACCGCCGTCGCCACCGCCGTGGTCTGGGCGCTGACCACCGGCACCGTCCTCACCGCCGCCGGTCCGGCCGCCGCCCTGGTCGGCACCCACGGCTCCGGCCACCACGACCCGGCCGGCGCCGACGCCCCCGCCGGCACCGCCCCGCGGATCGCCGACCCCCGGGTCCAGGCCGAACTGCGGGACGACGAGGTCGCCGCCCTCGGCCAGGAGCACGCCGAGGAGCACGCCAGCGCGCGGGCGGCGATGCGCGGCGTCGGCGAGTACCCGCAGACCACCCGCACCAACCGGCTCAAGGCCCTGACGGACTCCCAGACCAGCATCAACGCCGGCTTCGACCCCACCGTCTTCGGCGCGTTCAAGGCGTACTTCCCCTCCCCCGACTTCGCCGCCCACATCGCCATGCTGCCGACCGGCAAGGTGCTGCTGTTCTCCTTCGAACGGATCGAGACCAACCCGGAGAAGGAACCCGCCCCCACCCAGACCATCGGCAAGGAGAACGCCGGCCGCGCCTTCCTCTGGGACCCGGCCAAGGGAACCGGCACCGACTCGTTCACCAAGGTCACCCCGCCGGTGATCGACATGCCGGACGGCCTCGGCGAGCTGCGCCCCGCGCCGTTCTTCTGCGCCGGCCACTCCTTCCTCCCCAACGGCATGCTCGGCGTCTTCGGCGGCAACCTGGGCGGCAACGGCGGCACCGGCGCCAAGCTGTCGCTGATCTTCGACCCCTGGACCGAGACCTGGACCCGCAACCCCGACATGTCGGTCGGCCGCTGGTACCCGTCGGTGGTCACCGGCGCGGACGGCCGGCAGCTGATCATGTCCGGCCAGTCCGAACTGGGCTGGGGCACCCCGACGCCGGTGGTCGAGCGGTTCCCGGCCAAGACCCACCCCGTGCCCTCGCTCAAGACCGAGACCCCGAGGAACACCCCGGTCGACCGCTTCAAGGCCGACGCCCCCTTCAGCCTCGACTACCCGCACCTGTTCTCGCTGCGCGACGGCAACGTCTACGCCTTCGGCCGCCAGCCGGACGAGCAGTGGGCCTTCGACCCGGTCAACGAGACCCGCCGCGACCTGCTGGCCCGCCCGGACGGCCGCAAGCGCAACTACGGCTCGGCCGTCCCCCTCCCCGGCGGCCCCAACGGCCCGGACTCCGCCCTGTTCCTCGGCGGCGACCGGGACAACCCGAGCACCCTGCGCTTCTCCAACGGCAACTGGACCGCCGAGAAGTCCCGCGCCTTCGGCCGCACCCAGGACGACACCCTGCTGCTGCCCAACGGCACCCTGCTGACCGTCAACGGCTCGTACGACATCCGCGACTACGGCAACGGCCCCTACAACCCGAACGCCGACCTCAAGTACCGGCAGACCGAACTGCGCGACGCGCAGGGCAACTGGAAGCTCGGCCCCGTCCAGCGGCTGCCGCGCGGCTACCACTCCAACGCCGTGGTGATGCCCGACGGCCGGATCATGGTCACCGGCGACGAGCTCCAGCAGCTCGCCAACGACCCGGACATCCGGGACGACATGAACGGCAGCATCGAGATCTACGAGCCCGCCTACCTCCACCAGGGCAACCGCCCCTCGATCGAGCGGGCCCCGACCACGGCGATCGGCTACGACAAGAACTTCCTCGTCACCACCACCACGCCCGGCCTCGTCTCCAAGGCCGTGCTGCTCTCGCCGACCACCGCCACCCACTCGGTCAACACCAGCCAGCGCCACCTCGAACTGCGGCTCACCAGCCGGGCCGGCAACCGCCTGGAACTCCAGGCCCCGCCGGACGCCAAGGCCGCGCCGCCCGGCTGGTACATGCTCTTCCTGCTCAACGACCAGGGCGTGCCCTCCGTCGCCAAGTGGGTGCAGCTCAGCTCCACGGCCTGACCGGCCGTCCCTCCCCCGCACCCACGCACGACCCCGCACGACGAGGAGAACACCCCCATGACCACCCCGACGGATCTGCGTCTGCGCGAGAGCGACGAGATCCAGGGCGACATCATCGCCGGCTTCAAGAAGGACAACGTCTCCGTGCTGTTCCTCAAGTTCGAGGACGCCGCCCGGGCCCGCGACTGGCTGCGCCGGCTCGCCCCGCAGATCGCCACCACCCGCCAGGTCGCCGACTTCAACGCGGCCTTCAGCGAGGCCCGCAAGTCCTCGGGCGGTGACGACCCTAGGGCCCTCAAGGCCACCTGGCTGGGCCTCGGCCTGACCTACGAGGGCATGCGCCAGCTGTCCGCCACCGACCCGTTCCCGCAGCCCCCGCCGCCCGGCAGCGGCCTGGAGGCGTTCAAGGAGGGCTCGGCCAAACGGGCCGGCGCGCTCGGCGACACCGGCGACAACTCCCCGGAGAACTGGCTCTTCGGCAACGGCCGGAGCCAGCCGGTGCACGCCGTGCTGACGATCGCCTCGGACACCGAGGAGGACCTCCGGACCACCGTCGAGGCGCAGCGCGAGGCGGCCGCCGCCGACCGGATCGTGATCGTGTTCCAGCAGAACGCCCAGACCCTGAAGGGCAGTCGGCGGGGCAAGGAGCACTTCGGCTTCAAGGACGGCATCAGCGAGCCCGGGGTCCGCTTCTTCGACCGGCCCGACCCGAACCGGCCCGAGGAGGTCGAGGGCCACCCGGGCACCCGGATCGTCCCGGCCGGCGAGTTCGTCGTCGGCGAGCAGCCGGCCCCCGGCAGCGCCACCGAGTTCCCCGAGTGGGCCCGCAACGGCTCCTTCCAGGTGGTCCGCCGGCTGTCCCAGGACGTGCCCGGCTGGTGGGCCCAGGTCTCGGTCAAGCTGAAGGAGCTCAAGCAGGCCAAGGCCGTCCCGGACTCCGCCACCGCCGAATGGCTGGCCGCCCGGCTGGTCGGCCGCTGGCGCTCCGGAGCCCCGGTCTGCAAGCACCAGGACCGGGACGTCCCGAACGACCCGGCGGCCTCGTCGGACAACGACTTCGACTTCCGGGACGACCTGGAGGGCCTGGCCACCCCGCTCTTCTCGCACCTGCGCAAGACCAGCCCGCGGGCCGGCCTGCAGGCGCCCGACCCGAGTGCGCCGCCGTTGGACGCCAAGGTCCTGGACGGCCGGCGGATCATCCGCCGCGGTGCGCCGTACGGGCACCCCTTCGACCCGGCCTCCGAAGGCCCGGGCGGCCCCGACGACCCGCGCGGCCTGCTCTTCGTCTGCTACCAGGCCGACATCGCCCGGCAGTTCGAGTTCATCCAGGCCGACTGGATGGACCAGCCGGACTTCCCGCCCGGCCGCAACCCGGAGCCCGGCAAGGACCCGGTGACCCAGGAGGCCGACCAGGTCGACTTCGAGAGCCGGGGCCCGGACGGCGCGATCCGGCACACACCTCTGAACTTCCAGCAGTTCGTCCAGACCCAGGGGTCGGTCTACGCCTTCGCGCCGTCGATCAGCACCCTGAAGGCGCTCAGCGACGGGCAGCTCACCGGCCGGGGCCAGAGCGGCGCCCAGGGCCAGAACGGGAGCCAGGGGCAGGGGCAGACCCAGCAGGGCGGCCAGCCCGGCCCGCAGCCCGGCACGGCGTACCCGTGCGACGAGATCGTCGCCGTCCCCGACCAGTGGCGGCTCGGCGGGCAGAGCCAGTTCTGGGCCTGCCACGGCGACCGGTACCGGAAGATCTCGGTGGCCGACGGCACCGCCCACACCGACCGGGTGGTCAAGGGCGACAGCGCGCTGAGCGGCCACGCGTGTTTCCGGGGCATCGAGCGGATCGACTGCGTCCTGCCGATGCCCGACCTGCAGAACCCCGCCGGCAAGAGCTGGTACTGGTGCTTCCACACCACCGGCGGCCGCCGGCAGTACCGGGCCGTCTCGCTCACCTGCGGCAGCACCCACACCGGCACGCTGGAGCGCCCGGACCGCGACCTCACCTCCTGGGCCTCGCTGAACGGCATCGGCAAGGTGGACTGCTTCCTCCCGGTGCCCGACCAGCAGCGGGTCGGCGGCAAGAGCTGGTACTGGTGCTTCCACACCACCGGCGGCCGCCAGCAGTACCGGCTGATCTCGGTGGCCGACGGCGCCGCGCACACCGACGTGCTGGAGCGCACCGACCGCGAACTCTCCCAGTGGGGCTCGCTGAACGGCGTCGGCCGGGTGGACTGCTTCCTGCCCGTCCCGGACCGCCAGCGGGTCGGCGGGAAGAGCGAGTACTGGGTGTTCCACGGTGAGAACTACCGCCGCATCTCGGTGGCCGACGGCAGCGGGCACCCGGACCGGCTGATCAGCGGCGACCGCTCCTGCTCCGCCTGGAACTCGCTGAGCTGAACCCGGCCGGACCGACCCGCGGCACCCCGTCCGCCCCCGTCGCCCCCGGCGCCGGGGGCGGACCGTCGTACCCCTGCTCTACGCTGCGGCCATGGTGACCTTCGACGAGTTCCGGGCGATGGCACTCGCCCTGCCGCAGGCGGCGCAGCAGCCCACCTGGGAGATCGAGACCCTGCGGGTGGGTGCGAAGGTCTTCGCGATGGGCTCCCCGGAGGGGGAGTCCGTCACCGTGAAGGCCTCCCGCGAGGACCAGGCCGAGCTGCTCGCCGCCGAGCCGGAGGTCTTCTCCTACGCCCCGTACGTCGGCCGGCACGGGTGGGTGAGCGTCCGGCTCGACCTGGTCGACCGGGAGGAGCTGCGGGACCTGCTGACCGAGGCCTGGCGGCGCGCCGCACCGAAGAAGCTGGTCCGGGAGTTCGACGCCGGGCAGGCGGGAGCGTGAGGAGGGACCCCGGACCCTCGCCTTCGAGAGGGGTGGGCCCTTCCGGGTGACGCCCGATCGGTTACCTCCGGTTCATGTGATCCATCCCACAGTTTAAGGTGCGCCCAGTCCCGCCCCCGCCCCCTACTCTTGCGTTGGGAAGTTGGCAGTCGTACCACCCTTCGGGCCCCGCCCGCGGATCGGTGACGGGACTCTCAGGGAGTTGAGGCGATGCGCCGTCGGCGGTGGAAGCATGTCCTGATCGGTGCCTTCGCGGGCTGCGCCGTCCTCGCCGACGCGGGTGCGGCAGCCGCCCAGGCCGCCGCGGCCACTGAACAGTTGGCCATCTCGACACCCCCGGCCGGCAGCGCCGCCTGGGTCGAGGACCACTCCTACGGGCTGGACCTGCCCGACCCGGCCACCACCACGCCGGCCGCCGCCGCGGAGTTCTTCGCCCGGCTCACCCCCGCCGAGACCGACCGGCTGGTCGAGGCGTACCCGCTGGTGGTCGGCAACTTCGACGGCGCCCCGCTCGCGCTGCGCTACCGGGCCAACCGGGTGGCGCTGGCCGCCGAGCGCGACCGCGCCCGGGCCCGCGCCGCCGACCCCGCGCTCGACTCCGGCCTGCACGCGCTGGCGGTCTCCCGGGCCAACGACGTCGAGAGCCTGCTCGCCGCCGGGCGGCAGATCCTCGCCTTCGACCCGCGCGGCCGCGGCCTGCTCACCGAGGTCTGGGGCGACCTCTCCTCGGCCGACCGGGTCGCGGTGATCGTCCCCGGGTCGGACGCCGACCTCGGCCACTTCGACCAGGCCGTCGAGCCGCTCCGCTCCCCCGCCGGGATGGCCCGCGCGCTGTACGCGGAGGAGCGCCGGCAGTCCCCGGGCACCCACACCGCGGTGGTCGCGTGGACGGGCTACGTCACCCCGTCCGGCCTCGGCCCGGACGCCGTCACCTCCCGGCTCGCCGACGTCGGCGCCCCCCGGCTGCAGCGGCTGCTCGCCGGGCTCCGGGAGACCACCCGGCCGGAGGCGCCGCCGGCGCTGTTCTGCCACTCCTACGGTTCGGTGGTCTGCGGCACCGCCGCCCCGGACATCCCCCGGGCCGCCGCCTCGCCGTCCGACACCTCCGGGATCACCGACCTGGTGGTCTTCGGCTCCCCCGGCATGGGCGTGGAGAGCACCTCGGAGCTGGGCGACGGCGTGCACGTCTGGGCCACCCGCAACGAGAGCGACTGGATCGGCAACGTGCCGTACCTGGAGTTCGGCGGGCTCGGCCACGGCGCCGACCCGACCTCGGCGGACTTCGGCTCCGAGCAGGTGTCCTCGGCCCGTTCCTCCGGCCACAACGGCTACTTCGCCGCCGGGACCGACAGCCTGCACAACTTCGCGGCCGTCGCGCTCGGCGCCTACCAGGACGTGGTCCGCCCGGCCCCCGAGGCCTGACGGGCCTCCGGGACCAGCGGTGCGGCCGGGCCCCTCAGTGCCTCGAAGACCTACGGTGCGGCCGGGCTCCGCGGTGCGGTCCCGACCCGCCGGCCGGACGGCCCGCACCACCGGACCGGGAGCGGCCCCGTCAAGTGCGGGCCCGTCAGGTGCGGGCCCGTCAGGTGCGGACCGGTCGGATCCGGCCGCGGGCCCGTCAGCGCAGGTCCTGGTAGAGCCGGACGGCCTCCGCGGCCGCCCGGGCCATCTCCCGGCGGGCGGCCGGCGGCGAGAGCACCTCGGCGTCCGCCCCGAAGGCGAGCAGCGCGCGGACGGCCGGCAGCGACTGGAAGCCCAGCCCGAGCTCGACCCAGTCCTCCGGCGCCCCGCCGCCGGACTCGGGCGGCGGGGCGGCGAGCCGGCCGCCGTGGATCCGGACGAACATGTCCAGCCGCCCGCGCCGCACCCGCACCGCGACCCGCACCTCCTTGGGCAGCCGCTCCACCTGTTCGCGCAGCACCGCCCAGACCTCGCCCAGCCCCAGGGCCGGCCGGCGGCGCACCGGCTCCTCGGAGGTCTCGGCGTACAGGACCCGGTCGGCCCGGAACAGCCGCGGCTCGCCCTGCAGATCGGCCACCAGGTACCAGACGGCGGCCTTGCTGACCAGGCCGTACGGGTCGACGGTGTACTCCACCGGGCCGGGTGTGCCGCTGTGCCGGTAGCGCAGCCGCAGGCGGCGGTCGGCGAAGACGGCGTACTGGAGTTCGCCGAGGTCCGGCCCGGGCGGGGCGCCGGCCTGCAGCCAGCGCGCCGGGTCGACCAGGACGCGTTCGCTGATCCGCTCGGCGCCCGGGCGGTGCGGGGCGGGCAGCGCGGCCATCACCTTGCGCAGCGCCGAGCCGAGCGCGCCGTCCAGCCCGAGGTCGGTGTGCGCGCCCTGGGCGGAGAGCACGAACAGGGCGCGCGCCTCGTCGGCGGTCAGCCCGCTGACGTCGGTGCGGTAGCCGGGCAGCAGACTGATGCCGCCGTGCCGGCCGCGCTCGGTGTACACCGGGACGCCCGCCGTGGAGAGCGCCTCGACGTCGCGGTAGATGGTGCGGACCGACACCTCCAGCCGTTCGGCCAGTTCGGTGGCGGGCACCCGGCCGCGGGTCTGGAGCAGCAGCAGGATCGAGAGCAGGCGGTCGGCCTTCATGGGAACGAGGATCGCAGAAAACCTGACGTCGGATGTCAGGTTTTACCGGGAGATTGCCTCCCGAGACGAAAAACCCTCCGTACCGATGGAGTTGATCCCCCGTGGACACCACCCAGGACCCGCGCCCGCTGTACCTGCTCGCCCTCGGCCAGTTGGAGAAGCTGATCGCCGAAGCCGGCCCGGACACCCTCGACCGGCCCACCCCCTGCACCGAGTACGACCTGCGCACGCTGCTCGGCCACGTGGTCGGCGGCGTCCACCGGCTCGCGTACATGGGTGAGGGCGGCCGCAGCGAGGACGTCGCGGCGATGACCGGCGAACTGGCCGACGACGCCTGGCCGGCCGCCCTCGACCGGGCCCGGGCCCGGGTGACCGCCGCCTGGGCCGACGACGCCGGACTGGACCGCCCGGCCTTCGCGCCCTGGGGCGAGGTGCCGGGCCGGGCCGCGGTGGGCGGCTACGTGCTGGAGACCGTCACCCACGGCTGGGACATCGCCCGGGCGCTCGGCAGCAGCGTCCCGCTGGACGAGCGGCTGGCCGAGACCGCGCTGGCGATCGCCGAGGCCGTGCTGCCGGCCGGCGGGCGCGAGGGCGCCCCGTTCGGCCCGGCCCTCCCCGCCCCGGCCGGCGCCGACCCGTACACCCGGCTCGCCGCCTTCCTCGGCCGCGAGGTCTGAACCGGCCGCCGGGGTACCGGGCCCGCCCTCGGGCCGGCCCGGCGCCCCGGCCGGACGGGCCGCGAACCGCCGGCCGCCCGCTCCACCCGCTCCACCCGCCCGGCGGGCTACCGCGCCTCGCCGCTCCCCGCGATCCGCCCGGCGTACAGGTCGATCTTGTGGTCGAGCACGGCGAGCGTCGCGTGCAGGTCCGCGACCTGCTGCCGCACCTCCTCCCGGTGGGCGAGCAGCAGGTCCCGCCGGTCCTCCAGGGTCCGGTCGCCCGCACGGGCCAGCTCCACGTACCGCAGCATCCCGGCCACCGTCATCCCGGTCAGCCGCAGCCGGCCCAGGAAGGCCAGCCGGTGCAGGTCGGCGTCGCAGTACCGGCGCTGGCCGGAGGCCGAACGGTCCACCGGGTCGAGCAGGCCGATCCGCTCGTACCAGCGCAGGGTGTGGGCGGTCAGTCCGCTGGCCGCCGCCACCTCGCCGATGGTGTGCCGCGGCGTCCGGTCCGGCTCGCCGACCGGCGTGCGGAACACGTCGGAGCAGGTGCGCGGATCCACTGCGAGCGGAGCGGGCAAGGCCATGGTGGAACCCCCGGTGACGGACGGGGCCGTCGGCGCCGACGGCCTGGAATGCGCTCCGGGCAAGCCTGCCATCCCGGCGGCCCGGGCCTCCCCGTTAGAGTCGGGCCCATGGAGAGCTTGCGGAAGATCGAGGACTGGCCGGTGCCGAACGCGGCGGCGGCCGTGGTGCGGGGTGCGGACGGCGCGGTACTGGGCGCGCACGGGCCGCAGGACCACCTGTTCCCGCTGGCGTCGGTGACCAAGCTGCTCACCTCGTACGCCGTGCTGGTCGCGGTCGAGGAGGGCGTCTTCGAGCTGGACGACCCGGCCGGGCCGGAGGGCTCGACCGTGCGCCACCTGCTGGCCCACACCTCGGGCCTGGCCTTCGACGAGCACAAGGTGATGGCCGCCCCCGGCAACCGCCGGCTCTACTCCAACGCCGGCTTCGACGTCCTGGCGCAGACCCTCCAGCAGGCCGCCGGCATCGAGTTCGGCCGGTACGCCGCGGAGGCCGTCTTCGAGCCGCTCGGCATGCGCTCGACCCTGATCAACACCGCGCACCGGACCCCGGCCGGCGCCGGCGGGCTCTCCACCGTCGCCGACCTCACGCTGTTCGCGGCCGAGCTGCAGTCGCCCAAGCTGCTCGACCCGTCCACGCTGAGCGACGCCACCCGCGAGGTCGCCTTCCCGGGGACCAGCGGCGTGCTGCCCGGCTTCGGGCACCGCCGGCCGAACGACTGGGGCCTGGGCTTCGAGATCCGGGACGGCAAGGCGCCGCACTGGACCGGCACCGCCAACTCCCCCGCCACCTTCGGGCACTTCGGCCAGTCCGGCACCTTCCTCTGGGTCGACCCGGAGGCCGGCGCGGCCTGCATCGCGCTCACCGACCGGGACTTCGGGCCGTGGGCCGCCGAGGTCTGGCCGGTGCTCGGCGACGCCGTGCTCGCCGAGCTCGCCGAGGTCTGACGGGAACGCCCCCGGGCCCGGGACGCGGCCACCGCCCGCCCCGGCTCCGGGCGCGAACCGGACACCGGGCCCGGGATCCGCGCCCGCTCAGCCGTACGAGACCGGCGAGTGCATCTCCCAGAGGAGGAGCTCGGCGCCGGTCCCGCCGGCCGTCGGCGCGGCGAAGGCGCCGCCGGTGATCCGCACGCTGTCGCCCGGCTCCATCGAGCGCCCGCCGCCCTGCGGCCCCGGCACCGTCCGGTAGCCGAGCGAGCCGGTCGTCAGGTGCGCGTACCGCCAGGCGGCGGCCGGGAGTTCGGGCAGCGGCTGCCAGGGCCCGGCGGTCACCAGCCAGAGCGCGGCGTCGCTGCGCCGCAGCCGCAGCGCGTCCGTCCCGGCGTCCCGGTCCAGCCCGGAGGCGAGCAGTGTCAACCCGCCGTCGGCCGGTTCCACCCGGCGCAGCCCGTACGCCGGGGGTGCGTCGAAGGCGTCCGGCTGGAGCCACATCTGCACGAACCGGACCGGGCCCGCGGCGCCGCCGACGTTCCGCTCGGTGTGGGTGACGCCGGAACCCGCGCTCAGGTGCTGGACCATGCCGGGGCGGACCACGCCGCCGTGCCCCTGCGAGTCCCGGTGGGCCAGCGCCCCCTCCAGCACCCAGGTGAGGATCTCGGTGTCCCGGTGCTTGTGCTCGTCGAACCCGACGCCCGGGGCGAGCAGTTCCTCGTTGCAGGCGAGCAGCGCGCCGAAGTGGGTGTTCTTCGGGTCGTAGTGCCCGGAGAAGGAGAAGGCGTGCCTGGTCTCGATGCCCTCGGCGGGGGCGGAGAGGTGGCGTTCGGCGGTTCGGCGCAGATCGGCGCGCGGGCGGGCGGGGGCGTCGGTCACGGGCCCACGGTAGCGGGTGCGGCGGCGGCCGCCGTGCCGCTCCGCCGGGGGGCGTGCACGAGCAGTCACTCCGGTGAGGCAGTCTTGTCCTTGTGCCAGCCGCTTCCGCGAACTCCAAGAGCGATCCGACCGCCAAGCCCGACAAGAGCGGGCGGGCTCCGACACCCGGCGCCGGGAGGGACCGGCCGGGCCGCGCGGCGCCGCGCCTGACCGCGCAGGAGCGCAAACTCGCCGCCGAGCGCGCCGAGCGCCGGGCCGCGACGCTGAAGCGGCTGGAGAAGTCCTCGGGCAAACTGGCCTCCGCCGCGATCGCGCGGATGGACGACCAGCTCGGCTGGTACCGGCGGATGCCGCCGGAGCACCGCTCCTGGATCGGCCTGGTCGCCCAGGCCGGCATCGCCGCCTTCACCGAGTGGTACCGCAAGCCGGACGCCCCGCAGGCGATCTCCACCGACGTCTTCGGCACCGCGCCGCGCGAGCTGACCAGGGCGATCACCCTGCGCCAGACCGTCGAGCTGATCCGCACCACGATCGAGGTGATGGAGGAGGCGATCGAGGAGGTGGCCTCCCCCGGCGACGAGGCGGACATGCGCGAGTCGGTCCTGGTCTACGCCCGGGAGATCGCCTTCGCCACCGCCCAGGTGTACGCCCAGGCCGCCGAGGCCCGGGGCGCCTGGGACGCCCGCCTGGAGGCGCTGGTGGTCAACTCGCTGCTCTCCGGGGACGCCGACGAGGGCGTGCTCTCACGCGCCGCCGCGCTCGGCTGGGGCCAGCCCAGCCAGGTCCGGGTGGTGATGGGCTCGGCCCCGGACGGTGACAGCGAGCTGGTGGTCGAGGCGATCCGCCGGGCCGCGCGGTACGCCAAGCTGCACGTGCTGACCGGGGTGCTGGGGAAGCGCCTGGTGGTGGTGGTCGGCGGCGACAAGGAGCCGGTGCACGCGGCCCGGGCCCTGATCGGCCAGTTCGCGGCGGGCCCGGTGGTGGTCGGCCCGACCGTGCCGGACCTGCTGTCGGCGACCCGCTCGGCGCACGCCGCGGCGGCCGGTCTGCGGGCCTGCGCGGCCTGGCCGGACGCCCCGCGACCGGTGCTGGCCGACGACCTGCTGCCGGAGCGGGCACTGGCCGGCGACCAGGCGGCCCGCCGCCAGCTGGTGGAGGAGATCTACACACCGCTCGACGAAGCCGGGTCCGCGCTGCTGGAGACCCTGAGCGTCTACCTGGAGCAGGCCTCCTCGCTGGAGGGAGCCGCCCGGATGCTCTTCGTCCACCCGAACACGGTGCGCTACCGGCTTCGACGTGTGACCGACGTCACGGGCTACGCTCCTTCCGACGTTCGTTCGGCGTTCACCCTGCGTATCGCACTGGCGCTGGGCCGGCTCACAGCCGTCGGGGAGTCCAGTTGAGCGCGATGTAGGGACCTTACAATCCGGGATGCTTTTCTTCGTTACCGTCGCCTACCCGCCCCCGGGCGCTCGGCGAGAGAGGGTTGAACCGTGCTCGTAATCGTCGCCCCTGGACAGGGTGCCCAGACCCCCGGTTTCCTCAGCCCCTGGCTGGAGCTCGACGGTGTCACCGACCGCCTCAGCGGCTGGTCGGAGGTCGCCGGGCTCGACCTGGTGCACGCGGGCACCGAGGCGTCCGCCGAGGAGATCAAGGACACCGCCGTCGCCCAGCCGCTGCTGGTGGCCGCCGGCCTGGTGACCGCCGGCGTGCTGTTCCCGGACGGGGACACCGCCACCGCACCGGTCGGCGCGGTGGCCGGCCACAGCGTCGGCGAGATCACCGCCGCCGCCTTCGCCGGGGTGCTGACCGCGCACGACGCACTGACCTTCGTCCGCGAACGCAGCCTGGCCATGGCCGAGGCCGCCGCGGCCACCGAGACCGGGATGGCCGCCCTGCTGGGCGGTGACCCGGAGGTCGTCGCCGCCAAGCTGGCGGAGCACGGCCTGACCGCGGCCAACAACAACGGCGGCGGCCAGATCGTCGCGGCCGGCACGCTGCCGCAGCTGGACGCCCTGCGGGCGGACCCGCCGGCCGGGGCCCGGCTGGTCGCCCTCAAGGTGGCCGGTGCGTTCCACACCACCCACATGGCGCCGGGCGTCGAGCGGCTGTCGAAGCTGGCGCCGACCCTGCCCGTCGCCGACCCGCGGATCACGTACGTCTCCAACCAGGACGGCGGGGTCGTCGCCACCGGTGACGAGCTGCTGCGCCGCCTGGTGTCGCAGGTCTCCAACCCGGTCCGCTGGGACCTCTGCATGGAGACCCTCCAGCAGCTGGGCGCGACCGCCGTCATCGAGCTCGCCCCGGCGGGCACCCTCACCGGACTGGTCAAGCGCAACCTCAAGGGCGTGGCGTCGCTTGCCCTCAAGACCCCCGCCGACCTGGACAAGGCCCGCGCGCTCATCGCCGAGCACGCCGGCCAGGGCCGGGAGGACAGTGGTCAGGAGCAGGAGCAGCAGGCATGAGCAACACCCCCCAGATCCTCCCGGTCACCGGTGCGCAGTACTCGCGCATCCACGGGGTCGGCGGCTACCGTCCGGTCCGGGTGATTCCCAACGCCGAGGTGCTGACCTGGATCGACTCCTCGGACGAGTGGATCCGCACCCGTAGCGGGATCGCCGAGCGCCGCTGGGCGGGCCCGGAGGAGAGCGTCGCCGAGATGTCGGTGCAGGCCGCCGGCAAGGCGATCGCCCAGGCCGGGATCGCCCCGCACCAGATCGGCGGCGTGATCGTCGCGACCGTCTCGCACCTCAAGCAGACCCCGGCCATCGCCACCGAGATCGCCGAGCGGCTCGGCTGCGGCACCGCACCGGCCTTCGACATCTCGGCGGCCTGTGCCGGCTTCGGCTACGGCCTGGGCCTGGCCGACGGCATGGTCCGCGGCGGCAGTGCCGAGTACGTGCTGGTGATCGGCGTGGAGCGGCTCAGCGACCTGACCGACCAGTCGGACCGCTCGACCGCGTTCATCTTCGGTGACGGCGCCGGCGCCGCGATCGTCGGCCCGTCCGACACGCCCGGCATCGGCAAGGTCATCTGGGGCTCGGACGGCTCGCAGAGGGACGTCATCTCGCAGACCGAGGCCTGGGACACCGCCTTCGCCAAGGAGGGGGCCGTCAACGGCGCCGGCGAGGAGACCAAGTGGCCGGCCCTCCGGATGGAGGGTCAGTCGGTCTTCCGCTGGGCGGTCTGGGAGATGGCGAAGGTGGCCCAGCAGGCACTGGACGCCGCCGGGATCACCGCCGACCAGCTCGGTGCCTTCATCCCGCACCAGGCGAACATGCGCATCACCGACACCATGATCAAGACCCTGAAGCTTCCCGAGTCCGTGCCGGTGGCCCGCGACATCGCGGAGACCGGAAACACCTCGGCGGCCTCCATCCCGCTGGCGATGGAGCGCATGCTGGAGAGCGGCGAGGCCCGGAGCGGGGACCTCGCACTGATCATCGGGTTCGGGGCGGGTCTCGTCTACGCCGCAGCAGTCGTTACGCTCCCCTAGGCGTTTTCGCCCGAACCATCCGCAAACCTGCGTCCGTCCGCCGGGCGGCCGCATTCAACACCGAAGAGGAGCAGCCAGTATGGCTACCAAGGACGAGGTCCTGGAAGGTCTCGCCGAGATCGTCAACGAGATCGCCGGCATCCCGACCGAGGACGTCGAGCTCGACAAGTCCTTCACCGACGACCTGGACGTCGACTCGCTGTCCATGGTCGAGGTCGTCGTGGCCGCCGAAGAGCGCTTCGACGTCAAGATCCCGGACGACGAGGTCAAGAACCTGAAGACCGTCGGCGACGCGGTGAACTACATCCTCACCAACGCCTGAGCGGTCGACTCGTTCGACGCCTGACATCGGCCGACTCCCCCCGAGTCGGCCGACCCGCCGGCCGGGACGCCCCACCGGGCGCCCGGCCGGGCTCACCTTCGGCCGCCGCCGACCGCCCCCGCACGATGTGAGAGAAGAAGATCCAGTGACCGTTGAAAACCGTACCGTGGTCGTCACGGGTATCGGCGCCTTCACGCCGCTGGGCGGCGACGCCGCCACCACGTGGGAGAACCTGGTCGCCGGGCGCTCCGGAGTGGCTGCCCTGACCGAGGAGTGGGCCGCCGACCTGCCCGTCCGGATCGCGGCGCGCACCGCCGTCGAGCCCGGTGAGATCCTCCCCCGCCCGCTCGCCCGCAAGCTGGACCGTTCCGCCCAGTTCGCCCTGATCGCGGCCCGCGAGGCCTGGGCCGACGCCGGCTACGAGACCCCCGCCACCGACGAGTCGTCCAAGCTGGCCCCCGAGCGCCTGGGCGCGGTGATCGCCTCCGGCATCGGCGGCGTGACCACCCTGCTCGACCAGTACGACGTGCTGAAGGAGAAGGGCTCCCGCAAGGTCTCCCCGCACACCGTCCCGATGCTGATGCCCAACTCCCCGGCGGCCAACGTCGGCCTGGAGGTCGGCGCCCGCGCGGGCGTGCACACCCCCGTCTCCGCCTGTGCCTCCGGCGCCGAGGCGATCGGCTACGCGATCGAGATGATCCGCACCGGCCGCGCCGACGTCGTGGTGGCCGGCGGCACCGAGGCGGCGATCCACCCGCTGCCGATCGCCGCGTTCGCCAACATGATGGCGATGTCCAAGAACAACGACGAGCCCCAGCGCGCCTCGCGCCCGTACGACAAGGGCCGGGACGGCTTCGTGCTGGGCGAGGGCGCCGGCGTGGTCGTGCTGGAGTCGGTCGAGCACGCCGAGGCCCGCGGTGCCCGGATCTACTGCGAGGCGGTCGGCCAGGGCCTGTCCTCGGACGCCCACCACATCGCGCAGCCCGAGCCGACCGGCGCCGGGGTGGCCCGCGCGCTGGCCGACCTGTTCGAGCGCAACGACCTGGACAAGGCCGAGATCGTGCACGTCAACGCGCACGCCACCTCGACCCCGCAGGGTGACACCGCCGAGCTGAAGGCGCTCCGCAAGGAGCTGGGCGAGGACCTCGACCACATCGCCGTCTCGGCCACCAAGTCGATGACCGGCCACCTGCTGGGCGGCGCCGGCGGCATCGAGACCGTCGCCACCGTGCAGGCCCTGTACCACCGGATCGCCCCGCCGACCATCAACGTGGACGAGCTGGACGACGACGTGCAGGCGGACATCGTCCGCGACGAGGCCCGCAAGCTTCCCGAGGGCCGGATCGCCGCGCTGAACAACTCGTTCGGCTTCGGCGGCCACAACGTGGTGCTGGCCTTCCGGACCCGCTGACGCCCGGCACGACCGCTGACGCCCGGCACGCCGAAGGGGCGGGTACCCACCTGGTGGGTGCCCGCCCCTTCGACACGACCGGCTCCTCCGGCCGGACCGGCTCCTCGGGGGGCCGGTCCGGTGACGGCGCCTCAGACCACCTGGTGCAGCCAGCGCACCGGAGCCCCCTCGCCGGCGTACCGGAAGGGCTCCAGCTCGTCGTCCCAGGGCTTGCCCAGCAGCATCGCGATCTCGGCCTCCAGGTCCGCCCCCTCGCTGCGGGCGCGCAGCAGGACGGCGCGGAGCCGGTCCTCGGGGATCAGGATGTCCCCGTGGATGCCGGTGACCGCGTGGAAGATGCCGAGCGCGGGCGTGCTGCTGTACCGCTCGCCCTCCGCCGTGGCGCAGGGCTCGCTGGTGACCTCGTACCGCATCAGCTGCCAGCCGCGCAGCGCGGAGGCGAGCTTCGAGGCCGTACCGGGCTCCCCTTGCCAGGAGAGCTCGGCGCGCCAGTGCCCGGGCGCGGCCGGCTGGCGGATCCAGTCCAGGCTCACCCGCACACCGAGCACTCCCGCGACGGCCCACTCGACGTGCGGGCACAGCGCGCGGGGCGCGGAGTGGACGTACAGGACTCCACGTGTCGTCACCGGGACCTCCAGGCTGTGGACGAGGGTCGCCTTCCCCAGCTGCCTCGCGTTCGTGCCTGCGGTTGATCCACAGTTACCCACGTTAGCCGACATTAAGCCACTAAATTGAGCAAAACGGACAGGCTTTCGCTCAATGCTAGTCGAATCCTCAACGAGGTCCACCCCTCGGTCGGATCTCTCCCCCGAACGGCCCCATCGCCAGGCGGGACCACCGTACCGCGCCTCCCCGCACCGCGGATGACGCACTTTCGGATCCGGCCGGAATGCGGTAGTGCGGCCGGATCCCCTCCGCCGGGTACGCAAACCGCCCCGCGCGCCCGGCCGGGGTTCCGGCGGGCGGGCGGGGCGGAGCGGGGCGACGGGGCGGGGTCCCCGCAGGTCGCGGCCGACGCGGTGTCAGGCGTCCAGCCGGACCACCATCTTGCCGGTGTTGGCACCGCGCAGCAGGTCCAGGAAGGCCTCCGGGGTGTGCTCGAAGCCGTCGACCACGGTCTCCTCGTTGCGCAGGCTCCCGTCCGCCAGCCAGCCGGCGACCTCGGCGACGAACTGCGGCTGCAGCGCGGCGTGGTCGCCCACCAGCATGCCCTCCAGGCGGAGCCGCTTGCCGATCGCCAGCGCCAGGTTGCGCGGGCCGGCCGGGGCGGTGGTCTCGTTGTACTGGGCGATGGCGCCGCAGAGCACGGCCCGGCCGTGCACGCCGAGCGCGCCGATCGCGGCCTCCAGGTGGTCGCCGCCGACGTTGTCGAAGTAGAGGTCGATGCCCTCGGGCGCGGCCTTCGCGAGCTGCTCGCGGACCGGCGCGTCCTTGTAGTTGAAGGCGGCGTCGAAGCCGTACTCGTCGACCAGCTTGGCGACCTTCTCCGCCGAGCCGGCCGAGCCGACGACCAGCGAGGCGCCCTTCAGCCTGGCGATCCGGCCGACCACCGAACCGACCGCGCCGGCCGCGCCCGAGACGAAGACCCGGTCGCCCTCCTTGAGGCCGCCGACCGCGAGCAGGCCCGCGTAGGCGGTGAGGCCGGTCATGCCGAGCACGCCGAGGTAGGCGGAGAGCGGTGCGACGGACGGGTCCACCTTGACCGCGCGCTCGGCCGGCAGGGTCGCGTACTCGCGCCAGCCGAGCCCGTGCAGCACGGCGTCGCCGGGGGCGAAGCCCTCCGCCCCGGAGGCCACCACGTAGCCGACCGCGCCGCCGTCCATGACCTCGCCGAGCCGGAACGGCGGGAGGTAGGACTTCACGTCGTTCATCCGGCCCCGCATGTACGGGTCGACCGACAGGTGGGTGTTGCGGACCAGGACCTCGCCCGGACCGGGGCGGCGGACGGGTGCCTCGACCAGGGCGAAGTCGGTCGGGACCGGCCAGCCCTGGGGGCGGGCGGCGAGGTGCCATTCGCGGGCGGTGGCGGGGACTTCCTGCTCGGCGGCCATCGAGGTACTCCCTACATGAAAGGTTGAGTCAGTGAAGTAACAATGGACATGAAAGGTTCATGTTGTCAACTTTTCAGGTAGACTGTCGTCATGGATACCCAGCCGACCCGGGCCGCCGCGCCGCAGCCCGACGAGATCACCCGTGAGGTCGTCGACCTGATGGCCAATCTGGTCGCGCTCTTCCACCGCGAGTACGAGGAGGCCGCCGCCGCCCGCTCGCTCACCGGAGCGCAGGCCAAGGTCCTCGCCCTGCTGCGGCGCGGGCCGATGCCCATGCGCCAGATCGCCCAGACGCTCAGCTGCGAGCCGTCCAACATCACCGGCATCGTCGACCGGCTGGAGTCGCGCGGCTTCGTGACCAGGCAGGCCGACCTCCAGGACCGCCGGGTGAAGCTGGTCGCCGCCACCGGGACCGGCGCCACCGCCTCCGAGGAGCTCCGCGAGTCGCTCAACTTCGCCCGCGAACCCCTCGCGGCGCTCGGCCCCGACGAGCGCACCCAGCTGCGCGACCTGCTCCGCCGCATGCTGACGGGTGCCGCCGGCCCCGGCGCGTGAGCAGCATCACAGCCCCGGCGGCCGCTCCGGCCGAATTGGCCGCCGATCGGAGGTAACCGAACACTCCCCCGAAACGTCTAACGTTCGAAGACCGGGCACCGTCCGCCGTACGGACGGTGCGGGTGGGAACGACGACGACCAAACGGGGGGACGGGGAGGATGAGCAGCAGCTCGCGCCGCCGACGCATCATACGGACCGCGATAGGCCTCGCCGCCGTCCTGGTGCTGTCCGTGGCGGGCGCCGGTGCCTGGTTCTACCACCGACTGGACACCAACATCACCACCTTCGACCCGGGCGGCGTCGCCACCGAGCGCCCGCCCGCGGCCGTCCCCGCCACCCCGGGCGCCGCCGTCCCCGTCAACGTCCTGCTGCTCGGCTCGGACACCCGCAACGACGGCAACGCCGACCTCGGCGGCGGTGACCTGGGCGTCGGCCACTCCGACACCACCATCCTGCTGCACATCTACGCCGACAAGAAGCACGCCGTCGGCGTCTCCATACCCCGCGACACCCTGGTGACCATCCCGTCCTGCCGGCTGCCGAACGGCTCCTGGACGGCGCCGCGGAACAACCAGATGTTCAACGAGGCCTTCACCATCGGCGAATCCGCCAACGGGAACCCGGCCTGCACCCAGAACACCGTCGAGGCCATGACCGGCCTGCGGATCGACCACACCATCGTGGTCGACTTCAAGGGCGTCGCCGCGATGACCGAGGCCATCAACGGCGTCGACGTCTGCATACCGAACAACGTCAACTCGCACGACATCAAGCTCAAGAAGGGCATGCAGAAGATCTCCGGCCAGCCGGCCGTGGACTACCTGCGGGCCCGCTACGGCTTCGGCGACAACTCCGACATCGGGCGGATGAAGCGCCAGCAGGCCTTCCTCTCCTCGATGATCCGCAAGATCCAGGGCCTCGGCTTCTCGCTGCCCACCCTGCTCCCGCTGGCCGACGCCGCCACCCGGTCGCTCACCGTGGACGAGGGCCTGGGCACCGCGATGAAGCTGGTCGACTTCGCCCAGTCGCTGCAGCAGATCAAGCTCGCCGACATCACCTTCGTCACCGCCCCCTGGCGGTTCTCCACCAAGCAGGAGGGCCGGATCGACCTCGTCCACCCCGACGTGGACACCCTCTGGCAGCTGCTGCGCGAGGACCGCACGCTGGACGGACAGGCCACCGGCCAGGTCGCCGACCCCTCGGCCGGCGCGCCGTCCCCCTCGCCCGCCGACCCGGCCTCCCCCACCGGCGCCTCCCCCGCCGCCGACGCCGGGGCCGCCGCCTCCCCGACCGCCACCGCCCCGGCCGCCACCGCCACCGCCACCCCGCTCACGCCCGCCGAGGCGAACGCGCCCGTCACCGTGATCAACGGCGTCGGCACCCCGGGGCTTGCGGGCAGGGGCTCCGAGACCATCCGGGCCAAGGGGTTCCGCAACGTCGACCTCGGCCAGACCCAGGGCGGCCGGCTGCACACCGAGGTCTCCTACGACCCGCTGTACAAGTCCGCGGCCGCCCAGCTGGCGCAGCTCTTCCCGGGGGCCCAGCTGGTCGAGGAGCCCGGCTCCGAGGGGATCACCGTGATCCTGGGCCGCGACTACCACCTGGCCGCCGGCCAGGCCGGCACCGCACCGGGCGGCCCGGCCGCGGCCACCGGCGGTCCGCAGCCGACCGACGTGCCCACCGGCATCACCGAGAACGCCCGCAACGCCGACGTCGACCCCTGCTCCGACATCACCTGATCCCCCGGGCGGTGGCGGCCCGGCCGGGTCCGATCGGGCCCCCGGCCGGGCCGCTACCGCCCGTCCACCGGGTCGGGGAGCCCGGTGACCACCGCCGTCAGCCTGGTCCCGGGCGGGAAGGCACCGGCCGCCGTCAGGTCGTACAGGGCGGCCAGCAGCTTGGCCACGTAGCGCCGCTCCAGCGCGATGCCGTGCCGCCGCCCGAAGGCGGCCGCGAACTCCTCCAGCGCGGCCGGCACCCGCCCGTACCCGCCGCCGTGGTGGTCGTGGTCGATCCGCCAGCCCGCGAACTCCCGCCCGTACGCCTCCCGGTGGAGCCGGGTCACCTCGGCCTCCAGATAGCCCTCGCCGCCCCGCAGCACCGCCACTCCGAGCGCCCGCGCCCCCGGCGGCAGTCCGGCCGCGATCCCGGCCAGCGTGCCGCCGGTGCCGACCGGGCAGCAGACGACGTCCCGCTCGCCGAGGTCGGTCAGCTCCGCCGCGATCGCCGCCGCCCCGCGGGCCGCCAGGGCGTTCGAGCCGCCCTCGGGCAGCACCAGGCACGGTCCCCAGCGCCCCCGCAGCCCGGCGGCCGCCGCCGGGTCCGTCGCGCAGCGCCCGGCCGTCTCCCGGTACTCCGCCCGGGACAGGAACACCAGCTCCATCCCGGCCTCCTCGGCGGCCCGCAGCGACCAGTTCCGCGGCGCGAGCGCCAGCTCCTCGCCCCGGACCAGCCCGACGCTCTCCAACCCGAGCGCACCGGCGGCCACCGCGACCGCCCGCAGGTGCGTCGAGTACGCCCCGCCGAAGGTCAGCAGCCGGGAGTCGCCCCGCTCGGCCGCGGCCGCCAGGTTCGGCGCCAGCTTCCGCCACTTGTTCCCCGGCACCAGCGGATGCGCCAGATCGTCCCGCTTGAGCCGCAGCACCACGCCGGCCCGTGCCAGCACCTCGTCGGGGCAGTCCGTCAGGGGTGTCGGCAGCAGTGCGGGTTCGAGCATCCGGCCAGGATACGGAGGACCGTTCCGGCGGCCCTCCGGCCCTCCTCCGGGGCGGTACGGCGGGGCGACGGCACGGGGCGACGGGGCGGTACGGCACGGGGCGGCGCGGGCGGCCGGAGCGGGCAGGGCCAGCGGGCGGGCAGGCGACGGGCGTCAACGCGCCCCCGGCGCGGACCTGTTCGAGTGATTCTCGGCCTGTCGGTGCGGTCGGCGGTGCCGCCGGTCACTAGAGTTCGTGCAGATGACCGCACCTGGTCAAGCCCGTCGAGCCCGGAGAGCCGGGCGAAGGCGAAGGTGGGGCGGGTGGGACTCGAACCCACGACCAAGGGATTATGAGTCCCCTGCTCTAACCGGCTGAGCTACCGCCCCGGTTCGCAGCGCGCGACGGGTCACCCGGTCGCGGCAGCAGCAGACGGCCCCGAAAGGCCGTCCCGGGCAGCATAGCCGGTCGATCACCCGTGGTGCGCGCCGGGGGCGCACATGGGTGCGCACAGGTTCGACGGCGAAGCGGGCGCGGCGAGCGCCGTCCCGCCGGGTGAACCGGGGCGGACCGCGGGCGGGACCGGCCCCCCTGAACGGCGGGGGCGCGCGGACGGGTGACGGGGCGTGAGAGGGCGACGGTGGCGCGGCCCGGCCCGGCCTGATAGATCTTCCTCACGAACGGCGGAACGCACGAACCGCGACGACCGCCCCGAGGACGAGACGGAGCCCCCGATGGACTCCCGCCCGGTACGGCCGGTGCGCGCGGCCAGGACGGCCGCGCTGGCCGCCCTGCTGCTCGCCGCCGCCATCGCCTGCGGCGGGGGCGGCCAGGAGCGGTCGGCCGGCGTCGCGCCGCAGAGCCCGGTCGGCGACCGGGTCGGCACCCTGTCGATCCGCACCCCGCAGGGCCCCCGGGCATGCACGGCGAGCGTGGTGCAGAGCCCGCGCCGCAACCTGCTGGTGACCGCCGCGCACTGCGTCCAGAGCCGCCGGATCGGCCTGCTGGACGGCCTGGTGTTCACTCCCGGCTATCGCAACGGGTACTCGCCCTACGGGAGTTGGCCGGTAGAGTCGATCACCGTCGATCCGCGTTGGGCGGACGACGACGACCCCGAGTACGACGTGGCGTTCGTCACCGTCCGGGCGGTCGGCGGCCGGCAGGTGGAGGACGCGGTCGGCGGCAACCCGCTCGGCACCGACCAGGGCTTCGGACTCGCCGTGTCGGTCACCGGCTACCCCAACGAACGGGACGAGCCGATCACCTGCTCGGGTCTGACCAGCTCGCAGAGTCCGACCCAGGAGCGGTTCGACTGCGGCGGCTACACCGACGGCACCAGCGGCAGCCCGTGGGTCACCACGACCGGCCGGGTGATCGGCGTGATCGGCGGCTACCAGGAGGGCGGCGAGTCACCGGGGACCTCGTACAGCGTGACCTTCGACGACAGGATCACCGAGCTGTACCAGCAGGCCACCGAGTGACGACGGCCACCGAACGGCACCGGCCGCCGACGACGACGCCCGGCCCGGCCGGCCCCACCGCGGGCGGTCCGGCCGGGGTGACCGGCCTCACCCTCCGGCCGGGGCGCCCGGACAACACGAAGGCCCCCCGGTCTACCGAGGGGCCTTCGCTCTGAGCAGTCACCGGGCGGACCCGGTGCAGCTCCCGCATTTGGACTCGAACCAAAAACCTGCCGGTTAACAGCCGGCTGCTCTGCCAATTGAGCTATGCGGGACCGCGGTACACAACAGCCGTACCACGTACGGGAGGAGGACCCGGAAGGGCCTTCACCCGAGCTCCCCCAATTGGACTCGAACCAATAACCTGCCGATTAACAGTCGGCTGCTCTGCCAATTGAGCTATGGGGGATCGATCTTCCGCTCCGGCCCCCGGTCTCCCGGGCTCCTCGGCGCTCGCTGCGGGACATACATTAGCGCACTCGGGGGGGTGGTCCGCCAATCGCTTTCCCCGGCAGCCCGCCGGCGGCCCCGCCCGGGCGCGCCCCGCGCGCGCCCCGCACGCCGCCCGGGGATGCTGGGGTCACCGACGGTTCACCGTCCCGACGGACGGGTAGGGCAATGCGGCAATGGCCGCCAGGAGAGGGTGGAATCCGATCATGTGGAAGCTGTCGTTCGGCGTCGGACTCGCGACGGGCTATGTCCTGGGCACGCGGGCCGGGCGCCGGCGCTACGAACAGATCGCCAGGATCACCCGGCAGGTCGCCCGGAACCCCAAGGTCCAGGGCGCGGCCGACAAGGCGAAGCAGCAGGCCGGCGCGGTCGCCGGCAAGGCCGCCGGAGCCGTCGCGGGGAAGGTCGGCGACCGGCTCCCGAACGCGGTCACCGACCGGGTGCCGTACCTCAACCGGCCGAAGGTCGAGGACGACAGCTGGGGCACCTTCCGGCCGTGAGGCCGGCGGGCCGGCGGGGCCGTTGACCGCTGCCCGTGACGGGCGGGTGAAGCGACCGTGACGGGCGGCCGAACGCCGCCTCCCGGACGCGGTACCGAACGGGCAACACTTCCCCGGTCGGGCCGCGTCCGGACGGCCGCTGAGGCATGATCTCGACTATGGCCATCGTCGCGGGGATAGACAGCTCGACGGGTCGCACCCGGATCGTCGCGTGTGACTCCGGAACCGGCGCGGTACTGCGGTCCGGCAAGGCCCCCCACCCCGTACCGGACGACCCGGACGCACGCGCCGGAGAGGCCGACCCGCAGGTCTGGCTGCACTCGCTGGGCGACGCGGCCGCCGGCGGCCTGCTGGAGGGCGTCCGGGCGATCGGCGTCAGCGCGCAGCAGCACGGCATGATCGGCCTGGACGCCGGCGGCGTGCTGGTCAGGCCCGCGATCCTGTGGAACGACCCCCGCTCCAGCGGCGCCGCGGCCGCCCTGCTGGACGCGCTCGGCGGTCCGGCCGCCTGGACCGCCGCGATCGGGGCCGTCCCCGGCCCCACCTACACCATCGCCAAGCTGCGCTGGCTGGCCGAGTTCGAACCGGCCAACGCCCGCCGGATCGCCGAGGTGCTGCTGCCGCACGACTGGCTGGTCTGGCAGCTGCTCGGCCACCCCAAGCGGCGCACCACCGACCGGGGCGACGCCTCCGGCACCGGCTACTGGTCCCCGATCACCGGCGAGTACCGGCAGGACCTCGTGGAACTCGCGCTCGGCCACGAGCTGCGGCTGCCGCACGTGCTCGGCCCGGCGGAACCCGCCGGGCACACCCCCGAGGGCCTGCTGATCTCGGCCGGCACCGGGGACAACATGGCCGCCGCGCTCGGCCTCGGCCTCGGCCCCGGCGACGCGGTGGTCTCGCTCGGCAGCGCCGGGACGATCTTCGCCGTGCACGAGCGGGCCGTGGTGGACGCCACCGGCCTGGTCTCCTCCTTCGCCGACGCCAGCGGCCGCCACCTGCCGATGGTCGCCACCCTGAACGCCGCCCAGGTGCTCCGCTCCACCGCCGCCCTGCTCGGCCGCGACCTGGAGGGCCTCAGCGACCTCGCCCTGCAGTCCTCGCCCGGCGCGTACGGGACGGTGCTGCTCCCGTACCTGGACGGCGAGCGGACGCCCGCGCTGCCGCACGCCGCCGGCACGCTGACCGGACTGCGCGCGGAGTCGATGACCCCCCAGCACCTCGCCCGCGCCGCGGTCGAAGGCATGCTCTGCAACAGCGCGGACGCCCTGGACGTCCTGCGCGCCCAGGGTGTCGAGGTGAAGCGGGTCTTCCTGCTCGGCGCGGCCGGGCGGCTGCCCGCCGTCCGGCAGATCGCGCCGCAGCTGTTCGGCGTCCCCGTCGTCGTCCCGCCGCCCGGTGCGCACGCGGCGCGCGGCGCGGCCCGGCAGGCCGCCTGGGCGCTGGCCGGCACCCCCGAGCCGCCGCGCTGGGACCTTCCGGAGGCCGTCACCGTCGTCCCCGACGGCGAACAGGACCTGGCGGTCGGCTCGGCCGTGCGCCGGCAGTACCGGGCCGCCCGCGACCAGGTCCACCCGGAGGCGGCCGGCTGAGGCACCCCGCCCGGCCCCGGCGGACGGCAGGGCGGACGGTGGGGCGGGCAGGTCCGGACGGGCCTCAGCGGACGGCAGGGGCGCCCCGGGCGCGGTGGCGCCAGCGCCCCGGCGGCCGGTGTGCGGATGCGTCGCCCGGCGGCCGGTGGCAGCGTGGAAGACGACGCGGCCACCGGACCGGAAGGGCGGCAGGATCCCATGGCACTGCACAAGGGGGCCGGAGACGACCGCCGGCTCACCGTCAACCCGTTCGTCGGCACCGCCGACCCGCTCGGCCAGATGGAACTGGCGCCACCGCTGCACCGCCTCGCCGGTGGCCCCGTACCCGCCGACACCGCCTACCAGCTGATCCACGACGAGCTGATGCTGGACGGCAACGCCCGGCTCAACCTGGCGACCTTCGTCACGACGTCGATGGAGGCCCAGGCCACCCGGCTGATGACCGAGTGCCTCGACAAGAACATGATCGACAAGGACGAGTACCCGCAGACCGCCGAACTGGAGCGGCGCTGCGTGGCGATCCTCGCCGACCTCTGGCACGCCCCCGACCCCGACACCGCGGTCGGCTGCTCCACCACCGGCTCCAGCGAGGCCTGCATGCTGGCCGGCCTCGCGCTCAAGCGCCGCTGGATGCAGCGCAACGCCCACCGCTACGCGGCCGGTGCCCGTCCCAACCTGGTGATGGGCATCAACGTGCAGGTCTGCTGGGAGAAGTTCTGCACCTTCTGGGAGGTCGAGGCCCGCACCGCGCCGATGGACGGCGACCGCTTCCACCTCGGCGCCGAACAGGCGGTGGCGCTCTGCGACGAGAACACCATCGGCGTGGTCGGCATCCTCGGCTCCACCTTCGACGGCTCCTACGAGCCGGTCGCCGAGATCTGCGCCGCCCTCGACGACCTCCAGCAGCGCACCGGCCTGAACGTCCCGGTACACGTGGACGGCGCCTCCGGCGGCATGGTCGCGCCCTTCGTGGACGAGGAGCTGGTCTGGGACTTCCGGCTGCCCCGGGTCGCCTCGATCAACACCTCCGGCCACAAGTTCGGACTGGTCTACCCCGGTGTCGGCTGGGCGCTCTGGCGCGACCACGAGGCGCTCCCCGAGGAGCTGGTGTTCCGGGTCAACTACCTGGGCGGCGAGATGCCGACCTTCGCGCTGAACTTCTCCCGGCCCGGCGCCGAGGTGATCGCGCAGTACTACACCTTCCTGCGGCTGGGCCGGGGCGGCTTCCGGGCCGTCCAGGGAGCCTGCCGGGAGGTGGCCACCTACCTCGCCGAGCGGATCGAGGCGCTCGGCGCCTTCCGGCTGCTGACCCGGGGCGACCAGCTGCCGGTCTTCGCCTTCACCACCGCCGACGAGACGACGTTCGACGTCTTCGACGTGTCGCGGCGGCTGAGAGAGCGCGGCTGGCAGGTGCCCGCGTACACCTTCCCGGCGAACCGCGAGGACCTCTCGGTCCTGCGGGTGGTCTGCCGCAACGGGTTCTCCCGCGACCTCGCGGACCTGCTGCTCGGCGACCTCGAACGGCTGCTGCCGGAGCTGCGCAGCCAGCCCGTCCCGCTGAAGGAGCTCGGGGTTCCCGTACGGACGGGCTTCCACCACTGACCGACGCCCGCCGGCGCCCGCTGCCCCCGGCCCCCTGCGGGCCCTCACGGCCCCTCACCGACGGCCCACGGGGGAGGCGGGCGGGTACCGGTCCGGGCGGCCCGGTGCACTGATGCGGGCGATCGCGGCGGGGAGGGCGGAACCAGACGCCCTCCCCGCCGCGCGTCCCTGCGGCCGGGGCAGCCTCCCCCCGTGAGGCTGCCTCGGACCGGTGGGGGTCAGGGACCGCAGGATCGTCCGGTTCCTGTGAAAACGGTGCCCGGACGAAGCACCCGGGCGGCGAACCGCACCGGCCTGAGAACAATGACCCACGGGCACATGAATGTTCGAGCCTCTCCCGGTGTTGTGAGACACTTCCGTCCGTCTCAGAACCAGGACCTGGGCTTTGGGACACCGGGCCGCCGGGGTTGGAGACGCCGCTGAGACCGGGGGCGCGGAAACGTCCGCCCACGACCCGGACCGGTGCCCCTCCAGGCCCCGCCGATCCCGCCGTCCCGACCCGCATGTTTGGAAGAACTCATGGGTTCCGCCTGGAAGAAGCTGCCCGACGAACTGTCCGCCCCCGCCAGGCGCCTGACGGAGGAACTGCGCGCCGTCAAGGACACGACCGGACTCTCGCTGTCCGAGCTGGCCACCCGGACCCACTACAGCCGGGCCTCCTGGGAGCGCTGGCTGAACGGCAAACGGATCGTCACCGAACAGGCCCTCGAAGCGCTCATCGGCGCGGTGGAGTGCAACGGGCCGAAGCTCCGGGCGCTCTGGGAGGCGACGGCCGCCGGAGCGGCGGAGCCCACCGCGGGCGGGGCGACGCCGGAGCCGGAGACCGAGCCGGGGACCGAGTCGGAGCCTGAGCCGGGGACCGCTGCGGCCGGATCGGCGGCGGGCCCGGTGGACACGGGCGAGGGCACCGACGCGGGCGCGGGGGCGGACACGGGCACGGACCCGGCGGCGGAGGCCGCGGAGCCCGTGGAGGCCCTGGACGCCGTGGAGACCGCCCCCGGGGACCCCACGGCCCGCCGGGCACCGGCCCGGTGGTTCGCCGTGGCCGCCAGCGTCGTGGTGGCGGCCCTGCTGGTGCTCGCCGGAGTGCGGTACTCCTCGGGCGGGGACCGCGAGCCGACCGCCTCCGAACAGCCCGCCGCGCCCTCCCCCTCGCCCTCCTCACCGCCCGCCAAGACGGCCCCGGCGGTGGCCGGCTGCCAGGCGGTCGGCTGCGCGCACAAGGACCCCAAGGCGACCGGCTGCGGCGCCGACGCACGGACCCTGCAGACCACCAACATCGGCAAGGTGGTGGTCTACCTCCGGTACAGCCAGAAGTGCCAGGCCGCCTGGGCCGCGATCACCGAGGGCAAGCCGGGCGATCAGGCCGTCGTCACCACCAGCGCGGGCGAGACGGAGACCGCCCTGATCCACTGGGGCTACGACAACTACTCGGCGATGGTGAACGCGGCGGACCCGGCCGTCACCCTCCAGGTCTGCGGCAAGCAGTCGGAGGGCGAGTCCTGCACCAACACCGTCTCCGACCTGGCCCGGCTGGTCGCGTCCACGCCGATCCCGATCGGCCCGGCCTCGCCTCCCCCGCGCACCACGCCCCCGGCCGCTCCGGCGGAGTCCGCCGCCCCCGCGGCCGGCGACCCGGCGGCAGCCACCCCGGCGGCGGGTACTCCGGCGGCGGCCACCCCGGCGTCCTAGCAAAGGGCGGCCCCAGGGCGTGTCGGCGACGTCGCGTCGGACCCGGCGGGACTCCGCCGACACGCCCTAGTCGAGGTAGCCCCGGAGCTGCGCCGCGAAGGCGTGGTCGCGGAGCTTGACCAGCGTCTTCGACTCGATCTGGCGGATCCGCTCCCTGGTCACGCCGAACAGCGTGCCGATCTCCTCCAGCGTGCGGGGCCGGCCGTCGTCCAGGCCGTAGCGGAGCTGGACCACCTGGCGCTCGCGCTCGCCGAGGGTGGACAGCACCGCCTCCAGGTGCTGGCGCAGCAGCAGGAACGCGGCGGACTCCGCGGGGGAGGCGGCGTCCGCGTCCTCGATCAGGTCACCGAGCGCGACGTCGTCCTCCTCCCCCACCGGGGTGTGCAGTGAGATCGGCTCCTGGGCGAGCCGGAGGAGCTCGCGGACCCGCTCCCCGGTGAGGTCCAGGGCGGCGCCGATGTCGGCCGGACCCGGCTCGACGCCGCGCTCCTGGAGCAGCGAGCGCTGCACCCGGATCACCCGGTTGATCAGCTCGACGACGTGCACCGGAACCCGGATCGTCCGGGCCTGGTCGGCCAGCGCGCGGCTCATCGCCTGCCGGATCCACCAGGTCGCGTAGGTGGAGAACTTGTAGCCGCGCGCGTAGTCGAACTTCTCCACCGCCCGGATCAGGCCGAGGTTGCCCTCCTGGATCAGGTCCAGCAGGGTCAGTCCGCGGCCGATGTAGCGCTTGGCGACGGAGACCACCAGCCGCAGGTTGGCCTCGGTCAGCCTGCGCTTGGCGATCCGGCCGGCCACCACCAGGGTGTCCAGTTCGCGGGCCAGCGGGTCGTCGGGCGGCGGCTCGCGGTTCAGCCGCTCCTCGGCGAAGAGACCGGCCTCGATCCGGCGGGCCAGCTCGACCTCCTCGACCGCGGTCAGCAGCCGGATCCGGCCGATCTCGCGGAGGTACTGGCGGAGCAGGTCTGCGGCCGGGCCGCTCCCCTCCGGGCCCGGCCGCCGCTCGGGCTCGTCCTCGGCGTCGGGGTGGCCCGCCGGGAGGCCCTGCGCAGGGATCCGGGCACCGCCCGGGGGCGGCGCCCCGGCCCGTCCGTGGTCCGCCGACCCGTCGGCGCGATCGGGGTCGTCGAAGCCGACGGGGTCGACGGGGGCCTCGGGGCCGTCCGGGTCGTCGAGGTCGAGGGGGGCTCCGGGATCGTCCGGGTCGACGGGGTCGACGGGGGCCTCGGGATCGTCAGGGCCGGCGGAGGCCTCGTCGTGGGGGGCGGGCTGGTCGGTGGTCGGCTGAGCGGTCGCGGCAAGGCCTCGGTCCACGGGCATCCCCTCGGGGCGGGCGCGACTCTGGCGGACCCGCGCTGTACGGAGGTGGGAGACGCCCTCCAGTGTGCGGCACGCCACACTCCGTGGCCGAGACTCGTGCGCGGACTTTCTGAGCGCGGTCCTACAAGAGCGCACCGCGCCGGCCGCACCGGCCGTCCCGTGGGACGCCCCGTGTCCCTAGAGCGCGGCGGCGCCCCGGCTGCGCAGCTGCTGCCCGTACTGCTGGAGCTGCCACAGCTCGGTCTGCACCGCGTGCAGGTCCTCCGCCGAGGCCCGGTTGCCGAGCCGCTGGAGGTGGGCCCGGACCTCGTTCACCCGCCGGTCCACGGCCAGCAGCCTCAGCTTGACCAGGAACTCCCCCGCATAGACGGCGTCCGCCTTGCGGCGCGAGCGCACCGGCTCGACGGTCAGCTCGGTGACCAGCGAGCGCACCTGGTCGTCCGGGCAGCCCTCGCGGACGGTGCCGGTGAAGTCGGCCAGGGTCGCCCCGTACGCGGCGCCGCCGGCCTGGCCGATCGCACGGCGCACGGCGGTGTACGGGGGTGTGGGGAACTCGTCCTCACCGTAGTTGTCGAAGGCCGGGGCGACCAGGTCCGGGTGCTGGAGGGCCAGTTTGAGCAGCTCCCGCTCGACGAACTGGGCCGGGTCGCGCGGGTTGAGCGTGAAGGCGGGGCGTGCGGGGCGGACCGGCTGCGACGGGTCGGGGCGGCGCTGCTGGCCGTTGCCGCGCGGGTTCTGCTGGCGCTCGCGGTCCCAGCGCGCCAGCTGGGAGACCCGGCGGACGACGAACGGCTCGTCCAGGATGCCGAGCATGCCCGCCAGCCGGACGGCGTACTCGTGCTGGATCGAACGGTCCTTGATCTTGGCGACGATCGGTGCCGCCTCCTCCAGGGCCGCGGACCGGCCCTCGGGGGTGTCCACCCGGTGCCGGGCGACGGCCGAGGACAGCGCGAACTCGAAGAGCGGGACGGGGTTGTCGATCAGCTCGCGGACCGCCTCGTCGCCCTTCGCCAGGCGCAGGTCGCACGGGTCCATGCCGCCGGGGCTGACCGCGATCGAGGTCTTGGCGGCGAACTTCTGGTCGTCCTCGAAGGCCCGCAGTGCGGCCTTCTGGCCGGCCGCGTCGCCGTCGAAGGTGAAGACGGTCTCGCCCCGGTACTGGGAGGTGTCCATCAGCAGCCGGCGGATGATCTTGATGTGGTCCTCGGCGAACGCCGTCCCGCAGGTGGCGACCGCGGTGGTGACCCCGGCCAGGTGGCAGGCCATCACATCGGTGTAGCCCTCGACCACCACCGCCCGGCCCGACTTGGCGATCTCCTTCTTGGCCAGGTCGATGCCGTAGAGGACGTGCGACTTCTTGTAGATCGGCGTCTCGGGGGTGTTGAGGTACTTCGGCCCGTTGTCGTCCTCGCGCAGCCGGCGCGCACCGAAGCCGATCACCTCGCCCGCGATGTCGCGGATCGGCCAGACCAGCCGGCCCCGGAAACGGTCGATCAGGCCGCCGCGCTGGCCCTGCGAGGCCAGCCCGCCGAGCAGGATCTCCTTGTCGCTGAAGCCCTTGCCGCGCAGGTAGCGGACCAGGTGCTCCCAGCCGACGGGGGCGTAGCCGACGCCGAAGGTCTTGGCGGCCTCCTCGTCGAACCCCCGCTCCCCGAGGAACCGCCGGCCGATCTCGGCCTCCGGGGAGGTGAGCTGCTCCTGGTAGTAGGCGGCGGCCACCTTGTGCGCCTCGACCAGCCGGGTGCGCTCGCCCTGCTGGTGGCGGGGGCTGTAGCCGCCCTCCTCGTAGCGGAGCGTGATGCCCGCCTGGGCGGCCATCCGCTCGACGGCCTCGGCGAAGGTGAAGTGCTCGATCTTCATCAGGAAGGCGATGGTGTCGCCGTTCTCCTGGCAGCCGAAGCAGTGGAACACGCCCTTGGCGGGGTTCACGTAGAACGAGGCGGACTTCTCGTCGTGGAAGGGGCAGACCCCCTTGTACTCGCCGCCGCCACCGTTGGTCAGCTGTACGTAGTCGCCGACCACGGCGTCGATCGGCAGTGCGCTCCGCACCGCCTGTACGTCTTCGTCCCTGATCCGCCCGGCCACCCCGGAAGTCTACTGGGGCGGCCGGAGTTTCCCGGGGCCGCTCCCGGCCGGTTCGCCGCCCGCCCCCGCGGCCGGGTCCCCGGTCGGTCCCGGGTCCGGTCCCCCGGCCCGGTCCCCCGGTCCGGCCGCGCCCCCGTTCACGACCAGGCGGCGCCGACCAGCCTGGCGTGGAGGGCCAGCGCCGAGGCGTCGGTCAGGGTGGCGATCTGGTCGATCACCGCGCGCAGGGCCGCCCGGTCGTCCTCGGCCTCCCGGTAGAGCGCGGCGAAGACCGGGTCCAGCCCGTCGGGGGCGCGCTCGTTGAGGACGTACGCCAGCTCGGCGATCACGATCCGCTGGCGGGCCCGGAGCTGGGCCTGCTCGTCGCGCTGCATCACGAACCGGACGGCGACCGCCTTGAGCACCGCGCACTCCAGCCGGACCTCGCGCGGCACCACCAGTTCGGCCTCGTACCGCGAGAGCCGGCCGGGGCCGTAGCGGGCCCGGGTGGCCTGCTCGGCGGCCAGGCAGAAGCGGCCGATCAGCTGGCTGGTGAGGTCCTTGAGCCCGGCCCGGGCGCGGGCGGAGCCGTCGTACGAGCTGGGCCACCACTCCTGCGCGAGCAGCCGGTCCAGGGCGGCGGCCAGCTCCTCCGGCTCGGCGTCCGGGGCGTAGCGCTCGGCGACCTTGAACAGCTCGGCGCGCTCGCTCGGGGCGAGCAGCACGACCGGGTCGATGTGGCCGGCCTGGAGGCCGTCCTCGACGTCGTGGGTGGAGTAGGCGACGTCGTCGGACCAGTCCATGACGGTGGCCTCGAAGCACTTGCGCCCGGCCGGGGAGCCGGCCCGCAGCCAGCGGAAGACCGGCAGGTCGTCGGCGTAGACGCCGTACTTGGGCGAGGCCGGGTCGGTGGGGTGCGCGCCGTGCGCCCACGGGTACTTGGTGGCGGCGTCCAGCGCGGCGCGGGACAGGTTGAGGCCGACGCTGCGGCCGGGCCAGGGGGCCAGCCGGGCGGGCTGCTCGTCCTGCGGGGCGAACCGCTTGGGCTCCAGCCGGGTCAGGATCCGCAGCGACTGCGCGTTGCCCTCGAAGCCGCCGCAGGCCTCCGCGGCCTGGTCGAGCGCCTCCTCGCCGGTGTGGCCGAACGGCGGGTGGCCGATGTCGTGGGCCAGGCAGGCGGTCTCGACGAGGTCCGGGTCGCAGCCCAGGGCCGCGCCCAACTCCCGGCCCACCTGGGCGCATTCCAGCGAGTGGGTCAGCCGGGTGCGGGGGAAGTCGCTGCGCATCGGGGCGACCACCTGGGTGGTGCCGGCCAGCCGGCGCAGGGCGGCGGAGTGGAGCACGCGGGCGCGGTCGCGCTGGAACGCCGTGCGGCCGGGGCGCTTGTCCGGTTCGGGCACCCAGCGGGCCTCGGCGGCGTGGTCGTACGGGGTCGGGGCTGAGGTGAGGCGGTGCGCGGTGTCGTCCATATGCCCTTCACGGTACGCCGCACCTCCGACACCGGAAGTGTGCCGCGCACGACGGGGCGCGGGCCGGGGCGTGAACGCTTGACCGTGCGCGGGGGCGCCGCCCACGGGGGTGGCGGGAGGGCCGCCGGGGCGCTCCCCCGGCCGCCGTGGCGCAGGACGGCGGGGCGGGCGGGGCGGCGGTGCCCCCGCCCCGCCCGCCCCCGCCACCGCCCCGCCCGCCCCCGCCACCGCCCGGCCTCAGCCGCGGACCGCCTTGAGGACGGCGGCCGCGGCGGCCTCCTGCCCCTTCGCGTTGGGGTGGATCCCCGCCAGGCCGGGGGCCGGGAAGGGCGGCTCGACCCAGCGGTCGGCCTCGCCCGCGCACATGTCGTGGCCCGCCGAGGGCGCCGCCAGGTCCACGAAGACCGCGCCCGCCGCCTCCGCACGCCGCTTGAGCATGGCGTTGAGCTGCTGCTCCTTCTCCACCAGGAAGCCCAGGTCACCGCCGGTGACGGTCTTGCCCAGCACCGGGACGCAGACGGCCGGGTCGGCCGGCAGCAGCGCCGGGTAGCCGACCACGTAGACCCTGGCCTGCGGAGCGCGGCGCTTGACCTCCTTCAGCATGTCGCCCAGCCGTTCACCGGCCGCGTCCACCTTGCGCTGCACCTGGTCCGCACCGTCCGAGGCGGCGTAGTGCTCGCGGCACGGAGCCGGGGCCCGGCCGGAGCCGATCAGGTCCTTGACCGCGTCGACCAGGTTCTCCTTGGCGCACTGGGTGACGACCTCCATGAACCCGGCGTCGTTGCCGCCGATCCCCAGGGTGACCAGCCGGGTGGCCGGGTCGACCGCCTCCAGCTGCGGCGGGTTGGTGCCGCCGCCCGTCTCCTGGGCGCCGCTGAGGTCGCCGGTCCGGGCGCCGCTGCAGCTGACGTCACGGAACTGACCGGTGGCCAGGCCCAGCGCCTTGGCCACCAGACTGGGGTAGTTGACCCCCGAGCGGGAGCAGCCCTTCGGCTCCCCCACCTGCGGGCTGATCTTCACGCCCGCGGTGTAGGAGTCACCGAGCGCCACGTAGGGGCCGGTGGGCGTCGGTGTGGGTGTCGGGGTGGCCGCCGCGGCCCGGTTCGGCCGCGCGCCGTCCGGAGCGGCGGCTCCGACGGCGTCCGTGCCGCCGGAGCCGGAACAGGCGGCGAGCAGCACGGTGGTGAGCCCGACGGTCAGGGCGCCCGCCAGCGCCCTCGGCAGGCCCCCCGACCGAGCGGTCGGCAGGCCCGGCGACGGAGCGGCCGGCACGGTGGCCGATGGAGCCGCCTGGTCCGCCGGAGCGGTCGTGGTCGGCAGGGTGGTCGTGGTCGACGGTGCGCCCGCGGGCGCACGGGTCGGATGTACGGGCAGTGGCACGGGATCCCCCCGGTAGGAGCCTTGGCGTTCTTCCTACAACGGCCCGTCCCCCGGGCACCGCCATCACCAACGGACGGAGGCGCCGGATCGATCCCGCCGGGAAGGACCGATCGGTCCGGCCCCTCCCCCTGCCGCTCCCTCTGCCGCTCCCCCGGCGTGTCCCGCTGCGCCCCGCCTACTCCGGACCGCGCTCGTGCTCGGCCAGGAACTGCTCGAAACGCCGGCCCAGCTCGTCCGCCGACGGCAGGTCGACCGGCTCGGCCAGCAGGCTCTCCCGTCCCTCGGCGCCCGCCACCGCGTCGTACTGGCCCTCCATGCCGCGGATCGCCGAACGCAGCTCGCCGTCCCCCTGGGCCAGCTGGTCCTCGATGTCGGCGTACACCCCGTCGACCTGCTCGCGCAGCAGCGTGCCGGGCAGCACGAGCCCGGTGGCGGACTGCACCGCCTCCAGGATCATCACCGCGGCCGCCGGGTACGCCGTGCGGGCCACGTAGTGCGGCACGTGCACGGCGAAGCCGAGCACGTCGTGACCCGCCTCGGCGAGCCGGAACTCCAGCAGGGCCTGCGCACTGCCGGGCACCTGGGCCTGCTCGAACCACTGCGGGTAGCCGGCCGCGAGGTCCAGCCGGTTGCCGTGCGGGGTGAGACCGACCGGGCGGGTGTGCGGCACGCCCATCGGGATGCCGTGGAAGTCCAGCGACAGCCGGACGTCGAAGCGCTCGACCAACTGGCGGACGGCGGCGATGAACCGCTCCCACTCGACGTCCGGCTCCGGCCCGGTGAGCAGCAGGAACGGCGAGCCGGCCGCGTCGTGGACGAGCTGGAGCAGGATCTCCGGCGGCTCGTACGACGACCAGTGCTCGCGGTCGAAGAGCATGGCGGGGCGGCGGGCGCGGTAGTCCACCAGGCGGTCGTGGTCGAACCGGGCGACCACCTGCGGCTCACCCGTCTCCAGCAGGTGGGCGATCACCTGGCCGCCGGCCTCACCGGCGTCCATGAAGCCCTCGAAGTGGTGGAGCAGCACCAGGCCGGCTCCGGTGTCGGCCAACGCGGCCCTGGCCGCGGCCACGGCGGCCACGCCCTGCTGATCCAGCTCGTACAGCGCCTGGGGATCACGCACCGCGCACCCACACCCCGTTCTCTACTCGGTCTCTGCTACTGGTCGGACCCGTACCGGCCCTCCTCGTGCAGCGTGCGACGCTCCGCCGGAATTCCCGCTGCCGGGATTCCCCTCGTGGAGCCGTCCGACACCCGCCGCCCGCCGCCGGACGCCCGCCGTCCCGCCCCGGGAATCCTCCCGCCCCGGGGCGGTCCGACGGGGCCGCGCGGGGCCGAATGCGGCCGAGCGGGACCGGAATGGGTTCGCACGGGGCCACGCGGGGGCGTCCCCGGCCTTTCCGGCCACCGGCGGCCGCCCCCGGCGGCGCCGGAGGGCTCCCGGCGCGCCCCCGGAGGGCCGACCCGACCATGATCGCATCCGACCGGAAAAGCCCTGGTCGGGGGCGGGCGAGGGGCCCGGCGGGGCCGCTCGGGGCCGTACCGGGCGGCCATTCGTGTGCTGCGAAGTGACGCACCGCCTTCTGGCGGGTATCGTCCTCTCGCTGCCTCGCATCGTCGCGTCGTCGTCACGTCGTCCGTAACGCCGTCGATCACGTCCCGGCCCGGTGCTCGGCCAGCCACCTACGACGCATCTTGCCTTCACCTGGCCGCCTGCTTCCCTTCGCGCTCTCGTTTCCTCTTCGGCCATCTCGCGGACGCACACTGTCCCCTCGCTCATCCCGCCGGACCGGTCCGTGGACCCGCGTCCGTTCCGGCACCGCGCTGCCCGCCTCCGGGCCGCCGCCCCCCGCCCCGCCCGACCGGACCTCCGGCGTGCACGGGTACCGGCGGGCGGACGTCCGGGACGGGGCGAAAAGTCCACCGCTCGGCCCGCGCGCACACCCAGGCACGGTCCGACGCCCTCCGACCGATGAAGGACCGAAGGTTCCGTGCCCGTACCTGTCATCCTCACCGGCCGCACCGTGCGGCTGGAGCCCCTCGCCGCGCACCACGCCGAGGCACTTGCCGAGGCCGGCGCCGAGGACCGTACGACCTACGCCTTCACGCCCGTCCCGCACGGCCTGGAAGCGGCCCGCGAGTACGTCTCGCGCGCCCTCGCCGACCAGGCCGCGGGCCGGTCGCTGCCGTTCGCGACGGTGAGCCAGGCCGACGGCCGGGTGGTCGGTTCCACCCGCTTCCTGGAACTCGACTACTGGCAGGGCCCGCTGGTCTGGCCCCCGGTACCGGGCGTGCCGTTCGGCGATCCGGCGACCGCGGTGCCCGACGCCGCCGAGATCGGCAACACCTGGCTCTCGCCGCGCGCCCAGGGCACCGGCATCAACACCGAGGCCAAGCTGCTGATGCTCCGGCACGCCTTCGAGGCGTGGGGCGTCCGACGGATCTCGCTCCGGGCCGACGCCCGCAACCAGCGGTCGCGGGCCGCCATCGAGCGGCTGGGCGCCACCTCCGAGGGCGTCCGCCGGGCGCACTCGCGGGGGCTGGACGGGGTGGTCAGGTCCACCGCGTTCTACTCGATCCTCGACGACGAGTGGCCCGCCGTCCGCGACATCATCGAGCTGCGGATCGCCGCCGCCACCTCGCCGAGCGCCCCGGATCCGGCGATCAACCAGGAGTGCCTTAGACACGGCGGCGGCGGGCAGCTGATCACGGCCTGACGCGGACGGCACGCCGACCGCGGTCGGACCGTGTCGGGGGCGGCCTCGGGACGGGGTGGGGACGGCGTGGGGGCACCCCCCGCCTCCGTTCCGGGGGATCCGGCGGGGCAGGGGCGTCGGGGCACTGCGGGCGACCGGGTCACCGAGCACCGGGTCACCGGGCTACCGGGCCGCCGGGCCGCCGGGCTTCAGCGCGGACGGCCGCGGGCGGCGAGCTCCAGGACCCGTTCCAGGAGCCCCTCCCCGTCCGAGGCCTCGAAGCGGGCCGGATGCGCCTCGACCAGCGCCGACACCGGCCGCCGACCGCCGCCCCGCACGGGAGCCACCCTGACCTCCCAGACCGCGAAGCCGGTCCGGCCGCGGCGCAGGTGCAGCACGCCCTCGGAGGTGTGGGACTCCCACTCCTGCCCGGTGTCGCGCGGGCGCAGGCCCCGCCTGATCCGCTGCCACTCGTCCTCGCTCCAGACCACGTCCGGAACGGGGCACGGACGCGGCAGCCGCAGCGGCACCGGGGAGCCGTCCCCCGGCGGCCGCGCGACGCCGCCCGGCTCGACGAAGGCCCACGCGGGCAGCGGTTCGCGGGCGGCGGTCCAGGCCGCGGGAATGCCCGCCGCCCCGGTGCGGGCGGCGACCACGCCACCGGTGATCGCCGCCACGGTGTCCATGTCCCCGCCGGCGCCCACGGCCTCCCAGAGCGCACCGCGGTAGTCGGTGAGCCGCCGGGCCGCGCACCAGAGCGCGTACGGCACGGTGTCGGCCGCACTGACCCGGCTGCCGTTGCCGAGCACGTTCGCGACGGCCGCGGAGTCCCGCTCCCCCACCAGTGCGACCGCGTCGGTGAGGCCGTCCCGTACGGCGCCGACCGGCGTGAGGTCCCGCACCGACTCCAGGAAGCCCTCCGGGGTCGTGCTCCCGGTCCGGGCCCGCACGGCGAAGGCCGCGGCCACCGCGACGGCGATGGCACCGTCCACGGCCTGCGGGTGGGTGTGGGTGATCAGGGCGCTCGCCGCGGCCGGCTCGACCGCGGCGCCCGGGTCCCCGGCGTGGGCCGCCCCCAGCGGGGCGACCCGCATCGCGGCCCCGTTGCCGTAGGAGCCCTGACCGTCGAAGAGTTCGGCGGCCAGAGCCCCGGCGTCACCGCCCTCGCGGATCAGCCGGAGCAGCCGGTTGGCGGCCGGGCCGTAGCCCCGGTCGAAGTCGTGCCGGTGGGCGAAGGCGTGGGTGAGGTCGAAGGTGTCGACGCTCCCGCGCTCGGTGTGCGCGGCGTACACCGAGCACGCCATCTCGGTGTCGTCGGTCCACGGCCAGGGGCCCGGCGGTGCGGTACGGGCGGCCAGGTGGGCCCTGGCGGTGGCCGGGACGAAGAACTGGGCGCCGAAGGCGTCGCCGACGGAGAGGCCTTCGAGCGCGTCGAGCGCGGGCGAGGCGGTGGAGGCGGTGGAGGCGGTGGACGTGCCGGGTGCGCCGGGCGTGTCGGGCGAGTCGCTCAGGTCGATCGGGTCGGAAGCGGCGGGCGCGGGGCCGGTGTGAGGAGTCGTCATCGCCCCCGAGTCCAGCCGCCGAACCGGTGTCACGTCAACCGCGTTTGACCCGGCCTTACCCCTACGGGCGACGTTTCGCATACCGCCCACCCCGGCGGGAAGCACCCCGGGCATGACCCGCACCGCCTGCCCCGTCGACCCGCTGCGGCTGCTCGGCGCCGACCAGCAGCACATCGTGACCCGCGCGCAGCTGCACCGGCTCGGGGTGCCGTCCGGCACCATCGCCCACCGGCTGCGGCCGGACGGGCCGTGGCAGCAGGTGCTGCCCCGGGTGGTCTGCCTGCAGACCGGGCGGCTGACGCCGCACCAGCGCCTGCGGGCCGCGCTCGCGTACGCGGCACCCAGGGGCCGGGCGAACGCGCCGCGCGGCGAGGTCCTGCTGACCGGGGCCGCCGTGCTGGCCGACGCCGGGCTGCCCTCCGCCGGGCACCCGGCCGACCTGGCCGCGGTCGACGTCCTGGTCCCGGGCGGGCGACGGGTGGCCGACCGGGGGTTCGTCCGGATCCACCGCGCGGCCGGGACGATGCCGGACGGGTTCGAACGCGACGACGGGCTCTGGAGCACCACGGTCGCCCGGGCACTGGCCGACCTCGCCCCCCGGGAGAGCGGCCGGCGCCGGTTCCGGGCGCTCTGCGCCGAGGCCGTCCAGCGGCGGCACTGCGAACTCGGCGAGCTGCTGGACCAGTTGACGGCCCGGCCGGGCGCCCTGGAACTGCCCCGGCTGGCCGGGGTGGTGGAGGAGCTGACCGCCGGGGTCCGTTCGGTCGTCGAGGGCGAGGCCCGGGACGCGGTGCGGGGCGCCGGACTCCCGGAGCCGCTCTGGAACCCGGTGCTCCTCCTGGACGGGCGGTTCCTGGCCGTGCCGGACGCCTACTGGCCACGGGCCTGCGTCGCGCTGGAGATCGACTCCCGGGCCTGGCACCTGCGCCCGGCCGACCACGAGCGGAGCCTCACCCGGGCCAACCGGCTCACCGCCGCCGGCCTGCCGGTGGTCCGCACCACCCCGCTCCAGCTGCGGCGCGACCCGGCCCCCGTGCTGCAGGAGCTGGCCACCCTGCTGGCCGGGGGCCCGCACGGCCCGCACTCCCGGATCACCTGGCGGCGGGCCCGGTGAACCCCGGGCGGCGACGTCGGCCGGTGCACGGCGGCGGTGCACGGCGCCGGGGCCGGCCACCGGAACCCGCGCCGGGGCGGGGCGGGGCGCGTCAGTCGTCGGCGGGGGTCGAGTCCCTGGGAACGGAATCCGCGGGAGCGGCGTCGGCGGGAGCGGCCGCCTCGGTCGCGGCGCCCGCGGCCTCGGCGGCGGCGACCAGGCGCTGGAGCTCGGCGAGGTGCTCGGCGAGGGCCCGGCGGCCGGCTCTGGTCGCCACGAGCCAGGTGCGCGGACGCCGGCCGGCCGACCCCTTCCTGACCTTGAGGTAGCCCGCCTGCTCCAGCGCGGTCGCGGCCTTGCTGAGCACCGAGTCGGAGACCTCGCAGTGATCGCGGACCGTGCCGAACTCGGCCTCCGCACAGGCGCTCAGGAAGGCCAGCACGGTGAGCCTGGTCGGATGCTGGAGCAGCGGGTCGAACGAGGCGGGCATCAGCGGGCCGCCTCGTCCCGCCGGATCCGCCCGGCGAGCCGGCCGGTTCCCGCCCAGAACGCCGCGCCGGCGGCGAGCCCGGCCGCCGCCCCCGTCCACCGCACGCCGCCACCGGCCAGCAGCACCAGGCCCGCAGCGGCCGCACCGGCGGCGAACACCCCGAGGACGGCCAGCACGGCCGGGCCGCCGTAACCGGGAGCCGGACGGTGCACGATCCCCGCCCCGGTCACGGCGATCCTGGCCAGTACGCCGGTCAGTGCGGCAAAGGCCACCCCGAGCACGGCGCTCAGCCAGCCGATCCCGGCACCGATCGCCTGCCCGACGCCGGCCCCGTAGGCGGTGAACGCCGCCGCGAAGGCCGGACCGTACCAGGCGGGCAGGCGACCCGGGGCCTGGGCCGCCGCCTTGGCGCGGTCGGCGAGGCGCAGGGCCTCGGCGGGGGGCATCGCGGGTCGGACGGGCTCGGACGTGCTCATGGGATCCCCCTGTCGTGCGGCGCTTCGGAGTGCATCGCGGCGATTCCACTATGGCATCCACTTTCCGATGTGGAAAGTACTTTCGGCGAGGAGGCTCCGGAGGCGGTCCGGTGGGCGGCCGGCCGGAGCAGGCCGACCGGGGCGGGGCCTCCGCCAGGCCCGCCGCGGCGGCGGACCGGCCACGGCGCGGACCGACCACGGCGCGGCGGTCGGCGGCGCGGCGGTCAGCGGCGCGGCGGTCAGCGGCGCGGACGCCCGCAACGCCGTGGTCAGCAGCGGACGTCGATCTCCTGGAAGGTGGCGTAGTGGTCCGCGGTCCAGTACTGCTCGCCCGAACCGCCCGTGACCACCCGTCGGGCGCCGCGGTCCGCCGAGCCGGGCGTGACGACGGTGAACTCGTGGTAGTAGCCCGAGGCCTTCCGCGGGAGACGGCTCTCCCGGTTCTCGAAGACGATGCCGTCCGAGCGGTAGGGGTAGGGGCCGCCCTTCGCGATCAGGCCGAGGGTGTCGACCGCCTGGGCCGGCAGCTTCGTCCGGCAGACGTCGGCGAGCGACGCGTCGGTCGGCACCCAGGTCCCGGCGGGGACGGGCGTGCCCGGGGCGGACGCGGTACCGGCGGGAGGGGAGGTCTTCGGCGGCGTGGGCCTCGGTGCGGTGGGCTTCGGCGTCGCGGGCCCGTCGGACCCGGGCGTCGCCGGTCCGGCGGAGGGCGTCGCGGAGGCCTTGGACGTGCTGTCGCCGGCGTCGTCCGACAGGACGTACCCGACTGCGGCGGCGAGCACGCAGAGCAGCACGGCCAGGAGGGTGAACAGGCGGTTTCTGCTGGTCATGGGCCCAGCTTGGCAGCCGACCGGGCCGGGACCGGGCAACCGCGCGCGTGGCCGCCGACACACCGGCGGGGCGGGAGACCGGCCAGGCGGGACACCCGCGAAGGGCGTCGGATGGGGCGAGGCCGCGTCAGCGGGAGGACGGCGCCGGGGCACGGCGACCGGAGGCGGGGCGACCGGGGGCAGGGCACGGCGGCAGCCGGGTCGGCGCGGCCTAGGTGCCGACCGGGGCTCCGGCCGGGGAAAAGCAGCGGCCGGGACGGGGACGGACGCCGTTGTCCGTTCCCGCCCCGGCCGCCTCACGTACGCCGGTTCTCCTGCGCCGAGCTCCGGTGTACGCCCCTCCCGGGTGGAGGGGATGCGGTCAGCGAATCGACCGTGCCGAGGGGCTCAGAGCCCTCAGCGCGAGTCGCTGCCCGCGGTCTCGATGGCGGCGCGGCCTGCCTCCAGGCGCGCCACCGGGATCCGGAAGGGGGAGCAGGAGACGTAGTCCAGCCCCACCTCGTGGAAGAAGTGCACCGAGTCCGGGTCGCCGCCGTGCTCGCCGCAGACACCGAGCTTGAGGTCGGGGCGGGTGGCCCGGCCGGCCTCGACGGCGTGCTTGACCAGCGCGCCGACGCCGTCGCGGTCGATGGTCTCGAACGGGGAGACCCCGAAGATGCCCTTCTCCAGGTAGGCCGTGAAGAAGGAGGCCTCGACGTCGTCGCGGGAGAAGCCCCAGACCGTCTGGGTGAGGTCGTTGGTGCCGAAGGAGAAGAACTCGGCGGCCTCGGCGATCTGGCCCGCCGTCACGGCGGCGCGCGGCAGCTCGATCATGGTGCCGAGCTTGATGTCCAGCTGGACGCCGGTGGACTGGGCGACCTCGGCGAGCACGCGCTCGCACTCGTCGCGGACCAGCTCCAGCTCCTGGACGGTGCCGACCAGCGGGATCATCACCTCGGGGCGCGGGTCGGCGCCGGCCAGCTTCCGCTCGGCCGCGGCCTCGGCGATGGCACGGACCTGCATGCCGAACAGGCCGGGGATGACCAGGCCGAGGCGGACACCGCGCAGGCCCAGCATCGGGTTCTGCTCGTGCAGCTTGTGCACCGCCTGGAGCAGGCGCAGGTCGTTCTCGTTCGGGTCCTTGCGGGCCTCGGCGAGCGCGACGCGCACCGACAGCTCGGTGATGTCGGGCAGGAACTCGTGCAGCGGCGGGTCGAGCAGGCGGACGGTGACGGGCAGCCCGTCCATCGCCTGGAAGAGCTCCAGGAAGTCGCCCTTCTGCAGCGGCAGCAGGGTGGAGAGCGCGGCCTCGCGGTCCTTGTCGTTGTCCGCGAGGATCAGGTGCTCGACCTCCTTGCGGCGCTCCTCCCCGAGGAACATGTGCTCGGTGCGGCAGAGGCCGATGCCCTGGGCGCCGTAGCGGCGGGCGCGCCCGCCGTCCTCGGCATTGTCCGCGTTGGCGCGCACGGCGAGCCGGCGGCGGCCGTCGGCGTGCGACATCAGCCGGTGCACGGCCTGGACGAGACCGCCCTGGACGTCGGCGCCCGCGTGCAGGGTGCCCTCGAAGTACTCCACCACCGCGGAGGGGAGCACGGGTACCTCGCCGAGGTAGACCTTGCCGGTCGCGCCGTCGATCGAGACGACGTCGCCCTCCTCCAGCACCAGGCCGTTGGAGGTGGTCATCCGGCGGCGCTTGGTGTCGACCTCAAGCTCCTCGGCGCCGCAGACACAGGTCTTGCCCATGCCTCGGGCGACGACGGCGGCGTGCGAGGTCTTGCCGCCGCGCGAGGTGAGGATGCCCTCGGCGGCGATCATGCCGTCCAGGTCGTCCGGGTTGGTCTCGCGGCGGACCAGGATGACCTTCTCGCCGGAGCGCGACCACTTCACGGCGGTGTACGAGTCGAAGACGATCTTGCCGATCGCGGCGCCGGGCGAGGCGGCGAGGCCCCGGGCGATCTGCTTGGACTCGGCGTCGGGGGCGAAGCGCGGGAACATCAGCTGGGAGAGCTGGCCACCGGTGACCCGCATGAGGGCCTCGTCCAGGTCGATCAGGCCCTGGTCGACCAGCTGGACGGCGATCCGGAAGGCGGCCGCGGCGGTGCGCTTGCCGACCCGGGTCTGCAGCATCCAGAGCTTGCCGCGCTCGATGGTGAACTCGATGTCGCAGAGGTCGAGGTAGTGGTTCTCAAGCGTCTGCATGATCGCCATGAGCTCGTCGTACGACTTCTTGTCGAGCTTCTCCAGCTCGGCCAGCGGCAGGGTGTTGCGGATGCCGGCGACGACGTCCTCGCCCTGGGCGTTGGAGAGGTAGTCGCCGTAGACGCCCTGGGTGCCGGTGGAGGGGTCACGGGTGAAGGCGACGCCGGTGCCGGAGTCCTCGCCGAGGTTGCCGAAGACCATGCTGCAGACGTTGACCGCGGTGCCCAGGTCGTTCGGGATGCGCTCCTGGCGGCGGTAGAGGCGCGCCCGGTCGCCGTTCCAGGAGTGGAAGACGGCGTGGATGGCGAGGTCCATCTGCTCGCGCGGGTCCTGCGGGAAGGCCCGGCCGGTCTCGCGCTCGACGATGGCCTTGAACTCCTCGACCAGCTGCCGGAGGTCGGCGGCGTCCAGGTCGAGGTCGTTGGCGGTGCCCTTGGCGTGCTTGGCCTCGTCCAGGGCCTCCTCGAACAGCTCGCCGTCGACGCCCAGCACGGTCTTGCCGAACATCTGGACCAGGCGGCGGTAGGAGTCCCAGGCGAACCGCTCGTTGCCGGACTGCGCCACCAGGCCGACCACCGAGACGTCGGAGAGGCCGATGTTCAGGACCGTGTCCATCATGCCGGGCATGGAGAACTTGGCGCCCGAGCGGACGGATACGAGGAGCGGGTCGTCGGCCTGGCCGAGCTTCTTGCCCATCTCGTGCTCAAGGGCGTCCAGGTGGGCGCTGATCTCCTCGTGGAGCGAGGAGGGCTCGCTGCCGGTCTCCAGGAAGACCTTGCAGGCCTCGGTGGTGATCGTGAACCCCGGAGGGACGGGGAGCCCGAGGTTGGTCATCTCGGCCAGGTTCGCGCCCTTGCCGCCGAGAAGGTCCTTGAGGTCCTTGTTTCCTTCAGTGAAGGAGTAAACAAACTTCTGCTGGGACGACACGGGGTTGTCTCCTCGCACACGGTTGCCCTGACGCCGGAGAACATACCCATTTCGAAGGCACTTCTGCGCTGCCAATAGGCCGTACGAGGCCGGTACCCAGCGGTAACCCGATAGATCGAATGCACATAAAGGCGTTCACCTCTGTTGATGAAATCGTCCGGATGACGCTAGCTAGCGTTCAAGTCTTGAACGCTGCGAAACAGGAAGATCACACGAGGGGGACGGAGGGTAGCGGTCGGCCATCCGACCTGACGCCCCGGCTTGATTTCCTGCACCCTGAGCGGGCGATCCGCCGCCACCCCCCTTCGGGAAGCGATCCACCGGCGACTTGTTCATTTCGTCCTGTCGGCCACCCTCCACCGACCCCGCATGTGGCAAGCGTCACCAGCGCATCTCACCGCTCGAACGTAGGCCGACTCCGTCGATCGTCGCACTCCGTCCAGAAACATGCTCGTTCCGTGATGCTTGGCTGCCAAAAGGGAGCCCTCTTGGCCAGATCGGCAAAGAGGGCTGGGACGAGGTGGCGAGAGGCCCTGAAGGGGTGTCTTCGCCACTACGGACAGATCATCCGCCGGATGTATCCGATTCGGCGTCTGCGCCCGGTCGGGCACAGTCGTACGGATCGTCCAACCAGCCCTCGGGCAGAACCACCCGGTTGTTGCCGCTGGTCCGCCCCCGCGGGCCGTCGGCACCGGCCGGCCAGGCCTGCGACTGCTCCACCAGGGCGAGGGTTTCGGCCAGTTCGGCCAACGAGGAGGAGTTCGCGAGCCTCACGCGCAGCTCCGAACCGACCGAGAAGCCCTTGGTGTACCAGGCGACGTGCTTGCGGAAGTCGATCACACCACGGGCCTCGTCCCCCAGCCACTCGCCGAGCAGCTGCGCATGGCGGACCATCGCGCGCGACACGTCGGCGAAGGTCGGGCGGGCGTAGTCGACCTCGCCCTCGAAGATCGCCACCAGGTCCTTGAACAGCCACGGCCGGCCCAGGCAGCCGCGCCCGACGACCACGCCGTCACAGCCGGTCTCGCGCATCATCCGCAGCGCGTCGTCCGCGGACCAGATGTCCCCGTTGCCGAGCACCGGGATCTCCGCCGGGACGGACTCGCGCAGCCGGGCGATCGCCGACCAGTCCGCGGTGCCGCCGTAGTGCTGAGCGGCGGTGCGCCCGTGCAGGGCGATCGCGGACACCCCCTCCTCCGCGCCGATCCGGCCGGCGTCCAGGAAGGTGAGGTGGTCGTCGTCGATGCCCTTGCGCATCTTCATGGTGACCGGGAGGTCGCCGGCGTTGGCCACGGCCTCCCGGAGGATCTCGCGCAGCAGGTTGCGCTTGTACGGCAGCGCCGAGCCGCCGCCCTTGCGGGTCACCTTGGGGACGGGGCAGCCGAAGTTCAGGTCGATGTGGTCGGCCAGGCCCTCGTCGGCGATCATCCGGGCCGCCTTGCCGACGGTCACCGGGTCCACGCCGTACAGCTGGATCGAGCGGGGCTTCTCACTCGGGTCGAACTTGATCAGCTGCATGGTCTTGGCGTTGCGCTCCACCAGGGCCCTGGTGGTGATCATCTCGGAGACGTACAAACCCTTGCCCCCGCTCTGCTCACGGCAGAGGGTGCGGAAGGGCGCGTTGGTGATGCCGGCCATCGGCGCCAGCACGACGGGCGGCCAGACCCGCATCGGACCGATGTTCAGCGGCGCGAACTCGGTGCTGGTCGCGGTGGGTGCGGGCGTGGCTGTCATGCGCGGCTGACCTCGGGGAAGGGGGCTCGGGACTCTTCATTGTCCCCCACCCGGGGGATCGGGCCGGGAGACGGGCGTTCGGGGGGTCCGGGGGCGGGGTGCGGGCGCGAGTGCGGGCGCGCTACCGCGATGCGGCGGGCGTGGCCGCGCCGGGCCGGGCCGGGCCGGGCCGGGCCGGGCCGGGCGATCGTGGCTGCGGGCGCGGTCGCGGGTCAGCCCTCCGACGTGGCACCGGGAACGGAGAGGACCGTCACCGAGCCTGAGGTCACCGAGACCCGGACCTGGTTGGTGCTGGACTGGTCCGCCAGCAGCGGGTCGATGTGGCGGGAGCCCGACACGATGCCTCCGTTGAACCGGTAGCCCGAGCCCCGCGGCAGGCCCAGCGTCACCGCCCCGGACGTCGCCCCGACGTCCACGACCTGCGGCGGCCGGACGAACGACAGGTCGACCGAGCCCGAGGTCGCCCGCACCTCCGCGGAGGCGGAAGCGAGTCCCGTCCCCTTCACCGACCCCGAGGTGGTGCTCACGGCCACCGGCCCCGGGAGGTCCGTCAACCGGATCGACCCCGAGGTGGAGTCGAGCCGCACCTCCCCGGTCACCCCGGTCACCTCCACACTGCCGGAGGACCCGGTGCCCTCCACCGAGACGCCTACCGGCACCTCCAGCTCGATCTCCGCACCGCAGCCGAGCTCGGCCGCCGGTATCACCTGGTTGCAGCGCATCCCGACCCTGAGGTCGGTCCGGTCGAAGAGCACCGAGACGAGCGGCGGGCGGATCATCCAGTCCAGCTCCTGCCGGACCACCACCCTCCCCTCCTGCCCCGGCCGGATCCGGACGGTCGCCGAGCCAGTGTCCAGCACGACCCTGGTCACGGCCACCGGGTACGACTTCTCCGATTCCCTCCGCTGCTGCACGACCATCGCCCAGGTCTGCACCGCGCCGACGACCAGCGTCACGACCAGGGCCAGCAGCCCGAGCACCCGCCAGGCCCGGTACCCGCGCGCGGGCGGCTCCTGCCCACCGCCCCGCCCCCGCCGCCGGGGGGTGCGCTCTCCCGTGCCTCCGCTCTCCTCCCTCTCCTGTCCCGTCCGCCGTTCCTTCTCCTTCTCCCTCTCCTGCTCCCTCGCGCGGTTCGGCACGGCTACCCGACCTCCAGGAAGCGCAGCACCGCCAGCACCCGGCGGTGGCTGTCGTCGGCCGGCGGCAGGTCGAGCTTGGCGAAGATCGAGTTGATGTGCTTGGCCACCGCGCTGTCGCTGACCACCAGGGCACCGGCGATCGCCGCGTTGGACCGGCCCTCCGCCATCAGGCCCAGCACGTCCCGCTCCCGCGGGGTCAGCCGCTCCAGCGGATCCCGGTGGCGGCGGACCAGCAGCTGCGCGACCACCTCCGGGTCCAGCGCGGTACCGCCCTCCGCGACCCGCTGCAGCGCCTCCACGAAGTCGTCCACATTGGCCACCCGCTGCTTGAGCAGGTAGCCGACCCCGCTGGTGTTGGTGGCCAGCAGGTCGGCGGCGTACCGCTCCTCCACGAACTGGGAGAGCAGCAGCACCGCCACCTCCGGCCACTGCCGGCGGATCAGCAACGCGGCCCGGACGCCCTCGTCGGTGTAGCCCGGCGGCATCCGGACGTCGGCCACCACCACCTTCGGGCGGTGCTCCTCGACCGCGGCGAGCAGCGCCTCGGCGTCCCCGACCGCGGCGGCCACCTCGAAGCCCACCGCCTCCAGGACCTTGACCAGCCCGACCCTGAGCAGGACCGAGTCCTCGGCGATCACAGCACGCACGGCAACTCCACAGTGATGGTGGTCGGGCCCCCGAGGGGGCTGAGAACGGAC